>CAWAWT010000060.1:0-3643 GCA_963785855.1 uncultured Alphaproteobacteria bacterium
CAGCGCGCGGCATCTGAACTGGCCATGTTGCGCGCAGCAGGTCGCGCCAGTCCTCCTCGTCCGGGCCGATCCAACACAAGCGGGTTCTTCGCCTTTGGCGGAGGAGCGTCTCGCCGCTCTCGACTGCGACCGGACGATCTCGCCGAACTGCTTCGGCCGCACCAGCGTCGAGCGAAGTCTCGCGTAGGCGAGGTGGACCACGTCGACGCCGTCGGCGACGTAGCGGTCGACCAGGTCTTTGTGATCGCCGTGCGTTCGCATAGGTCGTGATCTCGATCTCGCCGGCGCCGTACTGAGCGATGATGGCCGTGTAGAGACGCTGATGACGGGCGGCCTCTTGCGGCCGACGAGGCGAACAGAACGGTCGGGCCGGACCGGAGGCCATCAGCCTTGCGGCGGTGGCATGAACGATGTCGCGGCCTAATGGCTGTAAGGCCGCGATCAGTGGTCGTGAGCAACGATCAGACGAGCGCTCGTTTTGCTGTGTCGAGTTTCTCGGTTGTACGAACCGACGGTACCGCGACGCCAGGCGTATTGAACGATGCCGCCAGCGCGCAGGGAATAGGCACGCCAGCCTCGCGCCCTGCTGGGCACGCCGAAGCTTCGCCGCGGCGACCATCTTCATCGCCTTGGTGATCTTCTGCGTCGACTTGACCGAGCCGATGCGCAGCTTGAGGGTCTCAGCCATTCGATTTCAGGCGAATGCTTCCCGAACCGGCCGAAGCGCCTCCTTGAGCTGGGGCGGCGTCGTCGTCGAGCGTCTTGGTGTCGCGGATCTTGGCCAGGATCTGGGCTTGTCCGAGCGAAGGAAGCTGAGCATCGCCGCCTCGTAACGGACGACGCTGCGGTTGATGCCGTCGAGAAAGCCCTGCGTTCCTGCGAAAATCGAGGTGATCTGCTCTTCGAACGGCATCGGCAGATCGCGCTGCTTCAGGAGCTCGGTCAGTGCGCGCCGCGGGCGAGAAGCTTCTGGGTCGAGGCGTCGAGGTCGAGCCGAATGCGGCGAAGCCGCCATTTCGCGGGACCCAGCGAGTTCCAACTCATCGAGCCGGCGACCTTTTTCATCGCCTTGGTCTGCGTGGCCGAACCGACCCGGCTGACCGAGTAGGCCCACGTTGCTCGGGCGACTGCCCTGGTAGAAGAGGTCGGTTCGAGGAAGATCTGGCCGTCGGTGATCGAGATCTCGTTGGTCGGAATGTAGGCCGAACGTCGCCCGCCGAGTTCGATGACCGGGAGCGCGGTCAGCAAGCCGCCGCGTTGTTCTCGTTCATCTGGTGGCGCGCTCGAGCAGCCGACTGCGGGGATAATAGACGTCGCCCGGATAGGCTTCGCGGCCAGGTGGACGGTGGAGAAGGAGTGACATCTGGCGGTAAGCGACGGCCTGTCTGGAAAGGTCATCGTAGACGATCACTGCGTGCATTCCGTTGTCGCGAAAATATTCGCCCATTGCGCAGCCGGTGTAGGGCGCAAGGAACTGAAGCGGCGCGGGCTCCGACGCGGTCGCAGCGACCACGATCGAATATTCCATCGCGCCATTCTCCTCGAGTGCGCGCACGATTTGGGCGACGGTCGAGCGCTTCTGGCCGATCGCGACATAGATGCGATAAAGCTTCTGGCTTCGTGCCGCCCTTGTTGATGTCCTTCTGGTTGATGAAGGTATCGAGCGCGACGGCGGTCTTGCCGGTCTGGCGGTCGCCGATGATCAGCTCGCGCTGGCCGCGGCCGATCGGGACCAGCGCGTCCAATGCCTTGAGGCCGGTTTGCACCGGTTCGTGAACCGACTTGCGCGGGATAATGCCTGGCGCTTTGACCTCGACACGGCGACGCTCACTATACTCGATCGGGCCCTTGCCATCGATTGGGTTGCCGAGCGCGTCGACAACTCGGCCGAGAAGGCCCTTTCCGATCGGAACGTCGACGATCGATCCCGTCCGCCTGACGGTCGAGCCTTCCGAAATTTCGGAGTCCGAGCCGAAGATGACTACGCCGACATTGTCGGCCTCGAGGTTGAGGGCCATGCCCTTGGTGCCGTTGTCGAACTCGACCATCTCACCGGCCTGGACGTTGTCGAGGCCGTAGATGCGGGCGATTCCGTCGCCGACCGATAGCACGGTGCCGACTTCGGAAACCTGCGCTTCGGCGTCGAAATTCGCAATCTGGTCGCGGATGACGCGGGAAATTTCAGCGGCGCGGATATCCATGGGTATGTCGTAGCCTTTCATCGCCTGGGCGAGTCGGTTGAGCTTGGTTCGGATTGAGGCGTCGATCTGCTGATTCTCCAGCTTCACAACAATGCCTCCAAGGAGGGCGGGATCGACGGTCACGTCGAGGGTGACGTCGCGGCCAGCCCGAGCACGAAGCTGCTGACGAACGCTGCGAGCTGTTCGTAAATTCAAAGGGCGTGCAGTGACGACTTTAGCAGTCGTTTCGCCGCGATGCTCGGCGGCGAGGCGGCGGTACCGCGCGGATGACGTTGCGCAGCTCACTCTTGCGGCCGTTGCGGGCGAGAACGCCGAGGAAGCTCGTCGTCACCGGATCGAGTCCGAGTTTGTGGAGCGATCGCGGCAAGGGATTTCCCGGCTTCGTCGCGCGAAACGAGGGGGCTCGTCACGACTCATTGAAATCCTTCGAATCGACCAAGGCCTGGTTCAGGACCTCGAGGCTCTGCCGAGCGTATTCGATCTGCCCCTGGTCGCGAGCGAGGTCGAACAAGGCCGACGCGTAACGCCCTGCTAAGCTGGCCGATCCGCCGGAGTAATCCACGCGCGAAAAGCTCCAGAAACGGAATGTGCTCGATGCAAAAACGGGGCGCGCAAACGGGTTACCCCGCACGCCCCCGATCGGTTGCGCGGCCCCTAGCAGGGGCTGGCGGGGATGCAACCGCCGCAAATTCGGTTTGACCGCAAGGCGGCGGAGCCAGCCGTTGGTGGAGCGTCTAGACGTCCTGCATGGCCTACAAAATCACAGGGCTGGAATCCGGCGCCTTCAAGCCGCTCTTTGATCTCTCCGACGACGAGCTCGCCGGCCGCGGAATTGTTCGAATGACGGCCACCGACCCGAGCTTCCCCGTGCCGCGTCAGTCTAATCGATCGCCCGATCGGCGAGGAAGTGCTCTACTCAACCATCTGAGCCACGACGTTGCGAACCCCTATCGAGCGAGCCATGCGATCTTCGTCGCCGATGCCAAGCGGGGTGAATATTTCGACAAGGTCCCGCCCGATCTTCCAAAATCCGGTTCTGTCGCTTTCGCGCCTTCGACAAGGAGGGGATGATGACGGATGCGATCCTCGCGCAGCCGGTGAGGTGAATTTTGCACGCGGCTCGTTTCGCGTGCGCGGCGACACCATCGAGCTGTGGCCGGCGCATCTTGAGGACCGCGCCTGGCGCCATCTCGCTATTCGGCGACACGGTGGAAAGCCTCACCGAATTCGATCCGTTGACCGGCGCCAAGACCGACGAATTCAGCATGGTCAAGGTCTACGCCAACTCGCATTACGTGACGCCGAAGCCGACGCTGAAACAAGCGGTGCGCGGCATCAAGGAAGAGCTGAAGCAGCGGCTCAATGAGTTGCACGGCGCCGGGCGATTGCTGGAGGCGCAACGGCTCGAACAGCGCACTCTGTTCGATCTGGAGATGATCGAA
>CAWAWT010000061.1:0-26166 GCA_963785855.1 uncultured Alphaproteobacteria bacterium
ATGTCCTGTACTTGGTTCAGTTCGTCTTCGAGATCGGCAAGGGCCGCGTGCTGCGCGAAGATTGTCCATTGCGCTTGTCCTACGGCACGCGCTTGCAGGAATGTCTCAAGGCAGCCGACATGCTGGCGACGCAAGGCCTTTCCGCAACGGTCGCGGATGCGCGCTTTGCCAAGCCACTCGACACGGATCTCGTGCTGCGGCTCGCCAAGGAACACGAAGTGTTGATCACTATCGAGGAAGGCGCGATCGGCGGTTTCGGCGCGCATGTGATGCAGACGCTCGCCGAAAACGGCGCGCTCGATCACGGCTTAAAATTGCGCTGCATGCTCCTTCCGGACCTGTTCATCGATCAGGATTCGCCCGCCGCGATGTATTCTGTCGCCGGCCTCGACGCCAAAGGGGATTCGTGGCAAAGTGTTCGAGGCGCTGGGTAAGGACGTCTCGATAGACGTAGTGCAACACGCCTGACGGCGTGATAAAGGGGAACCCCGGTTGCGCGCGGTCTTCGCGCGCATAAGTTTATCTGGAGATCCGGTCTTGTCCGGCAGAACGAGTAGAGATTGACCATGAAACGGCTAACCCCGCGGATTTTGCGCCGGCGTGATGCGCGCGATCGAGATCGTCGAACGCGCTTGAGCGGTACGGCGCGCCGGTCTACGTGCGCCACGAGATCGTGCACAACCGCCATGTCGTCGAGAGCCTGCACGCCAAAGGGGCGCGGTTTCGTCGAGCACGTGTCGGAAGTGCCCGCCGGGCGCGATCACCGTGTTCAGCGCCCATGGCGTCGCCCGCGTCGTCGAGGACGACGCGGGCACGCGCGGTCTGCGGGTGCTCGATGCGACCTGCCCGCTGGTCGCCAAGGTGCCGGGCCAGGGCAAGCGCTACGTGGCGCAGGGGCGCACCGTGATCCTGATCGGGCACGCCGGGCACCCCGAGGTCGAAGGGACGATGGGCCAGATCCCGGGGCCCGTGCTGCTCGTGCAGGAACGAGCAGGACGTCGCAGCGGCTCGACATCTCGCCGGCCGACACGCCGGTCGCCTATGTGACGCAGACGACGCTCAGCGTCGACGATACGCGAACCGGTGCATCGCTCGCGCTGACAGCGCGATTCGCCGACATCGTCGGACCCGACATCGCACGACATCTGCTACGCGACGCAGAACCGGCAGTCCGCGGTGCGCGAGCTTTGCGAAGGTGCCGACGTCATCCTCGTCGTCGGTGCGCGCAGAACAGCTCCAATTCGAACCGGCTGCGCTGCGAGATCGGCGTCGAATGCGGCGTGCCGAGCTATCTGATCGCCGACGGCAGCGAGCTCGCGCCCGAATGGGTCGAGGGCGCGGAGGTCGTCGGAATCACCGCGGGCGCATCGGCGCCCGAAGACGCTGGTCGAGGCGTCGATCGACGCGTTGCGCGCGCTGGGCGCGAGCGGGTTTCCGTGCTGCCCGGCCTCGAAGAGCACGTCGAGTTTCGCCTGCCCGCCGAATTGACGGAGGGATTCGCCACCCGCACGGTCAGCCGTGCGAGTTGACGCAAGCGCTCAAACCGTTTGAAATCGCCAGTTAAATCCAAGAAAATGAGAAAGTAGAAAGTAGCAGGATGCCTGTACCGTTTTTTAAAGAAATCAAGATCGGTGCGTACCTCGTCAAGCAGAAGCTGATGGGCCGCAAGCGCTATCCGCTTGTGCTGATGCTGGAGCCGCTGTTCCGCTGCAATCTCGCGTGCTCTGGCTGCGGCAAGATCGATTATCCGGATCCGATTTTTTAAATCGCCGTTCTCTCGGTGCAGGAATGTTCTCCGATGCGGTCGACGAGTGCGGCGCCCCGATGGTGGCAATTCCCGGCGGTGAGCCGCTGATCCACCGCGACATCGGCGCCATCGTCAAAGGCATCGTGGCGCGCAAGAAGTTCGTGTCGCTCTGCACCAACGCATTGCTGCTTGAGAAGAAGCTGCACGAGTTCGAACCCTCGGCCCTTACCTGTTCTTCTCCGTCCACCTCGACGGCATCAAGAAGCACCACGACAAGTCGGTCTGCAGGTGGATGGCGGCTTTCGAGCCGCGCCGTTGCGGGCGTCAAGGCCGCGATAGCCAAGGGCTTCGCCCGTCAACGTCAATGCCACGATCTTCGACGTAGCCATCCCGCCGAGCGACATCGCGGAGTTCCTCGACTACTGCAAGGAGCTCGGCGTCGGCGTTTCGATTTTTCGCCCGGCTATGCCTATGAGCGCGCGCCCGACCAGCAGCACTTCCTCGCGCGGCGCAAGCACCAAAGAGCTGTTCCGCAGAGGGCTCTTGTCGCGGCTCGGCAAGGGCAAGGGCTGGGGCTGATCACCTCGGCATGTTCCTCGACTTCCTTGCCGGCAATCAGGAAGCGCACTGCACCCCGTGGGGCATGCCGACGCGCAATATCTTTCGCTGGCAGAAGCCGTGCTACCTGCTCGGGGAGGGTTACGCGCAGACTTTCACGGAGCTGATGGAAACCACCGACTGGGCACAGCTACGGCACCGGCGCTTATGAAAAGTGTGCGAACTGCATGGCGCATTGCGGCTACGAGCCGACGGCGGCGAACATGACGATCGCCAACCCGTTCAAGGCAATGAAGATCGCGCTGTTCGGCGTAAAGACCGAAGGCGAGATGGCGCCTGAAATCTCGCTCGCCAACCAGCGGCCGGCGCAATACGTCTTCGAGCAGCAGGTGCACAAGACGGTGACCCAGCTCAATGCCGAGAAGGCGCAGAAGGCGGCCGACAACAAGGCCGCGATGCTGGCGGCACGCGAGCCGTGCATCACCTCACGGCAGCGGAATAGCGCAACTGTCATCCCGGCCGAGCGCCTCAAGCGCGTTCACGCGCGTCTGCAACGCGCTATGGCGCGAGAGCCGGGATCCACAGAGCGCAAACTCAAAATTCAACGATCGTGAAAGATGGGTCCCGGCTCTCGCTTGCTCGGCCGGGATGACAGCCGGGGTTACGCGTCCGCCTGCGCGGCTTCGAGCGCGAGCGCAATCGCCGGACGGCGCGAGGGCACGTCGAGCAGGCCGAGGCCGGGCCCGACCTCATCCAAGGATGAGCTGTCGCGCGTTGCCCAGGGCATTATCGACAGTTTGTCGCGGCCTTACACCATCAACGGAACAGCGGTGTCGATCGGCGCGTCGGTCGGCATTGTCACCTCCGACTATGACGATCGCACCGCGGACGATTTGATGCGCGACGCTGACCTTGCGCTTTATGCTGCAAAAGCTGCGGGCAAGGGATGCTTCCGCTTCTTCGCCCCGGAAATGCACGAGGCGGCGCGCGAGCGGCAGCTGATGGAATCGGATCTTCGTGTCGCGCTCGAGAAGGAGCAGTTGAAGCTCGTCTACCAACCCTCGGTCGATGCCACGAGCGAGGCGGTCACCGGGTTCGAGGCGCTCATCCGCTGGCACCACCCGGAGCACGGCCTCGTCAGCCCCGCGGCGTTCATTCCGCTCGCCGAGGAAATCGGACTCATCGATGAAATCGGCGAGTGGGTTCTAAGGACCGCTTGCGAAGAGGCGGCGAAGTGGCCGGAAGTATGTCGATCGCGGTCAATCTGTCGCCGGTGCAGTTCAAGTCGCACGCGCTTTGCCCACCGACATCCGGACGATCCTGCTCGAAAGCCGGATTGCCGGCCTGCCGGCTGGAGCTCGAGATTACCGAAGGCGTGTTCCTTAGCAACGACGGCCACGTGCACGAGATGATCGCCAGCTAAAGGCGATTGGCTTGAAGCTTGCGCTCGACGATTTCGGCACGGGTTATTCCTCGCTCAGCTACTTGCAGCGGGTGCCGTTCGACAAAATCAAGATCGACCGTCGTTCGTTAGCGGCGCAGCGGATCCGGAGAGCCGCAACGCCGCTCTTATCCGGGCAATGGTCGGACTCGCTTCCGACCTCGAAGATGCAGACGACCGCCGAAGGTGTCGAGACACAGGAGGAGCTGCAGCTCATCCGGGATCTCGGCTGTTCACTCGTTCAGGGCTATATTTTCGGCAAGCCGATGCCGCCCGAAGAGGCGCTCGAGCTTGCCCTGAAAGGCGAGGCGAAGCTTCCTGAGCAATTGCCGCCGCGCGAGCCGCGGATGCGAATCATCCGTGCTGCGCTGCTTCACCACGGCGGTCGTGTGATCGGCGCCCGTCTGCGCAACATTTCGAGCGGCGGAGCACTGGTGGAGTGCCGCGAGGAAATGCCGGTCGGTGCAGAAGTCAGGCTCGACTTTGCGGCTGGGGGCTCATCGATGCGGAAGTTCGCTGGATGAAGGGCACTCAGTTCGGAGTAGAGTTCCGCGAGAAGTTCAACCTCAAGCTTCTCCAGCCGACCAAACAAGGAGCGAGCGCGCCCACGGTAATGGCGCCAAACTACCTGACCGGGGGCGACTTCGGGGCGGACAAATAGGCCGCCGACTTGATCCTTAGGGACGTCGCGACAAGGGCATCGCTATAAATTGGTGGCTTCCAGCAACTGCTATGCCTGGTGGATCGCCTTTACCACCTGGTAGCTCTCCAGCCCCTCTTTTCCGCCTTCGCTTCCGAATCCTGAATCCTTCACTCCACCGAATGGCGTATCGGCTCCGCTGATCGCGAAGGTGTTGATCCCGACCATTCCGCTTTCGACGAGGTCGCCGATGAGGTTCGCACGGCGACCGTTCTCGGTGAAGGCGAAGGCGGCGAGCCCGTAGGGCAGGCGGTTGGCCTGTTCGATCACCTCCTCGAACGTGTCGAACGGGCGGCTGACCGCGACTGGGCCGAAGGGCTCATCGCTCATGATGTTCGCTTCGTTGGGAACATCGGCGAGCAGGGTCGGCTGAAAGAAGAAGCCGCCTTCGCCGCGCTCGCCGCCGGCGAGCACTCGAGCGCCCTTGGATTTTGCATCCTGGACCAGGCTTTCGATCGCGTCAGGCCGGCGCGCATTGGCGAGCGGCCCCATCTTCACGCCATCTTCGAGGCCGTTCCCGACTTTCACTCGAGCCGTTCGCTCAGCGAAGCCCTTCACGAAGGCGTCATAGACGCCGCGCTGGACGTAGAAACGGGTTGGCGACACGCACACCTGGCCGGCGTTCCGGAACTTCTGCGGAACAACCATGTCGAGCGTCTTTTCGATGTCGCAATCGTCGAAGATCAGAACCGGCGCGTGACCGCCCAATTCCATCGTCACTCGGGTCATGCTGTCAGCGCAGAGGCGCATCAGATGCTTGCCGACATTGGTCGAGCCAGTGAAGCTGACCTTGCGGATAACTCGGCTGGCGATGAGCGTCTCGCTGACAAGAGCGCTATCGCCGTGGATCAACTGTGCGACGCCGTTCGGAATGCCCGCGTCGGCGAGTGCTCGAAACAATTCGGTCCGCAACGCCCGGGGTCTCGTGCGGCGGGCGCGAGATCACGGTGCAGCCCGCGGCAAGCGCAGCGCTGACCTTCTTCGCGAGCAGATAGATCGGGAAGTTCCAGGGCGTGAAAGTTGCGGTCGGGCCGACCGGCTGGCGGATGACTGGCTGAGCTGGCCCGCCGGGCGGACGAGCGTTCGGCCATAGTCGCGCTTGGCGTCCTCGGCATACCAGTCGAACAGCTGGGCGGAGGCAAGGACCTCGAGCTTGGCTTCTCCGAGCGGCTTGCCCTGCTCGAGCGTCATCGTTCTTGCAACGACATCGGCGCGATCGCGAAGCAGCTGGGCGGCCTTTCGAAGGATCGCTCCGCGCTTCTCTGCGTCCATGGCGCGCCACTCGGGCCAGGCGCGCTCGGAAGCAGCGAGCGCCTCGTCGAGATCGGCCTTGGTCGCATAGGGCACTTCGGCGATCGGCTTGGCGTCCACCGGATTGACGACGGTGTGGGCATCGCGGCCTTCGCCCGATTTCCAAACGCCATCGATGAAGAGCTTGAGGTCGGTTTCGTATCCCATGGCGCGCAGATAGGCCTCGCTTGTTAGGGCTGCAACACGTCGCTAGGCCTCATGACAAAGGAGCAAGTTTGCAAATGACTAAGCAGGAACTCGTCGAGCGCATGCAGCAGGGCCAGGCGTGGGTGCCGGGCAAACGCGTGAAGGTCGACTTTGGCGGCGAGCACGGAGTGATCATGCTCGATGGCGCAGGCCAGAAGGTGACCGATGAGGACGGGCCCGCTGAAACGACGATCAAGCTTGGCTGGGACGATTGGCAGCAGCTCGCTGCAGGTCAGCTCGACGGAATGACGGCGTTCATGATGGGCAAGCTTCGAGTTGAAGGTGACATGTCGAACGCGATGCAGCTGCAGGGCGTCCTCTCGAAGCTGCGCGGTTAGCGTTTTCCGCCAGCCGGTTCGTCGAACTTGGGTTGAGCAAAATTGCGCGAAACAGGAAACCTTCAGCAGAAGGGGGCGGAGCGATGCGGATCCTGGTTGCGATTGCTGGAGCGTTGGCCATCTCATCGTCCGCTCTATCGGCACATCAGGCGGCCAGTCCGCCGGCGCCTTCCGCGGCGCCTTGCGCAGCTTCTGAATATCACCAACTCGACTTCTGGGTTGGACGCTGGGACGTCTATCCGACCGGCAAGGACCAGCTCGTTGCGCACAGCCTGATCGAAGCCGTCTATGGTTGTGGCATCCGCGAAAATTGGATGCCGCTCAACAACCGGCCGGGCGGTTCGCTGAGCGTCTACGTCCCAGCGGAGAAGCATTGGGAGCAATTCTGGATCGATTCCGGTGGAAGCCGCGCTTTTTTCACCGGCGGTTGGAACGGCAAAGCGATGGTCATCACCGGAAAGTGGGGCGGGCCGCTCGTCCGAATGAGCTATTCGAAGAGCGACGATGGCTCAGTTCGACAATTTGGTGAGCAATCGATCGACGAGGGCAAGACCTGGACCCCGCAATTCGACTTCACCTATCGCAGGGCCGCGAGCAGCAACTGAGCGCTCGCTTGAGCAAGCGCCCCCGCCTTTCTATGGGCGTGGCATGCAGAAGATCTATCCCAATGCGGAACAGGCGCTCGAGGGCCTGCTGTTCGACGGAATGACGATCGCAGCGGGGGGCTTCGGGCTGTGCGGAATTCCAGAGCGCCTGATCGAGGCCATCCAGGCCAGCGGGATCAAGGACCTCACCATCGCCTCGAACAATGCCGGCATCGATAATGAAGGGCTCGGCAAGCTTCTAAGAACGCGGCAGGTGAGGAAGATGATCTCGTCCTATGTCGGGGAAAACAAGGAGTTCGAGCGGCAGTATCTCGCGGGCGAAATCGAGGTCGAGTTCACGCCGCAGGGCACGCTCGCCGAGCGGATGCGCGCAGGCGGCGCGGGGATTCCTGGTTTCTACACCAAGACCGGGGTCGGGACAGAGGTCGCCGAAGGCAAGGAGCATAAGGAGTTCGACGGCGAGACCTACATTCTCGAGCGTGGAATCCGGGCGGACCTCAGCATCGTGAAGGGATGGAAGGCCGACGAGACCGGAAACCTCATGTTTCGAAAGACGGCGCGAAACTTCAACCTCCCGGCAGCCACCTGCGGCAAGATCTGCATCGCCGAGGTCGAGGAAATCGTGCCCGTGGGCTCGTTCGATCCAGATTGCATCCATTTGCCGTCGATCTTCGTGAACCGGCTGATCCTCGGGAGCCCGTACGACCAAGAAGATCGAGTTCAGGACGGTTCGTGAACGGGAGGCCGCATGATCGAAATTTCAGTCGTTCTACTGGCTGCGGCCGCGGCGGCTCAGCGTCCGAGCCCGACGGACCTTTCCGGGATCGATCAGGCGATCAAAGGGGTCTATGAAGTGATCTCCGGGCCGCCCGGCCAGAAGCGGGATTTCGATAGAATGCGAAGTCTGTTCGCGCCCGGCGCGACGCTGAAGGCGATCGGACCAAAAGGCCTTCATGGAGGGTCGGTCGAGGACTATATCTCGCGCAACAAGGACATCCTCGAGAAGGATGGATTCACCGAGCGCGAGCTCGGGCGGCGGACCGAGGTGTGGGGAGGACTTGCGACCGCCTGGTCAGCCTATGACGGCAGGACTGCGAACGGCAGTTTCCACGAGCGCGGGATCAACAGCTTCCAGCTCGTGAAGATCGACGGGAAGTGGGTCGTTGCCTCGATCCTTTGGCAGGAAGAGACGCCCGGCAATCCGCTTCCCCGCGAGCTCACTCGAGGAACCAGGAAATGAGTATTGAAACGCTCGCCAAGGGCTGGACTCGGGACGAGATGGCGCAGCGCGCCGCGAAGGAGCTGCGCGACGGCTATTACGTAAATCTCGGCATCGGCATCCCGACACTGGTCGCCAATCATGTGCCGGCAGGAATGACAGTGACGCTGCAGAGCGAGAACGGGATGCTGGGGATCGGTCCGTTTCCCTATGCCGACGAGGTCGACCCGGACCTCATCAACGCCGGCAAGCAGACCGTCAGCCAGCTTGCCGCAGACCAGCTTCTTCGACAGCGCGACCAGCTTTGCGATGATCCGCGGTGGGCATATCGACCTTGCCGTGCTCGGCGGGCATGGAGGTCGCCGAGAATGGCGACCTTGCTAATTGGATGGTGCCCGGCAAGATGATCAAGGGCATGGGCGGCGCCATGGACCTCGTCGCAGGGGTCAAGAAGATCATCGTCGTCATGGAGCAAACCTCGAAGAACGGCGATCCCAAGTTCATCCCGGAATGCACTCTTCCGCTGACCGGCAAGAACGTCGTCGATATGATCATCACCGATCTCGCTGTGTTCCAGCGCCCCGATCACGACAGCCCGTTCAAGCTGATTGAGATCGCGCCCGGGGTGACGCTGGAGGAAGTGCGCGAGAAGACGACGGCGCGCTATTCGGAGTGAAATTCGTCCAGACCCATGCCGGCAGCAGCCCCGTTCGGGCGATCTTTTGGGCGGCTGCCCTGTTCGCGCTCGTTATGGCGCTGCTGCCGCATCCGCCAGAGTTGCCGATCGAGCCTTCCGACAAGGTGCAGCACGCCATCGCGTTCATCACCCTGGGGCTGCTTGGGGGTTTTGGCTATCCACGTTTGAGCACGCTGAAGCTGGTTGGTGGGCTTTCGTTCTACGGCGCGTTGATCGAGGTGCTCCAGGCCATCCCGATGCTTCACCGCGACAGCGATCCGCTCGATTGGATAACGGATACGGTCGCCTGCACGGTGACGGTGATTGCGCTTCGTTGGTGGTTGGGGCGGCGGGCCTAGCGTTGCTTCCGTCAATGCTGGCCCTTATCTGCGTGAGAGAAATGAACAAGGGGCATGCATGACCCAGTTTGACGATCGCGAGCGCGCTTTTGAGTCCAAATTTGCGCATGATGAAGAGATGAAATTTCGAATCACCGCGCGCCGCAACCGACTGCTTGGCGAATGGGCGGCGCGTCAGATGGGCCTCTCCGAAGCCGAGACCGAATCCTACGCGAAGGACGTCGTTCGCTCGGACTTCGAGGAAGCCGGGGAGCATGACGTGATCCGGAAGGTACTCGGAGACCTCACCTCGGCAGGAGTTGAGATTGAAGAGGACAAGGTCCGCGATGCGCTTCGAAACAAGGAAATCGACGCGCGGCGTCAGATCATCGAGAGCACAAACCTCTGATGCCCATGCCAGCGAGCGAGATCGAACGGCTGATCAAGACGGGAATTCCGGACGCTGAGGTGACGGTCCGCGATCTTGCGGGCGACGGTGACCATTATGCAGCGCGCGTCGTGAGCTGCAGCTTTATCGGAATGAGCCGGATCAAGCAGCATCAGGCCGTCTATTCAGCGCTTGGGGGGCGGGTAGGGGGAGAGCTTCACGCACTGCAGCTCGAAACGGCGGTGCCTACGGAGATGACCAGTGAATAACGCCCAGAACCGAATCGATGAGCTTGTGAAGGGCAACGACGTCGTTCTCTTCATGAAAGGCACGGCGCTTTTCCCCCAATGCGGCTTTTCCAGCCGAGCGATCGCAATTCTCGATCGACTTGGAGCGAATTACGAGACCATCGATGTCCTCCAGGATCCTGAGGTTCGTCAGGGCATCAAGGAATATTCGGAATGGCCGACCATTCCGCAGCTTTACGTGAAGGGCGAATTCGTCGGTGGCTCGGACATCATGATGGAGATGTTCGAGAGCGGCGAGCTTCAGCAGCTGATCGGACGCGGAAGCTTGAAAGAGAAAGGGGCGGTGCAGGGGACCAGAGAACCGCTGCGACCGCCCCTATTTGGCGTGGAACCAAGTGGACGCGATAATAGTAGCAACACGCGTGCCAAATTGAATAAGTGGCAGATTTTAGCGGTTTTATCAATTGCCTAGAGTTCGTTCAACTCGGCCGTTCGTAAGAAATTCCGACACAATTCGACTCCCCGTGCGACCTTCAGCGCCGTCGGTGTTTACAAACGTAATCGTGACGTTTACAGGCGTAATCGGAAGGGCGGAGCCGTGGATACGCGAATTAGCGACGCCGAGCTGGAAGTCATGGAGGTGCTGTGGGCAAACCGCCGGCCGCTGACGGCGACCGAGGTCGCGGAGCAAATTCCTCCGGGTCGCGACTGGTCGCTCGCGACCGTCAAGACGATGCTGTCGCGGCTTTCTGCGAAAGGTGCGATCGGCTTTACCGAGGAAGGGCGCCGCTATCTCTACAAGGCGGCAATCGCTCGCAATTCCTATGTCGGGCGCGAAGTCCCGGCGCTTTGTCGATCAATTGTTCGGCGGCCGTCTTTCGCCGCTTGTCGCTCGCCTCGCCGACGAGGATGCACTCGATGAAGATGACATCGCCGCCATCGAAAAGATTCTCAAGGAGCTGAAGCGATGACCGACTGGCTGTTGCACACGCTGGTCGCAACATCGGGCCTGATCCTGTTCGTGCTTCTCATTCGCGAGCCGGTGAGAAAGCGCTTTGGCTCGGGTGTCGCTTACGGGCTTTGGCTGATCCCGGCGGCGCGCCTGTTCATGCCAACGGTGACCCGCACGGTCGAGCATGTCGTTCCTGCGCCCACGTCATTTGAGCTCGAGGCGAGCCAGTCGCTCGCAATGGCGCATGTCGCGGCGGCGCCAGACTCTGATCGAGCAGCTCGGCGGGTGGCCGACTATCTTGCTCGTCGCTTGGCTCGGCGTCGCGGGCTGCCTGTTCTTGAGCCGTATCATCGCCTTCGAGCGCGATCGACGAGCCATTCTCAAATCTTCTAAGCGAGTTCACTCGGCTCGGATCTGTCCGCCTCGTTCGCTCGCCGGAAATCCTCAGTCCGGTGGCTTTGGGAATCCTGCGGCCGATCATCGCTCTGCCCCATGATTTCGAGCGCACATACAAGAAGCGCGAGCGGCGGCTCGTGCTCGAACATGAGCTTGCCCACCATCGTTCGGGCGATCTCGTCGTAAACCTCTTCGCCTTCGTTCTTCTCTGCCTCCAGTGGTTCAACCCGCTCGCCTGGGTCGCTCACGCCGCTTTTCGCTTCGACCAGGAAGCGGCGTGCGATGCCCGGGTGCTGGACAAGGCGCCGCTTGCCGACCGCGCGAGCTACGGCCGTGCGATCGCAAAGGCCGCTTCGGGGCGGGCGCTGCTCTTCGCGAGCGCGCTCGATCGTCCAACCAGTCTTCAAAGGAGGCTTCAGTCCATGCTTCGTAGTCCAAGTTCAAGCCGACGCTTCGCCGGCCGACTGCTCATCATTGCAGCGACCGCTGCGGCGCTGCCGCTGACCGCAAGCCATGCGGTCGAATATGTCATCACACCAGCGGCTGCTGCGCCGGCCGTTCGGGCTGCTCCCGCCGCCCGGATGGTGCCTGCAGCTGCAGCTCTTGGCGCGGTCCAGGTGGCCGCGCCGGCGGAACCTGCCGCTGCCGTTGTGCCGAGCTCTCAACATGAGGTGATCTCCAGCAGAGATCCGGAAGGGTTCGACGGCGATCTCAATGTCAACGAGGATATGGTCACGATCGATGGCAGGACGAAGCGCTGGGAGGATCTCACTCCGGCCGAAAGGAGCCGCGTTGAAGCGGCAGTCGCAAAGGCCCGGACAGCGCTTTCGAGAGCGCATTTCGATCAGGCGAAGGCGATGCGCGATCTCGCCAACGTTCCCGACCAGGCGCGAATCGCAAGCATGCAGCGCGAGCTGGCAGAAAAGAGCGCGAAGTTCGCTGAAACCATTCAGCGAATGGATGCGCAAGCTGCGGAGGCTCGAGCATCTGGACGTGAACCGGATCGTCTCGAGGCCGCCGTCCGCGAGCGCCTGCAATCGCTCCAAAGCGTCGATTTTGAAGCCGTGTCTCGATCCCTGGCGAGCATCGACCGCGAAAAGATTGCTTCGGAAATCGCGGACGCCCAGGAATCGATGCAGCGCGCCAAGGCGGAACTGAACAGGGTCCAAGCCAAGATTGACGCCGCAAAGCGGCATTAGCTCGAAGCGGCGCGAGGGCTGCCTCGCGTGGCCAAGGCGTCCGTAGCTGGGAGGCGGCTTCGGACGCCTTCTTGCTCAATTGACCGAGGCACTACTCAGCTTGCGCATCGGCTTGAATGAACCGTGCGGTGCTTCTACCGCGCGGCCATGACGCGCTTCCCATGTGGCACTTTGCATCCTCGTGCTGGTTTGAGCGTGAAATGAACCAGTATAGATCCTCGTTTTAGTCGGCCACTCGGCGCGAAGCTCTTCTGCGACTTGACGCAAAGTTGGTCGGATGTGGGGGGCGGGGTGCGCACCTATTTGCTCCACAAGCGTCGCCATATCCTTAAATCGACGCCGCACAGTCACCTGATGATCGTGCCCGGACCGAGCGATGATGTAATCGCAAAGGACCGAGCGATCACCGTGACGATCGCATCGCCGCGCGTTCCTGGAAGCCCGCACTATCGCCTGATGCTGCGCAACGGAGCCGTCCGCTCGGCGCTCGAACAATTCCGTCCCGACCTTGTTGAGTGCCAGGACGCCTATAATCTTCCGTGGGCAGCGATTGGATATCGAAGGCGACATCCCGCTACGGCTCTCGTTGCGGCTTATATGACCGACTTTCCCACCGTCTATGTCGAGCGGCCGTTGTCCAAGTTTCTGACGCGACCAGTAGCCGGGAGCCTGGCGCGTATCTGCTATGGCTATTGCGGGCTGCTTTATCGCCGCTTCGACGCCGTCTTCGCGGTCAGCGAGAATGGCGGCGCGGGCAAGCTTCGATCGCTCGGTATCGGCAATGTCGATGTCGTTCCTTTAGGAGTCGAGCTCGGCGAGTTTGGTCCAGATCGGCGCGACGAAGGGTTGCGCCGTGAGCTCGGCGTCGCTCCAAATCAGCCCCTGATTGTCTATGTCGGTCGACTGGATGGAGAGAAGAAGCCCGATCTCGTCGTCGATGCTTTCCGGAGGCTTCCGGCCTCGCTCGGTGCAAAGGTGGTTCTGAT
This sequence comes from uncultured Alphaproteobacteria bacterium, assembly GCA_963785855.1. GTDB lineage: Bacteria > Pseudomonadota > Alphaproteobacteria > Sphingomonadales > Sphingomonadaceae > Sphingomicrobium. Next base: position 13,289 of record CAWAWT010000061.1, read on the forward strand.
CGGTGAGGGACCGCTGAAGGCGGAGATTGCCGCTCTTGGCGATGATCGGATCATCATGCCGGGCTATTGCAAGGATCGCTCGGACCTCGCGCGCTGGCTCGCCAGCTCCGACATTTATGTCTCGGGCATGGCGGACGAGACGTTCGGAATTTCGATCGTCGAGGCACAGGCTTCAGGATTGCCGGTCGTCGGAATTGCGGCCGGTGCGATGATCGATCGGGTGACAGACGCGACCGGTCGGCTGGGTCCGGTTGGAGATTCGCAGGCAATGACTGCAAACATTCTTTCGGTATGGGGTAGCGATCGCCAAGCTCTAGCCGCTCAGGCGCGCGCGCATGCGCTTCAGTTCAGCTGGGACAGGAGCATGGAAGCGCTGTTCGGACGGCTTTACCCGGCGGCTTTCGCCAGGCGCGCGGGACTGGGTCGCCCGGCACCGGCAGCGGCCGTGGTTCCGGCCTGACCGAACGGCGGGCTCGCCGACAGGATGGACGCGCCCTACGCGAAGCTGGAGCAGGTGCAGCAGGGCATCGCGCGCGTGCTTGCCCACAACCCCTCCGCTTTCACTTATTTTGGAACGCAGACCTATTTGGCAGGCGAACGCGAGCTCGCAGTCATCGATCCCGGTCCAGACTTGCCCGAGCATCTGGAAGCGCTTGAGAAGGCAATCGGCCCTCGGAAGGTTGTCGCAATCTTGTGCACGCACACGCATCGCGACCACAGCCCCGCGGCTCGGCCGCTGGCGGACCGAACGGGAGCGCCGATCGTCGGTTGCGCGCCGCTCGCGCTCCAGACGGTGGGCCCGAGAGCCGATGCGTCGTTCGATGGCGATTACGCGCCCGACCGAGTGCTCGAAGACGAAGAGACGATCGAAGTCGACGGCGAACCGATGGTCGTGGTCGCGACCCCTGGTCACACGTCCAACCATTTATGCTTTGCGTATCGCGAGGCCTTGTTCAGCGGCGATCATGTGATGGGCTGGTCGACGACCGTCGTCGTTCCTCCCGATGGCGACATGGCCGAATATATGCGGAGCCTCGAGAAGCTGAGGCAGCGAAAGGAGCAAGTCTATTTTCCTGCTCACGGTGCCCCGGTGACTAACCCGCATCAATATGTGCGGCATCTGATGGGTCACCGATTGCAGCGCGAGAAGCAGATCCTGAAGCTCGTCGGCGAGCGGTCGCGGCCGATCCCCGACATTGTTGCAAGCGCCTACCCCGGGCTCGACTCTCGCTTGTTGGCGGCAGCTGGCGGCTCGGTCCACGCGCATCTGCTGGACCTCGAGCGGCGCGGGCTCGTTCAGCACGAGGAAGACGAATGGATAGCCGTCTGAGAACCCTCGTCGCGATTGCCGCGATCGCCGTTGCGCTTATCCTGGGCGTGCTGATCGGCGTCTCGAGTGAACTCGTCGACCAAATCTTCGGTGGCTCGAGCCCCGAGACGATCGCCAGCGCCAGCCTTCAATCGATGCGGGCCGAGAACCGGTTGACCGTATTCGCCGCCCGCTACGTCGCTGTGGTGACGAGCAGCGAGCAAAAGCTGGGTGGCCTCATCAGCTCCGAGCGGACCCTGATCCTGCCAGGTGACGTCCGCTACGAGCTTGATCTCTCGAAACTTCAACCCAAGAGCGTCACGTGGGACAATTCCAGCCGGACCTTGACGGTCCAGCTGCCGGAAATCGACGTTGCCGGCCCTGACGTCGATATCAACGCGGTCAAGGAATATGGCGGGGGCGGGGTCCTTTCCGCTCTCACAAACGCCAACCAGCAGCTCGATCAGGCCAATCGCGATCGCGCCGTCACCGACCTTCGCAAGCAGGCAACCGCGGCAGTCCCGATGCGGCTCGCTCGCCAGTCCGCGCGCGAGGCGGTGGGACGCAGTTTCGCGATGCCGCTGCTCGCTGCCGGCTTCAAGGACGTGAAGGTGGTCGCACGCTTCCCGACGGACGGTAACGACGTTCCTGGCTACATCAACGGATCGACCCCATATGAGGAGGCGATCAGGAGTTACGAGCAAAGGCGCGCTGCTGGGGAAGCGAAGTGACGGTTCAGACCAACAATTTGCGCGGGCAAGACCTGCTCGCCGAGATCGAGCGCCTGAAGCACGAGCGCAACGCCGTGATCCTCGCGCATTATTACCAGAAGCCGGAAATCCAGGATCTCGCGGACTTTGTCGGCGACAGTCTCGATCTGTCGCGAAAGGCCGCTGCGACCGATGCCGAAGTGATCGCCTTTTGCGGTGTTCGATTCATGGCGGAGACAGCAAAGATCCTGTCCCCGCAAAAGACGGTGATCCTCCCGGATATGGACGCCGGTTGCTCGCTCGAGGACAGTTGCCCGCCTGACCAGTTCGCGGCCTTCCGGGCAGCTCACCCCGATCATATCGCGCTCACTTACATCAACTGCTCGGCGGCCGTGAAAGCGCTCAGCGACATCATCGTGACGTCGAGCAGCGCTCAGATCATCCTTGACCAGATCCCGAAGGACCAGAAGATCATCTTCGGGCCGGACCGCCACCTCGGCGGCTATCTCCAGCGCAAGCTGGACGCGAGATGCTGCTGTGGCCCGGCATCTGCATCGTCCACCAGGCCTTCAGCGAAACCGAGCTTCTGAAGCTGAAGGCCGAGCATCCGGACGCTGTCGGTCGCGGCGCACCCGGAATGTCCGCCGCACATCATCGACCATGCCGACCTCGTCGGCTCGACCAAGGCGATCCTCGACTTCGCATTGCGTTCGCCGGCGCAGAACGATCCTCGTCGCGACCGAACCGCACATCATTCACCAGATGGAGAAAGCAGCGCCGCATAAGACGTTCATCGGAGTCCCCGGCGGCGACGGGCAACTGCAATTGCAACATGTGCCCTTACATGGCTCTCAACACGCTCGAGAAGCTCATGGTGGCGCTGCGCGATCTGGAGCCCCGGATCGAGCTCTCGCCGGAAGTCATGGACCGAGCTCGAGTCCCGCTCGAGCGGATGCTCGAGATGGCCGGCCGGACGGTCGGGAAGGGCGACGTCGGCGCGCCGATCATCGAGGACAAGGACGGCGGGGTTCAGCGCAAGACATCGATCCCAAGATCAGCGGCGATTAGAAGTGCCGCGACGGGCCCAAGGATCAGCGCAAAAGCGGCGAGCACGACCGCGCCCAGCACGATCACGAGCCAGTTTCTCTCGATCGCGAATTGCCTTGGGCTCGCCCTCAGGAGCAGTTGCAAAACCAATCGAGATGAAGCCGGCGAAGCCGCCGAAGCTCGATGCTGCTGCAGACATGATCGTGATCACGATTCCAACAGGATTGGCGAGGCCGACGATCACCGCGCCGACGCCCGCCGTCGCATAATAGAGGTGACCGGTCGACCGGCGCGCAATCGCGGTTCGAGGGCCGTTGCCGATCATCGAAGCAAGTGAGCGGATCGCGGCTTTAACCAGCAGAAAATAAGCCAGTCCGCCAACAATGACCTCGGCGATCCGGATGGCGATTGGATAGGGCAAATGTTCGAACCCACCGCCCTTGCCGACACCCGAGATCGCCAAAGGCGCGTGAAGCTCCGAAAAGAGGAAATAGCCTGCCGCAACAAAGCCTTCGCTGACCCAGATCAACCATAATGCAAGGCGAGCCCGGTCGCTTCGCGAGCCTCGCCAGAGGAGCCATACGACGAGCGCGAGCAGCATGTTCACCAGGACTCCGGCACAGGCGACCAGCAAGTTGGGCCATTGGCCAAGGCCATTACATTCGACATAGAAGGCGCCGATCGTCGTGACATGACCGCCTTGAGCCGCACAGAAAGCGGCGTGGCCGCCGATCTCGTGCCACATGGTCAAGAGCGGCATTAGAAGCATGCCCCATCCGATCATCGTCAATTTGTCGATGTGCGGCCGCATCGTCGTCCCCCGAAGCGATACTATGGCACGCCGGCGCGAAGAGCCGCAATTGCGAGCGCGTCATTGCTCCTGCTACGCATCATCCTTGCGTTGCGGGAGTTTCAAATGATGTTCCTTTTCGTCGGTCGTTCTTCAGTGCTTCTCTTCTGCGGCTCCCCTCGGTGATCACGACCGAGTTTCCGACGCGGATCCTTGCCGCGCAAAATGCAATGCGCACGCGCGCCGGGGTGCCGCCGCTCGTCTGGGACAATGCGCTCGCGACGGGCGCTGCGGCCTGGGCTCAGCATATGGCCCAGACCGGCGCTTTTGAGCATTCCAATCGTCGTTCCCGGCGCGGGATCGGCGAGAATATGTGGTCCGGAGTCCCATGCCTATTTCAGCCCCGAGGCGATGGCTGGCCTCTGGAGTTCAGAGGCACGTAATTTCGTCCCGGGCGTGTTTCCCAATGTCAGCCGTACCGGCAATTGGTTCGACGTCTCCCATTACACGCAGGTGATCTGGCCAACGACGACTCGTGTCGGGTGCGCACTCGCCTCGAACGGGCGCAACGATTACGTCGTTTGCCGATTCTCGCCCGCTGGGAACATCGACGGCAAATCCGTCGGTTACCGGATTATCCCAAAGCGCTGATCCGCCTGGCACAGCGTGCCTTTCTAGAGCACCGTGCTGCCGTTACCGACTTGCCTAGGGAAACCTGCCGGCCGCAAAGTCGTTGGTGATCCGAAACGGAGGAATTTGACGATGAAGATACTGATCAAGCTCTCGATGGCTGCAGCGGTCGTGATGACTGGGGCGCCTGTGGTGCCCTTGGCGGCGCCCGCGGTCGCAGCGACCCACCATTATTATAGTCACACCCGCTATCGTCATAAGGTGTGTCGACGCTCCCCTGCGGTGACTGGCACGGTGGTCGGCGGTGTTGCCGGTGCAGTCGTTGGTCATAGCCTTATCGGTCACGGCCTGCTTGGAACGGCGGCGGGCGCGGTCGGCGGGGCGGTCGCGGGCGGCGCGGTCGATCGAAGCATGACCAGACACTATCGCTGCTACTACACCCGCTAATTGCTAAGCGGGCGGCCGATGCCCGCTTCAGCGCAAGTCCGACCGCGCGAGCGCGTCACAGCGCTCGTCGCGGTTGCGCTCGTTCAGCTGGTGCTCGGACTTGTGCTTCTGAATGGACTGCGAGTGCGGGTCACCCAGCCAATCGAGAGCGCCCAGCGGCTGATCGAAATCGCGCTCCTTCATACGCCGCCGCCAAAACCGGTCGAGCGCGAATTGAAGGTGGCGGATAAGCCCCAATCTTCGCCGGCGCCTCGGGCGGCGCCTGAACCGCCAGGTGGTTCGCCGGGGCCAAAGCCTTCTCACTCGGCGCCTGCGATCACGCCAGTGGTGACGATCCGTCCGTCGGCGGCGCCGTCGGGGGGTGGTTCGGGCACAGGTCCAGCGCTCGGCTCCGGTTCCGGCGGCGGTTCTGGTGGGCAAGGCTACGGAGAAGGCGGAGGAGGGCGCGACCTCGAGCTAATCTCGGGAGAGATATTCCCGTCGGACTATCCCAAGCACCTTGGCAACGCGGGAATTGGCGGGCGCGTCGGAGTGACCTTCACCGTCGAGAGCAACGGGCAGGTGAGGAACTGCAGGATCACGCATTCCAGCGGAGTCGCCGAACTCGATACCCTAACGTGCCGACTGATGGAGCAGCGGTTCCGTTTTCGGCCCAGCACCGACCGTGACGGCCGTCCCATCCCCGACGAAGTCGACTGGGACCAGGACTGGATTGCGCCGCGCGATTAGCTGACGCGATGCGCCTCGGCGTCGATCAGAGGCGTTTCTGGATGGTTCTTGTCGAGATGACGCTTGATCATCTTCAGGTTGCGCGTGTTCGAGCGAAAGAAGAAGTCAGGGACCGCGCCGATCCAGGGTATCAGCCCCAGCAGCCAGTCGAATCCGACATTTCCAGCCATCCGGCTCAGCTGCCACTTCGACATGCCGACATTCTTGCCTTCCCATACGATATAGGCGCCAAGGGCTGCGGCGGCGATGTCACCCACCACTGGAACGACGTCCAGAATGACGTCGAGGCCGACTGGCCGGTTGATGCCCGGAATGACCACCAGCCGTTCAAGGACTCGCTCCATTGCTTCGACGCGCTGGCGCACCGATTGTGGATCTTTTCCAACGGTGGGGAGAGTGAGTTGTTCTATGCGCATATTTTTACCCAAGCCCGTGAGCGTGTGAGGGCCCCAACGGTTCCGTTGAGAGGGAGCGCCGATCGCAACGAATCGTTCAGGATGCCTCTGGATATATGCATGGCGCTGTATTACTTGTCTAAGGCAGTTGGCGAGTCCGCCGCGAGGTGAAATTGGCTGAGAGGGACGGGATCTGGAGCCGCGGCGGAACGCCCGTGGAGGAGCTGCCGGACCCCTTTGCGCCGATCCCAGCGCCAGAGCCGGAACCGGTACCGGCCGAGGTTCCGGAAAAGCGGCGGCGATGGCCGATCTATCTCTATTCCATCTCGGCTCTGATCCTCATCACGCTCATCTGGCTCGTAATCACCGCACCCTTGTCGCGGGCCCTGGAGCCGCTTCAGGACCCGGCGCTGCTGCTACTCTCGGATGACGGCCATCCAATCGCCCGCCGCGGCGCGATCAAGGAGGCGCCGGTCGACGTCACAAAGCTCAATCCGCTGACGCCAGCGGCCTTCGTGGCGATCGAGGATCGGCGCTTCTACCATCATTGGGGAATTGATCCGCATGGGATTGCCCGCGCCTTCGTCGCTGACATTCGCGGTGGTGGAGTGCGCGAAGGTGGAAGCACGATCACCCAGCAGCTGGCGAAGACGAATTTCCTAAGCGGCGATCGCACCGTCAAGCGCAAGGCGCAGGAGGTGATCATCGCCTTTTGGCTGGAGGCATGGCTCACAAAGCAGCAGATCCTGTCGCGTTATCTCTCGAGCGTCTATTTTGGCGACGGCGTCTACGGCTTGCGGGCAGCTGCTCACCATTATTTCAACCGCGATCCCGAGAACCTCAGCCTCGCCCAATCGGCAATGCTCGCTGGGATGGTCCAGGCCCCGTCGCGGCTCGCTCCGACCCACAATCTCGCCGGTGCACAAAAGCGCAGCGAGCTCGTTCTTCACGCAATGGCGGAGACCGGCGTGATCAGCCGTTCACGTGCGGCAGAAGCGAGGCCGGCGCGCCCGGTCATTCGCGAAGTCGCATGTCCCGACCGGCTCCTATTTCGCGGATTGGGTTACGCCTTTCGCCCAGCAGTCGCAGGATCCCGATTTCGGCGAGGTGAAGGTCGAGACGACGCTCGACTGGGCCCTTCAGACGAATCGCCGAGAGGGCCGTGAGCCAGGCTCCGGCGGGCGCGCAGGCTGCGCTTGTGGCGATGCGCCCCGACGGGCGCGTGGTCGCGATGGTTGGTGGAAGGAGCTACCCGCAGTCGCCGTTCAACCGGGTCACCCAGGCACGTCGGCAGCCGGGGTCAGCGTTCAAGCTGTTCGTCTATCTCGCGGCCCTTCGCTCCGGCTGGACGCCCGACAGCCTTATCGAGGACAAGCCGATCACGATCGACGGCTGGACCCCCTTGAACAGCGATCGCGTCTATCGCGGCAAGATCACGCTGAGGGAGGCTTTTGCTCGATCGAGCAATGCGGCGACGGTTCGGCTGTCCGAGGAAGTGGGACGCAACAATGTCATTCGAACCGCACGTGACCTCGGGATCAGCACGCCCATTCCGGATAAGCCCAGCCTCGCGCTCGGAACGGGCGGTGCAAGCCTGCTCGAGCTGACCTCGGCTTATGCTGCGGTGGCGAGCGGCCGATATCCGGTAGCAGCGCGTGGCTTGCCTCAGAACAGGGCACCCGAAGGTTTGGTGAGCTTCTTCCATGAAGGCAGCTCGCTCGATGAGCGACGCGACCGCGCCCCGATGCTCGATCTGCTTTACGCGGCTGCCAACGAAGGCACGGGTCGGCGCGCCGCACTAGCGGTTCCAACCTTTGGAAAGACTGGCACCACCCAGGAGAACCGCGACGCATTGTTCATCGGATTCGCCGGAGACCTGGTCGTCGGAATATGGGTCGGACGCGATGACAACGGATCGCTTGGAAAGGTCAGCGGCGGGACGGTTCCGGCCCAGATCTGGCGTAGCTTCATGAGCTCAGCGCTCGCCATCGATCATTCGCCGGGACTGCTTTTGCCGGTTGGTTTTCAGCAGGACCAGCAACGCCATGAGCAATCGCAAAGTCCCCTCCCTCCGGAGTGGAGCAACTCAACGAAATCGGTGCGGCAGTTGGTGCAGCACCTGCAGCATCTGTTCGGAGACGACCGCCGCTAACGCGCGGACGGAGCGGGCGGCGGGGACAGAGTGGGTTCGAGCAACGTGCTTGTCGTAACCGTCGGGGCATAGAGCGGCGCGTTGGGCGGAACAACGTTGGGCTTGGTCCCGAGCCGGTGGACGATGCGCGGCGTGACAATGATGTAAAGCTCTGTTTTGGACCGGGTCGTCCGTTCATTGCGAAACGCGTTTCCAACGATCGGAATATCGCCGAGCAAGGGGACCTTCGATTTGGTGCTGATTGTGTCGTCCTGAGTGAGGCCGCCGATCACGAAAGAATCACCGTCTCGAACGGTCGCCGAGGTTTCCGCCTCGCGCTGGCTGATGGTCGGATAGCCTTGGCTAGTGCCGGTCACGCTCGAGACCACGGCGAAGATGTGGCTCGAGACGAAGCCGTCACCGCTCACTCGCGGAGCAATCTGCAAAGTCACTCCGACGTTCACATATTGGACCTGCTGTGACACGCCGTTGACTCCGGACAAGGCGATCGAGGTCAGGATCGGAAGCGCATCACCGGTGACGATCTTGGCAGTCGAGCCGCTCTGGGCGGAGATGCGCGGTCTGGAGACGATGCGGCCATTGCCACTCTGGATCTGCGCATAAAGCGCGGCCTGGAATGCTCCGCTGCTGACGTGACTGGAGCAGCTGTCGCCAACGCTGTTGCACCCTTGCTCGGGCAAGCCGACCGTAAACGAGCCGCTTCCGAGCGTTACGACGCCGATCTGGCCGTTGGCATTGTTGAAATCGATCCCGAGTGCTTTCAAGCCCTGCTCGGTGAGTTCGACGAACTGCGTTTCAAGAACGACGCTATCGACCGGGATGTCGATCGAGGCGATCATCTGCTTCAGTTGCGCGATCCGCTCGGGTGGCCCCTTCAGCCAGATGGCATTGAGGCGGCGGTCGATTCCGATTGTCGCGTCGACCGACTGGCCAAGCGGCTCGTCGCTCGTGCCGGGCGCCTGGGTCTGTTGCTGCGGAGTGTAGCTGTTGCCGGTAAGACTGTTCGAGCCGAAGGCCGGCTCGACCGGAACGAAGACGTCGTTCGACTTGACGGTCTGGCCGTCGGCGAGAAGGCCCACGACCTCGGAAACGTCAGCATATTTGAGAAGCACCAGCGAATAGGCCTCGGGCAGTTCGGTCCCGACAGGCAGAGCCGCGTCAGTTGGAGCTGCAGCGGCAGCCTCGTCGCCTCCGGTGGCGGACTTCGCCTTACCCGTGCTGACCGTGATCTGGATCGTCCGATCGCCGGTCTGGACGCCGGCAACCGTGGCTGCCCGGGCGACTCCGAAGCGGAGAATTAGGACGGTGTCCGCCTGGTCGAAGCTGATGTTTCGGACCAGGCCTTTCATTTTTGACGGTTCGACAGCGCTCTGAGCGCGAGTCGTCAGCGCAAAGCCGATCGCGGGTTGAGTCGGTTGAGAAGCGATTGGCGCGAAGCTCGTCGCCTTTGGATTGAATTGCAGCTCGAACCGCGATTCGTCGGCGCTCTCGCTGATCAGTCTCACTTTGGTGAGGACTGTAGGCGGAGGCAGCGGCTGAACCTGCGCGGCGTGAGATGCCGAGACCGGGCACAGGAGCAGGATCAGCACCGCGAGCGCTGCATGCATCCATCCGCGCATAGGGTGCGCGCCCGAAGAAGTTTTTCCCGACCCCATCAACATCTGGTCTCTAGGACGAAAGTTCACGTGACCCAAACATGAATGTGCGGGCGCCTTTCGGCGCCCGCACAATGATTTACGAAGTGTGGTGCTTAAAAGGCGGTGGCGCCGATCGGCGTTCCCAGCCCCGTCGGACCGTCATAGCCCACTGCTCCGGTGCAAAGATACGAGCCGCCGCAGCTGCCATTGCTTCCGGACGTCACGTCGTTGAGAGCGCCGGTGCTGCTGTACGGGTCTCCGCCGAAGTTGGCGGTGCCGCCGTGGACACCGTAAATTCCGGCGATCAGCGGGGCAGCGACGCTGGTTCCACCGAACACCATCCAGCCGGAGCGGCGTGACGTCACCGGACCATAAACGGCAACTCCGGTGTTCGGATCAGCAATCGCCGATACGTCTGCAACGGAGCGCGATGAGCACAGCGCGTCGTGCTGCCAGCTCGGCTTGCCGAATACGCTGCTGCATCCGCTACCGGCGCCAGACCAAGCGGTTTCAGCCCAGCCGCGTGAGTTCGCGGCGTGAACCAGGCTGGTGCCTCCAACAGCAGTCACGTGCGGCGAAGACGCCGGGAATTGGACGCCATAGCCGCTATCGCCAGAGCTGACGGTAACCGCGACGCCGGTATGATTGTAGGAGGGTTCGTAGCTCGAAGTCCCGCCTTCGCTTCCGCCATAGCTGTTCGAAACAGCATTCGCGTGGGTTGCTGCATAATTGGCGGCAGCGGCAAGATTGTTGAGATAGTCGTTGGTCAATTCAACGAGCAGGATGTGACAGCTCGGGCACATCGCGCTGACCATCTGAAGGTCGAGCGCCGATTCCTGCGCCCAGCCCACATCGAGCCGCGGAAGCTTGGTGCCGCCGGTCTGATTCACCACCCGCAGGCAACCGTTCGAGGTCGTGCAGGGCGGAAGACCGTATTGCGCGCGATAGACCGCGAGATCGGCTGACGCATTGGGATAGCCAAACGCATCGACGATCGCGATCGTAAAGCTGGAGCTACCGGTGGTTGTGATCTTGTAGGCGTTGCGCAGATCGCTGACGCCGTAGCCCGACGGAGCGGCATTTCGAGTGGCGGGCACAAGCCGCTCGAGGATATTGCCGCGAGCATCGGTGACGACCTTCGAGAAACAACGTGCCTGGCCGCGAGCCGCTGCGTCACCGCAGTTATTGCGGGCGAACACCTGACCAAATCGCTGGATCCTGCCCGGCATCGTCGCGGACGCCGAGGTCCCAACCACGCACAGAAGCGACGCGAGCGCATAAGCGCCCAACTTCCATAACTTCATGACAACCCCTCTCTTTATCCCCAAAAACAATTCATGCTGACGGGAAAGGATGAAAGAAATCAACTAGCCGGAGTCGTGAACCTGACTCGGGTCATGCGTCTCAACGTGATTTTAACTCGCTTTGACGTTAAGACAAGTAAATTGACCTGGTTGTACGGGATGGGTTTATCTTGTCTTTTCCGGGATTTGGGCGTTTGCCGTTCGAAAGCGTGAGACATGTGCCGAAGCTCTTGATCGCCGCCGCTGTGTCGGCTTGGATGGGACTGTTCGCAGTCGCGTCCGAGGCTCGCGCGACCATTCCCCTTTACGACCCGGTGGTTCTTAATATCGGGATCAGCTGTCAATGGCAGCAAAGCTGCCAGCGTCACCAGTTGAAGGCCATGCTTGCCGCGAACAGGTTCATTGCCGGCAACAATCCGCCGCTTTGGCGAATTCATATGTGCAACCGGAACGCGCGCCGAAGCGCGGCGCGGGCCGACTGGATCGGCTTCAACGCGTGCATCCGCAATGCGCGACTGACGTCGCCCCCGCCGCTGCTTCAGCGGGCGAAAGTGCGGCGTCATACGGGTCTGAAGGCTTCGATAGCAGCAAAGTGATAGTGCATCCGTCAGCGGCAAAATGCATCGAGCGTATCGGCAACTCGCATTTGGCCGGTCGCTGACTAGGTTAAACGAGCCGATTAGCGCTTGATCGCATAAAATAAGCTATACCTTGTTAATCGATTGATTTTTCATTAGCTATATCTTATTTTATATCGCGGTCTTGATAAGGAATATGCTTATGCGAGCGGCAGATGCAGCCAGGGCGCGACGGCATTTGGACGAGCGCCTCTCCCCGCTTCGAACGGAAATGGACGCTTGGTCAATTCCTCCGCGGGGTTGGATCCGAGCCATCCGCGATGCGCTCGGAATGACCGCTGCCAATCTCGGCCAGAGGCTCGCTCCGCTTCGCGTCCGGGCATGCCGGGGTCAGCCTCAGCCTGCTCGGTTCCCGGTTCCATCTCCGCCAGCGCGGCGCCGACCGGGACCTCGTCGTCGACCTGCGCGATCAGTTTCGTGATCACCCCGGCCGTCCGGAGCCGGGACCTCGGCGTCGACCTTGTCGGTCGAGACCTCGACCACGGTGTCGCCCTCGTTGACGAAATCGCCCTCGGCGACGTGCCACTCGAGCACGATGCCCTCGGTGACCGACTCGCCCATCTCGGGCATCTGGATCTGCACGGTCGCCGTTTGCGCCATCTGCCTGAGTGTATGAATGAGGTCAGCGCGAACAGGCAGGAGTCCCTGAAATGAACTACTTCGTCACCGGCGCGACCGGATTCATCGGTCGCAACCTCGTGCAGCGGCTGCTGCAGCGCGAGGGCACCATCTACGCGCTCGTCAGGGCGGGCTCGCGCGGCCGCCTTGAGGAGCTGCGGACCTCTGGGGAGCAGACGGGGCGCGGATCGTCCCGATCGCCGGCGACCTCGCCCAGCCCGGCCTCGGGGTCTCCGAGGAGGACCTGGTCACTCTGCGCGGCAAGGTCGACCACTTCTTCCACCTGGCGGCGATCTACGACATGTAGGCGGACGCCGAGTCGCAGGAGATCGCCAACGTCGAGGGGACACGTCATGCGGTCGAGCTCGCGACCGCGATCGAGGCCGGCTGCTTCCACCAGGTCAGCTCGATCGCCGCCGCCGGGCTCTATCGCGGCGAGTGGCGCGAGGACATGTTCGACGAGGCCGAAAAC
>CAWAWT010000062.1:0-19296 GCA_963785855.1 uncultured Alphaproteobacteria bacterium
CATGCTCGAAGACCGGCCGGATGAGATCAGCATTCAGGTCCAGCAAGTCGATCATGAAAGCCGCGTGCACATCGACATCGAGACCGACGATATTGCTGCTGAAGTCGCTCGGCTCAAAGCTAGGCGCTACAATCGATAAGCGACTGGAGCGCTGGGTCGTCATGCGCGCTCCATCGGGTCAGCGCTTCTGCGTCGTCCCAGTGGGGCATGATGCCGTAGACGAGGATGCGAACAGCTGGGAGTGATCCGCTTCATACCTCTCGCGGAACCGCATCTTCCTCGGCTCAGTCGCGGCTCTTCTTAAGACGGTTCGCCCCCCATGATCGGTCCTGTTCACCGACGTCGTGGGGCTGCCTTTTCCATTGGGGAGGCGATCGTCAGCAAATGCCAGAGACTTACGGGCGGCTGGAAAATTTAACGTAAACCCGCAATTTACCATCGGATTGACGCCAGGACCCGACATTCGGCTGTTTCTTGGCCAATGAGGATTCAGTCCATTGGCTTCTTGGGGTCGCGGCGGCGGCCCTGCTTGGCGGCTGCGCGACGACTCCGCCTACCAAGGTCGCCGAGGCGCCGCCAGCCAGTGGCGGCCGAAGTTCCCTATCTCTGGACCCTCGGGCAATGCCCCCCAGGCCTATAAGGACATGGTCGCCGCGTTCGGCAAGTCGGCCTCAAACCGGGCGAGTATCTTTGGGCTGCAGATATTCCGACCGACGGCGACACCCGGGTCGTCATCGATCGGTTGATGCAGATGGCCTACGTTTATCGGGGTGACAAACTCGTCGGAGCGCGACGGTATCGACCGCCCACCAGGGTCACATCACTCCGCTCGGCGAATGGTCGATCCTTGAAAAGCGGCCGTTCTATCGTTCGAAGAAATACGACAATGCACCGATGCCCTGGATGCAGCGTATCGACGAATATGGGATTGCGATGCACGGCGGTGCAACTCCCGGCTATCCGGCGAGCCATGGCTGCATCCGGTTGCCGATGAAGTTCGCCGAGAAGCTCTACGGCCTGACCAAGGTCGGCTCGAAGGTCGTCATCGAAGGCTGAGCGGCAAAACGGCGATCGATGCTCCCCGATTTGCCGCACGATTTGGCGTCAGTTGCGAGCGGCCGCGGTCGGAGCTTGTGTCGAGCGTTGCGGTCGCGGTCGGGTCCGGTTTTCGCGGCGTGTCCGCCGCACTGTCCTCCTTCGGCCTGGGTCATTCCCGTCGGATCGTGAGACAGGCCGGTCTGGGTCATTCCGGTGCTGAGCGGCTGGGGATTGGCGTATTTCTGGCGCCGCCAGTCGTCGAAATCGCGATGAAATTGTGCCTCGCGCTCGCGGCAATAGTCGCGATAGTCCCTGTCGAGCTCGCTAAGGTGGCGGTCGCGCCAGCTGCGATAATGATCATCCGGGCTCGCGATGTGCCCCTCGTTGCCCGACCAATCCCATGACTGGCTATCGGAGCTTTCACCCTGGTCGCGCTCCGGCCAGCGATGTCTTTGGCCGCGCCAGCCGCGATCGTCATCTTCGAAAAACGCGCGCTCGCGATTGCCTTGTCGCCAGCCTTGATCGCGTTCTTGCCAATCACGTTCGCCCAATTCGCGGCGATCGCCGCGATCCGGATCGATCTCGCCGTGGGGTACCGTAACCGCGCTCCAAATAGCCGTTCGCCATGTCGTTTCTCCCTTTGCTGAATTGCCGGATCAACGATTGGAGGAGCGCTTCGGATGCGCTTCTGAGCGGCGCTTGTCGGTGCTCGACGCAGCTCCGGGTGCGTTCAGCGCGACGCTTGTTGGCGATAGACCGGAATGTCGAGCGTGGTGAGAAGGCCGGGCTGGTTGTCGTCGAGGTGCAGCTCGCCCTCGTGCAGGTGAGCGATCGACTTGACGAGCGCGAGACCAAGCCCCGCGCCTTCATCGGAGCGGCTCGAAGTCAAGACGTCCGAAGCGCCGCAATGCTTCCTCTCGGCGAGCGAGCGGAATGCCGGGGCCACGATCCGCGACTGCAATGCGGATCTTCTTCTCTCCGGGTTCGACCGTGACGATCACCTCGCCGCCAGCGGTGTCGTCGGCACCGTAGCGGATCGCATTCTCGATGAGGTTGCTGAGTGCCTGGGCGAGCAGCTGGCGATGTCCGAACAGGGGCACGGCGCGGTCGGGCCGGGCGTATCGGAACGATCTGCCGCGCTCGTCGGAGCGGGTCGTACATTTCGGCGAGCTCGGCGGCGAGTTCGCCAGCATCGAACCAGGTGAACTGGTTGCGGCCGGTCATTGCCTCCGAACGGCTGATCTCGAGCACGGTGGTGAGAATGCGGATCAATGCGTCGGCATTGCGGACGACGCTCGCAAGGAGCTCCTCCTGCTCGACGGGGTCGACTGTTTCAGCAGCGGCATGGGCAGCCGCGCGCAAGCGGCTGACCGGCGAGCGGAGGTCGTGCGCGAGCGAGTCCGTCAGCATCCGCAGCTCTCCCATCAAATTGCTTATGCGATCGAGCATCGCGTTGATCTGCATGCCGAGCCGATCGAACGAATCGCCCGCGCCGCTGAGCGGCACGCGTTGGCTCAGGTCGCGGCGCTGATTCGGGTAGCTACGGCGGCAATGTTCCCGATTCGACGCGAGACGTAATGGGCGAGAACGACGCCGCAGAGGAGACCGAGCAGCCCCGCGACGACGAGTGCAAGAAGGAGCGAGCGTTCGAGCGTCGCACGGAAGGCGAGACCCTCTCCGACCAGCCGACCGCTCACCAGCCATTGGCCGCTCGGCAGTCGGCTCAGCAGGATTTCCGCCTGGTGCGGATTCGGCTGCCCGCGCAGACGGATGACGGCGCTGCGATAGCCCTCCTGCATCGACTGGACCGAGGGCGCCTGCGCCAGATTGCCGCGAAGCTCGCGCCCGTCGGGGTTAACCAAAGCGACGGCGGTCTGGGGGTCCGCATAGGACAAAGCGTCGTCGATCGCTTCCTCAAGCGCAGCGTTCCCGCCGGTTCGGTAAACGTCAGTCAACACTTTCGATTGCTCGACGACCTGACGGTGAAGGCTTGCGACGGCGTCGTCGTGGGTGCGGACATAGATGAAGCCGATGACGGCGAGGTTCGACACCAGGGCAAGAAGCCCAGCGAGCAGCGCGATCCGAAGCGTCGTTGGCATTGGGAGCGTTATTATCGCCTCAGGCGGCGAGCATGTAGCCCGCGCCTCTCACCGTATGCAGAAGCGGTTTTTCAAAGCCTTCGTCGAGCTTCCGCCGGAGCCGGCTGACATGGACGTCGATCACGTTCGTGCCCGGATCGAAATGATAGTCCCACACCTGCTCGAGGAGCATGGTGCGCGTAACTACCCGGCCCTCGTTGCGGGCAAAATATTCGAGAAGAAGATATTCGCGCGGCTTCAGGTCGAGCTTCTTGCCTGCGCGCTTCACGGTGCGGGACAGCGGATCGATCTCGAGGTCGCCGACGGTCAGCCGATGTTCCGCCGGATCGAACTCGTGATTCGCGACGGCGAAGCAGTGCGTTCAGTCGAGCGAGGAGCTCCGCGAAGGAAAAGGGCTTCACGAGATAGTCGTCCGAACCGCATTCAAGGCCCTCAATCCGATCGCCGACCGAAGCCAGCGCGGAGAGAATCAGGACCGGCGTTTCGATATGCGCTGCGCGAAGGGCCCGAAGGACCGAGATTCCGTCGAGAACGGGCAACATCCGATCGAGGATGATGAGGTCGAAGCTGCCATCTGTGGCGCGGAACAGCCCATCCTGACCGTTGGTCGCCTGCTCGACGCTATGGCCCTCCTGGGTCAGCCCCTTGGTCAGGTATGAAGCGGTTTCCCGATCATCCTCTACCAGCAGGATCTTGCGGCCCATTCGGTCTAGCTCCGTCGATCGTCGTTCCGAGGCATATAGGTTGTTCCGCACGGCGGCGGGAGGGAGTCTTCCCGCAGCGCCGTGCGGTAGAACCTGTGTCGGTTACTTCTTGCTGGTCGAAGCTGCAGGCTTCTTCGCGGCAGAAGAGGCCTTCTTGCTCGAAGCCATCTTCTTCGAGGACTTCTTCGCCTTCTTGCTGCTCTTGTGCGCCTTGTGCGCCTTGGCCTTCGTCTTGGTGACGGTGGTCTTCGCAGTCGTGCTGTCGCCCTTGGTGGAAACGGTCGTCGTCGCCTTGGTGTTTCCGGATTTGGTCGTGACAGTCTTCGTCGACGGCGTCGATTTCTGGGCAGCAATCGCTGGCGTTGCGATGATCGCAAGCGCAGCGACCGAACTAATCAGTTTTTTCATGCATTCCTCCTCATTCCCGGCTTGAGTTTCGCCGGCCGGAAAAGCGCTAGTCCTGAGCAAGTCTCAGCGCCGTTTCATCGCCATTAAAGCTTGTTCATGGCTTTGTTTCTTATCGGCTTTGCCTGTAACCGAGCAGGTCGCTAGGGTATCGATCAAATGATCGCACAAAAGACCCGCTACGCGCTCCGCTCGCTCCTTTTCCTGGCGGAAGAGCAGGGCGGTATGCCCGTCCAGCTGGCGCGGATTGCGGAAACTCAGCGCGTTCCGCCCAAGTATCTCGAACTCATCATGCTCGACCTTAAGAAAGCCGGACTGGTCAAGAGCGCGCGAGGTCCGAAGGGCGGCTACAAACTCTCCCGGCCAGCGGAACAAATTTCCTTCGGCGAAATCGTCCGGACGATGGAGGGCCCGATCGCGCTGGTTTCCTGCGCAAGCGTAAACTTCTACGCTCCGTGCGGCGATTGCCACGATGAAGCAACCTGTGCCATCCGTCGCGCCTTCACGGTTATGCGCGACCAGAGCACCGCCGTTCTCGATTCGATCTCGCTCGCGCAAGGTGCGCAGTGGGAGGAGCGACTGGGATAGATGGCGAGGCGGGCGGGTGTGCTGGCCTAGCTCCGCGACCAACGCTAGAAGCCGCCGCTATGTCGACCTTCACCATCGACACGAGCACGAGCCGCGCCACTCCATCGCCTGTTCCCGGCAAGCGGATGACTGCGCCTTCGATCCGGGGACGAAAGGTTGCAGCCGACGGTGGCTTCCAAACCGCGCAGCCAATCGTCATGCTGACCGCCTACACGATGCGGATGGCGCAGCTGCTCGATCCGCATTGTGACATGCTCTTGGTCGGCGACAGCCTTGGCCAGGTAATCTACGGTCTCCCTTCGACGATCCCCGTCACGCTGGACATGATGTGCGCACACGGCGCAGCCGTGGTCCGCGGAAGCTGGCACGCGTTGGTCGGCGTCGACATGCCGTTCGGGAGCTATGAAGCTTCGCCCACCCAGGCGTTCGAATCCGCTGCACGGATCATGAAGGAAACCGGCTGTGCGGCCGTGAAACTTGAAGGCGGAGAAGCGATGGCCGCCACCATCGATCTGCTGACTTATCGGGGAGTTCCGGTCATCGCCCATGTCGGCCTCACGCCCCAGGCCGTGAATGTCCTGGGCGGCTATGGAGCGCGTGGCAGCGAGGATCGCGAGGCAGAAAAGATCATTGCCGATGCCAAGGCGGTTGCCGATGCGGGCGCCTTTTGCATCGTCGTCGAGGGCGTGATCGAAGCGATTGCGACCGAAGTCGCGCGGAGCGTTGCGCCGCCGGTCGTCGGCATCGGCGCTTCTGTCGATTGCGACGGGCAGGTCCTTGTCATCGACGACATGCTCGGGATGTTCGAACGAACGCCCCGCTTCGTGAAGCGGTACGACGATCTCGCCAGCCGGATTAGCGAAGCGGCACGCGCTTATGCCGACGAAGTGCGCTCGCGCAACTTCCCGACTGCGGATCAGACATACCGACCGAAGACTTAACCGCTTTGCGTTTCGCGCGGCAGTCGCTAGACGAGCCGCCGCCAGCTTGCGTTCATCTCGGGTGGGGAAGGAAGCTGCGCCCATGAGGATCCCCGGCCGCTCGATCTGAGGTACGTCTTGGCGCAACCCCCCGACATTACCAAAACCTTCGTTCAGGAGGTCGACGAAAATCTGCGGCGCGACCGTGTCCGCGACTTCTTCAAGCAGAATGGCAGCTGGCTGATCGTCGCGCTGATCCTATTCCTCGCCGTGTGCGCGGGAATTATCTGGTATCAGCAGCATCGGCAGAACCGCACCGAGGCCGAGGTCGAGCAGCTCGCCACGATCGACAAGGAGATCGGCGTCGGCAACAGCGAAAAGGTGCCGCAGCAGCTCAACGAACTCTCAAAGAGCGGAAGCAAGGGCGTGCGCGCGACCGCTCTTCTCACGCAAGCGGCGCTGGCGCTGCAGCAGAACAACAGCAAGCTGGCCGTTGAGACTTACAAGAAGGTCAGCGACGACAGCTCGTTACCCGACGCCTATCGAAACGCAGCGATCATTCGTCAGACCGCGCTCGAGTTCGACCAGCTTCAACCGCAGCAGGTGATCGCGCGTCTTCAACCTTTGGTGAAAGATGGCGATCCCTGGTTCGGCTCGGCGGGCGAAATGACGGCCTTGGCGCTGATCAAGCAAGGCAAGACCAATGATGCCGGGCAGTTGTTTGCTCGCATAGCAAGGGACCAGAACGCGCCGCCGTCGATCCGCAATCGATCCATCCAAATTTCGGGGAGCCTTGGCGTCGATTCCAGCGCCGCTCTCGGACCACAGCCACAGTAGGACAAGAATGAGAAGAGCCAGAAATTTCCAGGTTGCGGCGCTGATGGCGGTGGCACTTGCGTCCAGTGGATGCAGTATCTTCAAGAAAGGGCACAAGACTTCGACGCCGGTCCTCGGCGAGCGAATCCCGGTCTTGACTAGCGAAAATGACGTCGAGGTTGACCCTGCAACTTTGGCGCTTCCCTTCAGCATTCCTGACGCGGTCGAAAATACAAGTTGGACCGAATCGGGCGGCAATGCGAGTAACTCGGTGGGACACGTCGCGCTCGGCTCATCGTTACAGCCCGAATTCACCGTGCAAGCGGGCCGTGGGAGCAGCCTGACAGCTCGGCTCGCGGCACCCCCGATCGTGGCCAACGGTCGCGTTTACACGATCGATACATTGGGGGCCGTGCGCTCATTCGACGCTAGGACGGGCGCTCAGATCTGGGCGAGCCAAACGCCTGATGTGAAGGGAAACGAAGCGTCGCTCTATGGTGGCGGGATCGCTTATGACAGCGGCCGCATCTATGCGACCAACGGCCTCGGTTTCGTCTCTGCGCTCAGCGAGCAAACCGGAGGCATCGTTTGGAAGGTTCAACCGGGTGGGCCGCTCCGCGGGGCGCCCACGGTGTCCAATGGCGCGGTTTATGTGATCAGCCAGGACAATCAGATCTATTCGCTCAAGGAAGACGATGGTTCCACCAACTGGAGCGAAGCGGCTTCGCTCGAGATCGCAGGGATCTTCGGCGCAGCATCTCCCGCGGTGGCCCGCGGCACCGTCGTAGCCGGCTTCTCCTCGGGCGAACTCAACGGCTATCGCTACGAGAATGGCCGCCAGGTCTGGGGCGACCAACTCCAACGCACGAGCATCACCACCACGGTGTCGTCGCTATCCGATATCGATGCCGACCCGGTCATCGACAACGGACAGGTATTCGCGATCGGCGAGGGCGGCCGAATGGTCGCTCTCGATCTCGTCTCCGGGCAGCGCATGTGGGAATTGGGCATCAGCGGCATTTCCACACCGTGGGTCGCGGGCGACTGGGTGTATGTGGTCACCGATCAGGACAAGCTACTTTGTATCTACCGGCAGAACGGTCACATCCGCTGGATCGCCCAGCTGCCGGCGTTTGCGAACGCGAAGAAGAAAAAGGGCGACGTCGATTATTCGGGCCCGGTGCTTGCGGGCGGACGCCTGATCGTGACCGGGTCGAACGGCGCCGTAATCCAGATCGACCCAGCTACGGGCAGCTTCCAAACGCAGCTGAGCGTCGGGACTCCGATCAATCTTCCGCCGATCGTCGCCAATTCGACGCTATATATCTATGACGACGCTGCGCGGCTGCACGCTTATCGCTGAAACAAATCCTCACTGTCGCGAAGTGATGGGGAGGGGGATCCGCGGCCCTGGTGAAGAGGTCTTTGCCGATTGCCGCGACCCCTCCATCATCAAATCTTTCGTTCAATGATCTCCTCCTCACGAGCTCGCTCGCAGGGACGAAGATAATTCGCTAGGCGTTTATCATGCCTCTTCCGACCGTCGCGATCGTCGGCCGGCCAAACGTCGGCAAATCCACTCTGTTCAACCGGCTCGTCGGTAAGCGCCAGGCGCTGGTCGACGACCGTCCTGGAGTCACGCGCGATCGCCGCGAAGGCGAAGCGAAGCTCCTGGGCCTCGATTTCCGAATCATCGACACCGCCGGATTCGAGGACGAGGACCCGCACACGCTTCCGGGACGCATGCGGCAACAGACTGAAGCCGCGGTACGCGATGCCGACGCGACCCTGTTTCTGATCGACTCCCGCGAGGGTGTTACTCCGCTCGACGAGGAGATCGGCCGGTGGCTGCGGGTCGAGACAACGCCCGTCATCCTCGTGGCCAATAAGGCTGAGGGCAATGCAGGCGAGTCGGGCATCCTCGATTCCTACCGCCTCGGCTTGGGCGCGCCCGTGGCGGTCAGCGCCGAGCATGGCGAGGGGGTCGCGGACTTGTTCGAAGCGCTTCGGCCGCACGTCGAACATGAGCATCTCGACTCGGACGACGAGGTTTCGGAGGATCACCCGCTTAAGCTCGCGATCGTCGGGCGACCGAACGCGGGCAAGTCAACCTTGGTCAATACCATGGTCGGCGAGGAGCGGATGATCACCGGCCCCGAAGCTGGGATCACGCGCGATTCAATCAGCCTCGATTGGGAATGGGAAGGGCGGCCCGTCCGGCTGGTCGACACTGCAGGCCTCAGGAAACGCGCCAAGGTCGAAGACAAGCTCGAGCGGTTGTCCGCAGCCGACACCAAGCGCGCTGTTGATTATGCCGAGGTAGTGGTTCTGCTGCTGGACGCCACGCGCGGGCTCGAGTCACAAGACCTTCGGATCGCCAACCAGGTGATCGAGGAAGGACGCGCGCTGATCATCGCGGTCAACAAATGGGACGTCGCCGTGAACGCGTCGGCGCTGTTCAACGGCATCAAAGCGGCCCTCGCCGAGGGGCTTGCGCAGCTTCGCGATGTGCCACTGCTCACGGTTTCGGCAAAGACGGGTAAGGGGAGCGACATCATCCTCAAAGTCGCATTCGATCTTCGCGACGCGTGGAGCAAGCGCGTGTCGACCGGTGAGCTCAACCGCTGGTTCGAATCGGCGATCGACGCCAACCCGCCGCCGGCGCCCAGGGGGAAGCGCATTAAATTGCGCTACATCACGCAGGTGAAGAGCCGGCCGCCGAGCTTTGTCGTCTTCGGAAACCGGCTCGAAGAGCTTCCCGAAAGCTACCGCCGCTATCTACTCAACGCGCTGCGACGCGACCTTGCACTGGGGCCGGTTCCGCTTCGCCTGGAGTTCCGCGGCCGCTCGAACCCATTCGATCGCGACCGGCGCTAAAACAAATTTTACACTTTGGTGGCTAATCCTGCAGCGTGGGACCGCGTGAGGAACTTGATTTGACCGGCGAAGCTCGGGACGTCGTCGACTGGGTGCATTTCGAGAAGAACCGTGCCGAGCTCGGCCCGGGGTTCATCCGCATCCTATCGTATTTCCGCGAAGACGGTGTGAAGTCGATCGCCCAGATCGAGGAGGCGATGCGCGAGCAGAATACGGCCGGGCTAGTGGTGCCCGCCCATACGCTTAAGGGCGAATCGCGCCAGCTCGGCGCCGAGCCGCTCGCCAAGGTTGCGGAGTTGATCGAGACGACCGCGCGCTTCTGCGTCGAGGGCCGCCGCTTTCCGGACGAGCTGGTGCCCGAGGTGGTCGAGCTTCGTCGCCTGTTCGACAAGACGGTCGACCTGTTCGACAAGGCCACCAACCCGCTTGTGAGCCGCACCGGCTCGAGCGGCTTCGGCCGCAAGGCGAACAACCAAAGCTTCGGCCGGATCTAATGCTATTGCTGATCCCTCGCGCCGGAAGCGCGGGGAACGGCAGGCAAGAGCGTTACATCAGAATTCCGGAGTGAGCTCGCTGCCCATCAATTTGGGGAAGAATCCTTCGTGCGCCGCCCGAAGGTTGGCGAGCGTGACCGAACGGTCCGTGCCATGGATATCGAGCGAGTCGCCGCCGACAACGCCGATCTGGATGCAGCTTACTTCTGCCCGTTCAGCCAACTTCATAAGCCCTTCGGGCTCGGCGGTAGTCACGAGATAGCGACCTTGATCCTCGCCGAAAAACTGTCCGGCGTACGAACTCGACTGGAATGAGCTGATTGAGGCGCCTCTTCCGCCTGCCAGTGCCATCTCAGCAATAGCTACGAGGACGCCGCCATCTGACACGTCATGAACCGACGTGACGGCACCCGATTCGATCAATTGCCGAACCAATTCGCCGGTTTGTCTTTCGCGCATGAGATCGACCGCAGGGGGCGGGCCGGCGACTCGCCGAGCGATTTCACGAAGCCACAGCGACTGATCGAGGTGCCCGGCCACTTCACAAATTGGGGGACCTCCAAGAAGCATGATGAACTCACCATCTGCCTTCAAGGCAATCGTTGCGCTCTTCTCCCACTGGTCAAGCAATCCAACGCCACCGATCGCCGGCGTTGGCAGGATCGCGAGGCTAGAGCCGTCCTCGTTCTTGGTTTCGTTATAGAGTGAGACGTTGCCACTCACGACGGGAAAGTCGAGCACCCGACAGGCTTCAGCAATGCCTTCGACGCAGCCGACGAACTGGCCCATGATCTCGGGCCGTTGCGGGTTGCCGAAGTTGAGGCAGTTGGTGATCGCCAGCGGTCTCGCACCGACCGCGCACAGGTTACGATAGGCTTCCGCGACAGCCTGTTTCCCGCCCTCGACCGGGTTGGCGTAACAATAGCGGGGAGTGACGTCGGTGGTGATCGCGAGCGCCTTTTTCGTTCCGTGGACGCGCACGACCGCAGCGTCGCCGCCGGGGCGCTGCACCGTGTCGGCGCCGACCTGCTGGTCGTATTGTTGCCAGATCCAACGCCGGCTCGCGAGGTTGGGCGAGGCCATCAGATTAAGGAGGTCGGCAGCGATGTCCGTGCTTTCCGGAACGTCGCCCAGAGGCTCCGGCGCTTTTGGGATGGCATAGGGCCGCTCGTAGCAGGGCGCCTCGTCGGCCAGCGGACCGAGGGGAATGTCGCATACGACCTCGCCGTTGAACTCCAGCACCATATGGCCATTATCAGTGACCTCGCCGATGATGGCGAAGTCCAACTCCCATTTGCGGAAGATCGCCTCCGCCTCAGGCTCGTGGCCAGGTTTAAGCACCATCAGCATGCGCTCCTGGCTTTCGGAGAGCATCATTTCGTAGGGCGTCATACCTTCCTCGCGGCACGGCACCTTGTTCATGTCGAGTCGGATTCCGGCGCCGCCTTTTGACGCCATCTCGACCGAAGAGCTGGTAAGTCCCGCAGCGCCCATGTCCTGGATGGCGACGATCGCGTCGGTCGCCATCAGCTCGAGACAGGCCTCGATCAGCAATTTCTCAGTAAAGGGGTCTCCGACTTGCACAGTGGGACGCTTTTCTTCGCTGTCTTCGTCAAAGTTGGCGGACGCCATTGTCGCGCCGTGGATCCCGTCACGGCCGGTCTTGGAGCCAACGTAGACAATCGGATTTCCGAGGCCGCTGGCGGCCGAGTAGAAAATCCTGTCCGTCTTCGCGACTCCAACGGTCATTGCGTTGACCAGGATATTCCCGTCATACGCCGCATCGAAATTGACCTCGCCGCCGACGGTTGGGACGCCGACGCAATTGCCGTAGCCGCCAATGCCCGCGACCACGCCTGCGATCAGGTGCCGGGTCTTGGGATGATCTGGGCGACCAAATCGAAGCGCATTCAGGTTCGCAACTGGGCGGGCGCCCATCGTGAAAACGTCGCGAAGGATGCCGCCAACACCCGTAGCCGCGCCTTGGTAGGGCTCGATGTAGGACGGGTGGTTGTGACTCTCCATTTTGAAGATGGCCGCGTCGCCGTCGCCGATGTCGATTACGCCGGCATTCTCGCCTGGCCCCTGGATCACCCACGGAGCCTCTGTCGGAAGTTTCTTCAAATGAACGCGTGAGCTCTTGTAGCTGCAATGTTCCGACCACATGACCGAGAAGATTCCGAGCTCGACCAAGTTCGGCTCGCGGCCGAGCGCTTTTAGTATGCGGTCATATTCGTCGGTCGAGAGGCCGTGCTCGGCGACCATCTGTGGGGTGATGCGGGGAGCTTCCAGTACGTCCATGCGCGGCCCCTTAGCGAGCGAGCCGACCGCGGGCTAGGCCAGGTGGCCTAGCCGTCCCGTCGGGTGAACTCTTCGCCCGAATAGACGAACGTTTGTGGCCGTCCATCGACGAAGTCTCCGAACGACCCGCGCTCAGGCGACCAGCTTTGCTCACCCACCCGCCAGAGATTGTCAGCGATCTTTCGTATTGGAGTCTCGGTCCCGAGCCAGAGAAACCCCCCGCGCTCAACCAATCGAAGCGAGCCGAACCACGGATCGTCGTTTCCATAGTGGCCGGCGAGATTCACAAGTTCACCGTCCGACGCAGGCACGGGCATCGCACTACCATCGCGGACATAGGTCGCCGGTCCCCAATAGGCGCCGAGGATCGCGCTTCCCTTGCGCTCGAACAGCAGACTGAAGTCACGGAATGACGGGTGAGTCGTCCGGAACAACTCACCATCCCAGGGCTGGAGTGTTGCCGATTGGCCGTCGGCGACGATGGTGAGGGGGTTCCCAGCGCGGACTTCGAACGCACCTGAAGAACCCGTATATTTCGCGATGTAGGAGGCTGGGTAAGCGAGCGAAGCGGACAGTCGGGGAGGGCTGGAAATCCGGTGGCCAGCCATTGCATCGGTCAAGGCATCGACCGCAAACTGCGTCAGGAGGCGCGGGCGATAATCCGATAAGGCGCCAATGTTTGCGCTTGCGAATGCTCCGACCCCACTTGCGACGTCGATGTGGAACGAGGAGGTGAAGCTAACCATTCCGCCGGTGTGGTGAAGGTAGGAGCGGCCGCGCCAGTCATATTGCATCAAGCCATTGCCGTAGCGAACGCCGCGCTCGTCGCTGAGGACGGAGTGAGTGGCGTAGGCCCGTCCCGCCTCGGGCGACAAGCCAAGCCCGCCCCGGCCTTGGACGGCATTCGCAAGCGACCGCAATAGCCGGTTCATGTCGTCGGCGGTCGAGGCGAGATTCACTGCGGCGGAAGTCACGTCGACCCACGGCGCCGGCACGAGCGGGACGCCGACCGCAAACGGCAAGTCGGCGGGCGTATAGCCTTTTGCGTAAAGTGCGCGGTCGTTCGAGATTATGGCTCCGCGCGTTCGCGAGATACCGAGCGGTGCCAGAATTCGCTCTCGAGTGACGATTGCTAACGATTTGCCGGCCACCTTCTCGATCAGCCGCCCGAGAATCTCATAGCCGGTATTGGAATAATGCCAGTGTTCTCCCGGGGCGTAGGCCGTCCACAGGCCTCCGTCCGACGAAAGTGGGGCGTCACTCGGCAATCCGGAAACATGGTCGAGGAGGTGCTGGACCTGAATCGTATTTCCCGCCGGGAGCGGAACTGCGGGCAGAAGATCGCTAACACGATCGCTCAGGCGAACCTGACCTTCGGCCGCAAGCTGGTGGAGTATGGCGGCGTTGATCAGCTTACTGATCGAACCGATCTGGAATAAGGTGTCCGGCCCAATCGGCGTCCGCGCTTGGCGATCGGAGAAGCCAAAGTTGAAAACCGTGGCGATGCCGTTCGGCATGGTCACGCCGAGCGTCAGGCCAGGAACGCCATAATGATCGAGATGCACCTCGCCGAAGCGGCGGATCGCGGCCAATGCTGCTGCAAGGTCCGAATTTTGCGCGAAACCAGGCGCGGCCAGCTGGCCGCCGAGCGTGAAGCCCAGCGCCCCGCCAGCGAATGTGCGCCTGCTGATCAGCATGGAAGATTGCTTCCGCGGCGCCGGTCCGGCGCCGCGGAAGAAAAATCAGGCAATCTGGCTAGGCGTTGCAGGTCTGGGACGGGTGGCCCGGAACCGCGATCGTCGCGCTCGAGGACGTGGGCGAGCCCTGAACCGAGAATCCGCCTTCCGCGGTCATCGGCTTGCCCGATTCAGCAGTTGTTACCTTGGTCACTGCGCCGCCCTTTTCCAGGTGGACGTTGGCCGACTGGTTATCCGACAGGTAATCAACCGTGACCACGCTGTTGTCGTCGCAGCGGTAAAGCTTCGTAGCAACGATGGATGGCGGCAGCTGCACATTGGCATTTGCAGCCCTGTTGGATTCATTGTCTTCCGGTGGACCGGCGACGATCGTGTGGCTTTCTTTGTTGCAGCCGGCTAGCGCGGCGGCTGCAACAAGCATTAGGACCAAGTGCGTGCGAGTTATGTCACGAGTCCCTTTGCGTTACAGACGTTAACCGTCAAGGCCATCTGCTTGCATATTGTCGAAGTGAGACATAGCTTCGTCGAGCGATATGCCTCAGCAAGCCGGTAGCAGCGCGCAGCGCATCCGCATCGGATTGACCGGTCTGGCGTTCGCATTTCTCGTCGTCATGCTTGGGATGATCATCAGCCGTTCAAGCCACGATAACGTGAGCAACGCCGCGGAGCAGGCCGCATCCAACGAGCCGAACGAGCCTTTAGCCGAGCTCGGCGTTGCGCCCGGCGGGTCCGACTCAACCACGAACAACAGCACAGACAAGGGCAAATGAATTCGCGCGGGCGCGCGCGCCCCGCTGATGCTCGCCGCTGCGATCACGGCGATGATCGTGTTGACTGTTGCGTTCGGGCGGGGCGGGGCGCCGCTCCCGCCTCGGCCAGCCAAGCGAGCGGCCGGTTCTGCTCCTCCTAACGAGCTTGCCGCTGTCGTTCGGCGAGGATTTCTCGCTGCAGGAAATCGGATCGCCGGCGCTCCGGGCGCTGGAAACCCGCTACCGCGTCGTCCCGATCAGCGTGACCGATCCGTCGGAACTGAGGTTGGGCGGCCTGCTGTTGATGGCGCAGCCGTTCGCCCAACCGGCGGAGGATCTGGTCGCGCTGGATCAATGGGTGCGCCGAGGCGGACGCGTGCTCCTTCTCGCAGACCCTATTCTTGAATGGCCAAGCAAGCGCCCGCTCGGCGATCCGTTGCGGCCTCCTGCAATGTTCATGGATACCGGATTGCTTGCGCACTGGGGCCTGCGCATCGATCCGCCCGACGAGCGTGGTCCCAGGAAAGAGGAGCTCGGCGGATTTCGGCGTTCAGGTTTTTTCGCCGGGTGAGCTGTCAGGGCGTGGCAATATCAGCCGCAACCGGCTTGTCGCGCATTGTGGGTTTGGAAAAGGCAGGGCCACGGTGATCGCCGATGCGGACTTCCTCAACGTCGCCGACATTGGGCCCGGAGGCGACCATAATCTCGACGGCCTGCTCAGCGAGCTTGCCCATCTGGAACGTTCGTGATTTGGTTAACAACAGACTTATCCACAGCGTCGAGAGAAGGAACAGGTCCAGAACATCCCGCAAGGTCCCGTCTCAAAACCCTGAGAAATCCGCGATTTTCCGTTAAATCCCATTATATCCCATTAAAACCCATTGTATCCCGCAGGCTCTTGAGTTACCTACAAGGGCTGTAGCGCGGGGGCTAACCCGTTGATTCGGTTTCTCTGACGCGAGCGCGTGGTGACGCGTTTTCGCGAACGAAGCCTCGCGCCTGCGAAGGGAGTCTTTGGGCGTGGCGCTAGAGCATCTGTTTCAGGGCAGCGCGCTGAACGCGGTCGACACAAAGGGCCGCGTGTCCATCCCTGCGTTTCTTCGTTCCGTAATCGAACGCCGCGGTGATGCGCGCACGATTGTGCTCGCTAAGCATGACGCCTTTCCCTGCCTCAGTGCTTACGATCCCGGCTACGCCGCACTGAAGCATTCAAAGCTCGAGCGCCTGCTCGAGAAAGAAGAGACCAACCCCGACGCGCAGCTCGAATATCAGCAGCGCAACCTCATGGCCTTCGCCGCCACGGAGGAGGTCCCTTACGACAGTTCCGGCCGCATCCTCATGCCCCCGATGATGCGGCGGAAGGGCGAGATCGGCGATCTCGCCCTATTTCTCGGCACCGGAGAGACGTTCCAGATCTGGAACCCGCAGCGCCTCCTCGACGATGCGCGCATCCCCGACGACCTAAAGGACATCGCCCGATTCCGCCTCGAAGAGCGAGGCCAGTCATGACCAGCACCGGCACGAACCAGGCCCCACATGTGCCGGTGCTGGTCAGTAGCGTGATCGACGCGCTCGCCATCCAGCATGGCGAAACCATTGTCGACGGAACTTTCGGAGCGGGCGGCTATACGCGCGCCATGCTCGCGGCGGGGGCCGGACGAGTGATTGGATTCGATCGCGACCCCGAGGCGATCGAAGCCGGGAAGGCGCTCGTCCCGGACCCCCGCCTGACACTCATCGAAGAGCGGTTCAGCCAGATGGACCGCGCTCTCGCCGAGCGCGGCATCGAGACGGTCGATGCGATCGCGCTCGATATTGGCGTCAGCTCGATGCAGCTCGACCGCGCCGAGCGCGGATTCTCTTTCCAGGCCGACGGGCCGCTCGACATGCGCATGAGCAAGTCGGGCCTGACCGCCGCAGAGTTCCTGAATTCGGCCGATGAGGCCGACATCGCCCGGGTCTTGCGCGACTATGGGGAGGAGCCGCGCGCCCGGGCGATAGCCCGCGCAATCGTTGCCGCGCGTCCGGTCGAAAGGACCGCGGAGCTTTCCGCAATCGTTCGCCGCGCCGCGGGCTTCCGCCCCGGCCAGAAAAGCGACCCGGCAACTCGCACGTTCCAGGCGATCCGGATCCACCTCAACGCGGAGCTCGACGAGCTCGAGGAGGGACTGGAAGCCGCTGAGCGGGCGCTGAAGCCCGGGGGCAGGCTCGCCGTCGTCACTTTTCACAGTCTCGAGGACCGCATCGTCAAGCGTTTCCTCCGCGAACGTAGCGGAGGATCGCCCGCCGGCTCGCGCCATCGTCCCGCGCTAGTCGACCCGACCGAACCCACGTTCGAGCGTGTCGCCAAGCCGGTTGCCCCGACGGAGCGCGAGCTGGCGGGAAACCCTCGCGCCCGATCGGCACGCCTCAGAAGCGCGATCCGCACCTCCGCTCCAGCCCAGAAGGGAAGCGTGCAATAGCGTTCGAAGCTTCGGCTCTCTCTGATGGTCGCCAGCTGCGCCGGTGCGGCACTCGGCTGCTATTGCTCTCTCTTCGTGTCGCGTCGGAGCGCGCCGCGCTTGAAGATGTCGAGACGAAGATCGTCATGACCCAGAGCGACATGCGCGTGCTTCAAACCGAGATCGGAACGCGCGGCCGGCTTTCGCAGCTGGAACGCTGGAACGCGGGCGCTTTCGAGCTCTCGGCCCCCGGCGCGAAATCAGCTTCTAGCCGGCGGTTTCCAGCTCGCACAGCTCGGGCAGCCGCAGAAGCAGGTCGATTTCCAGACGCCCGTGGTGCTCGCTTCGGCGCCTGCTCCCGAACCGCAGAAGCCGCTCGGCGAGCCGGTGGCGATCGATTTGCCGTCCCGACGGCAACGACCCCCAGCGCATTGCTGCATGAAGCGAGTTTGAAGACCGAGACGCGCGAGGTCCCGGCAGCGACGCCCGTCATCAAGCCCCAGACGGCCGTCATCAAGTCCGCGGACAAGCCGGTTACGGCGGCGAAGCCGGCTCAAATGAAGTCATCGGATAAACCGGGCCTCGCGGCCGCCCAATCACATCTGGCTAAATCCATGTCGCCGGAAAAGAAATCCGTGGATAAGCCGGCACTTGGCCTAGCCAAGCCGATGACAAAGCACGTCGAGCTTGCGAAAAATGACCCGCTCGCGCCGCTTCCGGCCAAGCATCCTGGCAAACCCAAGGACGAACCTCCCGCCCGATGAACGCTCCGCAGCCTGCTCTCGTCGCGCAACGGGCCGAGCGGCTCCGACTCGTCGGTCAAAGGCGGCAGACGCTTGCCGTAATGCACCAGCGTTTGATGTTCGGCATGCTGGTCTACGCAGGACTGATCGCGCTCATTGCACTTCGGATCATGTATCTCGCCGCATTTGGCGACCATGCCGGGCGCAAGGAGGGACTGACTGCGCTCGTTCCCGATCGCGGCGATATCCTCGACCGAGACGGCGAGCCACTCGGGCGGACGATCGATGCCTGGACTGTCGCAGTCCATCCCCAAAAGGTGATCGGAGACAAGCTCGCGCTTGCACAGAAGCTCGCTGACGCTCATGCCTGAGCATTCAGCCGAGCAATATTTCACGCTTCTCAAATCCGCCAAGCCATTCTTCTACCTCAGACGCCGAGCCGACCCGGAGCTCGTTGAAGCGGTGAATGCGATTGGCGAGCCGGGACTTGCGCTCGAGCGCGAGCCGGATCGGCTTTACCCTGAGACCAGCCTTGCTGCACACGTGCTCGGTTTCACCGACATCGACGGCCACGGCGCCGCCGGTGCAGAGCGAGCGTTCGATCCGCAGCTATCCGACCCGCGCACACGCGGTAAGCCGCTTGTGCTCTCTATCTCGAGCCGAATTCAGCAGGCGCTCGAAGCCGAGCTCGGCGATGCCAAAGAGCATTTCTCGGCCATCGGTGCAGCGGGGGTCATCA
This sequence comes from uncultured Alphaproteobacteria bacterium, assembly GCA_963785855.1. GTDB lineage: Bacteria > Pseudomonadota > Alphaproteobacteria > Sphingomonadales > Sphingomonadaceae > Sphingomicrobium. The sequence goes on from CAWAWT010000062.1 coordinate 18,612, forward strand.
TGGACGTCCACACCGGCGAAGTGCTGGCGATGACGTCGCTCCCGACCTTCAATCCGAATGCGCCCGGACAAGTACTGCGGACCAGATGTTCAACAGGGCGACGCTCGGCGTGTTCGAACTGGGGTCGACCTTCAAGCCGTTCACGCTGGCGATGGCGATGGATTCGGGCGTCGTTTCCGGTCCCTCACAGATGATGAATTGCCCGCAGGTCCTGCCGGCCTACGGACACCTCATACACGACACGCACCCGTTCGGACGCCACTGTTCCATCGCCGAAGTGATGATGGAGAGCTCGAACATCGGCATGGCGCAGATGCCGACGCATTGGGCACGCAGCGGCAAAGGCGTGGCTCAAGAAGATGGGTTTCCTCGACAGGGCCGAGATCGAGCTCAAGGAAAAGGGCCGCCCGTTGACCCCGGGATCGCGCTGGGGTCCGTTCGAGACGATGACGATCGGCTTCGGTCAGGGTATCGCCGTCGCTCCGCTCCAGCTTGCGATGGGCTATGCGACTCTATCGACGGCGGCATCTATCATCCGCCGACGATCTTAAGGTCGGCCCGGCACCATGCAGGCTTGCGCCCGGCCGCCGCGTCTTCAGCGCTGATACAAGCTATCGCATGCGCTCACTGCTGCGCCTTGTGGTAATGAGGGGGACCGGCAAGAAGGCGGACGCACCTGGCTATC
>CAWAWT010000063.1:0-9226 GCA_963785855.1 uncultured Alphaproteobacteria bacterium
AATCGCGCAAGGGTAGACCCCGTAAAACCAGACGTCGGTCCAGTGCACTTCCTTCAAACGTCCGATCGCGACCGTGGACATCAGCGCGCGTATCAGTCCCCATAGGGCGATCATCGCTGTGATCGCTGCGAACGTATAGCGGCCGATGCCCGGCGTCAGCGCCGCCGCGCTCAGTGCCAATATGAAGCTGACACCGAGCACAATCGGGCCCATGTACAGCTTCGACCCAGCAAGCACGGTCGAGCGCGGCCGGTCGCCCATTAGGCTAATGACGACGAAGATGAGGCCGATCAGCACCGCCGCAGCGCCGCCCGCCATCAGAAAGAAATTCTCCCAACCTTCGAACATAAACCTAGCCTCCGAACGCAGCGTAGCTGGTGCCCTAGCACGAGCAAGCTACGGCGACGCGAAGGCGAAGACCGGGTCCCGGGGAAAGGCCCGCACGCCCCTGTCAGGGCGTCTGAAAGCCTGCCTAGAAAAACTTCGAGACAGTGCTGAGGATGCCACTCTGATCCTCCTGCAACAGTGAGGCGAAGCGTCCGAGCGCGCCCTCACCGCCGATATGGCCGACGATCTCCTGTAGCTTGTCCTGCGGAAGGCCCGTCTGCTCAGCAGCAGTTGTTACAGTATCGCCGTCACCCGCATGCGCCTGACCAAGCGCGGCAACGGCTTGTTCGACCTGGTCGGGACTTAGACCGACCTTCGCAGCAAGATTGTCGACCGTAGCGCTTTCGGAAACCTGGCTGAGCATGCCGTTCAATAGGCTCATCGCGAATCTCCTTCGGATCATAGGCGAAGGACGCCTTGGCGTCGCCTTCTGCAATAACGAGCATCGACAACGCGAAGCAAGCGAACCCTTCGCTTCGACGTAGTTTCCGGCATTCTAATCGGCTAAGGCCGATCCAGCTCAACAAAGGGGACATGTTGAAATGGAGAAAAATCTCGGAGCATCTGATCGCGTCGTTCGAATCCTGATCGGACTTGCGCTCGTCGCCGTTATCTATCTCCAGTTGCTCCCGCCCGGCGTGGCGAACATCATCGCCGGCATCATCGGCGCATATTTGCTGATCACCGGGCTTCTGGGACGATGCATTTTCTACAAAATGCTCGACGTCGACACAAGTATTCAGGAGCAGCCCTACTCAACGACGGATGACCGCGCGGGGCTTTAGTCGCTGGAGCGTTCACCGCGGCGTTAACCACATCTGCTCACGTACAGCTAACTTGGACCGCGTAAATCTGGGTGAAGCGGCGCCCCAACAGCGGCCTCGGGCAGCGTCGCCGAGTGACGAAGCCCTGCCTGGGGCGTTCTCCCCTTCGTCCCCGCAGGGCTTCGCGTTCAGGGTGATCCGCCGCGGCTCCGTTGGTTGATCCAGGTTAGTTTGGTTTCGTCTGCGGAATGTCATATTCGACATTGCGTGGGGTGGCGTGAATGCCAGAATACCGGCTCTATTGTTTGAATGACCGCGGCAAAATTACGAGGTCGCACGAGATCATCGCCTCGAGCGACGGCGAGGCCATTGCCCAGGCCAAAGCGATGAAACTGCCCGATAATTGCGAGCTTTGGGAACACGGGCGAATCGTTGCCAAGCTCGATGCCAACGGCCGATCGAGGGATTAGAGTTGCTTTCACTCGCGGTTCAAGTTGGAGCCGCTTAAGGTCGTCCTCCACGCGACGTATATCCGAAAAGCCCTACCGATTTGTCCGTCTACCGGCCCACCCGCCCTTACGAGCGTTCGCCGCTCCAACGCCGCGCTTCCGGCCTCGCGCTGGCGGTCAGCGTCAACATCGGGCTGCTTCTTATGCTGCTGACTCTTGGCCGCTTTGCGCCCGAGACGAAGAAATTGGGCAATGCGCTGGTCGTCGACCTTTTGCCCGAGTCCCACAGCGCCGGAACGCCCGAGAAGAAAGAGACCGCTCAAGCGAAATCGGTGCGATCGGAAACTCCACAAAGCTCAAGGCCCAAGCCTCCTATCGAAATCCCATCCAAACCCACCATCGCCGTTCCGCCACCCTCACCGGAGCCAGCCCCAAGCCACAACTGGCCGCTGATCGAAATGAGCAAAGACCAGATGGCGGCGGCCGATGTCCGCAATCTTCCCAAGGCAGATTCGGGCAGCGCGGGCGACAGTGAGGTTGTCGGCCGAGGCCCTCACGGCGAGGTGCTCTACGCCGCCGAATGGGCTCGGCATCCCACCAACACGGAACTTGGCGGATACTTGCCCAAGAATGCACCGGATGGGTTTGGGCTCATCGCCTGCAAGACGATACCAGGCGACCGGGTTGAAGACTGCGTCGAGCTCGACCAAACCCCCGGGTCTCACCTTGCGAGCGCGGTTCGTCAGGCGGCATGGCAATTTCGGGTGCGCCCGCCGCGCAAGGATGGGACACCGCTGGTTGGCTCGTGGGTCTCGATCCGCATAGACTATGAGACCGTCGGCCGCGACAGGCTTTGAGCCGTCCTGTTAACCAGATCGCACAACTGCTCGCTAACAATCCTCGGCCTAACGCATCGGTCGGCAGCGTCGCTGAACTTGTAGCGAGCTCCGGCGGCGCTGCTACCGCTTGGCGCGCTCGTTGCGCGTAGCGTCTGCGACCTGATCATCGATGCCGCTCTTGGAGCTGAAGAATGCCGCGGCGAAAAGCCCGCAGCCGAGCAAGACCGAGAAGAACACGCCAAGCGTGGTCGCGATCACCATATTCGCGTCGAGATCGCCGGTGAGGTGCAGGTAAAGAAGCGCCCCGGCTACCGTCACAAGGGCCACCACGACGATCCATTTCATGATCCGCCGGAACTCGGCGATCGCCTTCTGGCGCTCGGATACCATTGGTCCCTCAGACACGCTGGCGTCGGCGGATTCAACCCCTGTCGGTTGAGGCGGCGTCGCTGAGCATGAAGCCTGTGCCGTTGCAACGCTTCAGTCTGGCCTCATAATCTTCGGCGAGTTCCATGAGCGCTTGGCGCATTTCTTCGTCTGTGAGGAAATTCGCCAAGCGCCGGCAGCGCTCGATTTGTTCGACAAGATCCGTGTTCTCTCGTTCCATGGGGCTCCGTGCATGCAGATGCACGCGGTTGCTCCCACTCTCGATCGAAAAACGTTATCGATCCGCAGCGAGTTCCCTAAGGTTCGCATCCGCAACGACTACAACCGCAAATGCTACTGCGCGGCGCGCTGCTCGGCTTGTGCGACGATCCGCTTGACGTCGTTGCTGGGGATCGCAAAGCCGATTCCGACATTGCCGGCGGCAGCCTCGCTCTGGCTCGGGCTGAAGAGCGCCGAGTTGATGCCGACGACGTCGCCGTTGAGATCTATCAGAGGCCCTCCCGAATTTCCCGGGTTGATCGGCGCATCGGTTTGCAGAAAGCGGCGCGAATCGCCGCGGCCCAGCGGCCGGTCGGTCGCGCTGATGATCCCGTTGGTCACGGTCTGGCCGAGATTGAAGGGATTGCCGATGGCGACGACATAATCGCCAACATCGAGCTTACCGCTATCACCCAGCCTAAGGCTCGGCAGATTCTTCGCGTCGATTTTCAGCACTGCGATATCAAGCTCGGGAGCGAGCACAACCGGCTCTGCCGGAAGCTTGCGACCGTCTTTCAATCCAACCTCAACTGCCTGCGCGTTTTGGACGACGTGAAAATTGGTGATGACCAGCCCGCGTGCGCCATCGACGATAACTCCTGAGCCCGCGGCCATCGCGGGCTGAAGCGCAGCATCGGGAATCCCGAAGTAACGTCGGAAGAAGGGATCCTGAAGGAGCGGATTTTGCTGGGCGGGCGACTGCTGCAAAGTCGCGATATTCACGACCGCCGGCGCGGTTTTCTTAACCAGCGGCGCCAGAACTCTCTTCGGCCGGCGCTCCGAGCGTGCGCGGTGCGGTCGTCTCGCTCAATCCCAATGGAAGCATGCGCGCGACGACGCCGCCGATTAACGCAGCGATCAGGAGGAACAGGAAAATCGGAGGTCTTGGGCTAGTGCCGCGCGGTTCGGCCATATCGTCTCGTTATCCTTCGACCGTTTCACCTTCGGGCGCGCCCCTCCCGAGCTTGTCAGGCAGCCGTTGTCCCGAAGGAGTGAACGCAAGGCTGACCGAATTGATGCAATATCGCTGGCCGGTTGGCGGCGGACCGTCGTCGAAGACATGGCCTTGATGCGCGCCACAACGCGCGCAGACGATCTCGGTCCGGACCACCCCGTAGCTGGTATCGCGAACATATTGGAGATTGGCTTCGGCGAATGGCTGGGTGAAGCTTGGCCATCCGGTGCCGCTTTCGAACTTCGTCCCGCCATGGAAGAGCGGGAGGCCGCAGAGACGGCAGGTAAAGACGCCGGGGCGCTTTTCCTGAAGGAAGACGCCGCAAAATGGCGCTTCGGTGCCATGCTCGAGTAAGACATGACGCTCCTCGCTGCTGAGGTCCGCGACCAGCATATTGAGTTGCTCTTCTGTGGGCGGTGTAAGGTCGAAGCTTGCTGTGTGCGCCGCCATGGAAGGTCTCCTTCAGTTGCCATTTAACATGGGAATGGAATGATCAACTGTCATGCGATGGATTCTTGGTCCTCTGTTACTCGCCTTAGCGTCCGCAGCGTCTGCTCAGGCCGTTGAAACGCGCGACCAAGCGCTGTCCGAGGATGCGCTCCAATATGCTGCTCAATTCCGCGTTGCCCCCGATGAGGCACTTCGCAGGCTTGAGGCGCAACAAGACAGTGTCACCGCAACTGATGCTATTGCGCGCGAGTTCGCCGATCGCCTTGCGGGCATTTCGATCGAGCACTCGCCGGAGCATCGGATTGTGGTGCTTCTAACCGGGTCACAACCGGTCATCGATCGGACCATAGCGGGTATCCCCGTCGTCTTCCGGACTGGCGCGAAAGCGACCCGCGCCGAAGCAGTAGCGGCGATGCGGAGGCACCTTATAGATTTCAGAACCGACCTCCCGGGAGCTAGCGGAGCGGGCTATGACCAGCGGACTGGCGAAGTCGTTCTCCTGGTAAGTCCCGCCGATGCCAGTCGAGTGGGAATCGACACAATTCGCGCACGTGCCGAACAAATCGGCAAAGTTCCGGTCCGAGTAGTGGTGAATGAGCTCCGCGAGACCGACATGAGTGTTGATGGCGGTGGCCTCGTCGAGGGACAAAATCTCCTCACGCACCGGCGCAGCCGCTGCACGAGCGGGTTCGTTGTCACCAACGGCGAGGTGAACGCAATCACAACGGCCGCCCACTGTCCCGACCAGCTGACCTATATCGATCTGGACGGAAGCAGCACGAGATCACTCCCGATGATCGGTTCCTGGGGCGCCTCCTATCGGGACGTGCAGATTAACGGCAGCTCGGATTCGCCCGATCCACTTTTCTACGCCAATCGCGGCGCCGGTTCTCTGCGCCAAGTTGAGACCTGGCGAAACGTCAGCAGCACACGCGCCGGCGACTTCGTCTGCCACTATGGCGAAAGTTCGGGCTACAGCTGCGCGACGGTCGAGCTGACCGATTATGCTCCGCCGGGCGAGCTTTGCGGCGGGCCGTGCTCACCAACCTGGGTCACGGTTAAAGGGCCATCGTGCATCCCGGGTGACAGTGGCGGCCCGGTGTTCAGCGGGGACGTAGCGTTCGGGATCGCGAAGGGCATCAACCGCGACGAAGCGGGCCGCTGCCTATTCTATTATTACATGTCGACCGATTATCTGCCGCCGCCGTGGCGGCTGTTGACGGTCGGCGACCTCAGTCCGCTGCGATCAGGTCGCCCCTGATTTGGTCTGAACCGGGCACGGGTTCTGCAGGATCGTTGCCGAGCTTCACGATACGGTTCTTCTCGTTGACGTGGACGATCCGGGGCTCAAGATCGCGCGCTTCGGCGTCGGTCACCGACGCGTAACTCATAATGATGACGAGATCGCCTGGATGGACGAGATGTGCCGCAGCCCCATTGATGCCGATGACCCCGCTGTCGCGCTCGCCCGGGATCACGTAGGTTTCGATTCTCGCACCGTTCGTGATGTCGACGATTGCGACCTGCTCGCCTTCGAGTAGGTCCGCCGCTTCCATCAAGGCTGCGTCGAGGGTCATCGAGCCGACATAATCGAGATCGGCCTGGGTCACCGTTGCGCGGTGGATTTTCGACTTCATCATGATCCGCATCATTGGACCGACAGCTCCGCAAGGACCGCTTTGGGCGGCGTTCCTACTAAATCTGTATCCGTTCGTCGATTATCAATGCTGCGTTGCAATATCGCACTTGCAGCAAAAGGTGCAAATTCCCAACTCTATGGGGCCGGACATGGTGGATTTTGCGAACCGCGAGCACATTGCTTAGCGTATGTCGCTGATAATTCCACAATTTTTTAATTTGGCACGGCTCTTGCTCAGTTAAGAGCACGACATTTGCCAATTGGAGTGAACGATGGAAGCGCAAGAGAATCAGGTCGCCCTCCCGCTGAGGTCCCATACGATTTTGGGCGTTTGCGAGGCGCTGGGCGAGGATTTCCGGTTCAACCCGCTGTTCGTTCGCGTGCCTCTTGCCGCGAGCGTCCTCTACAGTCCGGTTTGGGCAGTCGGGATCTATCTCGCGCTGGGCGTCGTCGTTCTCGCCTCTCGCCTTCTGTTCCCAGCACCCAAGAGCCAAAAACTTCAGGCGCTGGTCAATGCGCCGGTTGCGAAGGAACAGCACGAGTACGCAAAGGCTGCGTAACAGGCTTCGACCGCTCGCGAATGAGCGGTCGGCTTCTCCTAGAATTCGCCGCGGGCTTCTGCGCGCGCCTCTAGGAGATCGAACAAAGCGCGGTGCTGGAGCAGCAGTTGCTCGCCGCCGAACGCCAACGCGCGTGCCGCGGCGGCGCTAGCAGAGGCCTGCTCGATAATCGCGACGACTGACGCTTCGTCGGGAAGCGAGGGCGCGGGCGCTTCGGTTCCGGCGCGCGCAGCAGCACGGTCAAGAAAGCGCCGAACAGGCCACCAGTCTCCAACCAGCGCGGTCGCAGCGCCAAGCGCACAGCCTTCCCGTTCCGACGTTCCAAGCGTTTCCAGGGCATGCCGGGCGGCGACGAGACTGGCCTCGGTCTCTGCCGCGCCCGGGGTGCTCGGCAGTGGACCAACGGCGGCCGTCAACCTGACCAGGTACAAGCGCTCGCGCTCGAACGAGTTGGACGCATGGCGCAAGCCAGTTTCGAACTGGTCCCTTGGGACAGCGTTGAAGCGCAATTTCGACGAGCCCGGGAAAGTGGCCGTGCAGGCTGCACAGAAGATGGACTGCGTCGGACATGTCACGGCCGGAATTCCGGCTGCTGCCGTCAAGCAGCGCCGACAAGATGCGAATGGCGTGCAGAACCCGCGCCGGCGACGCGCGCAAGCTGGGCCGCGGCAACGCTGACCGGTGATTGTTGGACTAACCGATTTGTCGCCATTCTCTACCCCTTGTCCGCTCTCCGGAGCGAAGCCTTACGGACCGGTCCTAACCCAAGGGCGTAAAGACGAGGTTTATGCGCAGGTAAGCTTTCGTAAGCCTCGTCTGTTGCCTCTGCGCACCCGTCAGTCGTCGCGGTAAGCGAGCTCGTAATTTCCCCAGCGGCGGCCCTTGATGAACAAGGGCACGAAGACGTTCTTCACCGGAATGAACTTGTCGCCGAGCTCCATTCGATAGGTCGCAAGAGTGGCCGGCCTGTCGCTCGCGAGCGCCATTCGGGTGGTGTCGTCGATCAAGATCCGCTTGTTTCGGCAATGCTCGTCATTCCACACGGGATCGGGTCCCTGCGGATGGCTGCGCTCGGAGAGGTGGGTGGGCAGATAGCCGTTCACGTCGCCAATCGCCGATCCGATGATTCGGCCGTCGCTGCCCTTCACTCGATCGAGGATCGGCGGACGAGCTTGTCCGCCGCAGCGTTGAAGCGAACGTCGTATTGGACCGGGTTTGACCCTTCGACGATCTTGTAGTCGTGGTCGAAGACGTCATCGATGCTGAAGTCTCGCCTTCGATCGATTGCACGTTCGATTGCGATCTTGATCTGGCGGCACGCGTCCTGAGCGGTCAGGATGAAGGGCGTATCGTCGATCTCCGCGCCCGGAATTGGCGAGCGTGTCCAACATCGTGTTCGATAGCAGCTCGAGGTGCGCAAGCCGCTTCTCCGCGGTCTTCAGCTCCTGGCCGTTATCGCGCGCGTCGGCGGCGAAGTCGGTCGAGCCCCGCCTTCACGCGGTCGACGCTGGTCTGGATCATGCTAGTCGAGTGGGCGATGCCCTCGGTCTGGCGATCGACCATGCCGACGATTTCGCTGACCTCACGAACCGTGTCGCTGATGGCTCCAAAGCCCGACTGAGCGGCGCGACTGCGATCGACGCCAGTCTTGATCTCGTTGGTGACGGCGCTCGCCTCGCGGGTGAGCTCGCCGATCGTGGAGGCGATCTGGCTGGTCGCGGCACGCGTATCGTGCGCCAGCTTCTTCACTTCTGCCGCGACCACGGCAAAGCTTCGTCCGGCATCGCCGGCGCGGGCTGCTTCAATCGTCGCGTTGAGCGCGAGCATGTTGGTCTTTCGAGCGATCGTCTCGATCGTCGAGGAGACCGTCTGGACCTGGTTCATCGCCGAGGCGAAGCCCGCCATCCGCTCGCCAAGCTGGACGACCAGCCCCGTCAGGCCCTTGAAGCCGTCGATCGTCTTCTCGATAGCTTCGCGGCCAGCCTCGAGCTTGCCCTTCGCCTGTTCCGAGAGGAGTTGCGCTTCGTCGGTCGAATTCGTAGACGCGCGCCTGGTCGCTCATCAAGCGATTGGTCACTTCCTCGAGCTGATCGAGCATCTTCAAATGCTCGCTGATGCGTGTCGCGACGCCCTGCACGTAACCGGCGACATCGCTGCACTCCATCGACAGCGATCCGCAATCGCGCGCAACGGCGCGGATTGCATTTTCGGTAACTTCCTCGATCCCCGCGGTGGCCATTTGCAGCCATACTCCCGAACAACTCTTCAGTCGGGATACGGCCAACCTCTCTACTTCTTCGTTAACCACGCCGAGTTTCGACAATCAGGAAGCCACCTGATGGAGGAGAGGGACGCCCGACCGAAAGCCCGTCGGCATCTTCTTACTAGATCGTCAATTCCCGCCCCGGAGGCGAACGGCAGCATCGCTCGATTGCGAAGCAGCTATCGCGCCCGCTGCTCAGGTACAGCAGGAACGGCTTCCTCTCTTTTTCCCAGGACCGCTCATCGGGGATTGTGACGTAATTGAGGTCGCCGGGC
>CAWAWT010000064.1:0-8738 GCA_963785855.1 uncultured Alphaproteobacteria bacterium
AAAAAACGTATTGCTGGTATCTTGCCCGTTTTGTCGGCTCCGACAGCGCCGTGAACATCGCCACCAAGCACCCCGAGTTCCGCGAGTGGAAATGGATCGAGCCGGAGCAACTCCCGGCACTGATCGTACCCTTCAAGCGTGACCTATACCGGCGTTTGCTGAGCGAGTTTGCCGACTATCTCTGACCGCCGGTCGAAACTCCGTTCCGAACACCCAATCCCAGTCATAAGCCAGATTGTTGCTCGAATAGTGGAGGTCCTGATGCGTTCGATCGCGTTGATCACCGTGCGCAAGCGCGCTGGCGTTGCCGCTGGCGTGCTCCAAGGCTGCCCCTCCTAACCTCAATGCCGTCATTCACCAGGCGGTGAGCGATCCGGCGCGGCCGGCGGGCTACAGAGCAGCCGATCCGCTGCGCAAGCCCGCGCAAACGCTTGCGTTTGCGGGCGTCCGGCCCGGCATGACAGTCGGAGAATTCTATCCGGCCGGCGGCTATTTCACGCGCATGCTAAGCGACGTGGTCGGGTCCTCGGGTCATATCTACGCAATCGAGAATGCGGGCTGGAACGATTCCGTCAAGGATGATCGAGCAATGCTCGCGGAAGGCAAATGGACGAACGTCTCGCTCGACGTCCAGCCGTTCGGCTCGGCCAAGTTTCCAAAGCCGCTCGACCTTGCCTGGGTCACGCAGAACTATCACGACATGAAGATCGCCAAATATGGCCCAGTCGACACGGTCGCCTTCGATCGAGCAGTCTATGCGGCGCTGAAACCCGGCGGGATCTTCTTCATCCTCGATCATCAGGGTCCCCCGAGCATGAGCGAGACCGACATTGCAAGAATGCACCGAATTAACCGCGACGTCGTGGTTCGCGAGGTGACGTCAGCCGGGTTCGAGCTCGCCGCCGAGGGCAATTTCCTTCATCGCCCGGACGATGATCATACAAAGCCTATCTTCGACCCGTCCATCCGCGGACACACGGACCAATATGCTCTGAAGTTCGTGAAGCCGGCGCACTAGGTGCTGGGCCCGGCCCGCGATCGCACTTGTTGCCGAGCCAGGGTCGATCAACGAAGCGAGCGCTTTTGCGCATCTTAGCGAACTCGCCGACCCCGCTCTCGCGCTGTGGCCTTCCGCCAAAGGCGCGGCTAGGAGCCACGGCCATGGGGGAATTGACGTCCACCGAACGCGGAGCAGTCGAGCTCGCCGGCGCTCAGCCTATGCTCGATCAGGTCCTTGCCTGGGCGGCGGTCAACAGCGGATCGCGCAACCTCGCTGGCCTAGAGCGTATGGCGGATTTGCTCGCGGATGCCTTCGCCGCCCTTCCCGGTGTCCTGCGACTTGAGCAACCCTCTCCAGTCGATGCAATCGATACCGCTGGAAAGCCGGTGACATTGGACCATGGGCGACACCTGCACCTGACGGTTAGGCCAACGGCGCCTATCCAGCTCCTTTTTACCGGCCATATGGACACGGTGTTCGGCCCAGATCACGCGTTCCAGCAAACGCGCTGGCTCGAGGACGGGATACTCAATGGCCCCGGCGTCGCGGACATGAAGGGTGGGCTCGCGGTGATGCTCGCCGCGTTAAAAGCGGTGGAGCGAAGCAGGATCGCCGACCGGATCGGTTACGAAATTGTCGTCAACAGCGATGAGGAAGTCGGTTCGCTCGCTTCCGCAGCGCTTCTCGCTCAAGCATCGCGGGGCAAGCGCGCGGCATTGACCTATGAACCCGCCGCCCTACCCGATGGAACGCTCGCCGGAGCTCGGCCAGGCAGCGGCAATTTCGCGATCGTTTTGCACGGCCGCTCCGCCCATGCGGGCCGCAATCCCGAGGACGGGCGAAACGCGCTCCTTGCAGCGGCCGATCTGGCACTTAGGCTGGCGGCGCTGAAACGCGACGGCCTCAGCGTGAATCCGTCTCGGATCGAAGGTGGCAGCCCAAGCAACGTCGTCCCCGATCTCGCCATCCTTCGAGTCAATATGCGGCCCAAAACGCCTCAGATCGAGGCGGACGTGAAGCGCGAGATCGACGAAACGCTCGCCTCAATCACTACTGCGCATGACGTTAAGGTCGAAGTCAGCGGCGGATTTGGCCGTCCGCCCAAGCCGCTTACACGTCCCGCCGAGGCCCTCTTCAATATCGTCAAGCAAGCCGGCGCCGACCTTGGCCAGCAGATCGCCTGGCAACCGTCGGGCGGGGTCTGCGACGGTAACAATATCGCCGCGTGCGGAGTGCCGGTAGTCGATACGATGGGCGTTCGCGGCGGCAAGATCCACAGCACGGAGGAATTTCTGATTACCGAAAGCCTGGCCGAGCGAGCCGCATTGTCGGCGCTCACCATTCTGCGACTGGCAAGCGAGGTCGTGTGAGCTACCGCGTGCGACCGGTCACAGCGGACGACTTTCGTGCCGTCTACCAAATGGCCAAACTGACGGGCGGCGGTTTCACCAACCTTCCCCCCGAGCGGCAGACGCTCGTCACCAAGCTCGCGCGATCGGACAAGAGCTTCTCGCGCAAGAAAAACAGCCAGACCGGCGACCTCTACATGTTCGTTCTCGAGGACCCGAATGCCCGCAAGATTCGCGGCACTTGCCAGGTGTTCGGCCAGGTTGGCGTTGCTCAGCCCTTCTATTCCTATCATCTCAGCACGCTGACCCAGACCAGCCCCGAGCTCGGCAAGACTTTCCGGAACCAGCGCTTGTCGCTGACCACCGATCTTGAAGGTTCATCGGAGGTCGGCGGCCTGTTCCTTCACCCCGAAATGCGAGCGACCGGCCTTGGCGGATTGCTCGCGCGAAGCCGCTACCTTTTCATGAAAATGCACCGTGCGAGGTTCGGCGACCGCACTCTTGCCGAGCTTCGCGGAGTGATGGACGAGGCCGGCCACGCGCCGTTCTGGGATGCGCTCGCCGGCAAATTCTTCGGAATGAGCTTCCCGGAAGCGGACGAGTTCAATGCCGTCAACGGCACCCAGTTCATCGCCGACCTGATGCCGCGCTCGCCAATCTATGTGGCGCTTCTCGCCGACGAAGCAAAAGCCGTGATCGGCCAACCGCACCCAAGCGGGCGCGCAGCGCTGAGGATGCTCGAGCACGAAGGCTTCCAGTTCGACCGCTATGTCGACATCTTCGATGGCGGACCAACGGTTACGGCGCGGACCGACGACATCCGTACCGTTCGTGAATTGCGCGAGGAGAAAATCGCCGAGATCGGCGACGGCGGCACCGACAAAGTGTTGGCGGCTGCCGGTCGGCTGAAGGACTTCCGTGCCTGCTGCGCGTCGGTCAAGAAGCTGCCGAAGAAAGGCCTGATGATCGATCCCCAAGCTGCCGAGCTTCTCGAGGTGGGGGTCGGTGACATCGTGGTGACCATCGCGAAGTGACGGTTCGCGAGATCAACTTCGACGGGATCGTCGGGCCAAGCCACAATTATGCCGGTCTTAGCTTCGGCAACGTCGCTTCAATGAGCCATTTCGGCCAAATCTCAGAACCGCGCGCGGCCGCCTTGCAGGGCCTCGAAAAGATGCGCGCCAATCTGGCGCTCGGATTGACTCAAGGAATTTTCGTCCCTCATCCGAGGCCGCACCGAGCGTGGCTCGCCGAGCTTGGCGCGGATATCGAAGACGCCGATTTCAGCGCTTGCCGCCAATGCGATGTCGGCGTCTGCGATGTGGGCTGCGAACGCGGCCACTGTCTCACCCGCGCCGGATTCGGACGATGGCAAATGTCATCTCACGGTCGCGAACCTCAGAACCATGGCGCATCGCAGCCATGAATGGCCTTCGACGTTGGCGCAGCTGAAGGTCGCATTCGGCAATGTTTCATTCGCGGTCCACGACCCGGTTCCTGCAGCATTTGGGGACGAAGGCGCGGCGAACCATATGCGAATCGCACCTACCCATGCCGAAGGCGGCATCCAAATCTTCGTTTACGGTGTTTCCGGCGGCGCATTTCCCGCCCGCCAGCATATCGAAGCATCGAAGGCGATTGCACGGCTGCACCGTCTCGATCCGCACCGCACGATATTCGTTCAGCAGTCAGAAGAAGCAATCGCCGCAGGCGCCTTCCACAACGATGTCGTCGCGGTTGCGAACGAGCGCGTGCTGTTCGCTCACGAGCTCGCCTTTGCCGATAAGCAGCCGCTTCTGGACGCATGTTCAGCGCGCGTGACCGGGTTCGAATATGTCGAGGTCGCCGCAGCCGACGTTCCGCTCGAGGATGCGATCCGGTCCTATTTGTTCAACGCTCAGCTAGTGACTCCGCCCGACAATGAAATGACACTCATCCTGCCAACCGAAGCGCGCGAGACTCCGTCGGTCTGGCGCTGGATCGAGCGGCATCTCGCCGGCAACGGCCCAATCCGTCGAGTTCGAGCTGGTTGATGTCCGCCAATCCATGGCGAACGGCGGTGGGCCGGCATGCCTTCGCCTTCGGGTCGTCGCGGACCCGGCGGCCGTCGACCCCCGTTTCCTCGTCGATCCTTCGAAGCTTGACCGGATCGGAGATGTCATCCGGAAATATTGGCCGGCTCAGATCGCTCATGATTCGCTGCAGCGCCCGACGTTGATCGCCGATGTCGAACGGGCCCTGGCGGCGTTGCTCGAGACGCTCGATCTTCCCGAACTCCGCTCCAAGCCTTAAAATTCCCGCAACGGGACAAGAGGCACTCCCTAGCGTCTCTTTAACCTTGTCGATTAGGAACTTTTCGGCTCAAAACCGCCATTGACTCGTTCAGGCGTTAATATGGCGATGTTGAAGAAGATCAGTCGGCTCTTCACGATAAAGACCCGCTTCGAGGCGTGGCTGGTCATCTATGCGATCGCGCTCGGCTCGGTCGAGCGCGGCCAGCATTATCTTGCTTCCTATCCGGGTTGGGGCGGTTGGCTGCTCGCGGCGGCCTGCACCGGCGTTGTCTTCATCGCGGGCGCGAAGCTCCTTGATTCGGTAAGGCCGGCCAAGCCGGTCATTGCTGTTGGCGTTTATCCCGCGGCCGCTCGGCGCGCTTCGATCAATGGTCGTAATCGACCCACGCGCCTGCCGACCCGTCATGTTTCAAGGTCACAGATTTCACCTCGCAGAGATTGACGTCGCTCCAGGTGACAGGACCCTTGCCGGGAACCGTGGCCTGGATGTCGAACGCGCAATCCGGGTCCTTGTAATCGATCGGTCCCCTTGCGCCCGGCGCAGGCGCATTGCCGAGTGGCTTCCAATCCTGCGTCCCGGCGCGCCGGATCGAAAGGTTGGAAAGCGCTGCGTCCGTGCCGTTCACGAGCATGAACTTGGATGCGCCCGCGTCAGCCGCCGAAGCGAGCGCGAGCGTGGAGATCAGAAGCGCAAGGTTCCTAAGCATAGGCGCCAACATAAACCTTGGCGCGCGCTTTAGGAACGGGATTTGTATTATTTAGGCGGCGTTGAGCTCGGCGTAGCTCGGACGTGTACCGCTCCAGAAAACAGGCGTTGCCGCAGGACCATGAGTTGCCGCCTCCTTAAGCGGAAGCGCCGTCGTGCAAAACGCGCACTCGGCCGAAAGCCGGCCGATCAGCCAATGCGTCCGGCCACAGCCTGGGCAGTGATTCACTTCGCCGTCGTGATAAACGGCATGATATCCCCGCGCATGCGGGTTGAAATAATTGCGGCGGGGCTCGACCGAAGTCGCCATGATCCTATCCTTCGAAGCCATTTGCTCTCTCAACGAGCGATGAGTCGTTAGGTTTCGACGATGATCCGATTATGGCCGCAACCTGTCATCTTGGCGCAACACCTCTGTTCCAGGCCGGGACAGCGACCGAGGACGCCATTGACTCCGATGGAAAAACGGCAGTCGCGTTCGGATTTTAACTAAGCTTTAGGTATTGCGAGTCGATGGTCCGAAAGCTCTCTAGCGGGAGGCGGACCAGTGGAATCCAACGAGCGTTTTTATCGCCGCCGAGCAGTCGAAGAACGAATGGCTGCCCAGCGTGCGGTCAGTGATACGGCGCGGGCGTGGCATGCCAAGCTCGCAGAAGATTTCGCCCAACGGGCGACGGCAAGTACCGCGATGATTTCTTGATTGGCGTCCGCCGTCAGTTCATCTTGCATCCATCGGTAATTCATTCCAACGACCGCCCCGGTGGATCGGTGGGAACAGCATTTTATCGAGAAGAGCGGCCGTCGCTTTGAAGCCGAGGCGCTGGAGCGTCGACGTCAGCGGGTCAGGACGACAATCACGATCGTGGTCACGACGCTTCTCTTCCTCGGCGCCGTAATCAGTCTGTCAGTTCTTCCCTGAGCCTCTGACAAATTATGGCTCGCAGCCGCTGGCAGCCCCCTCCCACTGAGTGAATGTTGCGGTAGTGCCGAGCGAGCTCCCGAGCCGGTCTCATCAAGGGTTGCGCCACCCGATAGCTCCCCCTATGTCGCGCCCCTGCCGTCTCCGGCACCCGCGCGCCCGTAGCTCAGCTGGATAGAGCACCAGACTACGAATCTGGGGGTCAGAGGTTCGAATCCTTTCGGGCGCGCCATTTTCCCCCTAACAGTCGGCAACGATGCGAAGGCCGTTGCTCCTTGCGATGCTAGTGCTGACCGGATGTTCCTCGGCCGGTGGTCCCTACCCATCGCTTCAGCCTCGAGCCGCGGAGGCGATCGATCCGCGCGTTCAACCTGTCCGTCCGATCAACGACCGACCAGTGGCGGCGGCGCTTGCTGGGCAGCTAGCGGACCTCGTCGCGCAAGCTCGCGCCGGTGAAAGCGCCTTTGAGCCCCTGGTCAGTCGAGCGGAACAACTTGCATCGATAGCCGGCGCTCCACAGAGTGAAGGCTGGATCTCGGCTCAGGAAGCGCTCAGCGCTGCGATTGCGGCGCGAAGCCCGACCGCCACCGCCGAGGCCGACATCGACGCAATCTCCGCGACCGCGATCCAGAGAAACGGCGGAATCGCGCCGAACGATCTCAAGGCGATCCAGGACGCTGCAGCGGATGTCGCGACGATCGCGCGCGGCCAGACCGAGCGCATCGATGCAATGAAGAAGCGTTTGGGCTCCTAGCCCGCGATCCGCCTGGCGGCGTCCACAGCGTGATAGGTAAGAACGCCGCTCGCTCCGGCTCGCTTGAATGACAGCAAAGTCTCCAGGATCAGCGCATCGCGATCGCCCGCGCCCGCCGCAGCGGCATGCTCGATCATCGCATATTCGCCGCTTACCTGGTACGCAAAGGTCGGCACG
Organism: uncultured Alphaproteobacteria bacterium; assembly: GCA_963785855.1. GTDB lineage: Bacteria > Pseudomonadota > Alphaproteobacteria > Sphingomonadales > Sphingomonadaceae > Sphingomicrobium. Next base: position 7,200 of record CAWAWT010000064.1, read on the forward strand.
CCGAACGCATCCTTAACCCGAGCGACGACGTCCAGATAGGGCAGCCCCGGCTTCACCATCACGAAGTCGGCGCCTTCAGCCAAGTCGAGCTCGACCTCCCTCAAGGCCTCATCGATATTGGCCGGATCCATCTGATAGCTCCGCTTGTCGCCCTTCAGCCTGCCGAGTGATCCAACGGCCTCACGGAACGGGCCGTAGAAGGCGGAGGCAAATTTTGCCGCATAGGCCATGATGGCGACATTCTGATGGCCCGCCTGTTCCAATGCCGAGCGGATCGCGCCGACGCGGCCATCCATCATGTCAGAAGGGGCGACGATGTCGGCACCTGCGTCGGCCTGGACGAGGGCCTGGCGCACCAGAATCTCAACCGTGTCGTCGTTGATGACATTGCCGAGCCCGTCGACGAGGCCATCGTGACCGTGCGAGGTGTACGGATCCAACGCGACATCGGTGAGGACTCCGATCTCCGGCACCGCATCCTTGATAGCGCGGATCGCGCGGCAGATCAGATTGTCGCGATTAAGGGCTTCCTCTGCGCGCTCGGTGCGGAGCTGCTCGGGGGTGTTTGGGAAGAGCGCGATGCAGGGGATACCAAGGTCCGCCGCCTCGCGCGCCCTTGCGGCAATCCGGTCCACACTCCAGCGGCTGACGCCCGGAAGCGCTCCGACAGGCTCCTCGCAATCGCGGCCGTCGCAGACGAACAAGGGCCAGATGAAGTCGGATGGATGCAGTCGGTTTTCCGCAACCATCGCTCGCATCCACGGGCTCGAGCGGCTCCTGCGCATGCGCAGGGCTGGGAAGGATGCAGTGGTCATTTGCCTGAGCCGATTAGCCTTCGCTTGCCGGTTCGTCACCCCGCAGGGTTGAGCGCTCCGCCGGGCTCCCGAGTGGCGAGTGCTTCCTCAGTGGTCTCTTCCGCACACGGTTGATCGCCCACGCCCATGCGCGCCTTCTTCCATCCGCCGTGGACATAGAAGCCAATCGCCAGCGCGAGATTGATTGCCGAGGTCACGGGAAAGCTCGTCCAAATCGCGTCCGCATGCAGCCAGCCATAAGTCGCGAAGATGTAGCCGAAGCGGACGGGCACCATGCCCACCGCGAGCACGATCAATGGAATCCACACCGCGCCGTTCGCCCGGACGGTACCAAACAGGACCATCATCACGCCGAACAGAAGGAAGTTCCAAGTCGCGAGCAAATGGATGTGCTGGGCGATCGGAAGCGCTGGACTGCTTCCCCCCATGAACAATGCCAGCACGGCGTGGTCCGCCAAAGTCAATGCGACGATCATCGCCGCGGTGATCGCTAGCGCCTGGACGACCCCGACGCGGGTGATCCGGCCGACCCGGTCCCAAAGGCCGGCGCCGATATTCTGGGCCGCCATCGCGCTGACGGCTGCTCCAAGCGCCATCGCCGGCATCTGAACGTAGGTCCACAACTGCATCGCAACCCCGAACGCGGCGGTCGTGTCGACGCCCTCCCGGTTGACTAGCCCGACGAGCGCGAGCGCGGAAAGCGAGATGATGATCATCTGGAGGC
>CAWAWT010000065.1:0-39619 GCA_963785855.1 uncultured Alphaproteobacteria bacterium
CTCTCTATGTTGTCTACTCGTTCAGTTCTTGGTGCTTGCTGGAACTTTGGTGACGCAGACGCCGACGATGACACGTGAAGAACTGCTGGGGGATCCCCGACTGCGGACCTATCCAATTCATGGGCGATTATGTTGACAAGCGGAGTGACGAGCGAGAATCCGGTCAGCAGCCATTTTACACCTTCTCGAGGCGACGGGACTCCGAACGCGAATGCTCCGCTACGGCGATGGCTTGAAGTTCCGAACGGCGGGGGCATTTTCATAGAGAACTACGATATCATTCAATCCGATTGCAGCAGCCAGGCACGTAATGACCGTCTACGACAACGACGGCGGAAACAGCAACGGAGGGGAGAAATAACCGTAGCCTCTTCGCCCTTTCATTCCATCCACGCCACCGTTACGATCGAGCTCCGATGCGGTGTCTGCGTTGTGGACGTGCGTTACCCGACGCATGATGAGCTCATCGCCGAAAGCCCGCCCGGTCGGAGGCGCCAGATCCCGAAAGCTCAACCGTCGCGCTCGAGCGTCGATCGGTTCCGCGCCGCCGCCACTTCCGAACGTCTCGACGATGTGCTGGACATCGACGCCGCCCTGGCGGAGCTGGCCAGGCCGATCCTCAGGCGGCCGAACTGGTCAAGCTCCGCTACTTCGCGGGGCTGAGCATGTCCAGGCCGCGGCCGCCCTCGGCATCTCACCCCGCAGTGCGGATTTCCTTTGGGCTTATGCCCGCGCCTGGCTGCTCCGCTCCCTGGGCGACGCCGACGCCCAAGCGTAGGCCACGCACGATTCTCCAGAAAAGTTTGCGCGATCCGCGCAGCAGATTCCGCACTTTGATAGCAGCCTAGTGAAGCAGGTGCACCATGAGCGAGCGCGACATCTTCATCGCCGCACTACAAAAGGAAGCCCCGGCCGAGCGCCAGGCCTATCTGGACGAGGCCTGTGCCGGGCAGCCCGGAATTGCGCCAGCAGGTGGAGAACTTGCTGCGGCTCTACGAAGGCGCAGGCAGCTTTCTGGAGAAACCCGCGGCCGAATCGGCGGCTACCGGGGCGGTTTCAGGATGCCGCCGAACAAGCACCGTCGCCGCGAAGCTCCCGGCGCCGTCATCGGCCCGTACAAGCTGCTGGAGCAGATCGGCGAAGGCGGCATGGGCACGGTCTGGATGGCCGAGCAGACCGAGCCGGTCAGGCGCCTGGTCGCGCTCAAGCTCATCAAGGCCGGGATGGACTCGAAGCAGGTGATCGCCCGCTTCGAGGCCGAGCGGCAGGCCCTGGCGCTGATGGACCACCCGAACATCGCCCGCGTGCTCGACGGCGGGCACGACCGACGGCGGCCGGCCCTATTTCGTCATGGAGCTCGTCAAGGGCGTGCCGATCACCGAGTACTGCGACGGCAGCCACCTGACGCCGCGGCAGCGGCTGGAGCTGTTCATCCCCGTCTGCCAGGCGATCCAGCACGCGCACCAGAAGGGCATCATCCACCGCGACCTCAAGCCGTCCAACGTGCTGGTCGCGCTGCTACGACGGCGAGCCGGTGCCCAAGGTCATCGACTTCGGCGTCGCCAAGGCGACCGGGCAGACGCTGACCGAGAAGACGCTGTTCACCGGCTTCGGCACCATGGTCGGCACCGCGGCGATGCCGAGGATTGCGACGTCACCTTCACCGGCGCTCCTCGGAAGTAGCCGGAGTCATTCACGGCGGAGCGCCATTTGAGCTGATCGGCGTTGAAGGAGATATTGAACTCGCGAAGCGTTTCGTGACCCTCTTTCCGCTGCCCACAAAAGTGGAGATACGTTGAGACGGGCGCGCCATTCCCTTAAGGCCGACGTGATGACTGATCTTTCCAACGTCCAGCCCGAGAGCCGTTCCGAGAACTTCTCATGGCTTCGCCCGACAAGCTGGTTAACGTACGCGACGCGTTCGGAGTTGATTCGGACATGGAGGTTCCTGCCTTCAGCGAGGCCGACGAGCGCGTTCCCGACCTCGACCCGACCTACGTCTTCGATCCCAACACCACGCTCGCGATCTGCGCCGGCTTTTCCAAGAATCGTCGGGTGATGGTCCAAGGCTATCACGGCACGGGCAAGTCGACGCACATCGAGCAGGTCGCGGCGCGGCTACAACTGGCCAATGATCCGCATCAACCTGGATGCGCACATCAGTCGAATTCGACCTCGTCGGCCGCGACGCCATCGTGCTCCGCGATGGCCAGCAGGTGACCGAGTTTCGCGAGGGCCTCCTGCCATGGGCGCTCCAGCACCCGGTCGCGCTCGTTTTCGACGAATATGACGCTGGGCGTCCCGACGTGATGTTCGTGATCCAGCGCGTGCTCGAGGCCGAGGGAAAGCTCACATTGCTCGATCAGAACAGAGTGATCCGGCCAAATCCATGGTTCCGTCTTTTTGCGACGACCAATACTGTCGGTCTCGGCGACACCACGGGCCTCTATCACGGCACTCAGGCGATCAATCAGGGGCAGATGGACCGGTGGAACATCGTCACCACCCTCAACTACCTGCCTGCACAGGTCGAGGCTCAGATCGTTCTTGCAAAGTCGGGCGAATATGATGAGCCCGACGGTGAACAGATCGTCGAGAAGATGATCAAGGTCGCAGAGCTCAGCCGGCAGGGTTTCATCAATGGTGACATCTCGACGGTGATGAGCCCGCGGACGGTGATCAGCTGGGCCCAGAACGCGCATATCTTCGGCGATATCGGCTACGCCTTCCGGGTCAGCTTCCTCAACAAGTGCGACGAAGCTGAACGGGCGCTCATTGCCGAATATTACCAGCGCGTGTTTGGAGAAGACCTGCCGGAGAGCGTGGTCGGAAAGGCCTAGATGGCCGAGAAGATCGACCTCTTTCGGCGCGTTCTGGCGGGCGCGGCGCGCGCGATTGCGAAGGATCCCGATGTTGAGGTCATCTTCGCGTCGGACATCGCGCCTCCGTCGGGGAAGACCGCTCGGGTCGCCTCGCCTGGACCAGCGCTCGAACCGAGGCTGGTTGCCGAGGCGCGCGGAGCTGCCAATTCGACGGCGCTTCGACTTCGCTATCACGACGCCCGGCTCCATGCCCGCAACGCCCCCATGGATATCGATGCCCGCGCCGTTTTCGACGCTCTGGAAGTGGCTCGCGTCGAAGCTTTGGGCGCCCGGTCGATGGGCGGCATCCGCAACAACCTTCGCCATTTGACCGAGGCGCGGGTGCGAAGCGACGGGATCGTTCGTGCCCGCGATGCCGAGGAAGTGCCACTTTCGACAGCGGTCGCCTTGATCGCCCGTGAGCGCCTTACCGGGGAAGCGCCGCCTGCTGCGGCCGTCGAGGGACTGAAGCTGGTCGGACCCTGGATCGAGGAAAAGGCGGCAGTGGAACTGGACGCGCTGGGACTCACGCTCGACGACCAGGCAGCGTTCGCGAGGCTGTCGCGGCGGCTGCTCGAGGATCTTGATCTCGCGGCTGCTGAAGATCCAGCTGAGGAAGAGCCCGACGAAGCCGGAGACGAAGCCGAAGGTGATCAGGGCGGAAGCGAAGACCGGGCCGAGCAGGGCGAAGAGGAAATCTCCGGCGGCGGCGATGTCGAGATGCGCGGGGAAGAGGTCGAGGACCAAGGATCCGAAGGGGATTCCACGCAGGAAATGGAAGCGGGCGAGGAAGATGCTGCTCCGGGCGATGATCTCAGCGAGAGCATGTTCGCAGCGCCGGGGCGGCGCAACTGGGAGCTGTCGCCACCGACCGACTACAAGGCTTTCAGCGCCCGCTTCGATGAGATGGTCGAGGCCGAGGAGCTGTGCGACGAGGACGAGCTTTCGCGGCTGCGCGCCTATCTCGATCAGCAGATGGGTGGCCTTTCGAACGTCGTCACTCGGCTTGCCAACAGGCTCCAGCGACGGCTCCTCGCACAGCAGGCGCGCAGCTGGGATTTCGACCAAGAGGAGGGACTTCTCGACGCAGCCCGGCTCGCCCGAGTCATCGTCAATCCGCGACACGCTTTGTCATTCAAGATCGAGCGCGATACCGACTTCAAGGACACCGTCGTCTCGCTCCTGATCGACAATAGCGGTTCGATGCGCGGGAGGCCGATTGCGATCGCCGCGATTTGCGCGGACATTCTTGCGCGCACGCTCGAACGTTGCGGGGTCGCAACCGAGGTCCTCGGCTTCACCACGCGCGGTTGGAAGGGCGGACAGAGCCGCGAGGCCTGGCTTGCCGCCGGCCGGCCGGCGAACCCGGGTCGCCTTAACGACCTCCGTCACATCATCTATAAGCGCGCCGACGAGCCCTACCGTCGTTCACGCCGAAACCTCGGCCTGATGATGCGCGAGGGGCTGCTCAAGGAAAATATCGACGGCGAGGCGCTGCTTTGGGCGCACAACCGGTTGATCGCGCGCAAGGAGGAGCGTCGAATTCTGATGGTGATCTCGGACGGCGCGCCGGTCGACGATTCGACTGCGAGCGCCAATGGCGGGACCTATCTCGAGCGGCACTTGCGGCAAGTCATCGAATGGATCGAGAAACGCTCGACGGTCGAGCTGATCGCGATTGGCATCGGCCACGACGTGACCCGCTATTACGAGCGGGCAGTGACTATCATGGACGCCGAGCAGCTCGCCGGCGCTATGGTGGAGCAATTGGCCCGGCTGTTCGAAAGTCCGTGAAAAAAATGGGCCCGACGCGAATACTCGCGCCGGGCCCCCCTCGTTACGCGACGCGAGGGAACCTTTACGTCCGTTTCCGGACCGACAGGGAAAGGGGAAAACCCCGTCGAACAGGACGCATATGCCCGATTCGCCGGATATCGATGCTGAACGCCGGGTGCAGCCGCCGTTCAGGAAAATCTTAATGAAGTCAGCTGCTTAGGCAGCAGTTGGCTGAGCTGCCTTCTTCGTGATCTCGCGTTTCAACTTACGCGCCTTGGTGCTGAGCTTCTCGTCGCTGGTCTTGAGCAGCCAGTTGTCGAGGCCGCCGACATGCTCGACCGAGCGCAGGCCATGCGTCGACACGCGCAGCTTCACGCTCTGGCCGAGCGCGTCCGAGATCAAGGTGACGTTTTGCAGGTTCGGTAAGAACGTGCGCTTCGTCTTGTTGTTGGCGTGGGAAACATTGTGTCCCACCTGCCGGCCCTTGCCGGTCAGCTCGCAAACCCGCGACATGGTATTTATCCTGATTTTTGGACGAGCCTAAGGCCCGTAAGAGCGCCGCCCGTTAGCTGCTCGGGTGTCTTTCGTCAACGTTGCGCAAAACAGGACAGCGGCAACTCAACCGGGACAATCTGCGTTGGTCCGCCACAGCAGTTGGAATGTCATGCTACGAACCATCATCTTCATCTTAATCCTCGCGGTGGTTGTCGTGATCGCCGCAGTTGCCACCGGTTTCCTCGACATCAACCAGATCCGAGGGGCCAAGGCTCCGCAAATCTCCGCAACCGGCAATGGCGTGATCGCCAAGGGGGGTCAGGCGCCGGCCTTTGACGTCGAAACCGGGTCGGTAAAGGTCGGCACGATGCAAAAGACGGTAAAGGTGCCGACCCTGGAAGTCGAAAAGCCGGGGCAAATCAGGCAAGCCGCAGCGACGAACAACGCGATGTGACTTCGCTCGAGCGCTCGTCTAGCCGAGCGGCGATGAGCTTCCCATCTGCCTCCACCCATGCGGCGCGCGCTCGACCTTGCCCAAGAAGCGGCCAATGCCGGCGAGGTGCCGGTTGGTGCCGTCGTCACTTGCGGCGATGACATCGTCGCTGAGGCGCGCAATGCGATGCGACAATCATCAGATCCGACTGCTCACGCCGAGATAGTCGCGATCCGCGCCGCTTCCGCGAGGCTTAAGGCGTCGCGGCTCGATGATTGCACCCTGTGGGTGAGCCTCGAGCCTTGCGCGATGTGCGCTGCGGCGGTCGCTATTGCCCGGTTGAAGGCGCTGCGCTTCGCAGCCGAAGATCCGAAGGGTGGCGGTGTGATTCATGGTCCGCGCATCTTCGCTCAGCCGACCTGCCACCATCGCCCCGATGTCCTCGGCGGGATCGGCGAGGGGGAAGCGGCTGCCCTTCTGCGCGCCTTTTTCGCCGAGCGGCGTCAGCCGGAGTAGGGCACCAGCCGAACCTCGACGCGGCGGTTCGCTGCCCTTTGCGAATCATCCGTTTCCGGGCTGTAAAGCGGAGCGGTCTCGCCGAGGCCCTTGGATGCGATCCGCGCTTTGGAGACGCCATGGCCGCCGAGATAGGTTGCGACTGCTGCCGCCCGGCGGTCCGAGAGCGCCTGGTTTGCCTGTGGCGAACCTGACAAGATCGGTGTGCGCGAAGACGTCGACGAAGGTCTGATTGCGGTTCTTCACCTCGCGCGAAATTTCCAGCAGCGTGGCGTCGAACTGCGGCTTCACGCTGGCACTCCCCTCATCGAAGGTTAGAGCGGCCGGAATTCGAATGATGATGGCGTTGCCGACCTGGACGACGTCGAGCCCGATCCCGGCGGTCTGGGTCCGAAGCTCGGAGTTCAGCTCGGCCATGTAACCGGCGCTGGCTCCAGCCCTCAGCGGTCGGATTTTCGCCGCCTTCATCTTTGCAGCGCGAGAACGGTGTCCACCAAGGACGTCGCCGTAGAGGTAAGGGGCATTGAGGCCGAGCGGGGTGAAAGCTTCGGGGCGGGGGACGGGCGGCGGCGGCGAAGTCTCGCATCCTCCGAGAAAAGTGACGCCGCAACCGAGGGCGAGCGCGCTGATGCGAAGGCGAACATGCATGTGACCGAGCTCCAGACCCCACGAGGACAAGCAGTGAAACCGGCGTCCCTTTAGCGGGTTCCGTTTGCGAATCGAGCGGCAGCTTGTGAAGCCTGGCCAGCCAGGGCTACATTCGGCCCACGACGCCCATGAGCGACCATTTATCCCCCATACCGTGGCTCGACGTCCTCCTGATCCTCGCGTTGATCCTCCTCAATGGCGTGCTGGCGATGAGCGAGCTTGCGATTGTATCCTCGCGCGAGGCGCGGCTTAGAGCGATGGCGAGAAGTGGCAGTCGAGGCGCCCAGTGTGCGCTCGATCTCGCCGCCGACCCCGGACGGTTCCTGTCGACCGTTCAAAGCGGAATAACGCTTATCGCAATCTTCGCCGGCGCCTTTTCCGGCGAAGCGCTGGGGGGTCCGGTTTCGGAGCGGCTTCAGGCCGTGGGCTTACCGGCAGGCACAGCGCATACCATCGGCTTCAGCTCTCGTCATCTTTCTCACCACGTTCGTCTCATTGGTCATCGGTGAGATTGTGCCCAAGCAAATCGCGCTGCGCTCGCCCGAGCCGCTCGCGGTCGTCCTTTCGCGACCGTTGCGGATACTGTCGAAGATCGTCGCACCATTCGTGTGGCTGCTCGACCGTTCGAGCTCGCTCGTCTTCAAGCTGCATGGGCCTTGACCGCGGATCGAAGAACCAGGTCACGGCCGAGGAGCTGCACCTGGTCGTTGCCGAGGCTCAGACCGCAGGAGTGCTGGAAGAAAGCGAGCGTGCCCTCATCTCCGGGATCGTGCGCCTCGCGGATCGCCCCGTGCGGGAGGTCATGACTCCCCGTACCGAGATCGATTGGATCGATCTCGATTCCACGGCCGAGGAGATTCGTCAGGCGCTTCTCGAAACGACGCACAGCCGGGTGCCGGTTGCCGACGGTTCGATCGAGAATATCGTCGGCGTGATCCAAATCCGCGACGTCGCAGCCGCTTTATTGGAGGCCCGGCCACTCGATCTCAAGCAATTGTGCCGCACGGCACCGGTCATCCCCGACCTTATGGATGCGATGGACGCGCTTGCGGTCCTTCGCAACGCCGATGTCCCGCTCGCGCTCGTGCATGACGAATATGGTCACCTCGACGGCATCGTCACACCAGGCAGCCTTCTCGCCGCACTCGCCGGCACCTTTGCCCACGACATCGAGCAGGGAGAAGAGCCGCCGCTCGTTGAACGCGACGACGGCAGCTGGCTGGTTTCGGGCGCCGCCAACGCGGACGTGCTCTCGGACCGGCTTGGCATTCGACTCCCTGACGAGCGTGATTATTCGACGGTCGCAGGTTTTGCTTTGTCGGTGCTCAAGCATCTCCCCGAAACGGGCGAGAAGTTCCGCCACGACGGCTGGTCGTTCGAGATTGTCGACATGGACGGCCGCAAGATCGACAAGCTGATCGCATCGAGGCCGATGAAGCGGCCATCCGGAGGCGGAGGCGCGAGCAGCCTCCTAGAGCTTCCCGAACTTCTGCTCGAAGCCGTCGATATCGTCGCGGGCGAGATATTCGGCCTGTTCGACGATCCGGTCGCGGTTGATCCTTCCGCGAAACGCGCCGAGCTGATTGTCCAGGCGTTCGATCTCGACTGCAGTAAGCCCGGCGATCTGCCCGAAATTGTAGAATCCGGCAGCGTGCAAAGCGTCCGCGAATTTCGGGCCGACACCCTTCAGCTTGCAAAGGTCGTTTCGCGAAATGTCGCCCTCGAGTGCACGATGGACTGGAGCGCTGATGATGTTCCCTGCGAGATCCGTCGTTGCTGCCGCCGCTTCGCCGGCGATGCCGCGACCTTCGCGGGGCTCGGAGCGCTGCATATGCGGGCGAACGGGAGCGCTGTCGGTGAGTGTCACGCGTTGCTTGGGTCGAAGCAAGAACGCCAGCGCCAGAGCGACGACGATTGCGATCACCCACCAATATTCGCGAATTAGATCCATTTGATTCTTCACCAATTCCATTGAGCGTTGTAGCGACGGCGTAACTCGACCAGATAAGCGACGAGAAGCCCCGAAAGATAGCCCAGGACCGCGTCGATCACGCCTTCGACTATCAGCGGCACGCCGCCGCCTCCCGACCAGCTGGCGCTTTCGACGCCGGGAACCACATGCATCAGTCTGATCACCTCACGGCGCTGGAAATCGTCGGCAGGACCGGACAGCATCGCTCGGCGCGTCAGCGGCGAGCGGTGAAGATGCCCGCTGACCTCCGGGATCTCATTGTTGATGAGCGCTTCGCTGATTGTGCTCTCGACCTTGGCGGTGAACCTGTCGGCGGCGCCGATCGGCCCATGCCAGATCCCCGCGAACGCGATTGCGGCGAGGGCCCCGATTGCCAGCGCGAGGAACCGTTTTCTTGTCCGCCGGAAAGCCATGATTCCAGCGATTATGCCGATGGCGACGCCAGCGACGAAGGGTGGCCAGAAATAGGCCCAGAAGGCGTTCACGCATTCTCCCGCGAAAGCTCGCGCCAGCCGATATCGCGGCGATGAAATCCGTCGGCAAAATGGATCATGTCGACCGCGCGATAGGCGCGGGCGCGCGCATTGGCGAAGGTCTCCGCGACAGCGGTCACGGCCAGCACTCGGCCGCCCTTGGCGACTAGCCCCTCCTCAGCGAGTGCAGTGCCAGCGTGGAATACCGTGACTCCTTCGACCTGTTCGGCGGCATCGATCTCGCTGATCATGCCGCCGCTTGCTGGGGTGCCCGGATAACCGCGGGCGGCAACGATCACGGTGACGGCGTGCTTTTTGGAAAGTCGAGGCTGCCCGATTAACGAGAGGCGCCCCGTTGCGACCGCGTGAAGGAGCTCTGCGAAATCGCCCTCCATCAGGGTCATGATCGCTTCGCATTCGGGATCCCCGAAGCGAACGTTGTATTCGATCAATTGAGGACCCGAGGCAGTCAGCATCAGCCCTGCATAAAGCACGCCGCTGAACGGCGTTCCCGCGGCTGTAAGAGCGAGCGCCGTCGGGCGAACGATCTCGTCCATCGCGCGGGCCTGCAGCTCGGGCGTCAGAACCGGCGCTGGCGCATAGGCGCCCATGCCGCCAGTGTTCGGCCCGGTGTCGCCCTCGCCTACGCGCTTGTGGTCCTGAGCGGAGGCGAGAGGCACCGCGGTTTCGCCATCGACCAACGCAAACAGGCTGGCTTCCTCGCCCTCGAGGAATTCCTCGATCACCAGCGGTCCATCGCCCGCAGCATCGATTGCTGCCTCTGCTTCGGCGCGCGTCATCGCCACGGTCACGCCCTTGCCGGCGGCGAGACCGTCGGCCTTGATCACAACCGGCACGCCGAACCGATCGAGCGCTGCACGCGCCTCGGCCGCGCGCTCAGTGAATACATAGTCTCCGGTCGGAATATGATTGGCTCGGCACAGGTCCTTGGTGAAGCGCTTCGATCCTTCGAGCTGCGCCGCCGCGGCGTTCGGACCGAATACCGCGATGCCCGCGGTGCGCAACGCATCGGCGACACCGGCGATGAGCGGCGCTTCGGGGCCGACGACAACGAGGTCGATGTCGTTGTTCCTGGCGAGGTCGACGACCGCTGGAGGGTCGCACGGATCGATGTTCAAACATTCCGCCCAGCGCGCGATCCCCGGATTGCCCGGCGCAGCAATCAGTTTGCCAGTGCTTGGCGATTGCCTAAGTCGCCACGCGAGCGCATCCTCGCGACCGCCCGACCCCAAGAGCAGAATATTCATGGATCTCCCTGACGACACACGCGGTGCGCTGTTAGCCAACGTCGCGGCCGGCGACAATTCGCCTGCACTCAGCGTGACGGAATTGTCGGGCGCGCTCAAGCGGACGGTCGAGAGCGCGTTCGGCCACGTCCGGGTGCGCGGTGAGATCAGCGGCTTCAAACGCCACTCGTCCGGACACTGCTATTTCAGCTTGAAGGACGAGAATGCGTGCATCGACGCCGTCATCTGGCGCACCAGCGCGGCGATCCTTGCCTTTCGCCCGGAAGATGGCGTGGAAGTCGTCGCGACGGGCAAGCTCACGACGTATCCAGGGCGCTCTAAATATCAGATCGTCATCGACCGGATGGAGATTGCAGGCGAGGGCGCGCTGCTCGCCTTGCTCGAGAAACGTCGCAAGGCGCTCGCCGCGGAAGGGCTTTTCGCGGTAGAACGAAAGCGCAAGCTGCCGTTCCTGCCGCGTGTGATCGGGGTCGTCACGTCACCGACCGGAGCGGTGATCCGCGACATCCTCCACCGGCTGGAGGATCGCTGCCCGACGCACGTGATCCTGTGGCCGGTGCCGGTGCAAGGGGAAGGCGCGGCGGCAAAGATCGCCTCGGCGATCCGTGCGTTCCCGTCGATCGCGCCCAGGCCCGACCTGCTGATCGTCGCGCGCGGCGGCGGCTCGATCGAGGATCTTTGGGCATTCAACGAGGAAGAGGTGGTGCGCGCCGCTGCCGATTCGCCCATCCCGCTCATTTCTGCTGTTGGGCATGAGACGGACACCACTTTGATCGACCATGCCGCGGACCGGCGAGCGCCGACTCCAACAGCAGCTGCCGAGATCGCCGTACCGGTGCGCACCGAGCTCTTCAGTACACTCGGCAACCTTCAGCATCGCGCTCAGGAATGCCTCTCGCGTCGAGTGGAACGGACCCGCGAGCGGTTCGAACTGACCCTGTGCCGCTGGCCCGAGCCGCAGGCGATCTTCGCCCCGATGGTTCAGCAGCTGGACGATCTTAGGGAGCGTCTTCCGCGTTCGCTGGCGGCTCGAGCCGGCTCCGCTCGGGCCGACATGAACTTGGTAGCGGGACGTCTCCGCCGCGAACTTCTCGACCAGCGGATCGAGCGGCTTTCGGAACGATTGGGCGCCGCTTGGAAGATGGCTGAGCTCGCGCATCCAGAGCGGCCGCTGCAGCGCGGCTATGCGCGAGTGACGAGCCGAGATGGTCACACATTGATTCGCGCGCGCGACGCGCGCGCGGAAAAACTGCTGACGCTGCGCTTCGGCGACGGTAGCCTCGACGCCGCTCTCGACGAGGGCGCTGATCCACGGGGCGCTGATCCACGGCCGGTTGAGCGCAAGGCACGCCGATCTTACATTGCGCCGCAGCCGGGCCTCTTCGATGGCTCCGAGGAGTAATGTCGATGCTCATGTCAGGAAGCGGCCGTGCCGCACGTATCCATTATCTCCCGGGCACGTTCCGGCTTCTGACCGATGGCGACCATGTGGTCTGCGCGGTTACCGGCGAGCGCATTCCCATCCATGAGCTGCGTTACTGGAGTGTCGAGCGGCAAGAGCCCTATCTCGATGCTGAAGCGAGTTTGAAGGCGGAAGAGAAGCGTCGCTGAGTTATGCCCGATCCATGGCTTGCGGCATGGCTCAAAAGGAATTCGGAAACCTCAATATTTCGCGGAGGCGCTGCCGCGCCCGCCTAAATCGAAAATCATCTTTGAACTAACTTTTGATAAGGCCAAATATCCGCAATTCATTCTGCGAAGAGCATCATGTCTTCTTTCGCAGCCGCTTTGCAATTCTTTGGGGCGCGATTGCTACTAACTTTAGTAAGCGTGGCCAAGCCGACACAACAATTCCAGAAAAGGTCCGGCGGCCCTTTCCAAATCTTTACAGCTTGGCGCTGGCAACTGCACAAGCGGCTCGGAAGTGGGAGGCATGCGCCCCCGCGCGTTCTTTTTGGCGGCCTGGGGAGGTCGCCTCGAAGGGGAGAAGTCAATGAACAAGTCGATCCTGCGCGCATCAGCCGCTATGCAGGCTATTGCGTTGCTCGGTGCAGGTGCAACGGCGTTTGTCGCGGCGCCGGCCGCAGCCCAGGACTATACGTCGGGCGCCATCATCGGAACGATCACGAGCACGTCCGGTGCTCCGGTCGCCGGCGCGACCGTCACCATGCGCTCTGTTGCGCAGAACCAGGTTCGCACGTTCGTCACGAACGGAGCGGGCAATTTCTCAGCTTCGGGCCTGACCCCGGGCACCTATGACATCACCGTCAATGCGCACCGGCTACCAGGCATACACCGATACAGCTGACGGTCACCGCCGCTCAGGAAAGCCGCGTCAGCGTCGGTCTCGTCAGCGTCACTCAGACGTCCGCGATCACCGTCACTGGCCGTCGCCTGCGTCAGACTTCGACGCAGGGAACGACCGGCCTCAACGTCGACGTCACCGCGGTCAACGCGAATGCACCGATCGGGCACGACATTGCGTCGGTCACCTTCCTTGCTCCGACGACGTCGCTCGGCGTCAGGGGCTTCCGCCAGGCCAACGGCGAGGATGTTCCGACGATCGGCGGCGGCTCGGTCGCTGAGAACGCTTATTACATCAACGGCCTGAACATCACGAACCCCGACACTTACGTCGGTTCGGCGCGCGTGCCGTTCTACTTCTACAAGACCGTCGACGTGCAGACGGGCGGCTATCCGGCCGAGTTCGGCCGCGCGACGGGCGGCGTCATCAACGCGACCACCAAGCAAGGCACGAACGATGCGTTCATCGCGTTCCACGTCGATTGGGAGCCGAAGTCGCTGCAAAGCCACAGGCCGAACGTCGGCGATCCAACCTTCCCGACTTCGATCGGCAATACGATCTCCAGCGACAAGAAGCAGGCCACGCTCGAGGCCGGCGGCGCGATCATTCCCGATCACCTCTTCATCTACGGCCTCATTCAGGCCAATCGCAACGAGCGTCGCGGCGCCTTCCCGACGCTCGGCTATTACGCGATCGACAAGGACAAGGATCCGTTCTGGGGCGGCAAGCTCGATGCTTACATCAATCCGACCCAGCATTTCGAATTCACGATCTTCGATACTCGCAGCAACACTGAAGAAACCCGCTATAACTTCACCCCGAACGCGGATTTCACCGACGTCAGCGTGGGGTCGGTCGATCGGCACCGAGAGCATCAAGACGGGCGGACTGAACTGGGTTGCCCGCTACACGGGCAACGTCACCGACTGGATTACCTTGTCGGGCGCTTACGGCGTCAGCAAGGATGCGGGCGATTTCATTCCGGCAGACACCGGCGCTTATGAGGTCATCGACCGGAGGTCAGCGACGACCGGCGGCATCGCCACCGTCATTTCACCGCAGACATTCGCGCAGATCAACATCGCGGACACGAAGCGGCGCTTCTATCGCGGCGACGCCGACGTTCGCTTCACCGCTGCGGGTCAGCATCACATCCGCTTCGGTTTCGACAACGAAGACCTGAATGAAACGAAGACGACGAACGTAACTGGCGCCGCGGCGCCGGTCCTCTACGATTATCGCAACATCGGCGTGCGCATCACCTACGAACACCTTGGGGGCAACGTTTCGGGCACCGACACGGCGTTCTACGCCGAGGATTCGTGGAATACGCCGCTCGACGGGCTGACGCTCAACCTCGGCATCCGTGACGATATCTTCAAGCAATACAACCTGTCGGGCGAGCAATACGCCGATTATAAGAACAACTGGGGACCGCGTGCTGGCGTTCAACTACACGCCGCCCGCGCTCGACAAGTGGAAGTTCTTTGGCAGCTTCGGCCGCTACTTCATTCCGCCGGCGATGAACCTCGGCTTCCGCGGCAAGGGATCTCTACTTCCGCGAGTATTTCAACTACCCCACTCCGGGTGATCCAACGAGCTTGGTCATTGATCCGGCGACTGGTCTGCCAACGACGCCGCTCGGTCCGCCGGTCTTCGGCATTCCGGGCTACTCTTCTGTTTGCCCGGCCGATTTCTCGTGCCGCTCCAGGCAATCCGACCAACGGACGCGCCAGCCTGCGTTATTTTTGGCGCCGGCGTTCAGAATCCGGCGCTTGCCAAGGTGATACCGGGCACGAAGGCTGAGCGTGAGGACGAGTTCATCCTCGGGACTCGCTACCAGGCGAACAATCTGCTGAGCTTCGGAATCCAGGGCACCTATCGACGGCTTGGGAACGTCTCGGAGGATACGGATTTCGCTCCGCATCTGGCCCAGCATTTCTGCGTGACGGGCTTAGACGTCTGACCTGGTGGCTTATCCGAGACGCCAGATCCAGCGCGCTGCGCACTTCTACAGCAACAACAGCGCCTATTACATCTGGAACCCGGGCTCTAAGATCAGTCACGCTTCTACGACTGGGTGGATGCTCTGACGGGCAAGGTCGACGCCGGTTACCTTGAACGGCCTGACCTTCCCGAAGGGTAAGCGGACCTACAAGGCGGTCGTCCTCGACTTCAACCGCGCGGACGACGGCCACTGGTTGGCTTCCGGCTCGGTCACCTGGTCGAAGTCGATCGGGTAATACGGAAGGCACGGTCAAGTCGGACGCCGGTAACACTGCCCAGGCCGATGCCGGTTCGACGACCGACTTCGATTATCTCGGCCTCACTGACTACTCGTACGGCATTCTTCCCGAACGACCACCGCTGGGCGTTCAAGCTGTTCGGCGGCTACCACTTCGGCAAGATGTTCACGCTCGGCGCGAACATCTACGTCCAGTCGCCGATGCACGGTTCTTGCGAAGGCATCCACCCGACCGATCCGAAAGCCGCCGGTTATGCCGCTAACAGCTTCTTCTGCGGAACCACGCTCGATGCAAATGGCGACTATGCGGCGAACACGCCGTCCCCACGCGGCACGGCTTGGACAGTCGGATTGGCTGAAGCAGATCGATCTGTCGGCTCGTGTGAACATTCCGTATGGCCACACGGACGCGCGTCGGCTCGTTCTCCGTGCGGACGTGTTCAACGTCTTCAATAGCCATGCGATCCTGCAGCGTTACAACCAGCAGGAGACGGGAGCAGGCAACAACCCTGGCTCCTATGCACCGGATCCGCTGTATCTGACGCCGCTCAGCTATCAGCAGCCGCGTTACGTGCGTCTTGGCCTGGATGTGTATTTCGGGGCCGAAGCGGCTCCGCCGCCGCCGCCGCCGCCGCCGCCGCCGCCGCCACCGCCTCCGTCCGCCTCCGCCTGCTACGCAGACGTGCCCGGACGGTTCGGTGATCCTGGCGACCGACGCCTGCCCGGCACCGCCGCCTCCGCCGCCGCCGCCACCGCCGGCTCCGGAACGCGGCCAGTAAGGCTGGTCACAGCGAATGAAGAAGGGGCGGCGCGAAAGCGCCGCCCCTTTCTTTTTGATGACGATGAGGCTTTGCGCCTCCAGGAAGAGCGGCTGATCAAGCCCGATGATGTTCGCGATACGGCTTCGGGCGAGCGCGTGGCAAACGTGCCACACTAACTAAAGAAAAGATCAGACCCTCGTTTCCAAATCTTTACAGCTCGCAGTCGGGAACTGCACAAGCACCCTTATCGAAAGTAGAGGGTGGGCCCTCCACTTGTCTATTTGTCGGCGGCCTGGGGAGGTCGCCAGATTGGGGAGAAACCAATGAATAAGTCGATCCTGCGCGCATCTGCCGCGCTCCCGGCTATTGCGCTGCTCGGTGCTGGAGCGACGATTTTTGTCGCGGCTCCGGCCGCTGCTCAGGACTATACGTCGGGCGCCATCATCGGGACGATCACGAGCACTTCGGGCGCTCCGGTCGCCGGTGCGACGGTCACCATGACCTCGATCGCGCAGAACCAGACTCGCACTTTTGTGACCAACGGTTCAGGCAACTTCTCGGCCTCGGGTCTGACGCCGGGCGCTTACAACATCACGGTCAACGCCCCCAATTATCAGACGTACACCGATACGCTGACGGTCACGGCGGCTCAGGAAAGCCGGGTCACCGTAGGCATGGTCAGCGTCACCCAGACCTCGTCGATCACGGTTACCGGCCGCCGCCTCCGCCAGACCGCAACGGGGGGCACCACGGGGCTCAACGTCGACGTGACCGCTGTCAATCGCAACGCCCCCATCGGTCACGATATCACCTCCATCACCCTGCTCGCGCCGACCACGGCGCGCGGCGTCAGCGGCTTCCGCAGCGCGAGCGGTGAATATGTTCCATCGATTGGCGGCAGCTCGGTCGCGGAAAATGCCTACTACATCAACGGGCTAAACATCACGAACCCCGACACTTACGTCGGTTCGGCTCGCGTGCCGTTCTATTTCTACAAGAACGTCGACGTTCAAACCGGTGGCTATGCGGCTGAATTCGGACGTGCGACGGGCGGCGTGATCAACGCCACGACCAAGTCCGGCTCGAACGATCCGTTCATCGCACTTCACGTTGACTGGGAACCGCGGTCACTCGCGAGCACCCGCCCGAACATCGGCGATCCCATTGCTCCGTCGTCGATCGGCAAAATCGCAAAGACCGACACCAAGCAGGCGACGATTGAAGTCGGCGGCGCGATCATACCGGATCACCTGTTCGCCTATGGTCTGCTGCAGGCCCAACGGCAGCGTTGGACTACGGCTTCAGCGCTTTCGAAGACGTACTACATCAACGAGAACAACGACCCCTTCTGGGGCGGAAAGATTGACGCTTACATCAATCCGACGCAGCACGCCGAATTCACGATCTTCGACACGCGTTCGACGCAAAGCACCACGGGCTATGTTTTCACCCCGAACGCGGACCTCGATGGGGGAACCGTTGGTAAGGCCAAAGGCACCCAGCTGACGAGCCTCGGCGGGATCAATTGGGTGGCGCGTTACACTGGCAATGTGACCGATTGGCTCACCTTGTCGGGTGCTTATGGCATCAGCAAGGATCGGGACAACGTTAGTCCGGAACATCCTGAGCTTTATTACGTCCTCGACTATCGGTCCACGGGCGTTGGCGGTGGCAACCTTTGCGGCTCGAGAGGGTGCGTTCTTTCGCCAGGTCAGCCCTTTGGCGGCAACTCCATCGATTCGACCCGTCGTCGCTTTTACCGGGCCGATGGTGACGTTCGCGTCAGTTTTGCTGGTCAGCATCACTTCCGCTTTGGCTTCGACAACGAGGATCTTAGCGAAACGAAGATCACCCAGCTCAACGGCACATTGCCGATCCGCTACTATTATTTCCCGACCTACGCCGAACTGCTTTACGAGCGGCTCGGTGGCAGCGTGTCCGGAACGGATACCGCTTATTATCTTGAAGACAGCTGGCAGACGCCGATTGATGGTCTCACTCTGAACCTTGGCATTCGCGACGACGTCTTCAAGCAATATGACTTGTCGGGTCAGCAATACTCCGATTACAAGAATAACTGGGGTCCGCGCGCTGCGTTCACGTACACGCCGCCGAGCATGGACAAGTGGAAGTTCTTCGGGAGCTTCGGTCGTTACTTCATTCCACCCGCGATGAACCTTGGCTTCCGAGGCAAGGACCTCTACTTCGCCGACTACTTCGACTATCCGATCCCCGGCGATCCAACGAGCTTGACCATCGACCCGGCCACGGGTCTGCCTACCAATGCATTCGGTGCCGGCCAGGACGCTGGTCAGGCCTGTCCGATCGACATCTCGAGCGCGCCAGGCACGCCGATCAATGGACCGGACTCTTGCCAGATCAACGGCGGCGGTATCCAGAATCCGGCGCTGGCCAAGGTGGTGCCCGGTACGAAGGCGACGTACGAGAATGAGTTCATTCTCGGCGCTCGCTATCAGGCAACGTCACTGCTGAGCTTCGGCATTCAAGGTACCTATCGTGAGTTGAAGCATGGTGCGGAAGACACCGATTTCCACCAGCAACTCGCGGACCACTTCTGCGCTGCCGGGGCGAACTTCAACCAAGACCGGTGTGACTTCTACACCAGCAACAGCACCTATTACATTTGGAACCCGGGTGCTTCGACGGTCACGCTGAACGACTGGTACTCGGCTCTTCACGGTGACGTGATGCCGGTCACGCTCACGGGCATTCCGTTCCCGGTCATGAAGCGCACCTACAAGGCGCTCGTCCTCGACTTCAACCGCGCCGACGATGGTCACTGGATGGCCGGCGGTTCGGTTACTTGGTCGAAGTCTATTGGTAACACCGAAGGAACGGTGAAATCGGACGCAGGCGCCACCGCTCAGACCGACGCCGGATCCACGACCGACTTCGACTATCCGGGCCTTGAAGATTATGCGTACGGCCTCCTTCCGAACGATCACCGTTGGGCGTTCAAGTTCTACGGCGCTTATCACTTCGGCAAGGCGTTCACGATCGGCACCAATATCTTCGTTCAGTCGCCGATGCACAGCTCGTGCGAAGGCATCCACCCGACCGATCCCGTTGCGTGGGCCTATGGAGCCAACAGCTTCTACTGCGGCGATCCGGCGAGCCTGGTGAACGATCCGGTTCTTGGGCCCATCTACACCAGCAACGTTCCGGCGCCGCGCGGCACCGGACCGAAGTCGGATTGGCTCAAGCAGGTCGACCTGTCGCTCCGTTACAACCTCCACTTTGATGGTGACCGCGATGATCGTGTGATCACGCTGCGGGCAGACGTGTTCAATGTCTTCAACTCGCACGCGATCACTCAGCGGTATAATGAGAATGAAACCGGCGCCATCGAATCGGGACCGCCGCCGTACAGTGGCTACTTTGCGGACCCGCTTTACAACACCGCTCTGACTTACCAGACGCCGCGTTATATCCGTCTTGGCCTCGACGTAGTGTTCGGTGGTCACAATGCCCCGCCGGTGGTCGAAGCGGCGCCGCCGCCGCCTCCTCCGCCTCCGCCGCCGCCTCCGCCTGCTACGCAGACGTGCTCGGACGGCTCGGTGATCCTGGCGACCGACGCCTGTCCGGCGCCTCCGCCGCCGCCTCCGCCGCCGGCTCCAGCTCCGGAACGCGGCCAGTAAGGCTGGTCACAGCGAACGAAGGAGGGGCGGCGCGAAGCGCCGCCCCTTTTTTCTTACGGGGGATGCCGTCCGTACTCGAGCGAAGTGCGATCAGTCAGGAATAATAGCGGTCGTGGAACGGCTTCAGGTGATGCTCGAAGCGTTTCGCCTGTCCGATCCGCGCGGTTGAGATTGGCTCTCGAACCTGCCCGACGCTGGCCGTGCCGATCGGGCGATTGTCCTTCGTCACGCGCTCGATATCTGGTTCGATCGGCAGCCCGAAATGCCTCTGAAGTTGCTCAGCCCACGAAGCCGGCGCTGCGACGACATCTTCGTACGGAACGGCCAAAATGCGATCGGGAAAGACCGAACGCCAATGATCGAAAAGCTTGTCCTCGACGCGCATGTAATCCGCGATGTCGTGAAGCGAGCACGTCCAGTCGAGCCCGGTCGAAAAGTAAGTCCGAAAGCACGAAAGCGCGACATCCTCGGGAGACCGGCGAAGCCAGGCGACACGCGCTTCAGGAATTGCGTGAAGCATAAGGCCGATAAGGAGCGACTGCCCCAGCGACTTGTCGATCACCAATCCAGGCGAGCCGAAACGCATGTCGATGAAATGGCCATAATCGCGGGCAATCTCGCCCCACGGATCGGCGCCGCTGGACCGCTGCTGGTAAGACAATGCCTTGTCGAACCCGGGCCCGAGGATTGGAATCAACGCA
This sequence comes from uncultured Alphaproteobacteria bacterium, assembly GCA_963785855.1. Classification (GTDB taxonomy): domain Bacteria; phylum Pseudomonadota; class Alphaproteobacteria; order Sphingomonadales; family Sphingomonadaceae; genus Sphingomicrobium. The sequence goes on from CAWAWT010000065.1 coordinate 20,114, forward strand.
GACGCGAAGAGATTGACCTCGGCGCCTGCGGCGACCGCTGAATGGCCAAGCAGGATTTGCTCGGTCAAAGTCGTTCCAGAGCGGGGGAGCCCAGTGACGAACAACGATCGGCCGCTTTCGAGACGGGACGGTGAAAGCCGTTTCAACCCATCCGGGGTGAAGTCACGGACGACCTGATCGCCAGCGCCCCGAAACCCATCAATGTTGAAGGCCCGCTGCCGGCGCCGAAGCGATGCGCCTTTGGCATAGGATCGGAAGGCCTGGTCGATGTCGCCGCAGTCTTCCTGAGCCTTGCCTAGCGCATAATAGAGCGGCGCTAGCGACTGCGGCGGTCCAGCCGCCTGACGTTCGAGGCGTTCCATCGCTGCGAGGTCGGGATCGCCCCGCCGGAATTTCTTGATCATCGAAAGCGAGAGCCAAGTCGCGGTCATCGCCGGTGCCTTGGCTAGAGCTCGCCGGAACAGATCCCGAGCCTCGTCGAAATGTCCAAATTCGGTCGCCGCAGTGGCACGAAAGTGGAGCACCGAGGGATGCTCCCTTACAGCAGCGGACTGAAGGCGGGCCTCGGCTAGCGCTTCGGGCGACCGGCCGTAAGAGGCGAGTATCCCCCAATAGGCAAGCAGTGAGTCCGGTGAGCCGGGCACAACAGCGCGCCTCGAAGCTTCGATCGCCAGATCGATCTCGCCGATGTGCGCCGCCAGCTGCGAGACACTCGGCAAATTTTTCGGCGACGTCTTTCCCTCACCGAGCTCGCGACCGAGCAAGGTGGCCGCGCTTCGACGATCGCCGATTTTCAGCGCATCGAGGGCTTGTAGGAAGAAGGGCTTGGAGGCCGATTCACACCGCCGCTTCAGCGACTTCCTGAACAGGCGTCAACACCAGCTGGCCGTCGCCCTCGTCAACATGGATCACTGATCCGTCTGCAATCTCGCCTGACAGTATCTTGTCCGCGAGTGGGTCCTGCAGATATTTCTGAACTGCGCGCTTCAGCGGCCTCGCCCCATAAACGGGGTCGTAGCCGACGCGGCCGAGCCACGCGCGCGCGGCATCGGTGAGATCGAGCCGGATCTTGCGGTCTTCGAGCAGTTTCTGCAGCCGCGCGACCTGGATATCGACAATCGGGCCCATGTGGCCGGCGCCGAGCCGGTGGAACAGGATGACTTCGTCGAGCCGATTGAGGAACTCCGGGCGGAAGTGCGCACGAACGACTTCCATCACTTGTGGCTCAACCTTCTCCACCGGCTCGTCCTCGCCCAATGAGGCGAGATATTGGGAACCAAGGTTCGAGGTCAGGATGATGATCGTGTTCGTGAAATCGACCGTTCGGCCCTGACCATCGGTCAGGCGTCCATCATCCAGCACCTGGAGGAGCACGTTGAAGACGTCGCTATGCGCCTTCTCGACCTCGTCAAAAAGGACGACTTGATAGGGCCGCCGCCGGACCGCCTCGGTCAAGACGCCGCCCTCTTCATAACCGACGTAGCCGGGCGGTGCGCCAATCAGCCGAGCAACTGCGTGCTTCTCCATGAACTCGCTCATGTCGATGCGGACCATCGCTGAGGAATCGTCGAATAGGAATTCGGCGAGAGCCTTGGTGAGCTCGGTCTTTCCGACGCCGGTGGGCCCCAAGAACAGGAAGGATCCAAGTGGCCGGTTTGGGTCTTGAAGCCCGGCCCGGGCGCGGCGGACGGCGGCGGAGACGGCCTTCACCGCTTCCTCCTGGCCAATCACTCGAGCACCGATAGCAGAATTCCATGTTCAAGAGCTTCTCGCGCTCACCCTCCATCATCCGCTCGACCGGGATTCCGGTCCAGCGGCTGACGACTGCGGCGATGTCCTGGTCGGTCACTTCCTCACGAAGCATCGCGCCCTTGGCCGCCGCCTGCGCATCGTTAAGTTGCTTCTCGAGTTCCGGGATGCGCCCGTACTGGAGCTCGCCCGCCCGTCCGAGATCGCCCGCGCGCTGCGCCTGATCGAGCTCCAGCCGAGCGGCGTCGAGCTGCTCCTTGAGCTTGGCCTCGGCGGAGATCTTGTCCTTCTCCGCCTGCCAGCGCTGAGTGAGTTCGGCAGATTGCTGCTCGAGGTTGGCGAGCTCGTCCTCGAGATTCTTAAGTCGGTCCTTCGAAGCCTTGTCCTGCTCCTTCTTCAGCGCCTCGCGCTCGATCTTCAGTTGGATGATCCGCCGATCGAGATTCTCGATCTCCTCGGGCTTGGATTCGACCTCCATCCGGATTCGGCTCGCGGCTTCGTCCATCAAGTCGATGGCTTTGTCGGGAAGGAAGCGGTCGGTGATGTAGCGGTTGGACAAAGTCGCCGCCGCGACGATTGCAGCGTCGGTAATCCTCACGCCATGGTGAAGCTCGTATTTCTCCTTGAGCCCACGGAGGATCGAAATCGTGTCGGGCACGGTCGGTTCGCCGACGAACACCGGTTGGAAGCGCCGCTCGAGCGCTGCGTCCTTCTCGATATATTTGCGATATTCGTCGAGCGTAGTCGCGCCGATGCAGTGAAGTTCGCCGCGGGCGAGCGCCGGCTTGAGGAGATTGCCTGCGTCCATCGCGCCCTCGGCCTTGCCGGCGCCGACGAGCGTATGCATCTCGTCGATGAACAGGATGATGTCCCCCGCGGCCTGGCGGACTTCGTCGAGAACGCCCTTTAGCCGCTCTTCGAAATCCCCGCGATATTTAGCGCCCGCGATCAATGAACCCATGTCGAGCGCCAGCAGGCGCTTGTCCTTGATCCCGTCGGGCACGTCACCATTGGTAATTCTCAGCGCGAGACCTTCGACGATTGCGGTCTTTCCGACGCCGGGCTCGCCGATCAGCACCGGATTATTCTTGGTCCGTCGGGCCAGCACCTGGATCGTGCGGCGAATCTCTTCGTCACGCCCGATGACCGGATCGAGCTTGCCCTCGCGCGCGGCCTCGGTGAGGTCGCGCGCATATTTCTTAAGCGCGTCGTAGCGGTCCTCGGCTCCCTGCGTGTCCGCGCTGCGGCCACCGCGAAGCTTCTCGATTGCGGCATTAAGATTTTGCGCGGTGACTCCGGCTTTCGTCAGTGCTCCGCCAACGTCAGTGCTCTTGGCCAGAGCCATTGCGAGCAGGAGGCGCTCGACCGTGACATAGCTGTCGCCCGCTTTCTTCGCGACCTGCTCGGCTTGGTCGAGGATCCGGATCGTGTCGCCGTCAAGCGCTGGGGCCTGCGTCGCACCGCTCCCGGTGACGGCCGGAATTTTCGCGACGAGCGCATCGACCTCCCGCTGAGCCGTTTTCGAGTCTCCGCCGGCAGCGCCGATCAACCCGGAGGCCATTCCCTGCTCGTCATCGAGCAGCGCCTTCAGTACATGCGCCGGCGCGATGCGTTGGTGGTGCTCTCGAACCGCAATCGTCTGGGCTGCCTGAAGGAAGCCGCGGGCACGGTCGGTGAGCTTTTCAAGATCCATCGGTCGTTGACCCTCCTTGCTCCACCGCCGATATGGCGTTGCAGAACGGCAACACAAGCGTTGAGCTCAGTGTGGCTCTCCGCGCTCGGGCGCGCCTGCCGCCGGAAGCACAGTCGAAGGCGCGGGCAGTGCGACCGTGGTCGCGGGAGGCTGACCCGGATTTGCGGATGCGGGCGACAACGGCTGTCCAACGCTGGCGACGTCTTCTGGCTGGAGCAGCGGCGGGCATTCCTGAGCGACGGCGGGATCCATGTTCCAGCGGCGGAACTTGGTGCTGTCGACGTGAAATCGCAAATAGGCATAGAAACCGAGCCCGGCGTTGTAGGCTGCGCCGTGCTCCGAATGATCGCCGCAGAGTTTCCGCATCAAAGTGATCCGGTCGATTGGCGTGAGCGGCACCATGTCGATGGCGGAATCGAGCTTGTGGGCGCTTTCTGGCGCACCGCCGGCGCATTTGTTGAGCTCCGGGTTGCGGTAGACCGACACTGCCTCGACCGGCCCGACCGCGGGAATCACATAGTCGCGGACGTAGCGAAGCGTTTGCACCATGTGTGGCCATTCACTGTTTGGCGGAACCTCGAACGGCTGTCCGCCGCATTCTTGCCACGCGGTCGCGGTGCGGAGCAAAGTCCAGGTCGGAAGGATGCCCCCGACCTGGCTTGCCTCGAGATAATCGTTGAAGGCCTTCACCTGACCGGCGCGCCACGGCGCCGCGAGGTACCACGAGCGGTATCCCGGCTCGTCCTGACCTGTGGTGATATAGGGCGCCACAGGGTTCCACAAAGCAGCTGTCGGAACCGGTTGCGGCGGGGGCGACATTGTCGTCGGGACGGGCTGAGCGATCGCCACAGTGGCGAAAAGCATCGAGTGCAAAGTGATCGGCATCGCCGCCGATGATACTCCTATGCCGCGCCTTGAAAAGCGCTGAGCGGCGCGCGACATCGCAGCTATGAGTTAGCCCATCGAAGTCGATCTTCCGCACAATCTCGGCAAGGACGAGGCACGACGACGGATCGCCAATAACATTCACAAACTCCAGGAGCATATCCCCGGCGGAGCCAAGGTTCAGAGCGGCTGGACCGGTGATCAGCTCAACCTCGACGTCGCGGCCATGGGCCAGTCGGTGACCGCGGCGATCGACGTCGAAGAGACGAGGGTCCATCTGAAGGTGCTGCTTCCGCCGATGTTGGGCATGTTCGCTGGGATGATTCAGGCCGCATTGCAGAAGAAGGGGAACGTGCTCCTCGAGGATCACCACAAGGGCTGACGCCCCGCAGTTCAGCCGCTAAGCCTTGGTGCGAAAGGAGCGGCAATGCGCCATTTCGCGGTGGTCGGTTCGGGTCCGGCGGGTTTCTATACTGCCGAAGCACTGGAGAAGGCGTTCGGCGGACAGGCGCGTATCGACATCCTCGACCGCTATCCGGTACCATACGGACTGATCCGCTTCGGCGTTGCACCCGACCACCAGTCGCTGAAGGCCGTTTCCAAGCGCTATGATAAGGTCGCTGACAGCGCCGGCGTCGATTTCATCGGCAATGTCGATGTCGGACGTGACATTTCGGTTGCGGAGCTGCTCGACCTTTATGATGCGGTCGTCCTCGCGACCGGAGCGCCCCACGATCGCAAGCTCGGCGTTCCCGGCGAAGACCTTCCCGGAGTCATCGGATCCGCACAGTTCGTCGGCTGGTACAACGGGCACCCCGAGTTCGCGGATCTCGACCCGTACCTTGGCGGAAGTCACGCGGTCGTCGTCGGCAACGGCAATGTCGCGCTCGATTGCGCGCGCATCCTCTCAAAGACGCGGAACGAATTCCAAGGGTCGGACATCGTCAATCACGCACTCGAGGCGCTGGACCGGTCGGCGATCCGAACGATCACCATCCTCGGGCGCCGCGGCCCGCACCAGATTGCAATGACTCCCAAGGAACTCGGCGAGCTCGGTCATCTCGAAGCTGCGGTCCCGATCGTCGACCCGGCTGATTTTCCACCCCTCGACACCGACGAGCTCCTCGAGCCGGGCCTCCGTAAATCGGTCAGCCTGCTACGAGGGTTCCAAGATCTTCTGAACGACAAGCCAAAGACCATGGACTTCGACTTCTTCGCAAAGCCGTTACGCGTCGAGGGCGACGGCCAGGTCGAACGCGTGATCGTCGAACGCACCGAGCTGGACGAGAAGGGTAATGCGCAAGGGACGGGCGAGATCTACGAGGTGCCGGCGTCGCTCGTCATCACGGCGATCGGCTATTCGACCTCGCCGATCCCCGACGTGCCGTTCGAGAATGGCAAGTTCGTCAACCAGGAGGGGCGAATTCAGACCGGCTTTATGCCGTTGGTTGGGCGCGCAGAGGTCCGACTGGAACGATCGGCACCAACCGCCCCGACGGCTATGAAATCGCCGACCAGGTCGCGGCTGCGATGCCGGCCGATAGCGCAACCGAGCGCGAAGGCGCTGCCGGCCTCAAGCGGCTGCTCGAAAGCCGCGGGACGATGCCGACTGATTATGACGACTGGCGCAAGATCGAGGGGACCGAAGTCGCGAACGCGCGCTCGGGAGCTCCGCGAGAGAAGTTCGTTCGGCATTCCGACTGGCTTCGGGTTCTTGACCGCTGATTGACGGTTGCGCTTCGCCTAGCCCCCATCTATCTAGCCGCGGCCTTGGCTCCCGCCCGCGACCTTGTCGCACTCAAGCGGGTTCCGGTCGGGGAGTAGCTCAGCCTGGTAGAGCACTGTCTTCGGGAGGCAGGGGCCGGAGGTTCGAATCCTCTCTCCCCGACCATCATTTCGTGAGAGCGGCTTCGCCTTGGAACCGTGAATAGGACAGGATGCGGGGCACCTATTGAACCTCGCAACCAAGTAAGATCCCCGGACCTTGGCGAATAAAGCCGATTTTTGCCCCAATTGGCTAGGCTGCTAGCTCTCCGCTTTGAAACGTATCTACCCCCCCGCGAAGACTTAGAAGGTCTTATCGGGTCGTTTCAATCGTTAGCGCCTCGGCGTGTCCGAGGCCCTGGCTATAATCGAGAACGGAAACATAACGGCATTCGGCGACCATGGTGGCAACTTCGTCTTCTTGCGGCGGAGCAAGATCCGCGAGGTTCGGATGCCGCTCCGCAAGCAGTTGCCAGGCATGACTTCTTTCCTTGGCGTCGGTCACTTCCCGCGCGCAACAGCCGGCGTAGACGGCTTTGATCTCGCGCAGCTGCCTCGGCTCGTGGCCGATCGATACCGAGATCCTGTTGTCGTGCGAGATGTTCGCGAACTTCTGGCTCGTGCGATAGATCAGAAAATACAGCCGCCAGCCTTCGTTCGCGTATCCGACGATCGTAGACTGAGGCCACCCATCGGGCCTCACAGTTGCGATGCTCATGATCCTGTTGTCGTCGAGGATCTGGAGCGCAGGTTGTTGCATGGAAAGTTCCCCGTGCGCGCAAAATCGGGTTGAATCTAGATTGAACTTTGATTGCCGTCATCGCCCGGCGTGTCACTAAGTAGGAATGCGTATGGTCTGCTGTGCAGCAGCGGACCAGACCGGACAGCCTGAAGAGAGGAGGCTGCAAGATGACCCGCAACGTCGGCTTTCAACTGTTTCCATGCAAGGAAGGGGGTTCTTCCAAATCGCAAACCACTCGCTCTAAGCAGGAACTGAATCGCCCCGTAGCGATCGAAGAATTTGACCGCGAGCGCATGGGCCTTGCCGCCAGGAGTAAGGGGCGGACGCAAGGAGTAACGGCGCGGTGACGCCGGGATCGCAAGAGATAAGCTGATGAAGGACAAGGCGATCGACATCATCAACGGCAATCGTCTTATGGCGATCGCGACCTTGCGTCCGGACAGCTGGCCGCAGGCAACGATCGTCAGCTATGCCAACGAGGATATTCTCATCTATTTCATCGTCTCACGGCAAAGCCAGAAGTTTGCAAACATCGAGCGCGATGATCGCGTCTCGATGGTAATCGGCCACGACTTTCATGACCCGGCGACAATCCGTTCTGTTTCGATCGCCGCGCGTGCATCGGAGGTCCGTGACCCAAAGCAGCGGGAGCGCGCTGTCAGGCTGCTCCTCGACCGGCATCCTGGACTGCGGAGGCTGGAGCGGCCGGAACCTGGCCACTCGGCGGTAATGCGGGCCAATCCAGAAATCATCACCATCCTCGATTATTCGAAAGGTTTCGGTCACGCAGACCTGCTGACCGTCGGCCCAGGCGGTCTTACGGAAATGACCGCAGCACGCGACGACGACTGGGGCTTCGGGACAAAGCTGAAGCCTGTGACCTGAAGCTGGATGGGATCCGGCTCTCAAGTGCGATCCATTGATATTTGCGGCGGACGATCCGCAATCAGACGCCGCTGCCGCTGTCTCCGTTGGCGTCCCTGATCGCCCGGTCGATGACTTCCACGGAGCGCTTTCTTCCTTCGGCTTCCACCCTGCTCCGGTATCGGGCGAGCCGCCGTTTCAGGTCCGCAGACGAATTGTTCGGGTGATTACCGTCTTTCTCGGGCAGAGTTTTTCTCATCGGCCCGAATGTAGCGGTGCGCGGGGGACCGTTGGATAGGTATGTTTGCTTAATTGCATGCGCCTCACGAAGCTGCCTTGGCCCCGCGCATTGCTATGGCAAACTTTATGGACCAGCCGACCTCCGAACCGCGTGCCGAGGCCGAAGCCCATCTGCGATCGATCCTCGCGACGGTGCCTGATGCGATGTTGGTCATCGACGAGAAGGGCACGATCCTCTCGTTCAGCGCGGCGGCCGAGAGAATGTTCGGTTATGCCGAGGCCGACGTAATCGGGCAGAACGTCAGGATTGCTGATGCCCTCTCCCGATAGCGAGCGGCACGACCAGTATCTCGACAACTATCTCACGACCGGCACACGCAAGATCATCGGCGTGGGCCGTGTCACGAGCGGCTCTCCACCGCGACGGGAGCACCTTTCCGATAGAGCTGTCTGTCGGAGAAGCGTGGCTCGGCGAGCGGCGGATCTTCACGGGCTTCATCCGCGACCTCACCGAACGGCAGCAGACCCTGCTCCGCCTGCAGGATCTGCAGTCCGAGTTCGCTCACGTTGGCCGGGTCAATGAAATGGGAACGCTCGCTTCATCTCTGGCGCACGAGCTCAACCAGCCGCTGACCGCCGTCGCGAGCTATTGTGAGAGCGCGCGCGATCTGCTCGACAACGAGCCCGACGGCGAAGCACTCGCCATGGTGAAGGAAGCGATCGACGAAGCGGCCCGGCAGGCGATTCGGGCTGGTCAGATCGTCCGCCGTCTCCGCGACTTTTTGAGTACCGGCGAAACGGAGCGACACATCGAAAGCCTGCAGCGCCTCATCAATGAAGCCAACGCGCTCGCGCTGGTTGGCTCACGTGAACATGGTATCGATGTCCAGCTGAAGCTCGATCCCGCGGCAGACAGCGTGCTGGTTGACCGCATTCAGATTCAGCAGGTGCTGGTCAATCTCATTCGAAACGCCATCGACGCCGTCGATGGACACCGATACTCGCTGCCTCGCGTTGCGGACCGCATCCGATGGTCCGGGCTTCGTCGAAGTGACGATCGAGGATACAGGTTCGGGAATCAGCGAGGTGATCGCCACCCAGCTCTTTCAGCCGTTCGTCACGTCCAAACAGAACGGAATGGGTATTGGCCTTTCCATCTGCCGGACGATCATCGAGGCGCATGGCGGCCGCATCTGGTTCGAACCCGGCACGATCGGGGGCACTGCTTTCCATTTCACCGTCCCGAGCGGAGAAGCGAAGAAATGAGCGGTCAGGAAATGCGTCTGGTCCATCTTGTCGACGATGATGAAGCGATCCGACGCTCGGTCGGCTTCGCGCTCAAGACGTCCGGCTTCCAGGTGCGGACATACGAGAACGGCAGCCGAAATCCTGAAAAATACGCCGAACCTCGAGATCGGCTGCATCCTTCTCGACATCCGCATGCCCGGCATGGACGGCCTTGAAGTGCAGGAAGCGCTCAGATCCAAAGGTGTCACTCTGCCGATCGTCATTATGACCGGACATGGCGACGTCAGCCTCGCGGTTCGTGCGATGAAGGCCGGCGCCATCGATTTCATCGAGAAGCCGTTCGAGAAGGCCTTGCTGCTTTCCGCGATCGAGCACGGCAATGGGCCGCCTCAAACAATCCGCCGCGACGCTCAAGGACGCTCGTGAAGCCCAGACCAGGCTTCAGCTTCTGACCGCCCGGGAGCGCGATGTCCTGGATGGATCTCGGCAAAGGGGCTTCCGAACAAATCGATTGCCTATGATCTGGGCGATAAGTCCGCGCACCGTCGAAATTCACCGCGCCAACCTCATGGCAAAGCTCGAGGTGAAGAGCCTGTCCGAAGCGCTGCGCATCGCCTTTGCAGCCGAAGGCAATCACCCCGCTACGTAACATTACGAATAGAGCGGCAAGGCGTCAGCCGTCATCCAGAGTGCATCAGCATCTCGTTATGGAGTTGGTGAATGACTTGTCGTCAAACGCGGGAACAGCTCCTCGTCCGTGATGAGATCGTCGCTGCGCCAGTAAAGCGCGCTTGCGAAGACCAGAGCTTCGAACTTCCCTCGGCGATCTACATCGCAATGGCTACGATGTTCGCCAGCTTCATCGCGGTGCCGAGCCTTTCTTCCGCGGCGGCCACATGGCCATCATCTATGGCGTGATCTTCGCCTTCATTGCTGCCTTCTTTGCTGTCCCAGGCCTTTTCCCCGGCAGGCTCCCCAAGAAAGTCGGACGAAGGCGCTGAGCCTCTTCGAATTCGGCCAACGGGGAATAGCCACGGCGACCGGCCGCATAAGTGCTCGCGAGGCAACCATCCTCGTCCTGCTGCTGCCCTTCTCATCCTCGCTTTGGGATCGCTGTCGCGACGATCGCGTCCCTGATCCGAGTGACTTACGGCGTTGGAGTCGAACAATGGACGCGACTGCATACAGGATGGGATAACCGGACAGCCCGACAGTGGCTTCGATGAGGCCGGTCGCTTCCGAAAAAATGGCCGAGTCGTTCGGCCATCGATTCAGACCTGAATGCGCTTTTCGGCGCTCGCGCGAGCAACAAGAACGCGAGCCGTCAGGATCCGGCGTCAGCTGGTAGTCCGCCGTCTCGAGGCGAGGTCATGGACAACCGGTGATCTCGACTATTTTCGAATGCGTGCCGCAAAAGAACATGCTGCCGCTGACGCGCGCGACATGCGCGCGTCCGGCGGGTGCATCTCGAAATGGCAGAGCGGTACCACGGCGCTGATCCGCCTCGGTGAAGGCGGCTCGAGAGCCCGGCCGCGACTTGTTTCGCAGGAGATGAAATAGAGGTCGGCTCAATGCGGCCGACCAAAGGCGCTCATCAACGATAATACGCCCCACTCGCAGCTGCCGGCATAATCTTGCGTGATCCGGGTCACGTGCGTTAGCCGTAGCTGTGGGAGGTGGTGAACTCAACGGGGAGTACGCACATGCAGGATAGGGAGCTAATTAACCGTCGGTCGATCCGATCAGCAACATTCTGAAATGGATATTGCTGGTTGTCGCGATCATCTGTTTCGCACTTCTTGGTTGGGCAACGGTCCTTACCTACGAAAAGGTACCGCCGCATCCGCTGGCGTTTACCGATCGCGGCGGAAACGTGATCATGACGGCCGACGACATCGCGGCCGGTAAAGGCGGCTTCCAGAAAGCCGACCTCATGGATTACGGCAGCATCTACGGCATGGGATCCTACTTCGGCGAGGATTACACGGCGTCGACCTTGGTCCGCCTCGGCGCGCTCACAAAACAAAGCCTCGCCGGGTCCCGGCAGTACACCGCCTGACACCACCGCGCCCGGAAACAAATCGCTTGCGACCACGGGCCCCGCCGGAACGCCCCCCGTTCCCACGACGCCGGCCGCTGCCTCACCGGCCGAAGCGCTCTTGGACGCGGTTGCCACCGCCGAGATGCAGAAGCAGCTGCAGGGGATAGATCTCACACGGCGGACCGTCGTGCTTCCGGACGCGGTCGCGCAGGCAGTACGCCAGTTGCAGGGCGAGCTCTCGACCAAACTCAACACCAGCAACTTGTCTGCGGGCTGGGTTCCGGCGAAGAGTCTTAACCCGCCCCTCAGAGCGCAGACCGCGGATTTCATCATCTATTCGGCGATCACCACGGTTGCCCGGCGGCCTGGCCATCCGAATACGTCGTGGACGGAAAACTGGCCGTACGAGCCGTCGGTGGGCAACACGCCGACCACCAACACCTTCCAGTGGACCTGGATCAGTTTCTGCTTCACTTTTTTCGCGATGGGGTTCGTGCTTTGGCTCTACCGGGCCTATCTCGAGCACCCCGACGATGAGCCGAAGGAGACCGGTCTCGCGACATATCGCGCGCTAACTCCGAGCCAGGTGAAGACCGGCAAATACTTCCTCGTCGTCGCCCTGGTGTTCCTCGCCTCGCAAGGTGCGGGCGCGATCATGGCGCACTCCTATTATGACCGGGAGACCTTCTACGGAATCCAGCTCAATTACATCCTTCCGTACAGATTCCTTCAGAAGCTTCCACCTTCAGGCGCCGATCATCTGGATCGGCCTGGGCTGGATCGCGAGCGGCCTTTTCATCGCACCGGCGATCGCCGGCGGCCGCGAGGCGAAAGGTCAGGGCTTCCTCGTCGACCTCCTCTTCTGGGTCTCTTTGTTCGTGGTCGCCGCGGCACTCACCGGCAACTATCTCGGTATTCAGGGTGTAATCGACAAAGGCTGGTTCTGGTTCGGGAACCAGGGTCTCTCGTACATCCAGCTTGGACGCTTCTGGCAGATCCTCTTTTTCGTCGCGCTACTGAGCTGGAGCGGTCTCATGTTCCGTGCGCTCTGGCCGACCCGCGACACGCTCGTGGAAGCGACACGCCAGTTCTGGAGCGGCAGGATCCGCCTTGAGCACCTGATCTGGGCAGCGACGATCAACGTCGCCGTCCTCTACGTTTTCGGAATGATCCCGCTGACGGGAATCGAGAAGTCCTTCACGTTGACGGATTTCTGGCGCTGGTGGGTGGTTCATCTCTGGGTCGAACAATCATTCGAGTTCTTCGCAGTTGCGATGAGCGCCTATCTGCTGATGTCGCTTGGCCTCGTCTCACGTAAGCTCGCCGAGCGTTCCGTCTATCTAGAGCTTATCCTGATCTTCATGGGCGGGGTGCTTGGGACGGGGCACCACCTCTATTGGGCCGGTGGACCGAGCATGTGGGTGCCGCTCGGCTCGATGTTCTCGTTCATCGAGGTGTTACCGCTCGTCCTCCTCATTCTCGAGGCGATAACCCAGCACCGGCTGATCAAGGGCGCGGGCGCCGCTTTCGACTACGGCCTCGCGTACCTTTACATCCTCGGTTCCGCGTTCTGGAACTTCGTCGGGGCCGGAGTCTTCGGCGGCGGCACGCTCAACGCTCCGCTCGTCAATTATTACGAGCACGGCACCTTCCTGACACTCAATCATGCGCACACCTCGCTGTTCGGCGCGTTCGGTCTGCTTGCGCTCGGCCTCATCTATTTCTGCCTGCGCTATCGCGCCGGTCCCGACGCCCAGTGGAGCGAAACGCCGGGGCGCATCGCCTTCTGGTGCTACAACCTTGGTCTCGTGATGTGGATCTTCCTCCACTTCTTCCCGATCGGTTGGCCGCAGCTCAATGCCGTCTACGAGCATGGCTTTGCATGGGCACGCAGTCAGGCCTTCTACGACCAGACCCGTTTCTGGCAGTGGATGCGCTTGCCAGGTGATGTGGTCTTCTCAGCAGGCGCGCTGGTGATGTGCGGGGACTTCCTCTTGAAGCTGGGGCGTCCACGCGGACAACAGTCGGAGCCACTCGGTCGGACCGCTGCTGTTCCCGCGGAGTGAAATGCTGAGGTGGCGAAATCCACGAGACCGAATGTGACGCGGGGCGAGCAGATGCTCGCCCTGCGCAAGAGGAGAATGGCCGCCGCACACCCGTTTCTTCGCGGCGCGTTCCGGCCCTTCTTCTTCGGTGCTGCCACCTGGGCGGTGATTGCCATTGCGCTGTGGCTTTGCGTACTCGCGGGTCGGATCAGTCTTCCGACCCGCTTCGACGCTGTCGCCTGGCATCGGCATGAGATGCTGTTCGGGTTCGTGGGCGCTGCGGTCGCAGGCTTTTTGCTCACCGCTATCCCAAACTGGACGGGTCGGCTGCCGATCGCAGGCAAGCCATTGCTTTTGCTTTTCGGCTTGTGGACGGCAGCGCGTATCGCCGTGCTTTTCTCCTCGCTGGTGGGTTTATGGCCTGCTGCGATCCTCGACGTCGGCCTGTTCGTCTCACTGGCCGGGCTCGCCGCACGCGAGCTGATCGCGAGCAAGAACTGGAACGTTCCAATCGTCGGCTTGGTTTTTCTCTTCGGCCTGGCCGATGCAGCGGATTACGCTGGAGCTACCGGCCTGATTCGCCCAGACGTAGGTTGGCGAGGCGCCATCGCGCTCGTGATCGTCATGATTTCGACGATCGGAGGGCGAATCATTCCGTCCTTCACCCGCAACTGGATGGCGAAGCGCAAGATCACGAGCGGCCTGCCCACCCAGCCGCAGAGCCTTCGACCTGCTGGTGATCGCCTCAACAGCCATAGCGCTCCTCTTCTGGATGGCGTTTCCAGGCCGCCATCTTACCGGAGCGATGCTCGTCCTCCGCGGGCGTGGCGCAGGCACTACGGTTGTCACGATGGGGCGGAATTCATAGCACGGCTGACCCATTGGTCCTGGTGCTGCACCTCGGTTATGTCTGGGTGCCGATCGGACTGTTCCTCCTCGGGCTGTCGATTGCCGGACTGAACATTGCGGAAAGTGCAGGCGTGCACGCACTTACAGCGGGCGGGATGACCACCATGATCCTTGCGGTGATGACTTGCGCCAGCCTTGGTCATACGGCGCGGGAGCTCAAGGCGTCGCCGCCGACGGTTGCCGCATATGCGTGTGTTACCGTTGGCGCACTGCTGCGGGTCGCCGCGTCACTCGGCTTTGGACCTTACGATATGATGCTCGATATTGCCGGGACATTCTGGGCGCTCGCGCTCCTCGTCTTTCTTCTCGTCTATCGCCCGATCCTCTGGTCGCCACGCATCGGTGAGCAGAGGTAGGTTGCGCGCGCGTCATCTTCATTAACACCCTCGTCGGAATTCGACGAAGCGGCTCGCTGCCGGGCGGTAAGCGAATTTACGTATTTCGGGTCGTCGCCGACTGGCGCACTCATTCCCTAGAGCTGGGGATGGAGTCATCGCTATGTCGAACGAAGTGAAATCAGGTAACCGGCGGGTTTCTCGCCGCGACTTCCTGAATATCGCTGCCGCAGGCAGCGGCGCAATCATAGCGGTCGGATTGACCAACTCTGCATCCGCGGCACCGAAAAAGTTTTCCCAGCAGCAGGCGCATTATCAGCCGGTGCCGAAATCGGGTCAGCGCTGCCAGAACTGCGCACTGTGGCAGGCGCCGAGCTCTTGTCAGGTGGTCGAAGGGCAGGTGAGCCCAGCGGGCTGGTGCATCCTGTACCAGGCAAAGAGCTGAAACTGGCAGTAGCAAGGGGGGCGTAATGACAGACATGCGCATAGGAATAGGCTGGTCGCTCTTGCCGACCGTGCTCCTGTTCGGCGCCGCTCTCGCTTATCATCGGCCGGCAGCGGCGGTTCCCGCCTTCGCGGAACAGACTGGAAGGAACTGCGCGGCTTGCCATGTAGGGGGCTCCGGACCGGAGCTCACCCCATTCGGGCGCGAGTTCAAGCTTGGCGGCTATACCCTGCGCATGCACGCTGCGGTTCCATTATCCGCAATGGCAATCGCCTCATGGACCCACACGAAGAAGGATCAGGTGCCGCCACCCGAGCACTTGAAACGCAATGACAATCTCGTCCTCGACCAGGCAAGCCTGTTCGTCGCCGGCGGAATTGGCGACCATCTCGGCGGCTTTGCCCAGCTCGTGACATATGACGGAGTTGGACGTTCGTGGTCCTGGGATAACATCGATCTTCGTGCAGTCACCAACGCCAGGCTGTTCGGCGAAGACTTCAGTCCTGGGCCTGACGCTCAACAACAGCCCGACCGTGCAGGATCCATGGAACACGCTGCCGGCCTGGGGTGCGCCATTCACCGACACCGCTGTTTCACCCACGCCCGATGCCGGAGAACTGATCGACGATCCCCTCGCCGGGACGGTGATTGGGCTTACTGGCTACGGCTGGATCGCGCACAAATTCTATGTCGAAGCTGGGGGCTATTCGAGCCCGTCCCGAGGAATGCTCGATTTCGTCGGCATGGACCCGACGGATCCCGGATCGCTTCACGGCATCGCGCCATATGGACGGATTGCATACCAGACTCGATCTCGCCGGCGGCACGTTGGAGGCGGGCGGGAACATCCTCAAGGCGGCGATCTTTCCCGGCCGCGATCGCTCGAGCGGCTTTGCTGACCGATATACCGATTGGGGCGTCGACAGCTCCTGGCAGAAGTCGGTCGGCAAAGGCGACTTGCTGACGGCGAACATCCGCTTCGAACATGAAAATGGTAATCTTCGCGCGAGCTGCACGCTCGGACTGATCGCGGGCGGCACGAACGCGAGCTGCGCGCGCTATCATCTGAATGAGTGGCGCGGAGCTGTTCGGTATGTCTGGCATGGCAAGGTTGGGTTCGTACTGTCGCCGTTCAGCATCACCGGCTCACGCAATTTCAATCTCTACGAGGGCAGTGGTCGACCTGACAGCAATGGCGTCTTGGGGCAAATCGATTTCACCCCTTGGGGTTCAGGCAACTCGCCGCTCGGGCCGAATTCAATGCGCGCGTCGGCGTCCAGTATACGCTCTATGGCAAGTTCAACGGTCGTCGGGACAATTATGACCTGTCAGGCGCGAATGCGGCGGACAATGATGCTTTGAAGAATCTTTACGTGGATTGCTTTCTGAACCTCGCTGGAGGCTTGCTTCACGTCCGGCGATCGCCCGGGTCAATCGCCGCGAGGAGCTCGCTGCGCTAGAGGCCGAGAAGTGATCAGCGCTGCGGACTTGCCGGGCCCTGTGCGTCGAGAGAGGGCCTTGATCGAGGCGACGCCGGCGATCGTCCGATCGGCCAACTGGGCCTCAGACGGAGCCTGATTTATGAGACGCGTTCACGGACATCTGGAACGGCACGCAAGTTCTCGCATCGGCTGGCTACGTGCAGCTGTGCTCGGCGCGAATGACGGTGTTGTATCGACGGCTAGCTGATCGTCGGTGTCGCAGTGGCGAATGCCGACCGATCGAGCGTGTCTTCGGCCGGCGTCGCCGCCCGGCGCTGCGGGGCGCTGATGTCAATGGCAGCCGGCCAGGAGATGTTTCAGTCAGCTCGCAGGCTGATACCGAACGGGCCGACCTTGCTCGTGAGCGCACCGAACTCGAGAAGCAACCTGATTTCGAGCACAAGGAATTGGCGCGGATTTACCAATGACGCGGCGTCGACAAGGACACTGCGACCCTCGTCGCCCGGCAAATGATGGAAGATGACTCGTTGTCTGCTCACGCGCGTGATGAGCTTGGCTTACGCAAGCTTGGCGGCATCAGCGCTGGCTGCCACATTGGGCAAGGAGGCATCCAACAGCAATTCCAGAGGTTGATGCGTTTAGCGCAGTGGGCCCGCCGCGGCGACGATGTTTGGTTGCTTTCTACCCCAACGGGGTTGCATCCCACCCGTTGTCGGCGAGCAAATCTCGTCCATTGGTCGGTCATCGTCCGTTCACGGCGATCGGCAGCGCGGTCCGCGGCCAATGATGCAACCTCGTTGTGGTAGGGGTTTGGTTGTTCGGCGAGATCCCAGGGTGCGCTATCGCGACCCTGGGCAATGGGACTTAACCGCGTTGAGGTAGAAAAACTCCTTCCGCGGCTAACCCCATGGCCGCAGCCTCGGCCCAGTCATCGCCGGGCCGGCGATTCCAGGGCGATGCGCCCTATTGCGCAACCTCTTCGCTTGTCACAAACGCCTCTTGCAAGACCCGCTCGACCTGCTCCACGTCGCTGGCCGTCAGCAAGCGCCGTGCTTCCGAGACAACGCGGCAAGGTCACCGCGCGGAAAGCCTGTCGCACTTCCAGCAGACTATCAGGGGCGACGCTCAGCGCATCGACGCCCAGCGCATACAGCGCCAATGCTGCGCGCGGGTGGCTCGCCGCTTCCCCGCACACCGTCACCGGCCGGCCGAGGGCATGCGCATGCTTGAGGACATGGCGAATCGTCCGCAAGAACACCGGTTCGAGCGGCGTCTTCAGCCGCATCACTTGATCATCGGTCCGTTCGACGCCGAGAAGCGAATGGAGCAAGTCATTGGAGCCAATGCAGACAAAGTCCACGAGCCGGGCCCAGCGCTGAATCATCATGGCGGCTGCCGGCACTTCGACCATCAGCCCGACCGGCACCATCTGCCCGACGAGTCTCTTCCTCTTCCAGGCTGTGCCGGGCTTCCTCGACAAGCCGCAAGGCGCATTCGAGCTGGCGCTGGGTGGTGATCATCGGGAAGAGGATGCGCACTGGAACCGTATTCGCCACTCCGCAGAATCGCTGAAGCTGCACCCGCACGAGGTCCTGAACGTGCGGCAACTGATCCACCAGCCGCCAGTCCCACGTCTGGCCGTCGCTCCGCGGATCGACGGCCAGGGCGAACAGCTTTTCGGTCCGCAGGTCGAGCGTGCGAATCGTGATGGGCCGGCCGAACACGAACCATTTTCCGATAGACGTCGAGTCGCTCTTCCTCGGTGGGGAAGGATCGCCGGGCGAAGCTCGAGGAACTCGCTGCGATAAAGCCCGACCCCTTCACCGCCGAACTGCACGGTCCGCGCAACTTCCGGCAACAAGTTGACGGTTGTCTTGAGCCGAATCGGCAATGACACCGGCTCCGCCGGCTCTTGTTGACTTTGTTTTTGCTGCAGCAGCAGTTTGAGGCAGATTTCCCGCCGGCCTGCTCTCGGATCGACGTAGACCACCCCGGAGGCGGAATCGACGAAAAGCTCATCGCCCTCTTCCACCGATGCCAACAGCCGCGGTACGTGCGTGAGCATCGGTATCCGGCAAGACGCTGTGCGAGGACGGCGACATGGCTGTAGTGGCCGCCTTTTTCCACCACGATGGCCTTTACCCGGCTGAGGTCGCAAGTAAAGAGTTCGAGCAGGGAAACTTCGTGGGCGGCCACCACGACGGCGTCGGCGGCCGCCGCTTCCCTTGCACTGGGCGCCGCATGGGCTAGGACGCGGCGAAAGACGTCCTTGATATCGTAGATTCGCTCGTAGAAGAACGGGTTTTCCAGCCGCTGGAAGGCGTGCAAGTACTCTGGAACAGACCGTCACCACCGCTTGCTCGACGGACGATCCCCGATCGATGAGCTGATGGAGATCGCGCGGACGGTGTAGTCTTCGAGGACCAATCGCTGCGCTTGCATCAGTGCGCCGAATTGCTCGCCGAGCAATTCCGCCAGGTGGTGCGCGGCCCGATTGATGTCTTGTCGTCCCTTCTTCCAGAACCCCTGCGAGCCGCTGCCGCTCTTCCTCCACCGTGCCGGCCGGCCGGGCCACGAGGCGGGATTTTCAAAATCGAACGCCTCGATCCGGCACCGCGCAGCGGTACGCAACGCCCGGACTGGCTGCCGTTCCGACAAGTGGCTGGCCTGCGTTGTCTTTTCCGGTTGACCCGGTTCCGTGCTACGCCGGATCGCTTCTGACAGATCCTTGGTCAAGCGTGCATTGGTCACCAGGATTGCTAGCTCCGCCGCGACGCCGACCAGCAATCGCACTTCGTTCGCCGTGTAGCGCCGCGGCTCTTTGTGCTGGACGACCAGGACCCCCTGCACCATGCCGCCCTGGATAAGCGGCACGCCGAGGAACGCGTGATACTGCTCCTTCCCCGACTCCGGGAAATATTGATAACGGGGATGTTGGGGGGCATCCTCGACCGCCACCGGCGCCTTTCGTTCGGCGACCAGCCCGGTGAGCCCCTCGTGCAGCCGCATCCGCACGCGATCGATCGACTCGCGCCGCAGCCCGACCGTGGTGCTGAAGACAAGGTCGCCGGTATAGCAATACGATGAGTCGAGCGCGACACAAC
>CAWAWT010000066.1:0-10733 GCA_963785855.1 uncultured Alphaproteobacteria bacterium
GCTACTTCGATTATGTGGCCGGTCCGTCACGCACACGCGATAACGGCGAACTCCGATTCAGTTTGCGTCTTGCGGGTATATTTCTTCCATTTGTTCGCAACACTTATGTCTTTGGCGGAGGCGAGCCGCCAAGTTGGTTATCAGAGTTCGGTCCTCGCGTAATATACGTGCCGCAAAATGAGGTGATCCCAGCATCGATATGGCCGACGTTTCAATCGAGCGCCATTGAAGCATATATTCACCGAATACCCAGCCTTTCAGAGCACTACATTTATTCGAACGACGATTATTTTTTTGCCAGGCCGCACACGCCAGACGATTTTTTTGACGAGCAGGGCCGTCCGCGGGTCGGCTTAGCGCAACGACCCCTCGGGGCCAGTCCCTATGTCGTGCATCGGATTTCTGAGGAAAACACGATCCGCGCGCTGATCAAACGGATGCACCCGCCTACTTACGAGTTTTCCCTGCCCCCGCTGCGGCAGGACAAGGGGCTTCTGCTTCGGAGGAAAGCAATCAAATACTGGTTAAATCTGTTCAGACGAGGACTGCCAAGGGTTAACACTGTGGCTCATGTAAGTCAGGCGTTTTTGAAGTCTGGGTGGCTCGAATATAACAAGGCATTTGAGGAAGAGCTCAGCCTGCTTGTGGCAAGCAAATTCAGATCAAACGCTTCAATCAAAGTGAACATTTTATATCACTATTTTGCACATAGCTTGGGTAAGACCTGTTTCTATCCGGATGTTTATTCTAGGTTCTTAGATCGCGGCGCGTCTAAATCAGCCCGCGCCAGGCTTAAACGCGACATCTTTGACCCAAATTTACACTTGGCTCGATTTTGTCTCAACGACAATCCCGCCGAACAGGAAGACGGTTGGTCGGAGTATTCCGCGGAAATTTGGAATGGTCTGCTTACCGCACCAAGGCCGTCAGCACTTCACGCATTGCGGGCATCAGACCACCCGGTAAGCTAGTGACGAAACAAGGGAGTTTGGCGAATGCCACTGTGGGCGTGGTTGTTCTTCGTGTTGCTAATCACGTACGGTGCGTTTGTGCAGTGGAGAGCGTGGGACAAGAGGCATTGCTGCTCAAAGGCCGAGTTCCAAGTTGATAGCTCCGCCCGCAGACTTGCAGACCTTCCAACAGAGCAAGGTCCCAACAATCGCGTAGATGGACTTCTTCCCGCCGGATCCCGCGAACCCTCAACGTTCGCTTTCCACCCGAAGTTGCCGTCCGAGACTTCGACCCATTCCTGCGACTAGCCAGTGCCGATGACACCCTCGCTTCGCTCGATTGCGTGATCGCTGATCCAGCCACCTCAAGCTTGTGGTGTCAGTGAAATCGCATCGCGTTCCGGTGGCACAGAAATCTCGCGGATTAGTGCGGTGGAGTTGAGCCTGCTGGAGTGCCCATGGTTTGCGGACCGCCAGTGACCGATCCACCCGAAGCGATCTGCTGCTGAACTGCCTGAGTAAGTTGCGGGCTCGTGGTGGTCGCCGTGCAGCCGGCGTGTCCGCTCGCGATCGACGCAGCAAGCACATCGACTGAGACTCCGCAGACGCTGGCGGCAACGGCGATCGGCACTTGAGCGGTCACCGGAATGTTATCGCGGTTCACCTGGAGCGAAACCGACAAATCGTTGAGAACGTTTTGGAGGTTCACGCTGACGAGCGTCGGGATGCTCGTTCCACCGCTGCCAGTGCCCGTGCCCGTGGCGGTATCGCCCCCCGTTGCTGAAGCAGTAGTGCCGGCGGAGTTTGGCGGTGGCGTCTGGTTATTGCACGCGCCGAGGCAGAGGATTGCAATGGCTGTGGTCGCACAGAAAGCAAATCGTGCAGTCATTTAGACTTCTCCAAGACTTAGTGCTGCGGGGCGGTGGTAGTCGCCGGCGGCGTTGTAGTCGCGGGGGCGGTTGGCGTCGAAGTCGGTGCGGGCGTTGTTGGCGTGGTTGGTGCCGGCGTGGTCGCGCCTGTCGTTGTCTGGGCGCCACCCCCAACGTTGCCGTTCGCCGCCAGCTGCTCTTGAATGTATTGCTTCAGCTCGGGAGAGATGCTGTTCGCGGTGCAGCCGCCGCTCTTGCCGCCGCCCGCGCCGAACGACAGCACGTTGATCGACACGCCGCATACGTTCGCCGCAATGTTGATCGGTATTTGCGCGTTGATTGGAATATTCGCCTTGTCGATCTTCAGATCCAGCGCGAGATTGTTGAGCACGTTCGACAGGTTCACGTTCACCAACGAAGGGACGCTGGAGACGCCGTTCGCGACTGCTGACCCAGCACTTCTCACACCGTCGGCGGCGGATGAAACGGTCTTGCAAGCTGTCAATGAAAGGACCGCGACGAGCGCAGTCGAAGCAATGGTTTTACGCATAACTATCGGTTCCCTCTGTCTGCCACGCTTAACGCAGCCAAAGCAGCTTTGGTTCAACTGCGGTTCAGGCGTACCCGAGCCGCGATACCTACCCGGCCCCTTTGCTTTGATCCGCAGCGAGCTTGCGACTTACGAGGGCCGCGTGCCTGCCGATGGAAATGCCGCGCGAGCAGGCGGCACGACTCGCCCTAGCGGCGAGCCTTAAGGTCCGCATCCCAGCCAAAGTGGCCGCGGCAGCATTCCACCCACCTGTAGTCTATTGATGTGCCGCGCCAGCTCCATTGTGATCAACCGTCGGAGTCGATTGCTGTGCTAAGTTCAAACCCTCCGACATCTCGTCGTAGGTGATCGCGGCGGCGACCTCCTGCATGTGGCGGCGCGCAGTCATGTCTTCCCGGCCCGCTAGCACCAACCACTTGTAAGCCTGCACGGGATCGCGCGGTAAGCCCAGACCCTTGTAATACAGCCACCCAAGGTCCGCCTGGCCTCCGGCATTGCCCTGCTCGGCAGCCTTGCGGTTCCATGAGGCCGCCATCTCGTAATTGAGCGGCACTCCGCTTCCAGTTTCGTAGAGGTAACCGAGAGTGTGCTGTGCAGCGGCATCGCCCGCCATCGCCTTAGCGCGCGCAAGTCGGAGCGCGGTTGCGAAATCTCCGCGGGCGATCGCTTTGGCGGGAGTGTCAGGACCGACATTGGCGGCTTGCGCCGATCCTTTCGGACTTTGTGGCGCGCTCGTCCCAGAGGTTGTGCGATCAGGCGCATAACTCTGTGGCTGCGGCTGCGGCTGCGGCTGCTGTTGCTGCGTCTGCTGGCGGAATTGTTGGTCTTGCTGGTCGGACTGTTGCTGCAACACCGTGCTGCCCTGATAGGTGCTTGGATCGGGAATTTGGCCGGGGGTTGTGGGGTTCTCTTGCTCCTGCCCAGCTGCCCGTTCGGACACGGTCATTGCGCTTCCAAGAACAACCAGCGTCAGAATGAATTTTCCGAACGGCATGCGAACATGCATGGGACAGCCTCCGGATTGGCGTGCGTCTCCGCAGACGAATGAACTCGCGGATCAGTCAGTCGATGTAACCGATTCGCTTATAAGCTCATTGTTTCGCGCAAGCGACCTATTGGCCTGAAATCATTCTGTTGCTGGCATCGAAGCGTAGGTGGCAAGACCTGACGCTGCTCGGAAACCTGATTGGCGGGTTATGTTGCGAACGCGTGCATACCGAATTGGGCGGTCTGAGCCAGACCCACTAACGTCAGCTATTCAGGTTGGTCTCTTGTTCGCCATCGCTTCACCTCAGCTCTCACTAGGTAAAATGTTGCGACGATCACCTTTAGACCACCACCCAAACTTGCCGCGTCGGGCTCCGACCCATTGCGAACATTAGTCCGGAAGCTAGACTGGTTGCATGAAAGTGCGCGGGAACAGTGGCTGGCTGTCACGCCGGCGTCTGTTGCAAATCGGCGGCGTGGCTACGGCAGGAAGTTTCGCCCCGGCTGCTATCGCCAAGGCCGAACTGCCGCGCCTGCGCAGACCGCTCGCCGAATTTGGCTATGGCGACGTGTCGATGGCCAGCGAGTTCCATGGGGCGCAGCTGCAGCAACACTCAGGCAGTGTTGATGTCGTTGAACGAAGACAGCCTTCTGATGCCATTCCGGCAAATGGCGGGCTTGCCGGCGCCGGGCGTGGAGCTAGGCGGCTGGGTACGCCTATCGCCCCGAATACGACTATCGGAAGAATTTTGACGAAGGCTTTGCGCCGGGCTGCCACTTCGGCCAGTGGGTTTCGGCCTTGGCTCGGGGCTATGCGATCAGCGGCGATAATGCCGTCCGTGCCAAGGTCCTGCGGCTCAACCGGCTCTATGCCGAGACCATCTCCGGCCAGTTTTATGAAAAGAGCCGCTTCCCGACCTACACCTACGACAAGCTCGCGATAGGCCTGCTCGATTCCCATAGCCTAGCGCATGATCCGCAAGCGCTCGCCATCCTCGAGCGGACAACCGACACCGCACTGCCGCATTTTCCCGGGCGCGCGATCGAACACGACAAGCGCTGGCGGATGGACAAGAATCCTGACGACGCCTCCTGGACGTGGGACGAATCCTACACTCTGCCCGAGAACATGTTCCTGGCGTCGGAGCGCGGAGCCGGGTCGCGCTATGCCGTCCTAGGCCGTCGTTATCTCGATGACGAAACGTGGTTTGATCCGTTGTCGCGGGGCGAACATGTGCTGAACGGGCGCCACGCCTACAGCTACGTGAACTCGCTGAGCTCGGCGATGATGGCATATTTGGCGGCGGGCAGCGAAAAGCATCTGCGCGCGGCAACAAACGCCTTCGCTATGCTGCAGGCGCAAAGCTTCGCCACCGGCGGCTGGGGCCCCGACGAACAGCTGCGTGGACCGGATAGCGACGCATTGCACAATAGTCTGCGCAATACCCACGCCCACTTTGAAACGCCGTGCGGCTCCTACGCCCACTTCAAGCTAACCCGTTATTTGATGCGCGCCACCGGCGATTCTCGCTATGGGGACAGCATGGAACGGGTAATGTACAACACCGTTCTGGGCGCGCTGCCGCTGCAGGCCGACGGCCGCAATTTCTATTATTCCGATTACAATTTCCACGCTCGGCGGGTTTATAAACAGGCGCACTGGGCCTGCTGCGCCGGAACGCTGCCGCAGGTCGCTGCGGACTATCGGATCAACCTCTACCTGCGTGGCCCGCAGTCGCTTTACGTCAACCTCTATGTGCCCTCCACACTGGTTTGGGAGGAGGGTGGCGCGCAACTGTCGCTGACCCAGTCGGGCAACTATCCCTATGACGGTAAGGTCGCCTTCTCACTCGAAGCGTCGAAGCCCGTGGACATGACGTTGCACCTCCGTATTCCCGCTTGGGGGGCGGAGCGCAGATCCGCGTCAACGGCGTGGTCCAGTCGACGCCCGTGGCCGGACGTTTTGCGATGGTGCGCCGGCGATGGCGAAGCGGTGACTTGGTGGAGCTGCGCATGCCAATGCCGATGTGGCTGGAGCCGATCGATCCGCGCCATCCCAATACGGCGGCTTGGTCCGCGGCCCCCTCGTGCTGATGGCGGTCAAGCCGGACATCGACGCTCCCTCCCGGCCATTAGTCGCGCCGCGCTCCTGAGTGCCAGGCGCTTCAGCGCTACCGAATGGCAGGTCGATGCCGCGCGAGGTCCAGTTATCCTGGCACCCTTCAGCGCGCTCGGGACGCGTGGATACACTGCTTATGTCAATCTAACGTAGGTCATATCCCTTCAGCCGTCTGCGTAGAGGTACGGAAAGTCGCTTCAGCTCGTCCTGACCTGCACCACTCCACCAAGCCTGTCGTCTAGCCTTCGACCCATTGCGGACACTAGCTCTTGGCTCCGCATTTGACTTTCGCTGATCAGCCGCCCAGCCAAAGCGGTGGCGCTTGAGCGTCCTGCATCTGTAGCTTTCGCGTCCGAGAATATCTTTTTGCGGGGGCGCTGAGATGCGGAACCAGGCTGTCGGCATCGCCCCTCGAACAGGCATTTCCCCATATCTGGTGACGCTCCTCGGGCTCGCAATGTTTCTCAACTATACTGATCGGGGCAGTCTCTCGATCGTCGCGCCAGCGCTTCAACGGCAGCTCGGGATCAGCAACGCGGCGATGGGTGTGACCCTGTCGGCGTTCTTCTGGAGCTACGCGATCGCCCAACCCGCTGCAGGCTGGGTTGCTCAACGGTTCGCGCCGCGAACTGTGCTCGCGGTCGCGACCGGCCTGTGGTCTGTAGCGACTTTTGCATGCGGCCTTGCGACCGGCCTCGTCATGCTGTTCGTTTTCCGGATGCTGCTGGGCCTCGCCGAAAGCGTGATCTTCCCAACCAATGCTCGAATTTTCGCGCAGCATGCGCCTGAGCACCAACGGGGCCGTTGCAACAGCGCTATGAGCATCGGACATTCGATGGGTCCAACCGTTGGCACGCTGGTCGGTGCAATGATCCTGATTGCGTATGGCTGGCGGGCCGTCTTTTTTGCCCTCGGCGCGCTGTCGCTCTTATGGCTGGTGCCGTGGCTTGCTCGCCGCGATCCATCGCTCGAGGCCAAGGCGGCGGCGCAGCATGAGCCGGCCTCCTATGGAGAGATTCTCCACCAGCGCTCGCTGTGGGGAGCTTGTCTCGCCCAGTTCTGCTATTCCTATCCCTTCTATCTCGTTCTCACCTGGCTCCCGCTTTACCTCGTCAACAGCCAGCATCTTTCACTCGGCAGCATGGCTGGCGTCACCGCTGCACTTTATGCCCTTCAAGCGACTGCCGCAGTGTTGAGCGGCTGGGGTTCCGACATAATGATTCGTAACGGCCACTCGCCAACTGTCGTGCGGAAAGGGTTCGTGATCGCGGGCATGACGGCAACCGGCGGCCTATTCGCTGGAGCCGCGGCGACTAGCGGCACCGCAGCGACGGTCCTGCTTGTCGCCAGCGGCTTCACCGTCGGCCTGTCGGGAACAATGGTGTTCACGATCGGACAGACGCTGGCGGGGCCGCGTGCAGGCGGACGCTGGATGGGATTTCAGAACATGGTGGGCAATTTCTCTGGGATTGTCGCACCGATCGTCACCGGCATCGTGGTCGACTGGAGCGGCTCCTTCGCGGGCGCCTTCGTGGTGGCTGCGGCGCTTTCGGGGGTCGGAGTCCTGTCCTGGTGGGTAATCGTGCAGAAATCCAGCCCATCGACTGGAGTTCCCGATCACAGGTGGCGCCGCGGGAGCTCCCGGCGCTCGCCTTATAGGGCCCAGAGCGGTCGTCTCCGAAGCGTTTGCTTTCGACCCATTGTCGCCATTGAAAAGAAATCAGCTCAATGCGCCTTGAAGGGTCACGAAATAGGGAACCCACAACAGCATGATTACGACGATCGCTAATCCCTGAACCCGTCGATTGCTCGTTAGGGCTGCGGCGATGCTGGCCACGAGTGTCGGCACGGTTGCCCAGTTCGAAGCAATCCAGTTCTGGCTTGTCGAACCATACAGGAAGACTGTGCCGATGGTGATCGCGCATTCGATCGCGAAGAGCCCTGCATATTTGCGGCCCTCTTCCCGATGGTAGGCCTGCAAGTCGACTGGGCCCTTCGGAGCAATCGGTGCGCTGACCATTCGTGCCAACACATAAAGTAGGCACGCGACGGCAAAGAAAACCAGGACGATAGCCATACCCCATCGTTGTTCGGTCCTGAGGTCCCACAGACTGAGCCACCAGGCGACAATCGCCAGAAGTACATTGAACATCCAGCCCGCATTGACCCATGAGAAACGAAGGCGCTTCCCGGCGCGGATCATGTCGCCAACCGTCGAGAGGATTTGTGCGACCGCAAGTGCGTAGACGAAAGAATAGAGCGTGATGACGAAGTCGAACGCGCGCATGCTTGACCCCCGCGTTCACGATGATGGGTATCGGAGATGAGTTAAGCGCGGCCCCCGTCGAGCTAACGTCCGCCCTCCACCCATCCTGTCCTCGGGCATTCTTCAGGCCGTCGAGAAGAATGCGGTGCTGGATTTCCGACACTCACCGCAAGAAGGGGCCGTTAGTTCAGCGCGGCGGCAGCGCCGCGCGGATCGCCCGCCGCGCGGCGTCCTTGAGCCCCATGATCAGGGACGGGCTCCAGGTGCCTTTGTTGTGATGTATGCTCCATTCGGCCAGGGCACCGTCGAGTGAGCCTTCTGCGCCAACCTGATCCCAAAAAACGCGGAAGTCTGCCTCGGCATATTCCAGGCGCACGTGAGCCACGCGGGTTTTGTCCTTAAGGAAGTGCCGGATGTTGGCGGTCGCAGTTTCCACCATCTCGAGCGCCGCATCGCGTCGCGACACCGCTTCGCTCCCGATCATTCCGCGGCGAAAGGACGACATCATCGGGCTAATGAGGAAGCGTGTGGCCCAGCTGTCCGCCGTTGCCTCGAGATCGCGCGTAAGATGGACGTAGAAAGCGTCGTCTCCGAACTTTTCGTCCAGTCGTCCCAGGCAAAAAGCGAGACGGTGATCGGAACTCTATATGGTTAGCGGGAAAGGCCAGCCTAGCCTCACCGAGTTTGCCGACCCGGCTCTCGTGACCGACGACATAGTTGGTGATGTGTGAGCACGCCTTTGCAAAGCTCATTGACCCGCAACGGCCGGTGCAAAGCACGAACACATTCATGGGCGAGTTCTGCCACAGTGCATCCGCGAGGGAAATCTGCGGCAGGTCGAAGAACGTGACTTAAACCGTGGGCAGGCACGGCTGCATCCCGAAGCCGGAAAGAATTGCAAAATCACAGTGACGGTGCCGGCTGGCTTCGGCGCGGCCTCTACCCGACGTGCCGCTAGCGCGCTAATCCCAGCCAAGTTGACATAGTCTTGATACTGGCAATCTGGCCGAGTTTCAGCGCGTCGAAGGGTTGCGTTGCGAAGACCGGGGGCCACAGAACTAGCGTCCCGCAGCATTGGTCGTGATGTCTCGTTTCCACCCGTAGTTATGGCCAATCTCGCGCGAAGCGCCGTCACGAGAATGGCTGTTTAGAGGCGTCTTAGCCCGCAAGGACAACGCGCATGGCCGATAATAGAGCACCTTACCATGGCCATATCTATTATTCGGCAGAACAACGGTCGGCCGCCGAAGCTCTCCGCGATCAATTCATCGGCTGCACAGCGCCGCGATCTGTTCCGAATATCCTGTTCGTCGGGAGGATGATGGACTGCGGCGTCGGCCCCCACCCCGTGGCTCAATATGAAATCCACTTCCTCAAGCATTCGCTCGATGACGTCATTTCCGCGGTTGAAGCGTCTGGTCTCCGTGCCCTAATCCATCCGCTAACGGATGACGATCGGGCGGACCATACGACCTTAGGCCACTGGATCGGCGAGCCACTAGACCTCGACCTGACAGTCCTTGATCCGCCGGGTCATAATCAAGGCGTTCCGCGTTTCGGAAAAACCGACTTCTGAGCCAGCAACTTGACACATAGATGGCGGATGGGGGGCGTCCAACACATCACCCAAACTTGCCTCCAGAGCTCGACCCATTGCGGATATCCGCTCCGCACGAGATAAAGAATCCATGCGGGGGAATGTAATCTTGAATGCGCTCTCCAAACGCGTTCCTATCATCGTGGTCGTCACACTGTGTGGCGCTCTGGTGGTCTACTCGTTGGACGCACCCCTGTGGCTGCCATACGGTCTTTCGCTAATCGTCGGCGGTATCGCCATCGTTGTAATGGCCGCGAGGGAGAGGCGTAAATCCACGCTTGAAAACGAACTTGGCTCCGACAAGAGCCAAAGCTGGATTGCGCACGAACTTGCCGGGAACGGGTCGCCTTCCGGATCTTACCTGCTCGGTTTCTTTAGTCTGGTCACGATCATCCTAACTGGCTTCCAAGGCGCATACGCATTGCCAGCGTGGGCAGGGTTGGCGCTTGCTGCCGCTTGGGGCGTCGCAAACGCTCAGTATCCAGGCGACGACGGATCAGGCCCCTAGAATCTTGTCCTCGGGCGGTCGCGCGGCGATTGCGGCACTTCTTGTAGCGCCCGACAACCTAGCTCTGCAACGGGCCTTGTGTCAAGCTGCCCCGGTTTATCCTGCCACTGGTTACTTGCTTCTCGTCCGTGGTCGCTTGAGCTGCCACATCATACGGTTAGAGGAAGCGGTGAGCCTGATCTTCCAGCGTCGTCTGTAGACAGCGACTGCTGACATTGCGGCTTCACCAACTTCACCGTCCCAGCGACGGACCTCGGTGGCGCAGACCTATCGTCTGCCCATGTTCGAAGCTCTCCTTCTTATGCGATTGCAGTCTTCATCGGCAGTCGGCGGAAAAGCTGGTGCCATCGACCCACATGCGGTGGAGGATGACGCCGGAGCTTTCGCGGCGATGCGTACCGGCGTTTCCCTCGTCCCGCGTCGCTTGGCGACCGCCATTCCCCACGCCTTGAGGTCGAAGAAGCGAACCGGTGCGCGTCAACATCACGCTGGCAGCTTCGTAGAGCGCAGTGCGCACCATGCGATCACCGACCTTGGTGATCCGCCCGGTCACATCGAGCTCGCCCGACTGATACTTCCGCGGCGTCAGGCCAAAGTGCGGACCGACATCGCGCGAGCGTCGGAAGCGCGTGGGATCATTCTACGCCGCTCTTGAAGGTGATCGCAACGATCGCCAACGCCAGGCACGCTCATCAGCTGACGGCACACGGGATCATCACGAACGAGCGTCAGCAGCGCACGGTGAAGCCGCGTGAACTCCTGCTGCAAAGCGGTGCGTGCGCTGAACATCGCGCCGATCACCGTCTCCAGCATCGCATTGCCATCGACCAGTTCGAGGATCCGCGCCTCGAACCGGCCGCGGCGAAGACCAAGCTGTTCGAAGGCTA
>CAWAWT010000067.1:0-29253 GCA_963785855.1 uncultured Alphaproteobacteria bacterium
ACGTCACCATCTTCGGATGACAAGCCCTTTTCGACGAGCTTCTTTGCTGCAGCCATTCCGCCGTCCTCTGAGACAACCGCAAGCGCAGTCCCCAAGAAAGCCGGGTCGACCGCCTTCTCATCGCCCGCGAGATAGTCATCGCCAGCCGTCTTCAGCTTTGCTCGAACCGATGGATCATGTGCATCGAACGCAAGGATCCCGACGAGCCGCTGGCGCAGTCGCTGCTGGTCTGGCGTGTCGTTCGAATGGGCTCCGAACTTGGGATCGAAGCCGATGCTCGTCAGTCGAGGCCCGTAGATCGAGGCCATAAGCGAGCGATACGCGGTCTCCAATTCCGGACCAATCAGCCCGACGGTGTGCAGCCCAGCAAGTTTGCTGCCCGGGTCAACGCTCGCTGCAGCGCTCGGATTAGCAGCCATTGCGCGGGCCTCCTCGATCAGCGTCCGCGCGGGCACTTTGCCGGAACGGAACGAAGCCCACAAACTGTCGGTGGTCGCGAGGGCTTCGCCCGGCGGCAGCTGGGCCGAAGTTGCGATCAGCGCATTCCAATCCTCGGGCGAAAGGTCGAATCTGTAATAACCGGCCCCGCCGACATTGGGAACGATCACGCCCGGCCCCGGTGCGTCGAGGGTCGTAACCTTTTGGTCGAGAAGGGTGCACGATTTCGCCGCGCCCGCACGAACGCAGAAGGGAATTGTCCAAAGCTCAGGCTGCGGATTGCTGCCGAGGAACGCGTATCGTGACTGCGTGACAGTAAGCTTCGATCCGTCGCGGCGGATGTCGACAACCGGCACGCCCTGCTGGTCGACAAACGATTTGAAGGCGGTCAAGACCCTGGGATCCTGCGCCGCATCAGCGATCGCGCCGAAGAATTGCTCGGACGTTGCATTGCCATATGCGTGCCGACGAAGATGAAGCCGAACGCCTTGCTTGAACTTCTCGTCGCCAAGATAGGCGGCGATCATGGCAACGACCTGACCGCCTTTGCCGTAAGTGATGCCGTCGAAAGCCGAGTCGATATCGCTGTTTTGCGTGATCGCCTGGTGGATCGGGCGCCCGACGACCAACGCGTCGGTGTTCATTGCGCTAAATCCTTCGCCGAGGGCACCGACGCCGATGTTGAGCTCGGGCCGCCACTCGTTGCCGATGCGATAGCCCATCCAGTTGGCGAAGCTCTCGTTCAACCAGATGTCATCCCACCATGCCGGAGTTACAAGGTCGCCGAACCATTGATGCGACAGCTCGTGCGCGACGACCATTCCGAAGCCCTGTTTGTCGCCTGTAGTCGCGCCGGGGCGCAAGTAGATGATGTCATCGCCGTAGGTGTCGGCCCCCGCATTCTCCATCGCGCCCGGCATGATCGGAGTGCCGATTTGGTCGAGCTTGGGGAAGGGAAAGGACTCTCCGAAATAATTCTCCAGAAGGCTGACGATGCGAGGCGTTTCAGCCATCACATAGTCCATCTTGTCCGCCTGCGCGTGCGTGGCGACCGCGCCGTAAGGCATCGGTGTCGAACGCTCCGGATCCGTCGGAATCATGCCGGTCCTGTGAACGAATGGACCGGTGTCGATCGCCACGAGATAAGTCGGCAGCGGTCTCGTCGACTGAAGCTGATGCTTCTCGAGCCCGCCGGCAACTTTTGTAACCGAAACCTCCGGTGCATTGCCAACGACCACGTATCCGGGGTGAGTCTTTACCGAGACGGTGAACGGCGTCTTGAACCCGGGCTCGTCGAAGCCCGGGTAGGCCGCGCGCGCGTCGATGCTTTCGAACTGAGTCCAGCTATACCATTGGTCACCGACCTTGACGTGGAACAAGCCGGAGGCGGAATCGCCGAATGCACCGCTATAATCGAATTTGAGCGTTGCCTTACCTTCGGGAAGCGTCTGCGAGAAATCGAGTCGCGCGGTGCCGGTCTTATCGACCTGGGTCCATTTCGCGGGAATGGTCTTGCCGTTCACCATCGCATCGACCCGCGCCACTGCAAGGTCGCGGCCATGCATGTAGATCGACTTCGCCGGCTGGCTCAACGTGATGTCGATCTCGTCGTGGCTGGAGAATCGATCGGCCTCGGGGAGGATCGTGAAGTCGAGCCGATAGGCGTTCGGAGTGACCGTGTTCGGCAGCTTTCCCTTGGGCGCATTCGAATCTGGAACGATCGCAGGCGTCTTCGCCTCGGGCGCCTTGGCAGCATGCGGGGCGGCAAGAGCGGTGGTGGAAAGTAAGGCAGCAACGGAAAGAACAATGGTGCGCATCTAGGCCCCCTTAGGTGTATCATTAGATTAATACAGTCGTGAAGCGGAATGGCAAGGGCCCTTCGCGAGTGCGGAAGAGCCTCGATTTCATTCTGTTCGACCGACCTACAGCTGTGCCATGCTCGAACCATGCGCTGCAAGCTTCTGGAATCGACACTGTGAAGATCGCCTGCATCGGCGGGGGCCCGGCGGGCCTCTATTTCGCCATTTCGATGAAGCTTCGCGATCCGGCACATGAGATCGAGGTTTTCGAGCGAAATGCGCCGGGCGTGACGTTTGGATGGGGGGTCGTGTTCTCCGATCTTACAGTGGGGAACATTACCACAAATGATCCCGTCTCGGCGAAGACGATCAATGCAGAGTTCGTGCATTGGGACGACATCGACGTCCACTTTGGCGGCGAAACCATCACTTCGGGCGGGCACGGCTTCATTGGCATTGGCCGCAAACGCCTGCTCGAAATCCTCGAGAACAGGGCGCTCGAGTTGGGCGTTGCACTACACTTCAATACCGAGTGCGACCCAGCCCATTCGAAGTGGCGCGATTATGATCTTGTCATCGCGTCGGACGGCGCGAACTCCCGCTTTCGAGATGCGACATCAAAGGCGTTCGGGGTCGACGTGGACGTGCGCTCCAACAGGTTCGTCTGGCTCGGCACGACGAAAGTCTTCGACGCCTTCACCTTTGCGTTCGAGGAGACCGAGCACGGTTGGATCTGGGCGCACGCCTATCGTTTCGCGCCAGACTATTCCACCTTCATCATTGAATGTTCCGAAGCTACCTGGCGCAGCTTTGGCTTCGACACGATGTCTCAGAACGAGAGCACCGCTGTTTGCGAGAAGCTCTTCGCCAAATATCTCGATGGGCACAAACTTCAATCGAACTCGTCGCATCTCGTCGCCGGCGCAGCATGGCTGCGCTTCCGCCGTATCAAGTGCGAACGCTGGACGAGCGGCAACGTCATCCTGATCGGAGACGCCGCACACACCGCGCATTTCTCGATCGGCTCGGGCACCAAGCTTGCGCTTGAGGATGCAATCAAGATGGCTGAGGTGCTCAATCGCCCAGGCCTTAGCCTTGCGGCCGCTCTCGATGAATATCAGGCCGAGCGGAACCTCGAAGTTTTGAAGCTACAGAATAGCGCGCGCAACTCGACGGAATGGTTTGAAACGCTGGAACGCTACACGCATTTCGAACCGCTGCAGTTCGCTTATTCGCTGCTGACCCGCTCGCAGCGGATCAGCCACGAGAATTTGCGCCTCCGCGACCGCGAATGGCTCGAAAGCGTCGAACGATGGTTCTGGAAGCGGGCCACCGCAGGCAGGTCGAAAAAGACCGCGCCGCCGATGTTCGCGCCGTTCAAGTTGCGCGAGATGAAGGTTGAGAATCGCATCGTAGTCTCGCCGATGGATATGTATTCTGCGATCGACGGGGCGCCCAACGACTTCCATTTCGTCCATTACGGCGAGCGTGCGCTTGGCGGCGCCGGGCTCGTCTTCACCGAGATGACCTGCGTCTCGCCGGAAGGCCGGATCAGTCGCGGCTGTACCGGCATGTGGAACGCGGACCATGTCGCCGCATGGAAGCGCATAGTCGATTTCGTCCATGTCAATTCGAAGGCGAAGATCTGCCTCCAGCTCGGCCATTCGGGCGCCAAGGGTTCGACCAAGCTCGGCTGGGAAGAGGATAATGCCCCCCTCGACAGCGGCAACTGGCCACTCCTCGCGCCGAGCGACGTGCGCTGGTCGCCCGTCAACCAGGTGCCGAAAGCGATGACGCGCGCCGACATGGATGCGGTCCGAGAGCAGTTCGTCGCTGCGGTTCGCATGGGCCTTGAAGCGGGCTTCGACATGGTCGAGCTTCACGCCGCTCATGGTTACTTGCTCTCCGCCTTCATCACGCCGCTTCAGAACCGGCGCACCGACGAATATGGCGGAACCCTCGAGAGCCGCCTCCGCTATCCGCTCGAAGTCTTCGCCGCGATGCGCGCGGCGTGGCCGAGCGACCGTCCGATGTCGGTGCGCATCTCGGCGACCGACTGGGCCGGCGCCGACGGCATCACGCCTGAAGACGCGGTCGAAATCGGCGAGGCGTTCGCCCGCGAGGGCGCGGACCTGATCGACGTGTCGGCAGGCCAGACCTGGTCCGGCCAGCAGCCGGTCTACGGCCGAATGTTCCAGACGCCCTTCAGCGACCAAGTTCGCAATGAGGGCAAGCTTGCGACAATGGCGGTCGGCAATATCTTTGAGCCCGATCACGCCAATTCAATCCTCGCTGCCGGCCGCGCCGATTTGGTCGCGCTTGCAAGGCCTCACCTCGTCGACCCCTTCTGGACGCTGCGAGCAGCGGCCCAGCTCGACTACCGCGACGTGCACGTCCCGCCGCAATATCTCAACGGAATGAGTCAGCTCGCCCGAAACCTGAGACGTGAGGCCGAAGCCGCCGCGGCGCTCAGGGTTTGAGGAGCCGGTCCGTGAACTGGCCACCGGATTCCTTGCCGAGGACCCGACTGGATCACGCCCTTCATCGACGAATGCTTGGCTGTCTCGAAAGAAACTTCCATTCCGCACTGGAGCTCTCGCGCCGAGTAGAGTCCGAACCTGTACGAAGGATTGTGGTTACCGCGGCACTTACCTTGCGGCTAGGCTGCGGTGACCGGCTCGGCCCACTCCTTCGCCTTTTCGTTAGCATTGAGCTCGCGGATCAGCGCGTCGACGCTTCGCGTCAGCTCGGGCAAGAAGGTGATCTCGTGTCGAGCGCCTCGATAGCTTTCAGCAATGATGATCGCGTCGATAAGAACCGGGACGACGAGGCTCTCCGGATCATCGAGCTCTGCAATGCCGCGAAGCTTCGCAAGCGCTTTGCGCCGTGCCGCAAGCGGGTCCGCGAGCGCTTCGGTCCGTCCAATGCACCAAGACATTCACCCATCTCCCTAGATCTTGGGAAGAATATGCCTTTGGCAGAGATCGGGAAGTGGACTCCGGCGCTTCAACGGAGCGTTTCGGCGCTAACGGCCGATAATGAAGTTAAGATGTGTCGGTCTGAGGGGAGG
The DNA here is from genome assembly GCA_963785855.1 of uncultured Alphaproteobacteria bacterium. Lineage (GTDB taxonomy): Bacteria > Pseudomonadota > Alphaproteobacteria > Sphingomonadales > Sphingomonadaceae > Sphingomicrobium. Next base: position 5,308 of record CAWAWT010000067.1, read on the forward strand.
CGATCCACCGCAATGCCCTGCATCCGAACGTCGGCCAACCGGAAAGCCCATTTCTTAGAATGCGTTGGGATGCATCAGCACGCCTACGGTTCGAAGGATGATTGAGAGGTCCTTCCACAAGCTCCAGTTCGCCAGATATTCCAAATCCGACTGAACTCGATCTGTGACGGCTTTGCGGGTATCGGTTGCGCCCCGAAGACCGCGGATCTGAGCTAGGCCCGTGATCCCTGGCTTGACTGCACCGCGCTGCCAATAGCGATCGTCGATATTCCAGAAGAAATCATCTTCAGCGGTTGAGCCGATTGCATGCGGACGCGGCCCGACGATGCTCATTTCGCCCTTGAGAACGTTGAGCAGTTGCGGAAGTTCATCGACGCTCGTGTGACGCAATACCGCACCGACGGAGGTGACATCGATCGTCGTCGCGGCAAGCTGATCGGGCTCCATTGTGATCGCAAACGTCGCTCCGCATGGTTCGGAATTTGTAGACCTCGAATGGGTGGTTTCCTCGGCCGATACGGCGCTGACGGAAGAACACCGATCCCTCGGAGGTCGCCTTGACCACCAGCGCGGTAAGCAACATCAAGGGCGCAAGCAGGATCAGTAGCACGACCGCAAGTGCGAGATCGAACGTGCGCTTGACGATTCTGTCACGAAGACAAAGCGGGCCCGCCGCCACCAATACCGCAGCGCCGCTTGCGGTCATTCTCAGGCTAAGCGCACCAAGGTGATCGAGCTCCGGAGTTAGATACTTCCGCGTCAACACCAACGCCTTTGATCAGCTTTAGCCACTGATGTCCGCCTCTCGGGACTACATGCGAGGATGATCCGGTCTGCTCCGTCGAGTAGTTCGCCGACACGATCGGCGAGATTAGGATCGTTATTGATATGGGCTAAGGCCAGCTTGTTCAGCATAGAGGACCATTCCAACTGGCGCTGCAACAGTTGCTCCATCGACGAGCAGAACCTCATTCTGGAACTTCCATCCGTGATGATCGCCGAGGAGCTTTCCAAAGACATAGCGGGCCGTGGCGACGAGCCCTGCACCGGTGATCACTCCGATCCCGAAGACCGCTCGGGACATGATCGCTGAAGTCTTCGTGTAGAAGAATCCCAGCAAAAGGGCGAAGGCCGCCAGTGCGAACGCCTTCATCACTCGAGTGATGCCCTTCTCGCGGATGCTCAAGAACGTCCACAGCGTAGGCGCCGCTGGAGAAGGCGATTGCAATCGACACTGCCCCGAATGCGACAATGCATTGCATACCAGGGGCCGCCAGGGGCGTCTGGAAACGAAGCAGATTCGCGAAGATGAACCCGCATGCGATCGATAAGAAAGTCGATCAACAGCAGGGCCACGTAAGAGTGCACTCGAAGCTGAGCCAAAGGTTTTGGATGCAGCCAAGGTTGGAAATGGCTGTCGTTGGCCTGCACCGCGGCGATCTGCGGCGGGCGTCGCGAGGACCGGCTCTTCAGATTGGGTCCGGCCGAAAAAAACACCAGCGTCGGTTGCCGTGGCCGAGAAAAGCGCCGCGTCTTCACTCAGCTCAGCAGTGACTGCGACTTCCCTCATTAACGGACTCTTTCGATTCGCTCCCGATCAACAATTTGTTAACCAAGTCTCACGCACGAGTCCAATGCCGTACGGCCGTTTTTCGGCACTCGTGTCGGACGAGCAACAGCACCCGGCGTTAACGGAGGCGCGAACGCAATCATCTACCGTCTGGCCGAGCCACTTCTGCGGGCCAGGATTGTTATCTTTGGTGGTGAATTGTGCTGGTTAACGAAAATTTGCTACGGCTGACGATGGCGTGATAGGCCGACTCGAAAGGGCGCCGTTTCGTGGAAACCCGTCGTTCGATCAAATTCGCTGACTTTCCGCCTCTTCTTGGCGCTTGCATTATTGTCCTTCGATCAGCCGCAGCGAGCTCCTCAAGGGATTGCTTGCAGACGGCATTTCGATTGCAGTTGCGCTAGCGTTTCTTGCGGCGGGCGGAAGGGCGACGACGATCGCCCCGGCTGAACGCACTGCAGCGCCTGGAAGCGCCTCCTCAGCCGCCGCCTTTATTGCTGCGGAATATGTCGCGCACCGACGCGCTCGCGATTAACGCGCGCATTCCCTTCTCGACCGATCAAAATATCTCCGCGAAACCGTTCAGCTTCCGCGGTGACAAGAACTCTCGTGAGACATGCCATCGAGTGCCTTTCAATGGCGGTCTATTATGAAGCTGCAAATCAGGACGATGCCGGCCAGGAGGCGGTCGCACAGGTCGTTCTCAACCGAGTTCGACATCCAGCCTTTCCGGCGTCCATCTGTGGAGTGGTCTTCCAGGGTTCTGAACGTAGGACAGGGTGCCAGTTCACGTTCACGTGCGACGGCTCATTGTTTCGACGAGCCGATCCCCAATTGTGGGGCCGAGCACGACGCGTCGCCGAGTCGGCGCTCGACGGTTCTGTGTTCCAGCCCGTCGGTCTAGCGACTCATTATCATGCCGATTACGTCGTGCCATATTGGGCTTCGAGCCTCGAGAAGAACGCCCAGGTCGGAGCACATATCTTTCTATCGCTGGCCGGACGCGTGGGGCAAGCCCGGCGCGTTCACTCGCCGCTATGCAGGAAACGAAGAGGATCCTTTCACTCTTCGCACCGCGGCGATGCTCGAACGGGATGCTTGGGCAAATCGGTTCGTCGGCGCTGATACAAGCATTGAGGTCGACGTCGATCCGAGGTTGGAATTGCTTTCCGTGGTCCAAATGCTCGCTAACCGGGCGAATCGAAGCCTGACTGAGCGTGACCGTCGCTACGAGCACGACGTTCAAACCTATTTTCTTGCAGAAGCAAATCATCCGGCCGTTCAGCTCTTTGCCAAGCTCACCAAGGACAATCCCGAACTCGTAGCGTCGGCCGCACAGCTGTTGCTGCACTATTCGCCGCCCCCCGAGCTCTCGGTCGCGGGCAGTTCCGGCACCTTCCGGCACGCCAAATCGCTTCGGACAATGGGGATCTGAATGCGCTTGTGGATGCGATTGGAGATTTTGCCCGATCGAGCGATTTCATGCGCTTCTTCAAAGGACATAGGCCCTTTTACAAGTCCATCGTCAATCCTGCGGAACAACAAGTGGAAATGGTTCGCGCATATTGGAGCGTTTATACCAGGATGCCTCTCCCGCAGAAAAGCTTCGTCCTTACGACCTTTGGCAATATTGACGATCTGTCGGCGTGCGGATCGGCGGAAAACCCAGGTTCCCTCAGTTCTGTCGGTAGACATGCTCGCGAACGCAAGCCCCGCAGCAGTCCTGTCGCGCACTGACGGAGCCAATGCACTCACGTCCTCGATGGCGACAATTCCGACTCGGCACCGTTAATTGTCGACGATCAGACGATCCGGGCTGTATTCGCCCGGATCGCCGACTTACACGATCGAACCAAGCTGATCTTGGCGGCAGCGCCAGGAGGTGGTGACGACTTCAATCGGTCGCTCGAGGATCGTTTGCGAGATTATGAAAGACATTTCGAGCAATTTCCGACGCTCGGTGCGTTCCTGGCCGCGGGAGATCGCAGCCCTTCACAGACCAAGCTTAGTTCGTCAGCGCCGGCGCGCGCTCAGTGCCTCACGGCCGCCGCCGCGCCGGCTGCCGAACTGCCGCCGCATTTCACAATTTGGGCATTTGATTTCTAAATTTGGTCACCTCGACCCGGGTCGGGCGGCGCCCGTTCCGAACACCGACCGCGCGAGACGAATACTGTGTAGCCTACGACAGCGACGTCGGTGACTCGATCGTCGGCCCCGAGCTTCGCGAAAGCACTTTCGCCCGGCAATGAGAAAATAATGAAGTCCCCGGAGCGATAGACGGTCGCAGGGAAACGATCACAGGCGGCGAGGTGGAGCTTGCAACGATAATATGCGCCGCGTTCAGTCCCACCGTCCAAATAATCCGATAAAAAAATAGAAATTTCTGGTTTGCGTGAACCACAGGCATCGGGAGTGCAGGCAGTCACCGTATCGATTGTGCAGGCTTTCCACACCCCTCGCTCGGCGCCGTCCGCGTGGCCATGTGCCATCATCACAGCGGCGACGATGAAAACCTTTTTCGCGTCATACACTCACGTTGATATAACGAAATATTAATAATCCTGAAAACGAAATGTTGCTCGGGCAATTCAAGAAGCGCCCCACGGCCGGGCGATATTCAGTGAGTTCTCACATCGTGATTGCCGCGATCGCAACGTGATCAGGCACTGCTATGGTAAGCCGGTTACTGTTCATTGTGCGTTGCTTGGCGCTCGTGTCGAAAGTTGGAGTATAGACCTCCATTCGTGCCGCCGGACGATCCAACGCAAGCGTGACTGGCACTGGAGCAACGGCAATGTCACGCGCTCCGCGGCGGTCGTAGCTGTCTACGTCCTGATACATGGCGAGGAGGAAGGTGCCATTGCCCTTCTGAAAGAGCATTGTCTTGACCTGCGCGGGCGCGCGAATTGTGAGCTCAAGCGGCTGCAGGCCAAGAGCCGGTCCCGAATCCTGCATGACCGCAAGGAGATTCTTGACCGCGTAAAATGTCTTCCGCCGTTCAAGCGAACCTGACAGCAGCCCATGATAGCGCGGCGGGTTGCGCTCAACATCGTCGATGAGACTATAAATGAACGTTTTTTCCGCGCCTGCAGCGAACAGATCGAACAGCCCTCGGATGAGGTATTTCGAAGCTGCGGTTTCAGTGATGAAGCCACTGCTCAGCGGCAAGCCCGGACCCGCGATGGGATAACCGAACTCCGTAACATACAACGGCTTGTCGGGAGCTTGCGTCTTTGCCTGCCGCACCGCTTCGGCCAACGTATATTCGGAGCTCCCACCCCCCTCGTCCGCGCTACTGGGCTTGCCGGCCTCCGTAGGGCGTCGCCCTCCCGTGTAATAATGTAGGCAGGAAACATCCAAATAGGGTTCGAGGTTACCAAGCGTAATGATGTCGCTGGTCAGTCGCCCCCAGATCGAAGGGCCGACAACCGGCACCTGTCGTAAATTCGGGTTGGCTTTGACGTTCTCGTCGAGCCAGGCTTGGAATTGGCGCAACCTCGTTGCCCAGTTGTCAGGCCGGGACGAGGGTTTGTTATATTCGTTGGCGCTTTCGATGCCGCAGAGGTTCCCGGCGCCGACATTCTTCGCGAGAAATGCGAGGTTTGCTCCGACCGTGCTTAGATCGAGGTCTGCTCGCTCAGGAGCAACCGTGGCGCACAATTTGACCCCAGCGTCGAACAGGCGCCGGAGGTGCTCCATGGCCCCCGCCCCCGGCCGTCCACTGCCAATCAGACCGCGAACGTTCCTGACACCGGTTTCGAGGAAAGCGGCTTCCCAGTCCGATGTCCCCCAGAGGGATCGGAGTTCTATTGGGATGTGTGTCGATCCCGACGGAATCAACAAAGCGCTTTGCGGAAATCGGGCGCATCTGGGCTATTCCTGGTTACTGAGACCTAATGTCCGGGCACATCTCCCGCAGAGGCCCTTTCTTGAGCGTTGTTTCGGTTTCACGCCAGTTACATATTCGTGCGACCGACAACGTCCCAAGGGGTCAGTAGATCTGGGGTGAAAACCCGATTTTGGCCCATTCAAGCGAAGGCCAGACGCATTTTTGGGTGCGCGAGAAACCGATCTTGCGTCCAAAATCGGGGCAACTCACCGCCAAGTGGTTAATTTGTAATTGATTTATCGTGCGTTATCGTGAGAGAAACCAGTTCGCAAATAACGCCGACGCCCGCATCGGGCGACATTCGATCATGTCGAGCTGCATTTGTGGAGGGTACCGATGTTCCGCAAACTGTTGATCTTCCTTCTCGTCCCTTTGCTTGCTGCCTGCGCTACCGGCTCAACGCTCGATGGTGCGAATATTCCATCGGGTCCCGCCGCCTACCAGGCGCTCGCGGCACCGGCAGTTCCAGCTGGCCAAGCCGAATATCGCATTGCCCCGTTCGACGCGCTTGCGATTAACGTCTTGCAGGAGCCCGATCTTTCCACCGCGGCGAACGCCCCGTTGCAGGTTGATGCAAGTGGCAACATCAACGTGCCGCTGCTCGGAACGATCGCAGCTGCGGGACAAACGACCGATCAGCTGGCGTCGGTGATTTCGGCCGGCTTGGCCCGCAAATATCTCAAGAACCCGCAGGTTAGCGTGGCCGTGTCCACGTCCGTGCCACAGAAGATCACGGTTCAGGGCGAGGTCAACCAGCCAGGGATTTTTGACGTCAAGAGCAAGACTTCATTGCTTCAGGCAATCGCTCTTGCCCGAGGCGAGACGAAGCTCGCCGCTACAAATCAGATTGCGGTCTTTCGCGAGGTGAACGGACAACGCTTGGGAGCGCTTTTCAATCTTGACGACATTCGAAGAGGAACGTCGGCCGACCCGCTACTGATGGCCGACGATGTCGTCATTGTTGGGCATTCACGGCATAAGGAAACCTTGCAGAACATCATGTCGATGAACCCGCTATTTGGAGTGTTCCGCGCGGTGAGCGCGGTCGGGCCGGTAATCCCGTAATCGACGCAATGACTTCGATTTCACAAAGCTTGGTGCCGGTTGACTCGAATAGGGACCTAAGCACGACCCGTGCCTATGATCCGGCATTCGAATGGGAACATCGTCCGGAGCCGGCAAATCGGTTTTTCGAGGCCATTCGCCGTAGTCGCACCGTCATCCTTGGCGGACTGGCCTTCGGAGCTCTTGCCGGACTCCTGCTCGGCTACCTAACGCCTCCGACCTACCGTGCCCAAGGACAGCTCGAGTTTCAACAGGCATCGCCAACTGCAGCGAAGAACCGGTTCGGCGATCCTGAGGTTCAGTTCATTCGAAGTCACTCGCTAGCCCAAAAAGTCGCCCAGAGCGAAGGATTAGGCCGCAACAAGCGGGTCGCCAATGCTCTTGGAATGCGAGCACTCGACACCACGAACGCGAGTTCCGAGCTGATCGATCATCTTCGCAACCAAGTCCAAGTAAAATTAAGTGACGATTCCCGGGTGGCGACGGTCAGTTTCGATAGTCGAGATCCGTTGGCCTCTGCTGCTATCGCAAATAGCTATCTGGATAATTTTATCGAGAGCAGCATTCAGCGACAGTATGACAGCACGGACGAGCTGAGGCGGGCGCTCGACGGTCAGCTTGCGACCGCCCGCTCGCGATTGGACCGTTCTGAAAAGGCACTGATCGATTACACTCGGACGGCGGGGCTGATTGATCCAAGCGCCGGGACTTCTTCAGTCAGTGGCGGGACTTCACTGCACTCCCTGTCGAGCGACAATCTAGCGCAGCTTAGCCAAGCCTACACGCAGTCGCGGGCCGACCGAATTGCGGCAGAGCAACGTTGGCAGCAAGCTCAGCACACGCCGCTGATGAGCTTGCCGGAGGTGATAAACGATCCCTCAATCCAGCAATTGCAGCAGAAATCAGCGGAAGCCCAGGCAGACTATCAGGGGCAGCGCCAGCACCGGCTCGACACGAATCCATTCGTGGTCGCAGCGGCTGCGCACATCGATGAAATCAACCGACAAATTCAGTCCTTGGCGCAAAGTATCCGCGAACTCGATTGAAAACCGCTATCAGGTCGCGCGCCGGCAGGAGGCCGACCTCGCCCGAAGCGTCGGGCAACTCGAGAACAAGACCCTGACCGATCAAGGAAAGGGCGCCAAATATAACGCCTTGAAGCGAAATGCCGATTCCGACCGGCAACTGTATGAAGCGCTGCTGCAACGGTCGAATTCGCTGACCACGAGTTCCGCGGTAATCCCCGAGAGCTTTCTCGATCGTCGACCGCGCCGCTCCCCCAACGACTGCGATTTCACCTAAGCCATTGCTGTGGTCAGCCGCCGGCGCTGCAATCGCGTTCCTGCTCGGAGCGCAATGTTCATCTTGATTTCCGGCCTTCGCGATAATCGGGTCCATTCGCCGGAAGTCGTCGACAGCGATCTGCATCTTCGCGTTCTTGGCGTACTTCCCCGTGTTAGCAATCCTGCCGAGGCGCTCCTCGACCCGGCATCGCCGCTCGCCGAGGCGCATTACTCACTTCGCTCATCGTTGGAGCTTCTCTCGCCCACTGGTCCGCATAGCATTTTGTTCACCAGCAGCACTCAAGGCGAAGGCAAGAGCACGGCCGCATATGGCGTTGCCCGTGATTTCGCTTACGGCGGGAAGCACACTCTGCTGATCGATGGCGACATGCGCAAGCCGTCATTGGACCGCTTTGTCCACATCGGTTCCCCACTCGGCCTGTCCACGGTCCTGGCGGAACTATGCGTTCCTGAAGCGGCAACTTTTCGGACGGAGATTCCGAATTTGTCCGTAATGCTTGCAGGACCGATGCCGCCCAGCCCCGCAGCAATGCTGAGCGACACTCGATTTCAGGTGCTTTTGAAGCATCTCTCGCGCCGCTTCGAATTGATCGTCATTGATGCTCCGCCCGTATACGGACTCGCCGACAGCCCGCGCATGGCTGCAGCAGCTGATCATACTGTGTTGGTCGTTGAGAGTGACCGCGCGAGGCTACCGGAAGTCCGTGGCGCGTTACGACGGCTAGTTCAGGCCGGGGCGAGAGTATCCGGTGCAGTTCTTACGAAGTTCGATCTGACGAACTCGCGATCGAACCTTTATGTCTACTCCTATGCGGGGCGAGAAGAGCGACCTCGGCTTGAAGTTGCGTGAACCGCGCGCGCGCCTGGTCGCACTGCTTGGCGCTGGACCTGCCGCAATTCAAATCTTAGCAGAACTTGCCCGGCTGTGAGACCCAGAAATACCGCTCAACCCTTCGGCGAATTCGGGTCAGGATTCTGCTTTCTCGGCGCGATGCGCGCTGCTCAATCGACGCCCGCGGCGGGTCGATCAAGATCGTAAGCGGCGTGAACAAGAAGCGTGCCAAGGGTGCGCGAGTTTGTGCACGCCGCCTCAGAACCGGATTTCGCGGCCAGACCCCACCGCAATATTCTTCGGGTATCTTGACATTCAAAAGGGACGAGGCGGTCCGCATTTGAACCTCCAGCGCCCTTTTCGAAGTGCCCTTCTCAAAGAAACTCCCGAGCAAGGGCCAGTCTATCCCGTCGGTCAGTAGGCGATCCAAATCAACCAGATGCCTGACGTCGATCACGCCGCGCCAATAATCGCGGTCATTCAGCTGGTCGTGGACAACCATGAGCAAAATTTGGCACGTCGCGTTCGGTAAAAGAAAGGTTCCATCGGCCAACGCAGCGCGGTCGCAATGCTGCGCGATCGTGTCATATGCCAAGCCGAGGTAAAAAGGCTTGAGCGACGAATGAAGGTCAATCGTCGCGACATCACAGGTTCGGCCGAAGACCGGCGTAATTCCATCCTCGCCGCCTGCAACAAGTTCATATCCAAGTTGCTTTAGTGCCTCGATCGCGACTCTCTCCCTTGTCCGGAGGGATGAGAATGTCGTGGTCTGAAAGAAGCCGGGACTCCTCTCGAGGGTCGCTGAGGAGTTCGCGCCAAGCCCTTCATGACGATGGGCTCGATGCCAGCCTGATTGAGAACTGGAAGGAGCTCGGCCAGCTGCTTCTGCATCCGTGCATTGCGCTCGCGGCTGCGGCTGAGGATGTCTTCAAGCAAGTTCTTACTGCGGGCGGGAGTCGAGCGGCGGATCGGCTCCGAGCATTGCCGCGGCGAGGTTCCCGATGGTTAGCGTTGTAGCTGCTGCCGTTAGCAGGCGATGCCAATCGTGTGATCGTCCGACCTTACCCGTCAAACAGGCGATCAGATTTTGGAGGGTTCGATCGGCGGCGATCATCTTTGTCCCAGATCCATGCACGGCGTCCCGAAGTGGGTGGGTCGGAACGGTGAATTGCAAAACCAGTTCGCCGTGGTGATTAGAGCTGGAAGGGCGAGCTCGGCCGGTCATTTCTTTCGAGGTCCCGCTGATCGTTGTAGTACGGGCCGCGAGCGCAAGTCCTGCACGCCTTCCCAAATTTCAAGGTCGATGCTGCAGCAGCTGAGGACTTGGGCCCCGAGCGGCCCTTCGAGAATCTCTTCGCGCGCGTTGCTCGTGTGTCCGACATTCTCTTTGCCGATCTTGATCCGGCAGCCTGTAATCGCGCGTAATCCGCTCTCGAACCGTCCCATCTCGTCCAGGAATCCGACCAGGTGCATCCGCTTGAGGTTGCGAATGGCTGGATTCGGATGCTCGGGCGTGAACGTCTCGTGCTCAGGCTCGCCGCAGAAATAGCGCGCATAGGTAGATCCGAGGCGTTTCGCGCGATCCGTAACAACGAATTCCTCGAGCGATTCGGGCACGTACTGCACCCCTTCAGGGTGTTTATGGCTCCACAGATAATTCGAGATGAATCGGTCGACCGGATGCCGAAGCAAGGTCACGAAAGCATAGGAGCTCGCGAAGCGATCGAAGCTGGCGTCGCTGAATGGTATGTGCGCGGCGACGCATCGGACGTCGCTATAAAGCATGTAAAGAAGCATCATCTCGCGAAGGTCGGAGACCTGCCCCACGACTCGCGGCGACTTCGACTCTTCAACCGCGTGGAATGCCTTGTCGCTCTCGATTGGAGTCACCGTCCCTTGCGACAAGAAATACGACAGCCGAAGGGCCCTGCCGACGGAAGTCCCTCCGCACTTGGGTACATGATGGAAGACAATGCGATTGCCGCAAAGAAGTGCGCTGGCTTTCCGCTGCAACGCCTTTGCTACATTGGCCGCCGACATGATGTTAGCGGTTCATCCCGGCGCGCATCGCTTGTGTTTGGTTCATCGCTTCGATGCCATCGGGTTGCGGCTCACAGGCCGACCTGGGAAGACTGCGGGTATCCCGACCGCTTGGCGCGCGAGGATTTGGAGTGAGGACTTCGGGCCTCTGCGAGCTGTTCGCGCTTCGACTCGTTCGCGAACAGCATTCCCAGAAACATTCCCATCGCCATCCATTCGCCGAGGAACAAGTTGCCGCCGGCCCCGGAAAGCCAAACTCGAAAAATGGGCAGGAGGATGCCGCCACCCATTCGGGCGCCGACGGGAAGTCCAACGCTTCGGCTGCGTGACGAGCCTCCACACGAACGAGACCCACTTCGCGACAAGAATTAGATAGAAGGCCAATGCCGCCAGAAATGCGGCGATACCGGCATTCATCCACGCGCTGAGGAAGAGGTTGTGAACCGGGTAGCCATCGATCAGATAATAGCCGCTTCCCATCCAAGGATGCTGCTCGATGCGATCCATTGCGACCTGATATTGCTCGACCCGAGCTTCGGCCGACGCGTCCTCGAAGGAGAACCGGTCGGCCATCAGGCCCGTCACCGCGTCCGAATTCGTAAATCCGATGACCATTGTGAGCGCCGCGACCGCAGCCAAGGCCTTCACACCGAGTATCGCGGAGCCACGTCCCGTGTGCGTGATCGATTTCAGCCCGATCGCGAGCAAAATCCCTCCTACACCGGCGATGATGACGGACCGGGTATCGAGAAGGACCATCAGGCCCAGAACCACGGCCATGTGAAACATGCCGACAAAGTCGCGCGTCGATTTGCTGGATGCGCTTCGAAACACGAGGCCCGATACGAGGATGCAGACTGCGATCGCGTTCTTCACCGACGTCGCGAGATTGATGTCGTCGGAATTCAGCGAGCTGAACACCGTTTTCAGGAAGGTGAACACGACGAAGTGAAGACTACACCACTCGTCACAAATTGTTTGATAGCGTCAGTCCAGCTTAGGCCGAGCCTATGGGCGGCTATTTCGACCACGCCCATGAAAACCACGATTGCGAGGCCGGCGCCTAGCCGACAAACCGTCTTTATGTTTCGGGTCACTGCCAGAGTCCCGCCCAATGCGATTGAGCCGACGAAATAGAAGAACTGGCGGGGCACGGTGTTTTGGGTCGGCGAGCCTGTACAGAGCGGCGCTCAATGTGAGCAGGGTACAAAAGAAATGGAATGATCCAAGTCACGTTTTGGCGAGCAAACAGCAGGCAGGAGTTGATTTCTTCGAGGGCTCGAAACGGAGTAAAGGATGACGAGAAAAAGCGCGAGATAAGGGAGTTTGATCGTGAAAGGCCCTGCCTGCGCCACAGCGAACCATTCGACGCATATCGAGGCAAGCATGAGAGTGATTGGGTTGAACAGAGCTAGCATGACGCGTGAACTCGTGCGTTTAGTTGGACGCCCTCTTGCTTACGAGCCATCACGGCCTCGTAGATGCGAATGAGCCGCGCCGTATATTCGTCCGGAGAAAGCAGATTTTGGCCCGCTGCGAAGGCCGCGCGACTCATGCGTTCGACGCGCTCGTTGGAGCGCAAGCTGTTCATTGCGTCGGCCCAAGCCTGAACATCACCCGTTTCGGCGTGAAGACCACTTACGCCATGCTCGATCATGGAAGCAGCGACGCAGCTTTTCGAAACGATAATCGGGATGCCAAGCGCCAGTGCGTCCGCAACCACCAATGGATAGCATTCATACCAAAGGCTTGAAAAAACGATGCATCGCGCTCGGCGAAGCCAGCGTGACAGTTCTTCGCTGCCGACCCAGCCGGGCATGGCTGCATCGGGGTTGGCACGGCGGACCAGTTCGCGGCTTGGACCGTCTCCGCAAAAAGCTATTGGCACAGCTGCGATTTTTGCGGCGCGCGCAGCCACTTCGGCACCTTTTTCGGGTGACAGCCGTCCAACGAAGAGGAAGGTCTCGTTCTCCTCAGCGGTCACTCGGGCCGCGGGCTTCTTACTGACGGGATTGGGAAGGTGATGCCAACGCGCCTCAGAAGAAATGTAGGGCGCCATGATCGATTTTTGTTCCGCGGAAAGGTAAATGATCTCGCGTAAGTCGCGAGGCAGCCGGCCGGCTGTCCTGAGGACCAGCTGACGAGCTACTCGCCATGCCTTGTGAAGGTCATTGCGAACATCACAGCGGCTGGTCAGGCAGTCGAGACCAAGTGCGCGTTTGCGACAGATTTCCCCAGATCGATAGTTGAAAAACCCGCCATTCGGACAGGCGAGAAAATATTCATGCAGCGTGTAGACGTGGGCGGCCTTGGAGCCGGTGAGGACTGGTCCAATGCTTGGCGACAGCGACTTGGACCAGCCATGAGCATGAACAATGGTCGATCGACTTTTGCGTGCGTCGATGCATTGGGAAAGGAGATGAGCTGCTCTGACGTTCCACACCCCGCGAGATGCGGCGCGAAGGCGGTCTGGGTCGGAAAGAATATCGTGGTCTCCAGCGACATGGCATTCGATGCCATTCGCGACGAGCCGCTCGTCGAGCGGCCCAGTGCCTGCCAGAAAGGCGACATCGAGCCCCGCACGTTTCAGCTGGATCGCTGAATTCGATCGCGACCTTCGCCTGCCCTCCATTCACCCAGCCATGGTCGTTGAGAATGATTACGCTGATTGGCGTTCCACCAGCTCTTCGAGAGGGGGATGCAAATGCATTCATTCGGCGGCCAAGCCCAAGGGAATTCCTGTTTCCGGCGATCGGAAACTTTGAGATGATGGCGTTCCTTGAAGTTTGCCTGCGGATAAATCCGTTCGGCCTCGCCTCCAGCCCGTCAGGTCCAGACAATATTCTGTCTCGAGTTCGGGAAGCATGTCGACATAACGGGCGGCCAGCCTCCCCTCGGCTTCCAAATCCTCGTTCCGACGAGGTGGCTTTTTCGTATTGATGGCACGGTAGAGGCGGCGCACCGCATTATAGACTTGCCCCCGTGGCAGTCGCCCGCGGATCAGGACGTTGAGATCCTGCAGCGCCCCATTGCGCGCAAGATATGTCTGATTCTCCGGCTCGAAATCATAGTCGGTGTAAAAGCTTGGATCGATCCCCATCCACCCGCTTACGCGATTCATTGTTTGGGCGGTGTCACCGATCAAGTCTTCGAATAGCAGGATGAACATCCGTTCGGATCCAACCGCGTCTCGCCAGCGGCGGAGATGTTCCGGATACCAAACATTGGAGAGTGCATTCGCAGCCAGCTCGTTGCCCTTGAATTCGTGGCTCTTCGTTTCGGCAGCCGCGACGAATTCCGCAAAGCTCATGTCCCTTGGAATCCAGTTCCAGTTTTGCTGGAAGTAGGTGAATAGCGAGCGCAGCTGCGCCACAGGCTCGCGCAAGACGAATATGAAACGAGGCGCGCTGGGAAGTGCGGGAAGCTCTCGAAGTGCTGTCTTTGAGTAAACGTAACCAGGCGTCGATTCGATGATGATCTTTGAGGATCGGTCGCAGCTATCGAACAGCTTGGAATAACCAGCTAACCCACCCTCATAGAAATTGCGTTGTGACCGGAACATGTGGGTTCCCGGATCGACGAAATAATAAGTCTCCTTCTCGAGCGGCCCTGTGACATCGGGATGATCTGTAAGCCAGCGGAAGAGCGAGCTCGTCCCTGCCTTAGGAGCGCCAGCAATAATCCAGTTGGGAAACATGAACGCCGACCTTCACCCCGCGGACTTGGCCAGAACCGAGGGCATGCCCGCAACCAATTGTGCCCCAACGGCGGGTTTTGAGAGCAACACTCGATAGACCTGCTCTGTCTCGAGATTCATCCGCTCGCTAAGGAATTCATCCTGCCATCGTTGCCGCGCAGAGAACTCCAAGGCGTCGCAACGCGCTGCGATCAAGATTCGATAAAAGACGACCTAAAGCATCTCGATCATCGAGATCGAATATGTATCCGCCCACGCCATCTTGAACGACTTCCGGAAGAGCACCGCGATTACTGGCGATCACTGGCACACCCGCGCGCATCGCTTCGATCGCGACCAGGCCGAATGCTTCCCATCGCGAAGGCATGACCACAGCGTCAACTTTGCGAAGAAGCTCTACAATCGCTTTCCGATCGAGCCAGCCGTGGAAAGTGACGTTCGAACTCGGAGTTGCGAAACGAGCCTCGTCTTCGCGTCTGCGGCCGCAGACCGCCTTGCCAATCACATGCAAATGTATTCGTGGCGAGGGGAAACGAGAGATTGCGTCAAGTAAGATGTCGAGGCCCTTCTGGCGGTCGTGACGACCGACAAACGCAATCGAGATTTCCGGATATTTCCTCGCGGTTCGGGGCGGCATCCACGATATGCCATTGCGGATAACTCGAAGCTTTTCCGACGAAATGCCATGCTGAACGGCCATTGCATATTCGGATTGGCTGTTCACAATTACCAAATCGGTTGTGGGAAGAAGCCTTCGTTCGACCGCGGCATATGCTCGCTGACGGGTGCCGGGCAGATCCATCCCGAAAGCCCAGCCGTGAGGACAATATACGATCTTCGGTCTTGATGGATGTTCGTGCAGGAACATACGTAACGCGCCGGCAAACGAGGAGTGCAGGTGAACGATTTCGGGCTTGAATTCCTCGATTGTGTGAAGCGCCGCACGCGTAAATTCGATAAGCGGAAGTAATCGGCGAGCGCTCGACGTTGTCGACAACAGTTGGGCAGGAGCGATATCGGGGAGATGTTGCTCGCCGCCGGAAGGTATCAGGAATTTTACGTTTTCTTCGCCGAAAACGCGATTCTGGTGAGGAGCCAGTTCCTCGAAGAAAGATGCGATCCCGCCGGCAACGGACTGAGCAATATGGAGCACGCGAACAGCGTTCCGATCCACCGCTGGGTGAAAATCCCTGAACAGCGGCGATGGAGCAGCGGTTTCACAGTCTCCGCGTCGAGGCGCATTCCACATCAACGGACCCGTGCTCCGCGTCGACTGGCGGCGAATAGCGCTATGAACGGGATGCTGATCTTTAATAGCTGCTTGGTGGCGTTGAAAGTTCGGTGGCTTTGCCGACGAACTGCCTTGCCGACGATAAATCGCGGGTAATTGATACTTCGCTGCAACTGCTGCCGCCAAGGCGAACCTTCAAGAAAGCTGCGTCGAGAGAGGCCGGTGTATCCAAACCAGCGCTCCCGATAGGGATCGGACAAACACCATCGACCCTCCGCCGCGAATTCTCCTGGAAATCCCTGCTTGATGCCGTCGAGACATGCGGATTCTTGCGGGTTGATCGGATGCTGCCCGTGATAGACAAATTCGAAGTCAATGACCTTCAAGGATCCCGATCGGTCGACGAGCAAATTGTGCGGCGCCATATCGATCGGGTCGTAGCCCCGCGCAAACAGGTATCGCAGCAGATCGGAAGCAGTACGCACATGTCGAAGTTCGAGGAGTTTCGGGAAGCTTTTGCCAAAGAGTGCAGTGCGGAGTGGCCGGGCATCTATATAAGGAGTGATGATGTAATTCGGTCCGCGTTCGAGAACCGGTAGGACTTCCGGTCGCTCCTTCGAGACAACTTCTAGAAACGCCGCTTCCCGTTCCAGAAATCGAAGGCATTGTTCCCGAAAGGTCTTCTTGACGGCCAGCCCGTGGCAATATTCAATCAGCTCGACCTTTGCTCGATGACCGTGGCGCGTCAGGTCCCGCACAACTTTGAAGTTGGTTGCGAAAGCCGCCCGACGGCTTTTGATCGTCGAGCGCACTTGGGACTCCAGTGACGGTGCAACCATCCGGATCACCCGCCACGCTTCGCGGCTGTCGTCCGTTGAATGCAGAGGATTGAAGAAAAGCCGAGCGGATGTGCGCTCCCGCAGAAGCCGGCGGCAACGGCGCTTTGCATCGAAAATCCGCCCGTTCTCGAGAAAGGGCCGATCCTTGAGGATCTCTGGTTCGGTGACCGTAGGATTGACGTCGAAGCAGACGAACATGCTGACCGGCGGACCCCCCTCGACCGGCGAATTACCGCGTCCCCAATTGCCGCCGCGGGTCTC
Source organism: uncultured Alphaproteobacteria bacterium (assembly GCA_963785855.1). Classification (GTDB taxonomy): domain Bacteria; phylum Pseudomonadota; class Alphaproteobacteria; order Sphingomonadales; family Sphingomonadaceae; genus Sphingomicrobium. Next base: position 22,036 of record CAWAWT010000067.1, read on the forward strand.
GCGCCCGACCATGGCGGCTTGCTCTTTCGTGAAGTCCCTTGTCGCGAGGACCTCGAATCCGCATGCTTCCAGTGTCTGGCCAATCTCGTCTTTCAAGCCGCGCGCAGCCGCCTCCGCGCGTACAAGAAAAACCGCCAGGCCGGGCTCCTCAGCTGGCATCTGCTCATCGATCGTCGCGAGCTTTTGAGCGGCCCAGCTGTTCCACTGGGATAGGCGCCTTAGAACGTCGTAAGGCGGGGTCCACCCGGCAGCGGAGAGATGCTCATCCAATGACGGAAGGTCCAAGACCGCAAAGGACGTCGTTCCAGTCTTCTTGGCGAGCTCGGTGAGGAGACTGGCACATCGTGCACTCAGTGGATCGGATTGAGAGGCTCCGGCGGAATGGGACTGAAAACGTCCGCTTAGATAAAGTGCCTGATAGATTACCCACAAAAGGGCATCCTCAGCCGCTGGAACCTTGATTCCGCGCGAATCGGTCTGCGCCCGACTGATTACCGCCTCCGCCAAATGGGGCGTCAGAACTGCCATGTTCGTCGAATCGGAAGAATCGCGCCAGTGCTGCCGATAGGAGAATCCGGGCAGGCCCGTGGTGGAATAGACCGCGATCGGTGTGCCGAAGGGAACGAGCGACAGGAGACGATTCACTTGCGGAATATCTTCGTCGCTGACGAGTATCGCTTCCCTTTCGTCGTTCTCGCCGACCTCAGCCGACGTGGGTAGTAAGACGTATTTCACATTGTCGCGATTGAGGCTCTCGGCCAGGCTTGCGAGAGACTGTCCGAACGGCAGGTGCCAGCTCCCTAACCGGCCGGCCGGAGTCATTGCGAGCTGAACAATCGCCGAAGCTTCAGATGTCCTCAGACGTGCGGAATGTTCTGCCGATGCGTGCTCAGGGACTGAACTGTCCCGAGACAAATAGGCATTCACGGCCAACGCTGGGTTTAGCGACTTCAACTTGCAAATGCTCTCGAAGTGACTTCAGCTCTTCAAGGCCACAGCGAAACGCGTGCCCCCTGCCGTACACTGACACAAGTGGCGGGACGCAGTAAAGGATTTATTAACGATTTTTCTTGCGACTCTTCCTTACCATATAGAGACAGTTAGGACGTCGTGGAGATTGACGATTTTGGTTAACGGCACAGTGCGAGGAGCTATTCAATGAAGCTGGAACTCAGCGATTTCAGCAATGTCCTCCAGGTGCCGACAACGTTTGAAGTCGTCCACAGCTCGCAAGCTGCCGTTGAGAAGATCGCAACTTCCTGGCCTTTCATGCGCGAGCGTCCGCACAATCTGCTGATCCTTTGCGGAAGCGGGGGTGGGACTCGGCCGATCGCCGAGACGTACAGCAAGATGCTAAGCCGTGATTCAGAACGCCCCCCGGCCATTCACGAAATTTCGGTCGGAAGTCTTGAAGAAAGCCGCGAGGTGGATGCCCTTTGCGCCACTCTCGAGGTCGATGTGTTGATTGCGATCGGCGGAGGTCGAATCATCGACACTGCAAAGATGGTCGCATTTCAACGCAAGGTTGCGTTGTTGTGCATTCCCTCGGTGCTCTCATCGGACGGGATAACCTCACCAGTTTCGGTCCTTGCCGACGGCTCCGGCCGAAAACGCAGCCTGGCATCGGGTATCCCAGCATGCGTCGTTGTGGATCTTAGCCTCACGACTAAAGCGCCACTCCACCTAACCAAAGCAGGCGTTGGTGATCTCCTCTCAAACGCATCCGCTTTATTGGACGCAGAAGATTATGAAGCTGCCGGCCACGGAGTGGTCAACGGTTTCGCCAAGTTGCTTTCCTATGCCGCGTTTCAGCTGGTGAGGCCTCTAACCGAGCGCGATATCTTATCCTTCCAAGGTCAGGAAGCTATTGCCCGAGGATTGATCTTGTCGGGTCTCTCCATGGCATTTTCCGGCAACTCCCTTCCGTGCAGTGGAGCCGAACACCTCATCAGCCATGCCCTTGACGACATGAACTTGATTGCCGCCCCGCACGGGCTGCAGGTCGCAGTTGCAACTCTTTATTGTCTCGAGCTTCGAAGGCAAATTGGCCGCAACAGCGGAGAGATGGATTTGCGCTCAACTGTCTCAGAGCTAGGTTTGCCGACGTGCCCGGAGGAGCTAGGACTAACTCGAGAGCAGTTCATTCGGGCAGTGGAACTCGCCCCTAAAATGAGATCGGGGCGCTACACCGTGCTCCATGATGTGCTCGGCCCGGAGGTGTTGCAGAGTTCGTACGACCGTGCTTTCGCCTGAAGGCTGCGAACCCTTGCGCGGCATGGGTGGCACGCGCGCGCTAGAAAGCGCGCAAGGCTCGATTTGTCATGCGCCGTGCCCGAGCTTCCCAACAAGGCGAGTTGGCGGTGTCAACTAAGACGGTTCTCGTGATCGGCGTGTTCGATCTCTTCCACCGCGGGCATGTCGAGTTCTTGCGGCGCGCAAGGCAGCTTGGGAATAGGTTGATCGTCGTCGTCAATGGCGACGAGTTCGTCTCTAGGTACAAGCGCAAACCCATTTTCTCTGAAGATGATCGCCTTGCGATCGTTGCATCTTTGAGAGACGTCGATCTGGCCTTCATCAGCAATTCACCCGATGCTCGCCCGGTTATTGAGAAGCATGAGATCGACCTTATCGTCCATGGGGACGACTGGGAGCACGCTAGCTATCTTAAGCAGATCTGTGTCGACCAAGACTATCTCGACAGCCGCAGTATCGAAATGAAATATGTCCCCTACTATGCCGGCGTCAGCACTTCCGAAATCATCGAGCGAATAAGAGACACAAGCCGATGATCACGATCTCGCAAGGGGAGCGGCGGAGATTGCAGTTGGCGCAGCTCCAAATCGCCGCTGAAGTGGCAGATCTTTGCGACGCACACGAGATCAATTACGCACTATTGGCGGGGAGCGCTCTTGGAGCGCGTCGACACCGAGGTTTTATTCCGTGGGACGACGATATGGATATCGGCATGGTCCGCGACGAATATGAGAAATTCATCGCCGTAGCTAAAACTGAATTATCGAGAGACCTTTATGTGCAAGATTGGCGCGAGGACCCGCATATGGGCGCTCCATTCACAAAGATCCGCTTAAACGGCACTCGAATGATCGAAGAAGTCCTCCAAAGACACCGGGGGTCACAAGGGGATCTTCATCGACATATTCCCACTCGACAATGTGCCTGATTCACCCGTGCAATATGTTTGGCGTCTTCAACTCGAGTTCTGGAAGCGCCTGCTTCGACACAAATATGGATATACCATCCGGAGGCAGCGTGGCTTGCGTCGGATCGGAGATCTGTTGCTCGGTGCGATATCGCCGCTTGTCGCCGGCCCCTATGCGAAACGCCGATTGCACTCGCTGATGACGAAGTTTCGCTCACGAAAAAGCAAGCGGGTGGTGGCTATAGGCGGCTCATATGCGTTCAACAAAGAGACGCTCAAGAAAGAGTGGATATCAAACCTGATCAGCATGCCGTTCGAGAATAAGAGCTTTCGCTGCTTTTGTGCGATCGATGAATATTTGAAGCACCTTTATGGGGACTTCATGGAGTGCCCACCGATCGATCAGCGCTACAACAAACATCCAATCCTCGAACTGGCATTTTCAGGCGACAGCTAAACGATACGACGGTTCTTCGATCTGCTCGGGCCTCTCGTCGAGTGGAAGGATGGTTCAATGGGCGGGGTCAACGCCGAGGTAAGTTTGAAATCCAAACATTATCGACGGCGAGCCTTTCGAGTGTCGAGCGATCGGGTCTCCAGCCGAAATCATGAAGCAGACTTTCCAGTGCTTCCATGTTGAGCTCCAGCCTTCCATGCCAAGCTCGCTCGCTAGAGCCGCAAGGGTACCAAGATAATCATGGTTTGGCCGCGAAACCGGCCGCAGGCTGCGTTGTGAAGTTGGCAGGCCGCAATCAAGACCTTTGTGATAGAGACAGTGATAGGCCAAACTGAAGAAATGATCTTCAGGGCATGGGACGCTCACGAGTTCTTTGTGCAATGTCCGCCGCTCGAGGATACGCCGAGCAAGGTTTGGCGGATAATATGCAATATTGCCGTATCTGTAACCTCGGCAGCCGGATTCGCTATACAGATCGCAAGGTATGCCTCCTCGCTTGGGCTTAGCAGCTCTTCGATAACGGGCAGAGCGCCGCATCCGCGAGTCAGAAAGTCAATGTCACCTTCGGGGTGCAACGGAAGTGTTTCGAACCACCGGACGATCGACGTAAGTTGCGCCGGCGCTCCTTAAGCGCCATGAACAGCTGCTCCAGTTTGTCAGCGGCGATAAATCGGCGGCCCTCCGGAAGGAGGTTCTTGCGGATTGCGCGGGCGAATGGTCGTTTGAGGACTAGCCGGCAACCAAGCGCCTGAGGCCGAGCGTGCGCTTTTCCCACTGAGCTGTTCGACGAAGCGCGTGTTTCGCTCGCGCGCCGATCATCGCTCGTCATTCTCGTTGGGCTGATGCTCGGGTGCTCGCAGGTTCGGGTCCACCCCGTCTCGACCCTCCCGTTCAGGCGGCCTTGGGAGCTGCGGAGGTTGCGCCACCGGCGTCCGGAACCGCGCAGCAGCCTGATGCCCGGGACTCCGAACGGCGTCGATGGCACCTTGGTGATGATACTGCCGATAGTGGTGCACCAGTCGCACTGAGTCGTCTCAACGCAGCTCGAGCACGTCCTCGATGGTTTTTGCCTGCTCCCATCACGAACATCACGTGTCCGGTCGCCGCCGCAAGCAAGGGTGCATCAGGCAAGATTGCTGACGGGCGGCGCATCGACGATAGTGCAATCGTAGATGCGGCCAGCAGTCGCAAGCAGGCTGGCAAGCCGTTCGAGGTTTAGGATGTCCGGCGGGTTGGGGTGGCTGGGGCCCGGCGGGAATGATGTCTCAGGTTCGGGAATACCGATTCTTGGATCGCGTCCTCGAAGCTCGCCTGCTCTGTCAGCACGGCACCCAATCCCGGGGCCTCCTTGAGGTCCAACCACTCGCTGAGCTTTCCATTGCGAAGATCTGCTTCGATCAGCAGCACGCGCTTGCCCGCGCTCGCAAGGGAGCGGGCCACGCCGAGCGCCGACATCGTCTTTCCCTCTCCTGCATCGCTGCTGGTGACGACGAGCTGTTGCGGAAGTCCGTCTCGAGTGGAAAACTGCAGTGCAGTTCTGCAGGCGGCGTAGCCCACGGCAAGCGGTGAGTCCGGTTCGTCCAGGCTGCAGATGGCCGCTTCGGGGTCGAGGTGACGGATGAGGGGAATTTCCCCCAGGCTCGTTAAGTGCAGCTTGCGCTCCAGCTCGTCAGGGCCGTCAACGCGGTCGTCGATCATTTCGCGGGCGATCGCGAGGCCTGCGCCGAGAATCATCCCAGCAGCACGCCAAGAACCAGGATCAACTTGGTCTTGCGGCCATGACGGCTGAGAAGGAGCTGATGCTTCGTCCAAGACGGAAATGTTGTTAAGGGTCACTCCAGCGGAGGTGCTCACTTCCCGCTGCCGTTCCAGAAGCTGATCATAAAGTGTTCTATTGGTATCTAGGTCATGACTTAGAGTGTCGTAGCCTACGCTGCGGTCCTGCTCAGCCTGGCTCTGCCCCTTCGCCGCTGCAACCTCGCGCGAAAGAGCGACCTCTTCGGCCTGCCGCTGCTCTATAATCTGCTTCCAGGCTACTGCGCACCGAAGCAGCGGCGGACTGGATCTGTGCCTGGACCTGGTGGACCTTCGACTTTGCCTCCACGACCGGCGCAGAGCCGTCGTTGTAGCGTGCGCGCGCTTGTGAGAGCGCCTCTTGCTGAGTTGCAAGATCCGACAGCAGGTGCTGGACCGTAGGGTTGCTGACCACGTCTGGGACGGTCATTAGCTCTGCGCCACTGGCTGCTTCGACTCGCTGCTCCGCTTCGATTCGTTGAGCGCGAGCCGTATTCAGAGCCTCATTCAACTGCAGCAGGCTGGATTCTGTGACGGAGCCGCCGCCCTTATTAGACCCCGCGGGATTGTCGGTGTTCACGATGCCAGCCCGCCGCGCATAGTTGTTGAGCATGCGCTGAGACGCTTCGAGTTTCGAACGTGCGTCGATCACCTGGTCATTCAGGTAATTGCGCGCATAATCCGAACTCCTGAAGCGCCTTTCGAGATTGAGGCTTATGAGGTTGTAGGCATAACTGTTCGCGACCTTCGCCGAGAGATAGGGGTCGCCGCTGGTGAAGCTAATGCTCGCAACGCGGCTGTCTTTGGGAAGCACAACCTCGACGCTCGCACTCAACAGTCCCGCAGTCGCATCCCACAAGGCTTGGTTCGAGCCAACGGCCGCCACGGTCCATTGCTGCGGGTCGACATCCATCGCGAGAATAAAACTTGGGATTGCCGACCAATCTCAAATCCTTCGCGACTCTTGCGGCCATTGCCCGGCTTTGGATGATACCCAGCTGAGTGTTCAACTGGCGTTCGGCATCTGAACTCGGAGGAGGCGGGTTGGTCTTGTGTTGTCCGAGACGACATTGTCCACTTGTTGTTCGATCTGGACGCTCGATGTGGCCGTGAAGCTGCGCGGCTGCGTCACGCAGAACAGCATTGCCGCCACGGCCCCGATGATCATGCAGATGATGATGAGCGGTAGTTGTCGTTTGATCGCTTGCTTTGCGAGCGCGAGGTTCTCGTTGAGCTCAGCCGGAAAGGAGTTGGCTGGATCGAAAACCGTCAATGAATCGGAAGACATAGCGCTACCCACATGCGGCGAACCGGCCGCACATATGTGCCCGCGAACCGGCCGTTTACACTTGAACCAATTCTAGGTGGTTGCCCCTCAGAAAATCCGCACAAGAAACCTTGGTTAAACTACGATTAATCCCGAAACTCAAGGAGTTTGACGGAAGGCGTCCCAATTCTGGCCAAGCAGCCGGTCGAGCTCAGCGACGATAGTCGGACGAGAAGAACCGTGGGACGATGTCGGAGGTCAGGGAATCAATGATTTGCAGATCGGCCGGGGATAGGACTTGCTTCCAATAGCTGTTCACTGACGAAACCGAGCGCGTCCAATCGTGAACTCTCTTGCCGAGGCCCGTTCCAGCCGGCTGACGCCCCGCGTTGGATAATGCCCGATCGACGGCTTCGCTGGGGTTCAGCCCAAGCTTCTCCATCAGCCCAAGATATGCGCCAGCTTCATTCCTCTCCAAATCCTCTGACGTGATCAGACAAACGCTTGAGATGGCGCCCGAGCGGATCAAAGGAAGGTCGC
>CAWAWT010000068.1:0-59468 GCA_963785855.1 uncultured Alphaproteobacteria bacterium
GCTATCGCTGTTCGGTCGTCGAGGGCGAGGTCAAGAACGCGACCGAGTTCGGCTTGTTCATCGGTCTCGAGGGCGACGTCGACGGCATGGTCCATATGTCGGACATCGCCTGGGGCGTCTCCGGCGAAGAAGCACTCGCGCTTCATCGCAAGGGTGAGCTGGTGAAGGCGCAGGTTCTCGATGTCGACGTCGAGAAGGAGCGCATCAGCCTCGGCATGAAGCAGCTTGAAGGCGGTGGCACTGGAACGGCTGTCGGCAGCGCGGGCGGAAGCTCCGCGGCGGGCGGCGTCAAGAAGGGCGACACGGTTACGGTCCAAGTCCGCGCAGTTCAGGATGCGGGTCTCGACGTTCAGGTCGGCGACGATGGGGCGGTCGGCTTCATCAAGCGCAGTGACCTCGGCCGCGACCGCGACGAGCAGCGTTCGGAACGCTTCCAGGTGGGCCAGAAGCTCGACGCGATGGTCACTGGCTTCGACCGTTCGAAGAAGCCCAACTTCTCGGTCAAGGCGCGCCAGATCGCCGAGGAGAAAGAAGCCGTGGCGCAATATGGCAGCTCCGAACTTCCGGGGCCTCGCTGGGTGACATCCTCGGCGCCGCGTTGAAGGAAGCGCAGGCCAAGGGTGAGAAGACGGCCGAGGCCGATGGCGAGAAGCCGGCGAAGGCCGCGAAGGGCGAGAAGACGGCCGAGGCCGAGGGCGAGAAGCCGGCGAAGGCCGCGAAGGGCGAGAAAACGGCCACGAGGGCGAGAAGCCGGCGAAGGCCGCGAAGGCCGCGAAGGGCGAGAAGACGAAGAACTAGTCTCGATAAGGCGGGTCGTTTCCAGCAAGGGAAGGCCCGCCTTCATCGTCGGTAAATGCTTCTTGCGTGAGACCTTGTTTCCTGACAGCCTAAGGGCAATCGGCCTTTCGAGGGGCAAGGCCGACAAATCCAGTGCGGGGTGCCGATGATCCGTTCCGAACTGGTGCAGAAGCTTTGCACCGACTTTCCCGATCTCACCCAGCGCGAGGTCGAAGGCGTCGTCACCGCTATCTTCGATTCTATTACCGACCAGCTCGCCAAAGGCGGCCGGGTCGAACTGCGCGGCTTCGGTGCCTTCTCGAGCCGTCAGCGCGATGGCCGAGTCGGGCGCAATCCGCGCACGGGCGAAGCCGTCTCGGTGGACGCCAAGCGCGTGCCGTATTTCAAGCCGGGCAAGGAGATGCGCGAACGCTTAAACCTGAAGGAAGTGACCGCGGAATAGTCCGGCTGGCTCTACCGTCGCCTTGGCTCGCGGAGCGGACGTGGCGGAACGGTAGACGCTGGGGACTTAAAATCCTCTTCCCCTAAGGGAGTGCGGGTTCGAATCCCGCCGTCCGCACCATCGCGTTCCAAACGCCGTCGGGAGACTGCCGAGCTTCGCGATCCGAGCACAGCGAGGGCGAACTCCAGCTCCGATTACGTCCAATCCGAACAGCAATTTCTTAAGCGTTGCTGCGTAAGCATGCGATCGATGATCGGAAGGGGACCCAAGCCTGAAAGTTCGGGCCTCGCCAGTGCGCGGCGCGATGCGGTCGTGCTTTCCGTGCTCATCATCGCGGTCTTGTTGCTGATCTGGAACGGCAGCGCCTTCTTCAGCAACATCCGCGTCGAAGGCGAATTTGCGAGCGACGTGCGCCTGGCGAGCACGGCCTTGACGCTGAATGTCGCACTGATCCTCTTCGGCTGGCGCCGATACGTCGACCTGCAGCACGAAGCCGAGGTTCGCGCGGAGCAGGAGCAGCGCGCAGCACTTCTCGCGACGACCGATTCTGCGACCGGGCTTTTCAACCGCAAGGGCTTTGCCGATCGCGTCGGCCAGCTTCAGACCGAAGCCGGCGGCCGCGGCGAAAATCTGGTCGTCATCTCCTTCCAGGTCCATCGTTTTAAATCCGTCAACGACCAGCACGGCTACGAGGCCGGGGAATGGCTGTTGAAGACGATCGCCACTTCGCTTCGCTGCGAGCTCGGCCACGAGGCAATCATCGCCCGACTGAGCGGTGACGAGTTCGCTTTGGCCATTGCTCTTGCGCCGAGCGAAGTGAATCGCGCCGAAGAGATTGCAGATTCGGTGCTTCGCACGGTGTCCCATCCCGGTGCTGCTCGACGACCGCATCATCCAGGTCGGGGCTTTTGCCGGCATTGCGTCGGCACCGGCGAAGGATGCGGGCATTCCCGACCTTCTCCGCCGAGCCGATATCGCCATGGACCATGCACGTAGCGGTCGCGTGGCCAGGCCGGTCTGGTTTGACGCAGGAATGGAGCGCGCACTCGTCGCTCAAGGCGAGATCGAGCAAGGTATCCGTCACGGCCTGGAACACGATCAGTTCGTTCCCTATTTCGAACCGCAGATCGACCTTGCGAGCGGCGAGATCGTCGGCTTCGAGGTTCTTGCACGTTGGAAACACCCGCTTTCCGGAGTGGTTGGTCCCGACGTCTTCATCCCGATCGCGGAGGAGATCGGGCTGATCGGCCGGCTCTCCGAGCAAGTAATCGGGGCTGCATTGCGCGAGACGGTGGAATGGGATCCGCGTCTCAAAATTTCGGTCAACATTTCTCCCAGCCAACTCGCCGACGGCTGGTTCGCCGAGCGCATCGTGCGCATGCTTGCCGAAACTGCCTTCCCGGCCGACCGGCTGCGTGGTCGAAATTACCGAAAGCTCGCTGTTCGCCGATATGGATCTCGCCCGCGGGATCGTGAGCAGCCTCAAGAATCAGGGCGTTCCGTCTCGCGCTCGACGATTTTGGAACCGGCTTTTCTTCGCTCGCGCACATCCGGTCGCTGCCCTTCGACATCATAAAGGTCGACCGCAGCTTCGTGGCAAACTTCGGCGTCAAGCGGGAAAGCGCAGCCATCATTCGAGCGGTGACGACGCTCGCTGCTGCTCTGTCGGTGCCGGTCTGCGTCGAGGGGATCGAGAACGAAACTGCCTTCAAGGCGGTGATGCGGCTCGGCTGCGCAATCGGCACAGGGCTGGTATTTTGGTAAACCGATGCCCGCCGAGCAGACGCGCGAGATTCTCGCGGCACGCCGTCGGTCGAACGAACCGACGCTATCCGCCGCCGCAAACGGCTGATCTCAAAACAGCTGCATCTGAGGTCATTTGTCCCGCGCCGGGACGGACGGAGCCGTGCGCCCGTCCTGGCGAGTTTGAACATGGTAAAAATCGCGTTAAGGATTTGCCATGTCGCCGCTCGCCCGAGCCTTTCGCCCGAGATCGTCGGTCGTCGTCATGCCCGTGTATGGCGCCGACGCGTAATGCGCCTGCAGGTGGGGCCGTTCGGTCGGGGACCGGTTCGCGACATTCAGATGCCGGAAGCGCCACTGCGAACATTCAGTGACGACGTGAAACTGTTCGCGACGACGTTCGCCGCCGGCTTCCTCGTCGTTTCAATCTTCATCGGCTAGTCGATTCTACAGCGGCCCTCGTCGCAGGCGAGGTGCAGCTTCCATCCCAACCAAGCCGAAATCAGGCACATCGCCGCGACCAGCAACAGCTGACCAACCGGGCCGATGCCCAGGCTCGAGAGTGCGAATGCCAGCATCGCACCCACGACCATCGCCCCCGAGTTGACGATATTATTGGCCGCGACGGTTCGAGCGGTCTTCGGTCTTCGGCACGGTGGTGGTCAGGAAAGCGTAGAGCGGGACGACGAACATTCCGCCGCTAATGGCGACACCCAGGAGGCACAGGATCATCGGCCAGGCGAGCGGATTGAAGAGGAAATTCTCGAGCGTTGTGAGGTCCGGTCCGTGCTTGCTCCAAGTCAGCGCGACGAAGTGGAGGAGGAGGACGAAGACGCCCATCGCAATTACCGAGGCTGGCGCATAACGGGCCGAAACTTCGCTCTTAAGCATCCGGTTGATGGCGACTGACCCGATCGCGATTCCGATCGAGAAAACGGCGATGAAGAGGCTCGCCACCTGTTCGTTCGCACCGAGGACATTCTTCACCAGCGGCGGGAAGATGATGATCGAGGACCGCCCCGATCGTCCAGAAGAAGCTGATCGCGAGGATGGCGAGGAACAGCCGGCGGATGTGCATGGTCGCGCTGACGAGCTCAATCGATGCATGGACAATGTGCCAGGTGATTGGAAGCCGCTCGGCGGCGGGCGGGGCGGGGGGCACCTGACGCCCAGTCAGATAGCCGAGCAGAGCGAATACGAGGACTGCGAAGGCAGCCGACTGCGGCCGCGAGGCGAGCACTCCAGCGAGGATCGTGCCGAGGAGGATCGCGATGTAGGTGCCGGCTTCGACGAGGCCGGTTCCACCGAGCACCTCGTCGCGATGCAGATGCTGCGGGAGGATCGCATATTTGATTGGGCCGAAGAAGGTCGAGTGAATACCCATCGCGAACACGGCAGCGAGCATCAGCGGGATATTCGCGAACACTATCCCAGCCCCGCCGACGAGCATGATCCCGATCTCGGCAAACTTGATGATGCGGATCAGCCGTGCCTTGTCATGATCGTCAGCAAGTTGACCCGACAGGGCCGAAAGCAAAAAGAAGGGGAGGATGAACAGCGCCTGCGCAATGGCGCTGAACTGGAACTCTTTGTGCGGGTTCGAATAGAGTTGATAGGTCACGAACAGCACGACCGCCTGTTTGAAAAGGCTGTCGTTGAACGCGCCGAGGAACTGTGTCGCGAACAAGGGAACGAAGCGCCGCGAGCGCAGCAGGTGGGCAACGTTCTGGATCAAAGCCGGGACGCGCTGGGTTTCATTGGACCGCGGGAGGCATAGCCAGCTTTGACGAGGCCGCCAAACCTTATAACGCGGAACCGAAAACAATGTTGTCGCTGCCGAACCTGCTGACCCTTTCGAGGATCTTGGCCGTGCCGATCCTCGTCTTCCTTTTGTGGCGGCCGGCTCCGCTCGATTATGCAATCACTTTTGCGCTCTACTGCATCGTCGCGATCACCGATTATTTCGACGGTTATCTCGCCCGTGCATGGGGCAGCATCTCGCGGCTGGGGCAGTTTCTCGACCCGATCGCCGACAAGATCATGGTCGCGGCGGTTCTCGTGATGCTGATCTCGAGCCGAAAGGCAAATCCGGTGCCGGAGATCGCCGGGCTGAACCTCATCCCCGCGCTCGTCATCCTGCTGCGCGAGATCATCGTCTCGGGCCTCAGGGAATATCTCGCCGGGCTGCAGATCTCGGTTCCGGTCAGCGCGCTCGCCAAAGTGGAAGACAACTCTCCAGCTTATCGCGCTCGGGGCACTGATCTTGGGAGGCGCCGTTCCACATCAGCTCTGGGTCCACATGGTCGGCCTCTTCTGCCTTTGGGCGGCAGCCGGACTGACGCTCATAACTGGCTACGATTATCTTCGCGTCGGCCTCCGCCACATGGACTGATCAATTCTGCTGTTCTCGCTGACCGAGTAATATCGTTTCCGTCAATAAGTGCGCCGAGTAGGCCTTTGGTCCGCAAATCGACATTCGGAGGGAATTCTGATGGACGCGAAAACTGGAGATATGGGCTGTCCGGTGGACAGGCCGACGACGGTACGCTCGCTGCTTGGGCGAACCAATCGCGATTGGTGGCCGGAATCGCTCCCCATCGAAATTCTTCACTCGGGCGGAGTTACGCCCGACCCGATGGGCGCGGACTTTGATTATGCCGAAGCGTTCAACACGCTCGATTACCAGGCGCTCAAGCGCGACCTCACCGCGCTCATGACCGAAAGCCAGCCCTGGTGGCCGGCCGATTACGGGCATTACGGACCATTCTTCATTCGCATGGCCTGGCATGCCGCGGGAACTTACCGGACCGGTGACGGCCGCGGCGGTGCGAACAGCGGCCAGCAGCGCTTCGCTCCGCTCAATAGCTGGCCGGACAACGGCAATCTCGACAAGGCGCGGCGGCTGCTGTGGCCGATCAAGCAGAAGTACGGGAAGACCATCAGCTGGGCCGACCTGTTCGTCCTCGCCGGCAATGTCGCGATCGAGTCGATGGGCGGACCGATCTTCGGTTTCGGCGGCGGGCGGCCGGACGTCTACGAGCCCGAGCGCGACGTCTATTGGGGCGCCGAAGAAAAGTGGGTCGAGGCTTCAGAGACGCGCATCCAGCCGGAGCGCGAAATGGAACTCGAAGTCTCCGCTGGCCGCGATCCAGATGGGCCTGATCTACGTCAATCCCGAAGGCCCGGGCGGCAATCCCGATCCGCTGCAATCGGCGCGGGACATCAAGATCACCTTCGAGCGGATGGCGATGAACCACGAGGAGACGGTCGCGCTCACCGCCGGCGGCCACACCTTCGGCAAGGCCCATGGCGCGGGCGACCCCAGCCTGGTCGACGCTGCGCCGGAGGGCGCGGACATCGCGCTGCAGGGGCTGGGCTGGTCGAGTTCCTTCGAGAGCGGCGTTGGTCGAGCATACGATCACCAGCGGCATCGAGGGGTCGTGGGTGAACACACCGACGCAATGGTCGGAGAATTACTTTCGGCTGCTCCTCGACTATGATTACGAGCTGGTGCGGTCGCCCGCCGGCGCGCAGCAGTGGCAGCCGATCAATCAGAAGCCAGAGGACATGGCGCCGGCTGCTCACGATCCATCCAAGCGCGTGCCGACGATGATGACGACCGCCGACATGGCTCTTCGGGAGGATCCGGAATTCCGCAAGATCTCGGAGAAGTTCCGCAACGACCATCAGGCGTTCAAGGACGCGTTCGCACGGGCGTGGTTCAAGCTCACCCATCGCGATATGGGTCCGAAGGTCCGGTATCTCGGACCTGAGGTGCCGGCCGAGGACCTCATCTGGCAGGATCCGGTGCCGGCAGGGAACAAGCCCTCCGACAACGATGTTGCGAGCTTCAAGGACAAGATCCTCGATGTCGGGTTCAGCGTCGGCCAGCTGATCAAGACGGCCTGGGCGTCGGCGTCGACTTTCGCAAAGTCGGACTTTCGCGGCGGCGCCAATGGCGCCCGGATCCGGCTTCGCCCTCAGAAGGGATGGGCGGTGAACGAGCCGGAGGAGCTAGCGCGCATTCTCGCCAAGATCGATGGACTGCGCGGGTCGCTTGTCGATGGCCGATGCGATCGTGTTGGCCGGAACTGCTGCCGTCGAGAAAGCGGCCAGGACGCCGGCCACAAAGTCGAAGTCCCGTTCAGCGGCGGCCGCGGCGACGCGACCGAGGAATGGACCGACGAGGAAAGCTTCGAGGTGATGGAGCCTGCAGCCGACGGGTTTCGAAACTATCTCAAGACCAAGCTCAGCGTTCGGACCGAGGAGTTGCTGCTCGACCGGGCGCAGCTGCTCGATCTCTCGGCGCCAGAGATGACGGTGCTACTTGGCGGTCTTCGGGTGCTCGGCGCCAATTACAAGGACGCCCCCCACGGCGTGTTCACGGAGCGCAAAGGACAGTTGACCAACGACTTCTTCGTCAACCTGCTCGACAATGACACCTTTTGGGAGGTGGTCGACGAGAGCGGCGACGAAGAGTTCATCGGCCGCGATCGCGGCGGCCGCCGGGAGAAATGGCGCGCCACCCGCACCGACCTGATTTTCGGGTCGAACAGTCAGCTCCGTGCTACCGCCGAAGTCTACGCCGAGAGCGGAAACGAGGAGAAGTTCGTCCGCGACTTCGTGAAGGCGTGGACGAAGGTGATGAATGCCGATCGGTTCGACCTGCAGCGGCCCGAAGCGGCGCTGACGCGACCCACTCGCGGGAACCGGAAATGGCGAAGTGAGAAAGGTGCTGCACGAGAGGAAGTGAAGGCCTAGCCGCACGTCCCCTCAAGCGCGTCCTTATGCTTGGACGATGAAGCGATCGGCTCGAGATCGGGGATGACGGACGCGCGCGATCCGCCGAAGCGTCGCGGCGAGCAGGTGGAATTCGTTCTCGCGCGGGCTCGAACGGCGCCAGATCAAGGCGATCCGGCGAAAGCCATGGGCGGATTCCAGTCGCTTCGCATCCACCCTGGTGCTCTTGAGGATGCCCGTCTCGATCGCCATGCCCGGGATGAAGGTCAGACCAAGCCCATTGTCGACCATCTGCACGAGCGTGTGAAGCGAAGTGCCCATCATCGAGGCGTTGGCGCGAATCTCGGGCCGGTTGCAGGCGGACAGCGCATGGTCCTTGAGGCAATGACCGTCCTCGAGCAGGAGCAGGCGGTTTTCGTCGATCTTGGCGGCCTCCACCGATGCGCCATGCGGCGCTTCGCCCGGGGGGAAGGCGACATAGAGCGGGTCGTCGAATAGCAGTGCCGAAATCCACCTCGCCGCAATTGAACGGCAAAGCGAGCAGGACACAGTCGAGCTGCCCGCGGTGCAGCGCTTCGCAGGCGGCGTTGCTGGTTTCTTCACGCAGGTAAAGCCTAAGGTCGGGCCACTCGCTTCTGAGCTTTGGGAGCATCGCAGGAAGGAGGAAGGGTGCGATCGTCGGGATGACGCCCATGCGAAGTTCGCCATGAAGCGGCTGCCCTTCGGCTCGCGCCATTTCCGCAAGCTCTTCAGCCTCGCGGAGGACGCGGATCGCCTTGTCCGCAATCTTCTCTCCAAGCGCCGTGAAGCGAACCAGTCGGCGGGTGCGCTCGACAAGGGTCACGCCGAGAAGTGTCTCGAGCTCGCGAAGGCCAGCAGATAGCGTCGACTGTGTGACGAAGCAGGCGGAGGCCGCCTTGCCGAAATGCTCGTAACGGCGGAGCGCCACGAGATATTGAAGCTGCTTCAACGTCGGCAGGTGGACAGACATCTAATCGATAAATCCAATCAGTGTGGTTGCTATAATCAAGTTGAACGATTGATTCCAGCGACCTACATGCTGCGACGCACAACCAATTCGCTGCGCCGCAGCAACAATGGAGAATCGCAGCATGCTTACCGTTGGGGACAAGCTTCCCGCACTCAAACTGCCGGTCCAGCAGGGCACGTCCGCGCTGCCAGCCGGCGAGACGATCGACCTTGGCACCGACGAATGGCCGGTGGAAGGTGCTCTTCTATTGGCCCAAGGATTTCACCTTTGTCTGCCCAACGGAGATCGTCGGCTTCGGCGAGCTTAAAGCGCGATTTCGCTGATCGTGACGCCGATCTGATCGGCGCATCGACCGATACCACGCATGTTCACTTCGCGTGGCGCCGCTCGGACGAGCAGCTCGACCAAGCGGATTTCCCGTGGATCGCCGACAACAAGAAGGAACTGGCCGAGGCTCTAGGCATCCTCGACCGAGCAAGAGGGCGTGGCGCTTCGTGCGACGTTCATCGTCGATCCAGATAATGTCATCCAGCATGTCACTGTGAACGGGCTCAACGTCGGCCGGAATCCGGCTGAAGCGTTGCGCGTGCTCGACGCACTGCAGACGGATGAGCTCTGCCCGTGCAACTGGACGCCGGGTGAGGAAGTTCTGAAGCCGGCAGCATAACCATTTCCTCCTCCCGGCGCCGGGAGGAGTTCGCGGCCGGTGCTCCCCTAACCGGCCGTGATCAAGGGGCGGGCTTCCCCAGGCCCGCCCCTTCTTCTTTCCGGAACACAGGAGTTTTCATGTCGCTCAAGCAATTTGCTGAGACACTGCCCGACTACGCTAAGGACGTCCGGCTGAATCTCGGCTCGATCCTTTCGGACGAGCTGATCGGGACAGAGCGCAAAAATGCGTTGCTGCTCGCGTGTGCCCATGGCTCAGGATACCGACCATTGGTCGAGGCCGCTGAGGCGGAGATCACAGGCAAGCTGTCGGATGAGGTCGCGAACGGGGCGCGCGGTGCAGCGGCTGTGATGGCGATGAACAATGTCTATTACCGCTTCGTCCACCTCGTTGCGAACCCGGAGTATGGGAAAATGCCGGCTCGATTGAGGATGAATCTCATCGGGTCGCACGGCATCGCCAAAGTTGAGTTCGAGCTCATGAGCCTGGCGGTGTCAGCAATGAATGGCTGCGGCATGTGCATCGACAGCCATGAGCGGGTTCTTCTCGAGCATGGCGTAAAACCAGACGCGATCCAATCCGCGGTGCGTATCGCAGCAGTGATAAAGGCGCTCGCGACCATTCACGCAACGCTCTGACGCTCAGGCTGTCAGCAGCCTGATTGACGATACGAGCAGGGTCACGGCAAGGATCGGCCGAAGCACAGCGTCGGACGAACGCGTCGCGAGAAGACTGCCGACGATGATCCCCGGGATGGAGCCGGACAGGAGCGCGAGCATCAGCGTTAGATCGACGGATCCCATCAGCCAGTGACCGATTCCGGCAATCAGGGTCAGCGGCACCGCGTGCGCGATGTCGGTCCCGGCGATTTGGGCCACGGGCAGCCTTGGATAGAGGATCAGCAGCGCAGTCGTGCCGAGCGCGCCAGCACCGACTGAGGTGATGGACACCAGCACGCCGAGCGCGACCCCGAGTAAGACGGTCCAATGGGTCACGCGGCGGTCTTCCATCGAATCGATATGATCGCCGGCCCAGCGAAGGATCCATGGCCGGAAGAATACGGCAAAGCTCGTGACAAGGAGCGCACCCCCGAGCATGAGGTTCAAGAGCAAGGCGCTGTGAGAGTTGCTAACTCCGAAATAGGCCATCAGCGAGATAGTGACGATCGCCGCTGGAATGCTTCCGGAGGCGAGCGCTCGGACGATGCTCCAGTCGACCGTCTGGCCTTTGTGATGAACGGCGGTCCCGACGCTCTTGGTGACCGAAGCATATAGAAGATCGGTCCCGACCGCCGTCGCCGGGTGGAAGCCGAACAGCAGCACGAGGAGCGGGGTCATGAGAGAGCCGCCGCCGACCCCCGTCAGTCCGACGAGCACGCCCACGAAAAACCCAGCCAGCGAGTAGAATGGGTTATAGGCGGAAAAGATCGTCGTCCCCTAGCTCACACGGTCAATCGACATGGAATGCTCGCGCCCCCTGAAGGAGGCGCTGCTTTGCCGAAGCAACGGGCCTTGGCAAGGGCAAGCCAAAGTCTAGCGGATAACTGGGCTATTATTTGCGGCCGGTGGAGATTTGAAGCCACGGCCATTGCCCAGAACGCAACTGAACCCTAAATTATGTGGCCTATGGCAAGGACCATCGCAGCTTGAACTCGAGGCTTGTTGAATATCTCGATTCGGTCAAATCGCGCGATCCTGCAGCGCGTTCCCGATGGGACGTTGCATTCTATCCGGGAGTGTGGGCTCTTGGACTTCATCGGATTGCGCATTGGCTCTGGGAGGGACGGCTTTATTTTGTTGCCCGCCTGGTCAATCACTTCGCGCGCTTCCTGACCGCAATCGATATCCATCCCGGCGCGAAGATCGGCCGGCACTTCTTTCTCGACCATGGCTTCAGCGTGATCGGCGAAACTGCAGAGATCGGCGACGACGTCACGATCTACCAGAATGTCGACTCTCGGCGGCACGAATCCTTCTGCCGGCGCGAGCGGGAAGCGCCATCCAACGATCGGTTCGAGGGTCGTCATCGGCTCGGGCGCACAGGTCCTGGGACCGATCGAGGTCGGCGAGGGCGCGAAGATCGGCGCGAATTCAGTCGTGACGAAGGACGTCTCCACCGGCTCGACCGTCGTTGGAATACCGGCCAAGCCGGTGCCGGTGGAAGCAGTTCACTACAGCTCGGGTTTCATTCCTTACGGAACGCCCTGTGGTGAGGATTGCGATCCGGTTCGCGTGCAAATCAACGATCTCGAGCACGAGCTGGAAGAGCTTCGCGCTGAGTTGAAGGCCCTTAAGGCAGCGCGCCAAGCGCAACCCGCAGCCAAGGGCGAAGTCCGCTTGAGCGTCATCGCGCCGTTCCCGCCTCGCTGGGACCGGCGCCCAATTGCAACGTTCGATCGCAGGGAATTGCAACGGATCTTTGATCTATATGGGAGAATGGTCGCGGCGGGCCACTGGCGCGATTACGCGCTCCGGATCGATCCTGACGTGGCGATATTCGCAGCTTACCGGCGGCACAGTGAACGGCCCGAAATCCGCATAGAGAAACGCCCCGCGCTTCGGTCGAAGCAGGGGGCGTTTGCACTCCTTGGAGACCATGGCGCGGTGCTGAAGCGGGGCCACGAGCTTGCGCCCGTCCTGGCCCCGCTCGAGCGCCGGCTCATGCGGCTTGTTGGGTGATCGGCGCCGGGCGGTCGAGCTCCGGAAGACGCGCCTGAACCGCCGACGGAAGCCGGGTCACAATCAGCCTTCGCGCCTGGTGCCAATAGGCCGACAGGAGGAGAAGCGCCGAGCCGATGATGAGCGCCGTCAGGGCTACGTTCAGCTCCACCGCTCCGAACCGCTTGAACAGCTCCGTCAGCGCAAAAAGCACGTAGGCAAGCGCCGAAACCAGCAGGGCGCGGCGATCGACGGCTAGAGCGGTCAGTCCGAACAGAACGTAGAGCGCGACGACGAGAAGGCCTTCGCCTGTACCAATCGCGCCGCTGTTGACGCCCATGAGGGTGAAGATCGGGTGCGCGATCATCGGCGCCGCGAGGAGATGCAGCCAGAAGGCGACATCGGAGCGACGCGTGATCCGGGCGCGATCGGACGAATCCCACCACATGGCGAAGAGAAAGACGCCGATGCCGAGCAGCAGGACGAATCCGAGGATGAGGTTCTTCCCCGCCTCGCTGTCGCCAGGTTGGACGATTGCGATGACGATCGCCAGGAATATGCCGGCGACTGCGGCTGCTCCTGCAGCGATGGTGATCGGGACCTGGAACCGAAGCCAGTGGAGCCATGCCGCGACGGCCGCGATCGCTGCGCTGACGCCTCCGACGGTAGCACCGAGGAGATCGTTCTGATTGTTGTTGAATCGATCTGCGACCGATGATCTGAACCAGCACGAAGGCTGACGTCACGAGAACGCCGCCGACGAATGCCAGCAGTAGCAGGATCGAGGGAAGCGCCATTCGTCGCCGCGCGGTGAAAAAGAGCGCGAGACCCCACGCGGTCGCTGCGATTGCCAATGGAGCGAGGAAGCTCGGACCGACGTCACCATTGTCCGAAATGTATAGACCCGTCGACTGGCCGATGCTCTGGCCGATCCAGCCAACGGCGAACAACAGGATCGCGGCCGCGATCGAAACGAAAATGTCGTTGAAGCCGGTGATCAGCCGGAACTGCTCTTCGTCCGGAATTGCTGTTGACCGTTGCCGTTGGACGTGCGCGCGCAGCGCGTTCGCCGCGTCGGCTGTAATCACGCCCGCCTGCACCGCATCGTCGAGCTCTTGTTGGCTGTACATGCGCTTTTCTCCCGAAAATCCGGGGGAAGAATATTGCAGGTGTCTTATAGTGTCAATACACCTGAGATTTGCAGGACTAGCAGGCAAAAGCCCATCGCCAAGCGCCATGAACGAAATCTCGTCCGCTGGGCGGCGCGCCGACACGATCTTCGAACTTCGCACGCCCGCATTGATCCTCGACAGAAGCAAGCTCGAAGCGAACGCTGCGCGGATGCGCGAAAAAGCGCGCAATCTGGGCGTTACGCTGAGACCGCACGTGAAGACGTCGAAATCCATCGACGTCCTCAAGATCCTCTCTGGCGGGATCGACATTCCGATTACCGTCTCGACCCTTGCCGAGGCCCAGTATTTCTTTGCGAACGGTGTTCGTGACATCCTCTACGCCGTTGGAATAGCGCCTGTGAAGCTGCCGCAAGTCGCCGAATTGATCCGCTCCGGATGCAGACTCCAACTGATTCTCGACAGCCTCGAAGCGGCTTCAGCAGTACAGGCGTTCGGGGCCGCCGAAGGTCTCTTCCTTGAGGTCCTCGTCGAGGTCGATACGGATGGCTGCCGCGCGGGGGTGCCTCCTGATGGTGAAATGCTGATCGAAATCGCAAGACAGCTTTCGGTCGGACCTGGAGCGCGCGTGTCGGGAGTTTTGACCCATGCCGGTGGGTCTTATTCGGCGCGCGCTCAGAGCGAGTTCGAGGGAATTGCCGAGCGCGAACGCGCAGGTGCAGTCAGCGCGGCCGAGCGCCTGCGCGCGGCGGGATTTCCGGTTGAGATCGTCAGCATCGGTTCGACCCCGACGGTCCACTACGCCCGGACGCTCAAAGGGGCTACCGAGGCTCGCGTCGGTGTCTATGCGTTCGGTGACCTCGTCCAGCTCGGGCTTGAAACTTGCAAGATCGACGACATCGCGATCTCCGTGCTTTCAAGTGTGATCGGCCATAACCGAACGCGCGGCCGAGTTATCGTGGATGCCGGCTTTCTCGCCCTCAGCCGCGACCGCGGAACCGCAGATTTCCCGATCGACTGGGGCTATGGCGCGGTTTGCGATGTCGAAACAGGCGAGCTCATCAGGGGTGTCCGGGTAGCGTCGACCAACCAGGAGCATGGCATCATTACCGCCACCTCATCCGAACTCGACTGGTCGCTCTTCCCAATCGGCGGCAGGGTGCGGATCCTGCCCAATCACGCCTGCGCGACCGCCGCTGCTTACGACCGCTATTTCGTAACCGACGGCGGTGAGCATATCGTAGACGTCTGGAAGCGCGTGAACGGCTGGTGACGACTTATGCGGCACCTACAGGCGATGCGATCGAAGACTTCGCTGCAACCTCAGGCTCTATTCTGCAGGCGTTGAGGCAAGCGTCAGATAAAGGGCGGCCCAAACGACCGCCCTCCCTGAAACCGCACAAGCCGAGAGATCAGCGCGAGTAGAACTCGATCACGAGGTTCGGCTCCATCCGCACGGGATAAGGCACTTCGTCGAGCTTCGGCACCCGAGTGTACGTGATCTTCGTGTTTCCATCCGGCACGACGTAATCCGGCACATCGCGCTCGGCCAGGCCTTGGGCCTCGATGACAAGCGCCATTTCCTGAGCCTTCGATCCGAGTTCGACCACGTCCCCGACGTCAACGCGACGGCTGGCGATGTTGCACTTGACGCCATTGACCCGGATGTGCCCGTGGCTGACCAGCTGGCGCGCGGCCCAGATCGTCGGCGCAAACTTGGCGCGATAAACGACCATGTCGAGCCGGCGCTCGAGCAGTCCGATGAGGTTCTGCGATGCGTCGCCCTTCATCCGGCTCGCATCGATATAGTTCTTCTTGAACTGCTTCTCAGTGATGTCGCCGTAATAGCCCTTGAGTTTCTGCTTGGCGCGGAGCTGGATGCCGTAGTCGCTGATCTTGCTCTTGCGGCGCTGCCCATGCTGGCCGGGCCCGTATTCGCGGCGGTTAACCGGGCTCTTGGGACGTCCGAAGACGTTCTCGCCCATGCGGCGGTCGAGCTTGTATTTGGCGCTGGTGCGCTTCGTCACGTGTCATTCTCCAAATTCGCGTTTCGTTTGCGCCCGGGACCGCACCGCCGAGCCTTGCACTCGACGCGATCACCGCTTCACCGGACATGCGGGATCAATTGCGAAGCGGCGGACCTAGGGAAGAGTTAGGGAAAATGCAACGGCCCGGAAATCATTGCGGTGCCGGGCCGTGGCCCTCTGCTCTTCCCGGATCGAATGAGCTGCGGTCTTGCAGCGAGTGCAATTCATATTGTGTCTTTCGTTCGACATAGTCCCATTCAGACCGCTTCATGCAAACGGGTTTCGGTCGCATGTGTGTTCCGACATCGGACGTCTGATCGCGCTTACAGACAATTGGGTCGGCGTCTTTCGGCGGCGGGCTAGCCTCCGGCACGGTCGCCATTGAGGCAAGCACGGCAAGAAGAGTGAGCATCACTGGCTGTCCCCAAGAAAGCTCCGTCTCCAATGCCACAATCGTGCGAGGACTCCAACATTTGCTCTGACGAGCGCAACCACCTGATTGAGCGCGAATTTTCAATATCGGAAGCCTTGCCTTTCGCGATTTTGGAGGCACTATGCAGCGGTTGGGCTAGGGGGAATTCATGAAATTTTGTAATGCGTTGCTCGCGACTGCGGGCTTTTTCGGCATCGCTGCCACGTGTGCGCCCGGAGCAGCGGCAACCTTGCCGATCAATTTGGCCGCCAAATTGTTTGGCGCCCGGCCATCGACATCGGTGCCCGATCTTTCGCCCGAGGGCGACAAGATCGTCTATATAGAAGCGGCCAACGGACCGGGAGCCATAGTCCGGTTGCTCGATCTCAAGACAAAGCAGGGGACCGACGTCATCGCTTCGGCAGGCAAGCCGGATTCGATCGACTGGTGCGAGTTCGCGACCGAGGAATGGATCGTTTGCCACGTCCGCGCCGATGTTCCGTTTCGTACCTCGATCGTCGGAGCAAGCCAGTTGGTCGCGGTCAATCTGGCAACGAAGCAAACCAAAAATCTCGGTGTCAACTCGAACTTCAAGGAGGACGCGACCATTCGGCAGAGTGATGGTTATGTGATCAGCTATTCTGCCGATGGGCCCCCTTCGGTAGTGATGGCTCGGAACTACGTCCTGCAGAAGGGGCAGGAAGGCATAATGGGTAGCGAGGCGCCGCCGATCTCGCTCGGCGTCGACCGGATCGCTCTCGACACGATGAAGGTCACGCGAATCGAAGCGCCAAATCCTCTCGTTGAGAATCTGCTGACCGAGCCGAATGGCACTCCGCGAATAATGGAGACCGCGGATTACGACAGCACAGGGCAGCTGACCGGTGTCAGCAATTTCCGCTTCCGAGCGCCGGGCTCGAGCAATTGGCTGGATCTGTCGAAGTTCGATTCCGCAATGAGTTCGGGGACCATGCCGATCGCATTCGATGCGGCGACCAACCAAGTCTATCTGTTGAGCAAGAAGAATGGGCTCCAGGCGCTTTACCGCCAGCAGCTCGAGCCCACTGCTCAGCCGGTCGAGGTTGCGAGCAATCCTCATTACGATATCGACGGGGTCGTCCGGCTTCGCCGCGACGGCCCAGTGGTCGGTTATACCTACACCGACGATCGTCCCGAGGTTGCGTTTTTCGACCCCACTTTCAGCAAGATCGTCACCGATCTTGGCAAGGTGTTGACCGATGATCCGCTAGTCGACCTCAGCGGCATTTCGCGCGATGGCAACAAGATCCTTATCCACGCAGCAGCGGACCGCGATCCCGGCGCTTATTACGTGTTTGATCGCCAGACCCGCACGCTCGATTTCGCGCTCGAGGACCGCGACAGCCTGGCGAAGGTTCCGCTTGCTCCGATGCGAAGGGTCGACGTGCCGACTGCCGACGGACACTCGATCCCCGCTTATCTCACTGTCCCCCAGGGCCACGCTGCGAACGGCCCCGCGGTCGTTCTGCCCCACGGCGGTCCAAGCGCACGCGACGCCTACGGGTTTGATTGGTTGGCACAATTCCTGGCAGCGCGCGGCTACGCTGTGATTCAACCAAATTATCGCGGCTCCGCAGGCTACGGGGACCAGTTCCTGGGCGAAAACGCGTTCAAGGACTGGCACACGGCAATCAACGACATCGGCGCGTCAGCTGATTATCTTGTGAAGCAGGGGATCGCCAATTCGGGGCGCCTCGCTATCGTCGGCTGGTCCTATGGCGGCTATGCCGCACTCCAGTCGGCCGTGGTGACGCCTGCCAAATACAAGGCGGTTGTTGCCATTGCCCCAGTCACCGACCTCTCTCGGCTAGGGCGTGACGAGGAGGGCTTCACCAATGCCAACTTGGTCTCCGATTTCATTGGCAAGGGTCAGAATCTCCGTGATGGGTCGCCGCTCCAACACGCCGACCAGATTAAGGCTCCAGTGTTACTGGTGCACGGCGATCTCGATCGAAATGTGAGGGTGTGGCACAGCCAGCGCATGGAAAAGGCGCTGCGTTCGGCCGGCGATTCCGTCGAGCTGCTTGAGTTCAAGGATCTCAATCACCAGCTCGAGGATGGTGATGCGCGCGCCGAGATGCTTACCAAAATAGGTGAATTGCTCGAGCAAACCATCGGACATTGAGCAGTCGGGCCTGCCCCACTCAATGCCGCCGGGGCGGCCCGACTAACGCTCGGATGATCCCGCGGACCGCCTTCACCTCACGTGACGACCAGCCGGTCTTGGTAAAGATGGTGCGCAACGTGTTCTTGGTCGCTCGAGCGCGCGAAGCCGGGTGGAAATAGCCTTTCCTATCAAGATCTTCGTTGAGATGGATGATAAGTGCTTCGACCTCGGCGTGAGGAGCGGGCAATTCAAGCTCCTTTGCGGGCGGTTGCGCGAGAACGGTTCGCCTAGACCATTCATAGGCGAGCAGGATCACGGCCTGGGCCAGGTTCAACGATCCGAACTCCGGATTGATCGGCACGGTGACGATCGCGTTGGCGAGCGCGACCTCTTCGGTTTCGAGGCCCGACCGCTCGGCGCCGAAGAGGATTGCGCTTCGCTCGGCTGAAGCGTGGATGCGGTCAGCCATTCCCTCGGGACCGAGCACCGGCATCACGAGATCGCGGCGGCGGACGGTCGAAGCGAAGACCTGGCTGCAATCTGCAATCGCGGCTTCGGCCGTTCTGAAGACCTGCGCCTGCTCGAGGATCTCGTCGGCGCCGCTCGCGGCGGGACCTGCGTCCGGGTTGGGCCAGCCGTCACGCGGAGCGACGAGCCGCATTTCGGTGAGACCGAAGTTGAGCATGGCTCGCGCAGCCTTGCCGATATTCTGCCCCAGCTGAGGCCGGACCAGGACGATTACGGGTTTGGTAGGTCTCACAGGAGCTTGTCTTGGCTCGTCGGCCCCGTTTCCTTTTCGACGCGCTCTGCGATTTCCGCAAAGTCGCCCGGGTCACTGAAATCCTTGTAGATGCTCGCGAAGCGGATGTAGGCGACGTGATCGAGCGATTTCAGGCCCGCCATCACCGCCTCCCCGATCCGGGTCGAAGTAACTTCATCGCCGAGTGTTTCCATCTGGCGCTGGACGCCGCTCACTAGCCGATCGATTTTTGCAGCATCGATCTCACGCTTGCGCGTTGCATGTCCTATCGCGCGGGCGAGCTTGTCGCGATCGAAGGGCTCGCGCTTACCGTCCTTCTTGGCGACGGTGAGATCGCGTAGTTGCACCCGCTCGAACGTTGTGAAGCGAGCGCCGCAGGCTTCGCATTGGCGCCGACGTCGGATCGCTGCGCCATCTTCGCTCGGCCGGCTGTCCTTAACTTGACTGTCTTCGTGGGCGCAGAAGGGACAGCGCATTCTTACCCTTCGTAAATGGGGAAGCGCGCGCAGAGCTTGCGCACGCGCTCGTTCACTTCGGCTTCGATGGAGCCGTTGTTTTCGAGACCGTTCCTCGAGAGTCCGTCAAGCACGTCCGCGACCATGTCGCCAATGGCGCGGAACTCGGCTTCGCCGAAACCCCGAGTAGTTCCAGCGGGCGAGCCGACGCGGATACCGCTGGTCTTCACTGGCGGCAGCGGATCAAACGGCACGCCGTTCTTGTTGCAGGTGATTCCGGCGCGCTCAAGGCTTTCGTCCGCGTCCTTGCCAGTCAGGCCAAGCGGGCGCAGGTCGACCAGAGCGAGGTGGGTGTCAGTGCCTCCGGCGACAAGGTCGGCGCCGCGTTCCTTCAGCCGTTTTGCGAGTGTCTTTGCGTTGGCGATGACCGCCCTTGCATAGGTCTTGAACTCGGGCTGGAGCGCTTCGCCGAAAGCGACCGCCTTGGCGGCAATCACGTGCATCAGCGGCCCGCCCTGGAGGCCGGGGAACACCGCGGAATTGATCTTCTTCGCGATATTCTCATCATCGGTCAGCACCATGCCGCCGCGCGGGCCGCGAAGTGTCTTGTGTGTCGTCGTCGTGACGACATGCGCATGGCCGAAGGGCGAGGGATGCTCGCCAGCAGCCACCAGCCCGGCGAAATGTGCCATGTCGACCAGGAACAATGCACCGACTTCGTCGCAGATCTGGCGGAAACGCGCGAAATCGAACTGACGCGGATAAGCCGAGCCGCCGGCGATGATCAGCTTGGGATGATGCTCCTTGGCCAACCGCTCGAGCTCGTCGAAGTCGACCAGGTGATCGTCCTGCCGAACGCCGTACTGGACGGCATTAAACCATTTTCCCGATTGGGCCGGTGGCGCGCCGTGGGTGAGGTGACCGCCAGCAGCGAGGCTAAGGCCCATGATCGTGTCGCCGGGTTTCAGAAGCGCCAGCATGACTGCACCGTTCGCCTGTGCGCCCGAGTGTGGCTGGACATTGGCAAAGCCGCAGCCGAACAGCTTCTTCGCCCGCTCGATCGCAAGCATCTCGACGGTATCGGAAGGCGCACAGCCTTGGTAGTAGCGGCGGCCGGGATACCCTTCGGCATATTTGTTCGTAGAGGACGGAGCCTTGCGCCTCGAGCACTGCCTTGCTGACAATATTTTCAGAAGCAATCAGCTCGATCTGCGTCTGCTCGCGGCGTAGCTCGTCGCGAATCGCGTCTTCGACCGCGGCATCACTCGAGCTCAGCCCGCTTGCGAAGAAACCGTGAGGAACGCGATAGTTCTGATCCTGATCGAGGTCGGCGACACTGGCCATCAGCGGGATTCCTGCATTTCGTGGGAGAGCTGGTCGACGCGGCGCTGATGGCGCCCGCCGGCGAAATCGGTTTCAAGAAAGGCGCGGACGCAGGCTTTTGCCATATCGCTGCCGATGAGACGGGCCCCGAGTGCGAGCACATTGGCGTCGTTGTGCTCGCGGGAAAGCTGCGCCGAGAGCGGATCGCTCACCCGAGCGCAGCGGCAGTGCGGATTTCGGTTCACTGCGATGGAGATGCCGATTCCCGAACCGCAGATGGCAATTCCGCGCTGAGCTTCGCCCAAAGCAACGGCCCGGGCGACGCGAGCACCATATTCAGGATAATCGACACTCTCGGGTCCGTTCGTCCCGAGGTCGCTGATCTCATGACCAGCCTCGATGAGCCAGCGCGCGAGCTCATCCTTGAGGAGGTATCCGGCGTGGTCGGCGGCGAGTGCGATGCGCATCGAGTCCAGAACTAAGGCACAAGCGCAGGATTCGCCAGTGCTAGGCGGCGGCGCGGAGCTCCTCGCGGCCGAGGATCTCGACCAGAGCGCCGGTCAGCTCGTCCATCATCTCGGCGCTATGCTTCGGGCCCGGCGTGAAGCGGAGGCGCTCGGTGCCGCGAGGGACGGTCGGGAAGTTGATCGGCTGGACGTAGAGACCGTATTCCGCAAGCAGGATGTCGCTGATCCGTTTCGTCTTTACCGGGCAGCCGATAAGCACGGGTACGATGTGCGTCTCGCTCGCCATCACCGGCAGGCCGGCGCCAGCAAACTTGGCCTTTAGCATCGCCGCTGCTTCCTGCTGGGCGCAGCGCTCCTCGCCGGACGCCTTGAGGTGGCGGACGCTCGCAAGCGCCCCTGCAACCAGGACAGGCGATAGACTGGTCGTGAAGATGAAGCCCGGCGCGTAACTCCGGATGCAGTCGATGATCGTTTTGTCGGCGGCAATATAACCACCCATCACGCCATAGGCTTTTCCAAGTGTGCCTTCGACGATCGTCAACCGCTCGGCTACTCCGTCTCTTTCTGAAATACCGCCGCCATGCTCGCCGTACATGCCGACAGCATGGACTTCGTCGAGATAAGTCAGCGCGTTGTATTTTTCAGCAAGGTCGCAAATCGCGGCGATTGGCGCGATATCGGCGTCCATGGAGTAAACGCTCTCGAAGGCGATCAGCTTGGGTGTCTCCCGATCCGCCGCCGCGAGCAACTCTTCGAGATGCTCGAGATCGTTGTGGCGAAAAACTCGCTTTTCGCAGCCCGAGCTTTTGATCCCCGCGATCATCGAGGCATGATTGAGCTCGTCCGAAAAGATGATGCAGCCCGGAAGCAATTTGCCAAGCGTCGACAAAGCCGCTTCGTTGGAGACGTAACCGGATGTGAAGATGAGCGCAGCTGCCTTGCTGTGAAGATCGGCTAGCTCTGCTTCGAGCTCGCTATGGTAATGCGTGTTGCCACTGATGTTGCGGGTGCCGCCCGACCCTGCGCCGACTTCGTGGAGCGCCCTCTCCATCGCTTCCACGACGGTCGGGTGCTGACCCATGCAGAGGTAGTCATTCGAACACCAGACGGTGATTGGCTTGGGGCCGTTGCCGCCGAAGCAATGCGCGTTCGGGAAGCTGCCCTTCGTGCGCAGAATATCGATGAACACGCGATAGCGGCCCTCTTCATGAAGGCGCTCGATCGCAGATTTGAAAATGCGGTCGTAATCCAAGTATCAAGCCTCGCTTCAGCGCGCCATTAGCTTCCGGTCCTCCCAGATTCCATTGCGAACAACTCGCAACAGGTCAAAGCGTCAGGATTTGACCAATGCCAAGACTGGTGAGGGCTCTGTCGAGTGGACGCCGGATGGGCGCGCCGGTGAAGATCAATGTGCCCTCGGAGAACGACGCAGGCCAGGGTTGGTCCTTCGTCACGTAAGCGATGCGCCGGGCGATTCCGGCTCCGCCGTCGACGTAGGTCACGTCGGGAAAGGCTTCGCGCAGCTCTTGTTCGAGCAGCGGGAAATGGGTGCAGGCGAGGACGACTGTGTCGATCTGCTCGCCACAAGGGGCGTCGAACATTGGCTGTGTCGCTGCACGGACTAGATCGGCGCCGATATCTTCCCCAGCGAGCTTGGCTTCGGCGAGTTCAACTAGCTCGGGCGAGCCATGGCGGACGATCACGCAGTCGGCCGCGAATTTCGACGCAAGGTCGTCAACATATGGCTGGCGTACCGTCGCCTCTGTCCCCAGCACACCGATCACGCGGGATTTGGAGATCTTGGCGGCGGGCTTGATCGCTGGGACCGTGCCGACGACGCTGACGTCGAGCGCTGAGCGAACGTGGTGGAGCGCGATCGTCGAAGCTGTGTTGCACGCAATCACCACGAGGCGGGGATGAAAGCGCTCGACGAGGCGGCCGAGCAGCGCCGGAACGCGACTCGCGATCTCAGTTTCGGTAAGTTTGCCGTACGGGAAGCCGCGCGCTGTCGGCGGCATAGACGATCGGCGCGTTGGGCAGCAGCTTGCGCGTCGGTTCGAGCACCGAGAGGCCGCCGACCCCGGAATCGAAGAAAAGGATGGGGGCGTTCGGGGTCCACGCGTTCGATCTGGCGTGGACGGGGCAAAGGCGCAAGTTGCGCTGCGGTTCCGGTTTGCTACTCACGCCGCAATGACCCGCGAGATGCTCCTTGCTTTGGCGCTCGGCTACGTCTTGGGGTCGATTCCGTTCGGTTTGGTAGTGACGCGTCTCGCCGGGAAAGGCGACATCCGCAAGATCGGCTCCGGCAACATTGGTGCGACCAATGTGCTTCGAACGGGGAGCAAATGGCTCGCAGCGCTGACGTTGGTGCTCGACTGCCTCAAGGCGACCGCAGCGATCCTTCTTGCTCAGCTGTTGTTCGGGCAATTCACCGGCATCTACGCCGCTGCGGGCGCCATGATCGGGCATCTCTATCCGGTATGGCTGGGCTTTCGCGGAGGGAAGGGAGTCGCGACGCTGCTCGGCGTTCTGATTGCGCTGCTCTGGCCGGCGGCGTTAGTCTATGCTGCCATTTGGATTTTCCTGCTTGCGACGCTTCGAATCTCGTCGCTTGCTGGAATGACAGCGGCGATCACTGCGCCAATTTCCGCTTTTGCGCTTCAATCGTCCTACGTCCCAATGCTGCTCGGTTTTGCGATCTTGGTGCTGTGGAAGCATCGCGAGAATATCCTTCGCTTGAAGAAAGGAACGGAGCCACGAATAGGATCGAAGACCTCGTCGACCGCCTGAGGCTGTCGAGGATCTCCCGAAATCAGGTCCGGTTCCCGCTCGAGCCACTTCGAAACCACAGCAGCGGCGCTTGTGGCCGTGCAACGAGGATCCGCAGCCAAGGGTGCCGCCAGCCAGGCGACATAGCGAGCCTGAGAACGGCTTGACGGAGAGAATCGCCGCGTCCCACCTTACGCGTATGCGTGAGGCCAATAAGTGAAGCTGGTCGTCGTCGAATCGCCGGCGAAGGCTAAAACCATCGAGAAATATCTCGGGAGCGGGCATCGCGTGCTCGCATCGTTCGGGCACGTGCGCGACCTTCCGCCAAAGGACGGCTCGGTCGACCCGGAACAAGGGTTCGAAATGCAATGGCAGGTCTCGCCCGACCGATCGAAACAACTGAAAGCTATCGCCGACGAGGCGAAGAAGGCCGAGACCCTAGTTCTTGCCACCGACCCCGACCGCGAAGGCGAGGCGATCAGCTGGCACGTCCAGGAGGTGCTTCGGCAAAGGAAGGCCCTTCCCAAACACGTCCAGCGGGTCACTTTCAACGCCATCACCAATTCGGCCGTGACCGAGGCCATGAAGAAGCCTCGAGAGCTCGATGAGGATCTGATCGATGCTTACAAAGCGCGACGCGCGCTCGACTATCTCGTCGGTTTCACCCTGTCGCCGATCCTGTGGCGCAAGCTTCCAGGCGCCAAGTCCGCTGGGCGTGTCCAATCGGTTGCCCTGCGCCTGATCGTCGACCGCGAGCGCGAGATCGAGATCTTCAAGCCCCAGGAATATTGGTCGGTCGTCGCGAGATTCGAAAAAGACGGGCAGACCTTCACATCGCGGCTGGTCCGTCTCGACGAGAAGAAGATCGAAAGGCTGACGATCGGCAATCGCTCCGAAGCGGATGCCGCCAAGGCTGCGGTGGAAGCCGGACGCTTCACAGTTTCTTTGGTCGAGACAAGGCCTTTCGCCAAGAATCCGCCGCCCCCGTTCACGACCTCGACGCTGCAGCAGGAGGCAGCACGCAAGCTCGGATTTTCGGCGAGCCACACGATGCGCGTGGCGCAGTCGCTCTACGAGGATGGGCTGATAACCTACATGCGGACCGACGGCATCGATATGGCAGGCGAGGCGGTGAGCGCCGCACGGCGAGCGATCACGAGCCGCTACGATGCCGGCTTCGTGCCTGATCGGCCACGGCAATATCAGAGCAAAATCAAGAATGCACAGGAGGCGCACGAGGCGATCCGGCCGACGGACTTTGACCGGTCGCGCGCCGCGTCGGGCGACCATGCGCGGCTCTACGAGCTGGTCTACAACCGCGCGCTGGCGAGTCAGATGGCTTCGGCTCGAACTCGAGCGGACGACCGTGGAGCTGACCGATGGCGCGGGGCGCGCGGTGCTTCGTGCATCAGGGCAGGTCGTGCTCTTCCCCGGCTATCTGGCGCTTTACGAGGAAGGGCTCGATGAGAAATCGGATGACGATGACGAAGCGCGTATGCCGGCGCTGCGTGAAGGCGACGCACCGCTCAAGACCGGAGTCGAGACGACTCAGCATTTCACGCAACCGCTGCCACGCTATTCCGAGGCGAAGTCTTCGTCAAGCGGCTAGAAGAGCTTGGGATCGGCCGGCCGTCGACCTATGCAGCGACGTTGCAGACGCTGAAGGACCGCGAATATGTGCGGGTCGAGAAAGGCCGCTTCGTTCCCGAGGAGAGCGGCCGGCTCGTGACAGCGTTCCTGGAGCGGTTCTTCGAGCGCTACGTCAACTATGATTATACCGCTGAGCTCGAGGAAGAGCTGGACGACGTGTCCGGCGGCCGTCTCAACTGGCAGAAATTGCTCGACGACTTCTGGCGCGACTTCAGGCCGAAGGCCGGCGAAGTCATGGAGCAGAAGCCGAGCGAGATCACCCAGGCGCTCGATGAGTTCCTCGAGCCATGGCTCTATCCGCCGCGCGCGGATGGAGCAGATCCGAGGCTGTGCCCACAATGCGGCAATGGAAGGCTGTCGTTGCGCGGCGGACGGTTCGGCGCTTTTGTCGCTTGCTCGAACTATCCCGAGTGCAAATATACGCAAAAGTTTGGCCAGGGCGGCGATCAGGCGCAGAGCGAGGGGCCACAGGAACTGGGCGACGGAATCGTGCTGAAGTCGGGTCGTTTCGGGCCGTATGTCGAACGCGGCGACAAGCGCGCATCGATTCCCAAGGACGTCCCGGTCGCCGATGTGACTGCCGAGATTGCAGAGCGACTATTGTCGCTGCCGCGCGAGATCGGCGCACATCCGGAAACCGGCAAGCCGATCACCGCCTCGATCGGGCGCTACGGACCCTATCTCGCGCACGATGGCAAATATGCAAAGCTTGTCTCGACCGCCGAGGTGTTCGAGACTGGAATGAATGCAGCCGTGGCGAAGCTCGCGGATGTGGCGTCGGGAGGCGGACGCCAGCGCGGTGCCTCGCGTGAGCCGGTTGCGGTCCTTGGGCCGCATCCTGCAAACGGCGGCGAGATCAAGGTGATGGCCGGCCGTTACGGGCCTTATGCTACCGACGGGACGACGAATGCGACTCTCCCGCGCGGCGCCGATCCAAAAGCGATTACGTTGGAAGAAGCCGTTCAACTGATCGATGAGCGCGCCGCTAAGGGTCCCACTAAGAAGGGTGGCCGAAAGACTGCACGGAACAAGTCGAAGTGATCCATATCGAACTACAATGGTTGCCTCACGGCAAACATTTGCAATTGCCAAGTTATGCAACCCACGGCGCGGCTGGCCTCGACGTCGTCGCAGCGGAGGATGTGACGCTCTCCCCTGGACAGCGCCATGCCGTCGCGACCGGTTTCGCAATTGCTATTCCCGAAGGGTACCGAGGTCCAGGTCCGGCCGCGTTCGGGGCTCGCGCTCAAGCACGGAGTCACCTGCCTCAACACGCCGGGTACGATAGACCATGATTATCGGGGCGAGGTGAAAGTCATTCTTGCCAATCTCGGTAGCGAACCTTTCGAGGTCCGTAGGGGCGAGCGCATTGCGCAGTTAGTGCCGGCGCCGGTGTTGAAAGCCGAGTTCCGCGAAGTGGAACTGCTCAATGAAACGAGCCGCGGTGCAGGGGGCTTCGGCTCGACAGGCCAGTGAGCCTCACCGATCATGAGCTCGAGCGCTACGCCCGGCACATCGTTCTGCCGCAGGTTGGAGGGGTCGGGCAGCGTAAGCTGAAGGCCGCTAAAGTCACGGTGATCGGCGCCGGCGGGATCGGGAGCGCGGTCATTCCGGCGCTCGCTGGAGCCGGGATTGGTCGACTAACCATCATCGACGATGATGTCGTGGAAGTCGCCAATCTCCATCGGCAGCCGCTCTTTTCCGAAACTGACGAGGGGAAGCCGAAGGCAGATCTCGCGGCTGATTTCGTTCGAGGACTCAACCATTCGGTGGAAGTCATCGCAAGGCAGGAGCGAATCGGCCCGAGCAATGCGGAGCAGCTCCTCGGCGGCCCCGACCTCGTCATTGACGGGAGCGACAATTTCGCGACTCGATTAGCGGTGAGCGATTCATGTGGTGCCCTTGGGCTCCCGCTTCTCTCGGCTGCCGCAATGCAATTCCAGGGCCAGGTCGGGCTGTTCCGTTCAAAGCCCTGCTATCGCTGCTTCGTCGGCGACGCGTTCGACTCCGACGATTGCGACAATTGCGCGGAATTGGGCGTTTTCGGTGCGCTCACTGCGATGGTCGGGAGCTTCGCGGCATTGCTCGCGATCAACGCGATCGTCGGGATCGGCGAGGACCAGTCCGGCATGCTTCACCTCTTCGATGGAGAAAAGCTCAGCTGGCGCGCGATACGGATTCCCGGCGATCCCCGCTGCCGCACATGCGGATCAGCCTAGGGCCTTCGCAACCCTCGCGATGAGGTGCCGCGCAATCTCTTCCTTGGCGGCCTCGGGCCAATCCTCGACGCCTTCAGCGGTAACCAAGTGAACCTGGTTGCGGTGGCCCCCCATGACATCGCCTGAAACATCATTCGCGACGATCCAATCGACCCGCTTCGCGATTCGCTTCGCAATCGCATGATCGACTACGTCTTCGGTCTCGGCGGCAAAGCCGATGAGAAGGCTTGGCCGCCGCGGGGATGCGCCGATCTCGTCAAGGATATCGCGCGACGGCACAAAACTGAGCTGAGGTGGACCTGCGCTTTTTTTGAGTTTGGTCGAGGATGGCTCGATACGCCAGTCGGCGACCGCCGCTACGAGAATTGCCGCGTCAGCCGGAAGTGCGTCGAAGACGGCGTTCGCCATCTGCTCGGCCGTTTCTACATTGACTCGAGCGACGCCCACCGGTGTTTCTAGATGTACCGGACCTGCAACCAGCGTCACTCGGGCGCCGGCTTCAGCGGCAGCTGCGGCGATGGCGAACCCCTGACGCCCTGACGAACGGTTGGCGATAACGCGGACTGGATCGATGGGCTCGTGTGTGGGACCCGCACTAACGAGGATATGCTTGCCAGCGAGTGTCATTTGCCTGCCGAGATCTCGACCGGGATGCCGGCAATCAGCGAATTGCCGATCGTGGTCACTCGTTTTGCCCGCTCGATCAGGTCGGATGGATCACGCCCGTCGGCGAGAGTGCAGTCGATGCGCGTTCGCGCGCGGGCGGCGCGCGACGGCTGCCCGTCGAAATCGACCGAGACGCTGACCGACAGATCGGTGATGGTGAGTTCCATATCGTCAGCGAGGGCCTGCATGTCATTGCAGAGGCACCCGCCGATCGCGAGTGCGAGAAGTTCGCCGCCGTTGAAGCCGAGGCCCATTCCGCCGGCTTTGCCTTGGGGACGGTCGGCGATCACGCAGTGCATGCCGGCGCGGCCCAGCGCGGCGCGCGTGTCGGACAGAGTCCGATATTCGATGGTCGTCGTTCCCATGCGATTACCTACCGACGAAATTCGGAGCACGCTTTTCGAGGAATGCCGCGACGCCCTCGCGGTAATCCTCGGTGAAACCAAGGCGGCGCATCGCGCCTGCCTGCCGTTCCAGCTCCTCGTCGAGGCTGTATTGCCAGCTCGACCGGATCATCTCCTTGATGGCGGCAAGGCCCAGAGGCGGAAGCGACGCGAGCTTGTTCGCGACCGCGTCGACTTCGGCATCGAGCTCGTCATCCTCGACAGCCTTCCAGATCAAGCCCCATTCCGCGGCGCGTTCCGCCGGCAGCGGGTCGCCGGTGAGCGCGAGCCCAAGCGCGCGCGCCTGCCCGATCAAGCGAGGCAAGGCCCAAGTTCCGCCGCTGTCCGGGATCAGCCCGATCGCCGAGAAACTCTGAATAAGTTTTGCCGATTTAGCCGCGACTACGATGTCGCAGGCGAGGGCGATATTGGCCCCAGCGCCGGCGGCGACGCCATTGACTCGCGCAATCACGGGCTGAGGGAGCGAGGTCAGCGTGCGGATGAGTGGGTTCCAGCATTGCGTAACCGTTTCTCCGAGGTCGACCGCTTCGCCCGGCAAAACCGCGCGGTCGTTGAGATCTTGACCCGCGCAGAAGCCGCGCCCTTCGCCCGTCAGCACCACAACCCGAGCTCCTCCGAGGTTCGCTAGAACATCGCGTAGTTCGGCATGCATTTGCGCAGTGAAGCTGTTGAGCCTTTCGGGACGGTTCAGGGTAATCCGGGCGATTGTGCCATCCGCCTTGAAGTCGATGGTCTCGTAAGCCATTGGGAGCGCCTAGCGAAAGAGGGGGCGTGGACGCAAACGAACTCGCGAGCCGGGTCGCGCACGAGATGCTCGCCGGAGAAGGAACCGGGCCGGCCTGGGGCATCACGATCGAGGAATCGCGGGAGGGCTACGCCCGCATTTCGATGGTCGTCCGCGCCGATATGCTCAACAGCCACGCAATCGCGCATGGCGGCATGATCTTCGCTTTGGCTGACACTGCATTCGCTTATGTCTGCAATGGGGCCAACCACGCCAGTGTTGCAGCCCAGGCTTCGATCGTCTTCCTCGACAAAGTGCGTTTGGGAGAGACCTTGATCGCCGAAGCCACGGAAGTTGCACGAGAAGGTCGCGCCGGAGTGACCAGGGTTGCAATTCGCGCCGACGATGGACGCACGGTTGCGGAATTCACTGGCTATTCGCGCACGCTCGGCGGCCCAATTGTCGACATTTGAACGTTAGAGCGTCCCGGACTACATCGCTGCCAATGTATACGACCGAGCTTCAGAAGACGGCCAGGATCGAGAGTTTCGAGGACCCGAAGCTCCTCGAGGCGTTTGAGACGCGAGTTGCTTCGGATGATTTCATCGAGCCCAAAGACTGGATGCCCGAGGCCTATCGGCGGACGCTCACTCGGCAGATCAGCCAGCATGCGCACTCGGAGATTGTCGGCATGCTTCCCGAGGGCAATTGGATTACGCGTGCGCCCTCGCTCCGGCGCAAAGCGATCCTGCTCGCCAAGGTCCAGGACGAGGCGGGGCACGGACTTTACCTCTACTGTGCCGCTGAGACTCTGGGCACGAGTCGCGAGCAGATGATCGAGGCGCTGCACTCCGGGAAGGCGAAATACTCGACGATCTTCAATTATCCGACGCTCACTTGGGCGGACATCGGCGCAATCGGCTGGCTGGTCGATGGAGCGGCGATCATGAATCAAGTTCCACTGCAGCGGACTTCCTACGGGCCATATGCTCGCGCGATGGTCCGAATCTGCAAGGAAGAGAGCTTCCACCAGCGTCAAGGCTATGAAATCATGATCGCGCTGGCGAACGGGACGTTCGACCAGAAGCGCATGGCTCAGGACGCGCTCAACCGCTGGTGGTGGCCAAGCCTGATGATGTTCGGCCCGCCCGACGAGAACAGCCCGAATACGGCACAATCGATGCGCTGGCGGATCAAGCGTGAGACCAATGACGAACTCCGCCAGAAGTTCGTCGACATCACCGTTCCGCAGGCGGACTTCCTCAAACTCAGCGTCCCGGACGCCGACCTCAAGTGGAACGAAGAGAAGGGCGGCTACGATTTCGGCGAAATCGACTGGGAGGAATTCTATTCGGTGGTGCGCGGCGAAGGGCCGGTCGCCAAGGAACGGATGAAAGCGCGCCGAGACGCGTGGGACAAGGGCGCTTGGGTTCGCGAGGCCGCCGCTGCGCATGAGGCGAAGCGTCGCTCGAGGAAAGCGGCGTGAGCAGTGACTGGCCGCTCTGGGAAGTCTTCATCCGTGCAAAAGGTGGTCTTTCGCATCGCCACGTTGGCAGCGTTCATGCTCCTGACGCGGAGCTCGCTCTTGCGCACGCGAGGGATACGTACACGCGGCGGCTCGAAGGAATAAGCCTGTGGGTGGTCCCATCGGCGGTGATCGTCGCGAGCGACCCCGACCAGGCGGGTGAGCTCTTTGAGCCGGCGGAAAGCAAGATCTACCGTCACCCGACCTTTTACGACATTCCGGATGAGGTGAAGCACATCTGATGGCGACGATCGTCGTCGATCCCCGGATAGATTATCTCCTGCGCCTCGGCGATGACGCCCTGGTGCTGGGACAGCGTTTGTCCGAATGGTGTGCGCACGGCCCGGTGCTGGAGGTCGACATCAGCCTCGCCAACTTGGCGCTCGACCTGGTTGGGCAGGCGACCTTGCTGCTGGGCGAGGCGGGTGATGGTGATCGGTTGGCCTTTCATCGCGACGTGCTCGATTTTAAGAACTGCCTGCTCGTCGAACAGCCCAACGGCGATTTCGCGCAGACGATGGCGCGGCACCTGTTCTACACGACGTGGCAGCACGCGCTCCTCCAGCGGCTTCAACAGTCGAACGACAAATTTCTGCGCGAGTTCGCGCATAAGGCGGTGAAGGAAGTCGCCTATCACCGCGACCTCGCCTCCGATTGGACGATCCGACTTGGCGACGGGACCGACGAAAGCAGCCGCCGGATGGCCGAAGGGCTCGATTGGAACTGGCGCTTCTTGCCCGAGCTGTTCGAGGTCGATGATGGCCTCCAGGTGGCGATCGATGCCGGCATCGCGCCCGACCCGCGCGAGTTCAAGGAAGAATATTACGCTGCAATTGCGAGCGTTCTTGAGGAAGCGCAGCTTGAGGCGCCCGATGACCAACGCCCGATTTTAGGCGGCCGGCGCGGGCACCACAGCGAACATCTGGGACATCTCCTGGCGGTCATGCAGTTCCTTCCGCGCACCTATCCCGACGCGACCTGGTAAATGGCCGAACATTTTCACGCGCTCCGTGTCGCGGAAGTCGTTCAGGAGACAAACGACGCGAATTCAATCCGCTTCGAGCTACCGCCGAATCTGCGCGACCGTTTTGCTTTTAGTGCCGGCCAGCACCTGACGCTTCGGGTGACCATCGACGGTGAGGAAGTCCGCCGCAACTATTCGCTCTGCACATCGCCCGACGAACAAGACTGGATGGTCACCGTGAAGCGCATCGGCGGGGGACTGTTCTCCAATTGGGTCGGCGACACGCTGAAAGTCGGCGACATGGTCGACGTGATGCCGCCACATGGCAGCTTCACGACCCAATTCGACCCAACGAGGTCGCGGCATTTCGTGGGGATAGCGGGAGGTTCCGGGATCACTCCCATCATGTCGCTGATCAAGACCGCTCTCAAGGACGAGCCGAATAGCCGCTTCACCTTGCTCTACGGCAATCGCGACAGCAGCGCAGTAATCTTCCTCGAGACGCTCGCCGGATTGAAAGACAAACATCTGGGTCGTTTGGAAATCTACCATTTCCTGGACCAGGAAGAGCAGGACATCGAGCTGTTCAACGGCATTCTCAACCGTGAGCGCCTTGAGGAGGCGATATCCGCATTGGTACCTGACGCGGGGGAAGTGGACGGCTGGTTCATCTGCGGACCCGGTCCGATGATGGACGCTGCCGAAGGCGTCCTTTTCGATCGAAACGTCCCGAAGGACCGAATCCACGTCGAGCGTTTCACCGCCGACCGGCCGACTGAAGCCATATCGCGCGAGATTGCGCAGCTGCGGACGGAGGCCGAAGGAGTCACGGTTTCAGTTACCCTCGACGGCCGCACGCGGCGCGTGCCCTTCACCGCCGGAAACATCCTCGACAGCGCTCGTGAGTTCGGGACTGCCTGCGCCCTTCGCCTGCAAAGCGGGGGTATGCGCTACCTGCCGGGCGAAAGTGACCAGCGGCAAGGTCGAGATGGCGGTACATTACGGCCTTACCGACGAAGAGGTCGCCGACGGCTACGTCCTAACCTGCCAATCGGTGCCGCTCGGAGACGGGGTCGCAGTGGATTACGACGCATAAGTTAGCTAATCGCTCTTCC
This sequence comes from uncultured Alphaproteobacteria bacterium, assembly GCA_963785855.1. Lineage (GTDB taxonomy): Bacteria > Pseudomonadota > Alphaproteobacteria > Sphingomonadales > Sphingomonadaceae > Sphingomicrobium. The sequence goes on from CAWAWT010000068.1 coordinate 32,795, forward strand.
ATGCTGACGACCGCTGATACGAAGGCGAGAGGACTCGCCGATCTTCCGCCCGTTCAGAGCGATTTGCTCATCGCGCTGATTGGAATGGTCAACTCCGATCCCCGTCCCGACAAAATCGACGTTGGTGTCGGCGTTTTCCGCGACGGAGCGGGCAACACGCCGATCCTGAAAGTCATCAAGGAAGCCGAGCTTCGCCTTCACGATACGCAAGAGAGCAAGTCGTATCTCGGAAGCGCCGGCGACAAGCGATTCGCTGAACTGCTTCGCCCGATTCTGCTCGGTGAGCACGCTGAGGATGATCGGATTGCCGGCGTTCAGACACCGGGTGGCTGCGGGGCGCTGCGCCTCGGCTTCGACTTGCTGGCGCGCGCAAATCCTCAGTCGCGCGTGCTCGTTGGCGGTCCGACCTGGCCCAACCATCCGCCGATCATCCGCGCTGTCGGCCTGCCCATCGCCGAATATCCTTATTATGAGCGCGGGCAGGGCGTGATCCGCTTCGAGGACATGATCGAAGCCCTTCGCTCGGGCGAACCGGGCGATATCGCCTTGCTTCACGGCTGCTGCCACAATCCGACGGGAGCTGACCTGGAAGAAGGTCAGTGGCGGCAAGTTCGGGACGTCGTCGTCGATCGTGGCCTGATCCCATTCGTCGACATCGCCTACCAGGGTTTCGGGCGCGGGCTCGACGAGGACGCTTATGGTGCGCGCGTGATGTTGGAGAGCTGCGACCAAGTCGTCATAGCGCAGAGCTGCGATAAGAATTTCGGTGTTTATCGCGACCGCGTCGGTTCGCTGTGGATCAAGAGCCCTTCGCGCGAGACGACTGCGAACGCGACAGCCCTGGTCTTTCAAATCGCTCGCGAGATGTGGTCGATGCCGCCCGATCACGGCGCCGCCGCGGTTCGAATTGTGCTCGACGATCCTGAGCTTCGTGAGCGGTGGTTGGTCGAACTCGCCGCAATGCGCGATCGGATCAACGCGGTGCGTCAGCGCATCGCCTCTGCGGACCCACGGCTAGCATTCATCGGGCGGCAGTTCGGGATGTTCTCGATGCTTCCGTTGTCGAAGGAACAGGTGCTGAAACTGCGCACTGAAGAGGCGATCTACATGGCGGATTCGGGTCGCTTCAACGTGGTCGGCATGGGTGACTTGCAAATCGACCGGTTCATCACCGCCGTGATCGAGGCCCTGGACACCTGATCATGGCCGATCGCGATCCGGGCAAGGTGTCTTCGCAGGTGGACTGGCGCGAGGTCGCGAGGCTGGTGCTGACCAGCCGCGAGATGGACCGGATCGAGGAAGAAGAGCTCGTTCCGGCCAGAAAAATACTCTACCAGTTCAGCGCGCGCGGCCACGACATGGCGCAGGCTTTGCTCGGGCTTCGTCTAAAGGACGGTGACGGGGTCTTCGCATATTATCGGTCGCGGCCGCTCCTCCTCGCGCTCGGAGTTCCGCTCGCAGATGCGCTTGGTTCAGGGATGGGGCTAGCCGGGGGCTATTCCAACGGGCGCGATATTGGTGTCGTCTTCAACTATCCAAACCCGGGCGGAGCGCATGCATTACCGATGTGCGGCGGCGTCGGGGCCCAGTACACGCCGGCTGCCGGCTGGGCGCAGGCGATCGCATATAAGACCCTCGTCCTGAACGAAGGCCCGGTCGATGCGATTTCGGTCGTTCTCGGCGGGGATGCGAGCTGTGCCACGGGCGGATTTTGGTCGGCGCTGACGATAGCTACCACCCAGCAATTGCCTTTGCTGTTCTATGTCGAGGATAATGGCTACGGCATTTCGGTTCCGTCCGAGTATCAGACGCCGGGCAAGGACATCGCTGCGAACCTCGCGAGTTTCAGCGGCCTTACGATCTTCAACGGTGACGGCACCGATCCCTCCGAAGCAGCAAAGCTTGTAGATCAGGCGGTGGGTCACGTGCGCAAGGAACGCGCGCCTGCTCTGCTGCGACTGACGGTTCCCAGGCTCGAAGGACATAGCGCGCAGGACACGCAGGCATATAAGACCGAGGAGGAGATCGCCGCTGAATGGACGCGCGATCCGCTTCCGAAGCTCAAGAAGCACTGCGTAAGATTCCAGATTGGCGACGAGGCATGGGCCAACCTCGAGCGCGAGACCGCGTGGCAGGTGCACGCAGCCGTGGCCGAGGCGGAAGCGCGGGGGGTGTCGTCGCCGGAAGATGTCACCAGCAACGTTTTCTTCGAAGGCGAGAAGCAGCAGGTCGGTGGGCTTTGGAACAGCGGCTATCAGCCGCCGCCGTCGACCGACGAACCCAAACCACAGGGCCAGCGTCTCAATATGGTAACCGCGATCCGGCGTGTGCTTGATCAGGAGTTGGAGGCCAACCCGCGCGTGCTCGCATTTGGCGAGGATGTTGGGCCGAAAGGCGGCGTCCATGCCGTGACGCTGGGGCTACAGGAGAAGTTCGGTCGCGAGCGAGTGTTCGACACTTCACTGAACGAGGAAGGGATCGTTGGTCGGGCAGTCGGAATGGCGCTCGCAGGCCTGATGCCGGTGCCGGAGATCCAATTCCGCAAATATGCCGAACCCGCGACCGAGCAGATCCATGACGCCGGCACAATGCGCTGGCGGACTCACAATCGCTTCGCGGCACCTATGGTGCTGCGCGTGCCGGGGGGCTTCTTCAAGTGCGGCGACCCGTGGCATTCGATGACCAACGAGGTCGAATTCGTGCATAATCCCGGTTGGAAGGTCGCTGTGCCATCGAACGCGGAGGATGCAGTCGGACTTTTGCGCGGAAGTCTGCGCGGCAACGACCCCGTGCTGTTTTTCGAGCATCGCGCGATGCTCGACGACAGCTGGGCGCGCCGGCCGTGGCCGGGTGACGATTACGTCCTGCCGTTCGGACGCGCGAAGAAGACGAGACTGGGCGACAGGATCACGATCGTAACCTGGGGCGCGATGGTCCCGCGCTGCGAAGCTGCGGCGGAGGGTTTCAGCGCGGACGTGATCGACCTTCGCACGCTTCAGCCCTGGGACAAGGAAATGGTCCTCGAAAGCGTCCGCGGCACCCGCCGCTGCCTCATCGTCCATGAGGATTTGCGAACTGGCGGCTTTGGCGCTGAGATCGCGGCCGTCGTTGCTGACGAAGCCTTCCTTGACCTCGACGCACCGGTTGCGCGGGTGACGATGCCGGATATACCGAGCCCTCACCATCCGAAGTTGTTGGAAGCGGCGCTTCCGTCTCCTGCGAACATCCGCTCGGAGATCGAGCGGCTGGTGGGGTTTTAGATTGATCGAGGTCCGCGTACCTGACGAGCAAGAGGGCACGAAAGCGGTCGTCCGCGCGTGGTTAAGATCCGTTGGCGATATGGTCGCCGAGAACGATCCGCTGGTCGAGCTGGAAACGGACAAAGTCACGCAAGAGGTGCCCGCTCCGGTGGCCGGTATGCTTGCAGAGATTGTCCTCGAAACGGATTCGGACGCGGTGCCGGGGGCAGTTCTAGCGCGGATTGAGACGGAAAAATCCGCTCGTCGCGAGCGAAGGCCGGGAGCTGAAGTTGAGGAACTTTTCGTTCCTGCATTGGAGAAGCGACCGGCGACTTCACTCGCGAGCGAAGACGTCGAAATGCGTCTCAGTCCGTCGGTCCGTCGCGCGTGCCTTCAGAACAACATCGATCCTTCCCGGATTGAAGGAACTGGCCGCAACGGTCGCGTTACGCGAGAAGACATTGATCGCGCGGTTGCTTCGGCTACGGTGATTGGCGTCCGCGAGACCGCGACCGCGCAGGCTTGGCATAATAGCCCGCAAGATATCCCCCACGAACGCATGCGGCTGACGATCGCCGAGAATATGGCGCGCGCGGTTGCCGAGCAGCCGCACGTGACCGCCGTGTTCGAAGCCGACTTCTCAGCGATCGCCGCGCACAAAGCCGCGATGGCGGAGTGTGGAGTGAAGCTCAGCTACACCGCATTCATCGTCAAAGCCGCGGCCGAAGCCATGTCGGTCGCCCCCGCAATCAACGGGCGATGGGAAAAAGACAGGATTGCGATCTCGCCGACCATCGACATCGGAATTGGCACTGCGCTCGGTGAGAAAGGCTTGATCGTTCCGATCGTGAAGGACGCTGGAAAGCTGAGCCTCGAACAGATCGGAGCCAAGCTCGACGACCTCACCAGCCGCGCTCGCGAAGGAAAGCTCGAGCGATCCGAAGTCTCGAACGGAAGCTTTACAATCTCCAATCACGGCGTGTCCGGCTCGCTGCTTGCAGCGCCGATCATTCTGCATCAGGGCCAGGCCGCGATCCTCGGCATCGGCAAGCTCCAGAAGCGCGTCGTGGTGCGAGAGATCGACCGCCAGGACGCGATCCTCGTCCGTCCGATGGCCTATGTAACCCTCACCATCGACCATCGGGTAGTGGATGGCCACCAGACCAATGCATGGCTGTCACGCTTTGTTGAAATTATCGAAGGTTGGCCAACGGCTTAGCGGCCACTTGGAACCGTAGCGCGATGAGGCGCGCTGTCGCTTTTGTGATCGAGCTTCCAGAGCCTGCTCAAACGCGTTTCGTCCGCCGGGCGTTGATCGCCATCGCGCTCTCGGCGCTGGCGCTGGTTGCATGGGAGATCCGAACCGTTCTGCTTCTGTTGTTCGGAGCGGTGATGGTCGCGACCGTCTTCCGGGCGATCTCGGACTTGCTCGAAAAGCATTTGCGGCTGCCGGAGCGGATTGCTGTCCTCGTTTCCGTATTGCTCATCGTCGGCGTGATCGCGGGGCTGGTCTGGTCGATTGGTTCACAGGTCGGCGCGCAGAGTTCAGAACCTTGTTGCGACCTTGCCTCTCGCCGCCCACATGATCGATCTCCAGATCGCGAAGATGGGACTTGGTCACCCGGTCGGCCAGTGGATGCAGCATGCCCATTCGAGCGGACTGATTGGCTCGAATTTGGAAGGGCTCTTGTCTTCGCTGACGCTCGGCGTTGCAAGCTTTCTGATCGTTTTCTTCGGCGGAATTTTCCTTGCCGCCCAGCCGCGCCTGTATGGGATTGGCCTCATCAAGCTGATCCCGGCTGCGCGTCGCCGGCTCGTTGCCGAGGCGATGGAGGAGTCCGATCGCGCGCTCCGATTATGGCTCAAGGGACAGCTTTGGGCGATGATCGCCATCTTCCTGATGACCTGGGCCGGCCTGTGGTTGCTGGGTGTGCCGTCGGCGCTCGTGCTCGCTCTCATTTCCGGAGTGCTGGAGTTCATTCCCTATGCGGGCGCGATCACGTCCTCAGTCCCCGCGATCATGGTGGCGATGGTGCGAAGCCCCGAGCTGGCGCTCTGGGTGGTCGGCCTTTACGTCGTCGTGCACCATGTGGAGGCCTATCTGGTCCAACCGGTCATTCAGCAATTTGCAGTCGAGATCCCGGCGGTCATCACGCTTTTTTCCTTGCTCGCATTCGGGCTTCTGTTCGGTTTTCTAGGTGTTCTACTCGCTGCGCCACTCGCGGTGGTCAGTTACGTACTGGTCAAGCGCTTGTACATGATCGAAGCGCTCGACACGCCGACTCCCATCCCAGGCGAAAACAAGGATTAGCGACCCGTGACGACAGCGGCGAGCGCTGCGAGCAGGAGCGCGACGTTTGCGACCCCGGCATCGGGCAGCAGCAAAACGAACAGCTAGACCTCCAGCACCGTATATTGCTTGCCGAACAATGGCAGCAGCACGAATTGCGCGACATTGTAGACGGGTTTGCCGAGCGGCGTGCGTCCTTCAAAGGTGCCGTGATGTGCGTGGCCGTGGACGACGGCCTTCACATGGTCGAAGCGGTCGATTGGCTCGCACAGGCGCTGGGAACCCAGATATTGATGGATGGCCGGCGGCTCTCCTTCGATTGTACCGAGGATCGGGGAATAGTGCAGAACCGCGACGCTCCGCTCGGTACGCAAAGTTCGCAACTGATTCTCGAGCTTGCGGGATTCGCAAAGCGCTTCGTCGACCATCGCCTTGACGATCGGCTCTCCGAATGGCGCGAGCTCGCCGCGTCCGAAACCCCCAAGAAATCCCTTCACTCCGGCAAATCCAACGCCCTCGATCTCGACCGCCTGTTCGTCGAGTACGGTCATTCCGGCATCACGAAGGATCGAGCAGACCTTCTCTGGCTGTCCGCATTCATAATCATGATTTCCGAGAACTCCGACGACCGGGATCGCGCAAGCGCGGAGGTCCTCGGCGAGGATCTCCGCCTCACGCGTCTTGCCGAAATTGGTGAGGTCGCCGCACAGCACCAGCACGTCTGCTTCGTTCGAGATTTCGGCAAATAGCTCGCGATAGGGCGCGGCGTTGTCCTCCCTCACATGGAGGTCGCCGATCGCCGCGATGCGGAGCTTTGTGCTGCTGGCCTCAGTCGCTGCCATATTGCTCTTCGAGGTTACCGACCGCTTCGGAGAAGCCCCACTGGTCGACGTCGATTGCATAGTCGCGCGGCGAAAAGATGCGGCCGCGGCAGACGCGCTTGCCTGGAGGTTTCACCATCATCTGGTCGTTCAGGCGAGCGAGCAGCTCTTCCATCAGCCATCGGGGCACCCTGTGACGCTCGCTCGGATAGACAAAGCGAAAGTTAAGAAGCGCCATGAGCAGCACTTCCCAGTAGAGCTCCATGTGCGACAGGAGCGTCTTCCAATCGATCTGTTCATGGCATTTGAGGATCATGTGTGCGACGTCGGCACCGTCGTAGCGGTGATGGTCGGCAACGAAAATCTTCGACCAAATGAACTGGGTGGGAGGCACCAACCTGACCTTCGCTCCGAACAGCTCGGTCTCAGGAGCATTGACGAACCAATCGTCAGTGACGTGGGTCGTCACCGTCGGCATGTTTGTGATCACGTCGACGAAAAGCTTCCCGCGCGTAATCCGATTGAGCCAGCGTTCGTCCACTGTCTCGACGCTGAAGCCGTGATCCCTGAAGTAGGAGAGCATCTTTAGCGCGTCGCCTGCCTTGGCGAACACGTCGACGTCCTTCGTCGGTCGGTCGATGCCGGTGTAACTAGCGAGTGCGTAGGTGCCGGAGACCAGAAACGGGATTTCGGACTTCGCCATCAATTGGAGCACTTGCGAATAAAAGGCCTCGGCCTCGGGCGGCGGCTGGATCAGCGGCCCCCTGGGCTTATCTGCAACCTCGGCATCCATGCGCCAGCACAACGGGAGCGGGGACGGAGCAGTTCCGTAAGCAAGCTTCTATCGTCAGGATTTGCTCTCTTCGATATGCTTGCGAAGGGAACGACCATTTTGAATGGCTTAGAATCGAATGCGATTGCTACCGATCCTTTGTTAGCTCGGTATTGTGGGTTTCTTGAGCCCCATGAGGATATCCAGCTCACGATTCTTGCTCGTGTATTCTACAGGACTCGCGAATCTGGTGGTTCTTACAACCCGGCCAAGTTGTTCCTCAAGCCTTTGTCGCGCTTCAACTATTTCCCGCGATCGCCGCGTCTGCCGAGATCGATCCTGTCGACGCGTTGCTTTCCTCGGTGATCGGTGGCTGGGGGGGCTTGTCCTCAGCTTGCGACGGTTCGGGAGCTGATGCGATCAACGTATTGAACAGGCCTTTGAGGTGGTATGTGAGATGCGGCCGAGCGATCAGCTGGGCGCCGCCAAGCGCATGGCCGTTGACCAACGTATAGGTGGCTTGCGCAAGACGGATGGTCATCGCGTCGCGCGGCTCGCCGGAGTACTGGCCGGTAAACGCGGAAGCCTGTCCCCACTGCCCGGGCCAACGATAGAAGATATGCTGTCCAATGGCTCGGACCTTGGCCAAGAGCGGTGCCCAGCGCGGCGTGACATAATCAGCGTGATAGTGCGTGGCTTCGCCGACGGACGGTTCCACATAGCCTGAGAGGGCAGCGAGGGAGACAGCTTCAGCTTCGCGCCACACATTTGGCGTGGGTGCTCGGTTTAACGCACCGTTGCAGATAAAGCTGAACTGGCATGTGCCAGTGCCGGCCCCCTGATAGACGACGCCGCATACCGATTTGGGAAAAGCCGGGTGACGGACCCGGTTGAGGACGACCTGAGCTACAGCCCGCTGACCCTGAACCAATTCGCTGCCGGCTTCGTAATATACGGCTTGGCTAAGGCAGGTAAGGGCGAGGCGCTTGTCGGTTTCCGAACCACCTATGACGAATGGTGTCGCGAGCTCTTCGAACGTATCGCTGAACGGAAGCGCCGCGTTGATCACTCGCGCCTGATCGCCAACAGCGCGCATATCGAATGCTGCAGCGCCGGTGGTTTCCTCAAGGAGCGTCGCTGGGTGCGCGCTCGGTAGCGCGACCGTGATCGTTGCTGCATTCGCCGGACCACTCATGCGAACGAAGCCAAGCAGCGTCGCTAGCAGAGCTATGACGAGCACGGCTCCAGGAAAGGCATCATTTGCCATCAGCGCCACCACTCGGCGCCGCGCAGCCGGAAACGAGAATGCGTGGATCACAACCAATTAACCTCGTCCGTTCAACGGCGGTGTTAAGCGAAAGAAGTTAACGAGAGGTAGATACTCGAGGAACCCCGCCGTCGGCGCATGACCCGGAACGGGACTATGCGATGCAATGTTCGCGGCGGCCGCGAACACCCGCGGATTTTCGAGATGGTTAGTTAGGCATGCTCGACGAGCGGGACGTAAATCCGCTCGTGATGAGCGGTCATTCCGCGGACGCGATCCTCATATCGCTCGGCCATTTCGAGATGGACGCGGCGCACGCGCGGGTCCTTCGCATAAAGCGCTGCAGTCCGCTCTTCCGACGCCCGTCGAAGAAAATAGCTCAGGTCATTAATCAAGGTGCCCGCCCCTGACACCGCCGCGGCCCCGCCCAATACAAGTCGCTAACGCTAAGTTATCCACAATTTAACAGACTTGGCGAGGGGTTCCTTGATTTGCGTCAATGTAGGGGCGAACGCCGATCGGAAATGTTGGAAACCAACGCGAGCCCGTCGGTACTTTCAGCCTTAAGGCGAGGATGCTAGCCGTTGAGTAGGAGGGGCGAACGATGAAACTCTGCCTGCTCGCCGCGATCGCGTCATTCACCGCCTCGTCAGGAGCTGCTGCACCGGTCCTTGTGCCCCCGGCGCAGCTGGGGACCGAAGTCCAACCCTTCGTGCACGTGCCTGCGGGTAGAACCGCCATCACTCATTTGCGGATCATCGATGGGACCGGCGCGACTCCTATCGAGAACGTCACCTTGTTGCTTGACGGCGCGAAGATCGCGGCAGTCCAGGGAGCGGACGTATCCATTCCCAATGGTTACCACGTGATCGACGGGAGCGGCGAAACCGCGATGCCGGGCATTGTCGGCATGCACAACCACATGTTCTATATCGCCCGGCCGAACCTCAACTCGAGCGGTCATTCCGACGAACCGCTCGTAGTTCCGCAAATGACCTTCAGCGCGCCGCGAACTCTATTTAGCGAACGGCGTGACGACGATGCGGACGACGGGCAGCGTCGAGCCCTACGCGGACCTCAACGTCAAGCGCGAGATCGACACTGGGGAGATGGTCGGGCCGCACATGGACGTGACGGCCCCGTACCTCGAGGGCTCGGGAAGTTACTTTATTCAGATGCACCAAATCACGTCGTCCGAAGATGCCCGGCGAACGGTCGCATTCTGGGCGGATGAGGGCGCGACCTCCTTCAAGGCGTACATGAATATCACTCGGGCCGAGCTCAAGGCTGCGATCGGCGAGGCGCACCGGCGGCATCTTAAGATCACTGGCCATTTGTGCTCGGTGACCTATCCAGAGGCCGCGGCGCTCGGCATTGATGACCTTGAGCACGGTTTCTTCGTCAACACAGAGCTCGATCCCGGCAAACAGCTGGACAAATGCTCGGACGGTCAAGGCACTCCGACATTGCTGGCAATGACGCCCGGCAGTCCCCCCGCGAATGCGCTGATTAAGCTGCTAGTCGACCGCCATGTCGCGGTAACGTCGACCTTGCCGGTGTTCGAACAGAGCCTCGCTCTGCATGCGCCGCTCAATCCCAAGGCAATGGACGCTCTCAGTCCGAATGCGAAGAATCCTACCTTTACCTTCGAAACCTCGCAGCAACGCGCGGCTCAACCGCCCGTGGAAAGGCCTTTGCGCAGGCGTATCAAAACGATCTCGGCTTGGAGCGGCAATTCGTCGCTTCAGGCGGGTTGCTGCTGGCGGGCCCGGACCCGACTGGGAATGGCGGCGTCATCCCCGGCTTTGGCGATCTTCGCGAGATTGAGCTCCTTGTCGATGCCGGCTTCTCGCCGATCGAGGCAATTCGGACCGCCACCCTCAACGGGGCGACCTATCTTGGCCTTGAAGACCGGATCGGCACCATTGCGCCGGGAAAGGACGCGGATCTCTTCATCGTCGGCGGCAACCCCGCAGTGAAGATCAGTGACATTGAGAACGTCATCCTCGTGTTCAAGGACGGCGTCGGTTTCGATAGTGCGAAGCTGCTGAAATCGGTTCGGGGCCGATACGGCGAATATTGAGGCTGATAGCGAGCGCATTGCGCTTTCGCTGAGTTACTGTGAAGAGACTTGGCGGCATGTCCGCTGACCTTCGCGCCGCCGATGAAATTCCCGGATCCGGACTGGAATCCCTGCCCGAGGCGGTCCTCAGCGGCGGCCGCCCGACGGTGCTTAGAGGAGCAGTTCGCGAGTGGCCGTTTGTTCGCGCCGCCAGTAACTCGGACGAAGCTGCGGCACGGTATATCAGCAGCTTCTACAACGGTCAGGCGATCGACACGATCATCGCCCCTCCATCCGAGCGGGGTCGATTTTTCTACCGAGCCGACTCGAAATCCATGAACTTCGAGCGGTCGTCCCAATCGTTAACCCGGATCGTTCAGGGAATCCTCCAGCAGCGCGAGGTGGAACATCCGTTCGGCATCGCCGTGCAGGCGATCGCTGTGCCCGAAATCCTCCCCGGTCTTCAGGAAGACAATCCGAACCCGCTCATACCCTCGGGGATTGCGGCGCGCTTGTGGATCGGGAATCGGGTTACCGTCGCTCCCCATTTCGATGCCGCCGACAATCTGGCGTGTGTCGTCGCCGGCAAGCGAAAATTCTTCCTTTTCCCGCCCGAGCAGACCGCTAACCTCTATCCCGGTCCAATGGACTCCACCCGAGCGGGGGTGCCAATCAGTATGGTGTCGCTCGATGAGCCCGAACTGGACCGCTTTCCCCGTTACCGCGAAGCGCTCGATGGAGCGTTCGTTGCTGAGCTAGGGCCGGGGACGCGATATATATCCCGTACTTGTGGTGGCACGGTGTTCAATCGCTGTCGGGATTCAATGTGCTTACGAATTACTGGTTTAATCGCGACGAAGCCGCTGCGCGCTATCCCAATGTCTCGCTCCTCCAACTTGTGTACCGGCTGTTCCGTGGGATGCGCCCCGATCATCGCGATGCATGGCGCGCGCTCTATGATCATTATGTCTTTGAAACCGACGGCGACCCGATGGAGCCGCTGTTTCCCGAACACCGGGATTTCGGACTTGGGATCGATCGCGAGGGGTTGGCGAGACTTCGGCAGGCCATCAACGCTTTGCTTGATTGAATCGGCGCGGCCAAGCGCTCGATTAAGCATTTTCCGCAAGGCGCGCGAGCGCCTCCGAATGAGTTGGGAAGTTCATCGCGCAGCCGCTCACGAAGCGATCGATACCGGCCATGTCTATCGGCGTGATGTCCGGACCCGGTGGCTTCAGCTGCGATGCGCTCGGAAAATTGCCATAACCAGCGAGCATGCAGTGCCATGAACTCGGCGGATAGATGTCGGCGATCCCTTGCTCCGCGACCTCGCGCTCGAGGTCGGCGGCCGTAAACCAGGCCGTGATGATGCTCTTTAGACTGTCCGAAAGCGCGGTCATTGACGCGGCATCGCGCCAATAATCGGAATCGCGCCGCAAGGCTGTGCGATAATGACAGACGATATAGTCGCGAATGCCTTCGTAGCGGCGCGCAATGGCCGCATTGAACGCGCCTCGATCATCTGCCTCCCAAGCCCTGGTAAATGGGCCGACGGTTGCGAGCAGGATGTGAAGCGCGGTGGCTTCGAGCGGCTCGAGAAATCCCTGCGCGAGGCCGACTGCGAGGCAGTTTCGAACCCAGCTCCGTTCGACCCGCCCGCACTTCATTTCCAAGGTCCGCAATTCCGAATCCTCGCCCAGGCCGAGATGCGCCCTGAGCTCCGCGGCAGCCGCGTCGTCATCCATATATCGCGAGGAATAGACATAGCCGTTGCCGATCCGGTTCGTCAGTGGAATCTGCCAGATCCATCCCGCACGCGCTGCGGTCGACCGCGTGCACGCCTCGATGCCGCTTTCCGGGATGGGGGTCCGGGTGACAACGGCGCGATCGTTGAACAAATTCTCCGTAAATGATCGGTGCGGCTCGCCAAGCGCCCCCTCGATGATCGCAGCGCGAAAGCCGCTGGCATCGACGAACACCTCGGCTTCGAAACTGCGACCGTCATCTGAGACGAGTGCACGAACATCGCCGTTTTCGGCTAAATCCACCGACGCGATCCGTGCATCGACGTGCCGGATGCCGCGGCTCGTCCCGACCTCGCGCAGGAATGCGCCCACCAGATGCGCGTCGAAATGATAGCCATAGCTCGTGACGAACGGGAAGTTCGGGCGAGCGAGCGGAGCAAGGCCTTCGCGGGCGATCCGGGTCGGAATGAAGAATGGATCGGGGTGGGCGGGGACAGCGCGACCACTCCGGCGAGCGCGTGTAGCATAGAAGAAGTGCGGCTGGGTGAATTGGTCGAGGTCTGTGGGGAAGGGGTGGAAGTAGCGTTCATGGCCAGCTCGATCTGACCATCCCGCGAATTCGATGCCGGCCTTGTAGGAGGCATTGCAGCGCGGCATCCACTCTGATTCCGCGATGCCCAGCTCGTCGAAGAAGGCCTTGAATTGCGGTGTCGAGCCTTCACCGACGCCGATGATTCCAATGGCGGATGACTCGATCAACGTGACAGTCGTGCCTTTGCCGCCCCAACGATGATGCAGGAGATTCGCGGTCATCCAGCCTGCGGTGCCACCGCCGAGAATGACAATGCTTGCCGGATTTTTCGCCATCAACCGAAGCGTAATGCGAATGAGCCAGTCATTCGACTCCTTCGATAACGGCGGCCCACGGACCGAGCCGGTCGGCGCTGACTTCTCCCGCGGAAATGATAGCGTGGCCAGCGTCCCCGGTCCTATGCGTCGGCGAGCCCGATAGGTTGAACGAGCAACGGAACCTCCGTCCGGCTTCCTCGCGCTCGAACACGAGCAACGGCGCGCTTGCTTCCAGGATGTCCATCGCGCCGTAACGAAGAGCTGGATGGCGGTTGCGGATCTGCAGGCAACGGCGAGTGAAGTTCAATAGTGATTGGCCGGCGGCTTCCTGCAGATCGACTGCGAAATCGGAATGATTGGCGCCGAAGGGTAGCCAGGGTCGGGCGGAGGAGAAGCCTAGATATTCTGGCTCGCTCGACCAGGGCATCGGCGTTCGCGCGCCGTCGCGGCTGAGGGATCTGCGGCCAATTCACGATCGCTTCGGGATCTTGAAGCTGCTCGAACGGAACGTCGACCTGAGGCAAACCCAATTCTTCGCCCTGGTAAAGAATGATCGATCCGCGCAGCGAACAGAGAAGAAGCATCTTGGCCCGAGCGACCAGCTCTCGATCCTCTTCTCGCGCCCAGCGCGAGATAGCTCGCGGAGCGTCATGATTTTCAAACGCCCAGCTTGGCCAACCCTCGCCTTCGGGCCAATCTTCTGCAACCCGGGCGACGAGTTCAGGGGTCAGCTGGTCAGCGTAAAGGAAATCGAACCCGTAGGCGCTGTTTAGCCGGCGATTGCCCTTGGTGAAGGCGCGCATTTCACAAAGCGGAGTGCTCGCCGCCGACTTCGGCAAGCGTGAACCGATCGCCGATAACTGTCGGTGACTTCGCGGAACCGTTCGAGGAATTTCACAATGTCCGGGTGTGACTGGTTGTAGAGATGCTGCTGAAAATCGAACGGGCGCGTCCTTTTGCTACCCTCGGACGCCGGCGGATTGTCGCGTAGCTGAGGGTCATGCATCGCGAAATTGATCGCATCGATTCGAAAGCCGTCGACGCCGCGGTTGAGCCAGAAGCGCGCGACGTCGAGAAGCGCATCCTGCACCGCTGGACTGTGGACGTTCAGATCCGGCTGCTCGGTCAGGAAATTGTGCAGATAATATTGCCCGCGGCGCGCGTCCCATTGCCAGGCCGGTCCACCGAATACCGACTGCCAGTTATTCGGAGGCGAGCCGTCGGTCTTCGCGTCCGCCCAAACATACCAATCGGACTTGGCATTCGTTCGGCTTGACCGGCTTTCCCGGAACCAAGCGTGCTGATCCGAGCTGTGCGAATAGACCTGATCGATGATGACCTTCAGATTGAGGGCGTGGGCACGTTCGACCAGCGCGTCGAAATCGGCGAGCGTTCCGAAGAGCGGGATCGACGTCGCGATAATCTGCAACATCATACCCGAAGTCGCGCATCGGCGATGTGAAGAAGGGCGACAGCCAGATCCCGTCGACGCCGAGCTTCGCGACATAGTCGAGGTGATCCGTGATCCCGGGGAGATCGCCAATACCGTTGCCGTCGCTGTCGACGAAGCTTCGTGGATAGATCTGGTAGATCGCGGCGCCGCGCCACCATTGGACCGTCACGCTTGTGCCGCTTCTGCTGTTTCGCTCATCAGCGAGCATTGCACACCGCATAGCCGAGTGGGGGCAACTCGACCGCGACGCTGCCTGGCGCCGATGCGACAGCGGGGCAGGCGCCGGCGAGCGCTTCGAATTGGGTCGAGCGTGTTTCCACACGTACGTTCTGCTTGATCGCGGCAGTCGAGGTGTTGAAAGCAGAAGCATTTCGCGGCCGGTGCCGGGCTCGAAGCGCAGACACGGCGAACAGTCCCGGCTTGTCCTGCGGCGAAACGGATGAGCTGCAGACCGCGAGTCAAAGCCGGTGGCTGGTTCGAATGCGCGCCAGCTGCTCGATTTCGCGGTAGAGAGGATGCTGCGGATCGAAGTTCGCTTGCGCGGTGGTCGAGCTTGAGCCGAGCAGCTGTCCTCATTGTAGCTCGCGACCTGCGAAGCGAACATGTCCTGCCGCGAGTCCTGGTCGCCACCTTTTCCGACGAAGCCCTGCTCGTCGCCCGAGTAAATGGTTGGAACGCCGCGCAGCGTCAGCAGCATCGCGTGCCCAAGCATATCGCGGCGAAGCAGCTCATCTTCGCTCAATTTCGGAGCGAGCATTCGCACCAGCATCGGGAATCGACCGGCATCGTGATTGCCGAGGAAGGTGGGTAGGCGAAGTGCCGCTTCCGCTCCCCCTTCATAAAGCGGATCGGCGCGGAACAGCTTGGCTAGCTCGTCCGTGCCCGCAGTGCCGGAAACAACGTCGACCATCGCCCGTGTGAACGAGAAATCGAGGACGCTCGGAAGCTTGTCGACACGCGTGTTCACCGCAGTGTGTGCCGGGTCCATGTCGCCGGTTGCGACCTCGCCGAAAATGTGGAAGTTCGGAATTCCATTCTTACGTGCCCGCGCCAGCATCGCCGGTACGAAATGCTGCCAGAATTCGGCGTTCACATGCTGTGCCGTGTCAATGCGGAAGCCGTCGACATGATATTTGTCGATCCACGCTCCGTAGATGTCGATCATTCCCTGCACTACCCGCGGATTTTCGGTGAAGACGTCGTCGAGACCGAAAAAATCGCCCATCGTGCTGGACTCGCCCGCAAACGTGCTGTTGCCGCGATTGTGATAGTAGATCGGATTGTTCAGCCACGCCGGTCGCTTAATGTCGCGTTCGGCCGGCGGGACCGAAACAGTGTAGGCGTAGTTCGGATCGGTGAGCCTTGAGAAATTGGATGCCGAGCCGTCCCGTTCGCCATTGAAGCCAGGGTTGATCGGCTTCCCACCGACGCCTCCGCGGCGCTGATACGGATAATCCGCGACGCTGCGATATGGACATTCGACGCTGCTCTTGCACTCTTCAAGCTGGATCACGTCGGCCGTGTGGTTGACGACGATGTCCATGTAAAACTTCATTCCGCGCGCGTGGACGGCGTCGACAAGTGCCTTGAAGTCCGCGTTAGTTCCGAAATGCGGATCGACCTCAGTGAAATCGGTGATCCAATAGCCGTGATAACCTGCGCTCTCGTGACCCGGCGGCCCTTGCACCGCCTTGTTTTTGAAGACTGGCGCGACCCACAACGCGGTCGCGCCAAGGCCTTGGATGTAGTCGAGCCGCTTGGTCAGGCCTTTGAGGTCGCCGCCGTTGTAGAAGCCCTTGGCTGTCGGGTCGTATCCGGTCGTCAGGCGCCCGCCGGAAAGTCCGCCGCGGTCGTTCGATGGATCGCCGTTCTCGAATCGGTCGGGGAGCACGAAGTAGATGACTTCGTCTTGCGGCAAGCGCTCGCGATAGTCCGGTCGCGTCGGACTCGCAGCTGAGGCTCCCATCGGGACTAACAGCGCCAAGCCCAACAGTCCTAAAAAGGACGCCAAACGAAACTTGATCATTGGCGCTCTCTAATTTCATCGCCAACCATCGAGGCGACGAATTGACGGTGCGTCGGCAACGTCTCGGCCCGGACTCGATAGCTATTCGCGAGACTCTCTGAGAAAAGGTCCGATGTCTTCGCCCGGGACGTTGTCGGCAAGCGGCGACCAGCTCTTCGGCAAGATGCCTTGGCCGATCATTACCTGACCCCAACTGTCGTCAAGAAACAGCTCGTCCTCTTCACGGATGACGAGCCCGGCTTCGCGGAAAAGGGCGATCTTCTCAAGCAGGGTATCGGGCAACCGCATTTCGCGGCAAAGGTCCCAGAATTCACCCTCACGATTGTTCGCGAAATAGTGAAGGGTGATGAAGTCCCGAACCCTCGCCCATTCGGTGTCCGACAGGCGATTGAAATAGTCGCGGGCGGACGATGTCTCCGAAAGCTCGCCGGGCAGGAGGTTGAGCAGTCGTGCGACCGCGGATTGCACAAGATGGATGCTGGTCGATTCCAGCGGCTCCATGAATCCGGCGGCAAGCCCGAGCGCCACGCAATTGTGCGACCAAAAATTCTTGCGTCGGCCGCTGGTGAAACGCAGCTGGCGAGGATCCGTGAGAGCCTCGCCATCAAGATTGTCGAGCAGGATCGACGCGGCTTCGTCGTCCGACATGAACCTGCTGCAATAGACGTGGCCGTTTCCGGTACGATGCTGCAGCGGAATTCGCCACTGCCAGCCGGCCGATTGAGAACGCGCCTGCGTATAAGGCCGGAATGCGTTGCTGGTCTCGCATGGCACGGCGAGCGCGGAATCGCATGGCAGCCAGTTGCTCCAGTCGAGATAGGGCACCCCCAGAGTCTTACCGAGCAGCAGGCTACGAAATCCCGTGCAGTCGATGAAGAAGCTGCCAGGAACGCGCCTCTCGTCATTGAGCGTCAGGGCCGTGATATCGCCGCTTTCGCCGTCGCGTTCGACGTTTCGGATCATGCCTTCAATGCGACAGACTCCGCGGTCCTCTGAATAGCCGCGCAGCATTGCTGCGAAAAGCGAGGCGTCGAAATGATAAGCGTAGGCGAGATCGGGAATCGTCTTCGTCGCGGCGCTGGTGGACATGCGCCCAAGGCGGGCGGCAGCGATGTTGAAACAATAGTCGCCGAAATCACCCGCAACGCCCAGCGAGCGTCCCTTTAGCCACAACTGACGAAACGGGATTAGTCCGACCCCTCGGCCCGTATAGCCGAAACTGTGGATGTAACGATGCCCGTCGCCGAGCCAGTCGGTGAACTCGATTCCGAGCTTGAACGTGGCGTTCGTCGCGCGGACGAATTCAGCCTGGTCGAGGCCCAGGCCGATGATCAGGTTGTGGATCTGCGGGATGGTCGCCTCGCCGACCCCGACCGTGCCGATCTCTTCGGATTCGACCAGCGTGATTGTCGCACGGTTGCCGAGGAAACGGGCCAAGGTCGCTGCCGCGACCCAACCCGCCGTCCCACCGCCGGCAATGACTATATCAAGAAGCGAGGACTGGCTCATTGAACACTGGTCGCGGGAAAGCCGGCGGGGGGCCAACCCCGCCGGGTCCGTTCAGATCAGCCGCCGCGCTCGGGTGCCGGCGCCGGCGGAGGCGGTGGAGGCGGCGGAGCCGGGCAGGCGTCCGTTGCCAGGATCACCGATCCATCAGGGCAGGTCTGCGTCGCCGGAGGCGGCGGAGGAGGTGGAGGTGGCGGAGGTGGCGGAGGCGGCGGAGGTGGGGGCGGCGCAGCCTCACCAAACTTGTAGGTCGCCCCAACAAGGAACCTGCGGCCATAAGTCTGATACTTCAACCACGAATTCGGCTCACTCGAATTGCCCAACGTTGCAGACCGTTCGTCCGTCAGGTTCTGCGCCTGTGCAAACAATGACAAGCCGCTGAGCGCGGAGTTCGGCTGGAAGTCGTAGCCAATCTGTGCGTCGAATACCGTTTCTCCAAGCACATACTGACGATCGAGACCGCCGCTAAACAGCACGAAATCGCCGATGAAGCCGGAACGGTACCGCATGCTGCCGCGAATGCTAAAGCCATTCTTCTCGTAAAAGGCGGTCAGGTTAGCGACCCATTTCGAATAACCGGGGATGGTGCTGACGTTGCCGTTGAAATCGAAGATGCGAGTCTTCGTGTACCCGGCACCCCCTGTAATGCCGAAGCCGTCCAGGGCAGGCGAGAAGATGTCGAACGGCAGTGTTCCAGCAAGTTCTGCGCCATACATATGGCCACCGTGCGTGTTCACATTGGCAAACAGCACTCCAATCGGAGTTGGCGGCACCACTCCTGGTGGAACGGGCAAATAGGAATAGTCGAAGTTATCGACATGGCCGCTCGCGATATATGTATCGATGTGCTTGTAGAACGTCTGGAGGGCGATGTAGCCCTTCGAGCCAAAATATTTCTCGAGGTTGATGTCCAGCGCCTTGGCCTGGTACGGCCGAAGGAATGGGTTTCCGCCACTTCCCGAATAGAACTCCGAGCTGCGGATCATATCCGAAATTGATGGCGTTGCTGAGGTCCGGCAATCTTGCCCGCATATATTCCTTCGAAGCGGCGATGCGGATGACAAACCCATTATCCCAGCGGAAATTCAGGTTCATACTTGGCAGCCACATCCAATATTTGTCGTGCGCTGTGCCCTGTACCGGATTCGTGGACTGGAGGTCCGTGTGAACTCCCTGGAAACCGATGTTGCCGGTCAACGTCGCTGCACCGAGCTTGGCGTCGAGAGGCGCCATGACGTAGGGCGTAAAGACCTTTTCCGTCACTTGGTAACCGCTGTTCGGCTGGTTGTTCGGGACGTAAACAAGAACACCCTGCGAACTCGATCGAGCGCGGATCCCAGGAAAGGATTGGGCCAAATCCACGATCGAGCGTGAAAGGCTGCTCCAATAGGTCTGCCGGGATTGCAGCCTGGAGCGCACCGTTTGGCGGAGCGAGGAATCCTTCGTCCTGCGTTAGGGTCTTTTTGTGATCGGTATAATCGACCCCGACCTTGATCGACCTTATGAAGCTGCCGATCTCCCGCTCGATCTCGCCATGTACTTCCTTGAGATCGTCCTTGCTTTTCCTCAGCTTGTCATAGCCCGCCTGCACCGGCGAGCCGCTCCAGCCTTCGACGTCGGTCAGGACCAGTGCCGGATTTGCAGCGTCGTAATTGCTGGTGAACTCCGGTCCATGATCGGTGACCGTGTACGAGACTGTCCCGGTCGGTCCGGTGGAGAGGTGGCCATTGAGGAGGCCCGCGGTTGTTTCAATATGATGTTCGGCGCGATCGGTCTTGGACCAGCTAAGGTCGGCCATCGCCTTCCAGCCATTGTGACCGTCCCACAGAGTATTCCATCCAAGCGAATATTGGTCGGACTTGTGATCTGTCGCGTAATTTTCGATCACCGGAGTGCCGGAGATCGTCGCGCCCGTCACGAAGCCGTTTTCGCTGGTGACGTTCGAGATCGAATCATGGCCGCAGCCGCCGCCGCAGTTGAACGGCATCTCGAAGCCCTTTTGGTCGATGTTGTCGACGAAATGGGAATAGAAACCGTCGAGCGTCATCGTCAGATTATCGTTGAGCCGGCCTTGCAGCGTGGCGGTCGTTCCGAGCCGCTTGAGCTGATCGGATTCGAACCATGTCTTGACGCCGTTCATGCCGATTACGCCACCTGGATAGCCACCATAGCCCCAGGCGTTCCAGTCGCGCGTCTGATATGGTTCGTTCGTGTAAGCAGCCGAAACGGCAATCCCGAAAGTGTCGTGCGCGAATTGGTCGACGAAGGTGCCGAACACGCGACCGCCTTTGTCTTTCGAACCGGGCAGGAGCTTCTGGTCAACATAGGTGCCGCGAACGCCAACGGCGATGACACGGTGGCCGTAATCCAGCGGCCGGATCGTTCTGAGGTCAATTGAACCGACGAGGCCGCCGGCCGTGTGGTCGGCTTCGGCGGTCTTGTAGACGTCGACGCCAGCAAGGATTTCCGACGGATACTGGTCGAACTCGACCGCGCGGCTATCGTTCGTCGTCGTCTGCTGACGGCCATTCAACGTCGTTGTCGAAAAGTCCGGTCCGAAGCCACGTATCGAGATGATGCTCGCGCGGCCGTTGTTGCGTTGAGCCGCAACGCCCGGCAGCCGGGCAATCGATTCGCCGATGCTGTTGTCGGGAAGCTTGCCGACATCTTCCGCTGTGACCGACTCGACGACCGTCTCGGAATTCTTCTTCTTCGCCGTCGAACTGCGCAACGATGCACGAAAACCAGTGATAACAATATTGCTTGACGCGCTCTGATCCGTGTTCTGCGGATTGGCCGCGGTATCGCTCGGTGGCGGGGTTGTCGGTTGCGCCAGCCACTGAACTCGCCCCACCGGTGACAGCAGGGTTTGCAGCTGCCGTTGTAGCAGTCGTGCTCGTGTCCTGGGCCCACGCCGGTGTGGCGGCGATCATCAACGCAAGCGGGCTTGCCGCGGCTGCGAGGCGCCAGCGCGTAGAAGTCCTGATCATCAAAATTACCCCCTTCATTCCGGCACGCGGCCGGGCGTAATTCATCGGGGGGTTCGAGCCCCCTCTCTCAACGCAGAGAGTATCAGAGGATTTCGGAAGCGAAACGGGGACTGCCGCTATACATACGTATTCAAGGCGCTAAGACTTCGCTTTGATGACGCAGAGGCGGCCGACCTCCTTCGACATCGCGGCGATCGCGGGGGTATCGCAACCCACGGTTTCACGCGCGCTCTCGGGTAGCCCGTCGGTAAGCGACGAAACCCGCCGGCGAGTCCTCGCCGCTGCTGAGCAGCTCAATTACACTGTTGATAAGAACGCATCCGGGCTTCGGAGACAGCGCGCTGGAACCCTCGCCCTGCTGTTCTTCGAGGAATTCCCGGACAATTCCGAGATCAACCCTTTCTACCTCTCGCTACTTGGGCCGATGGTGCGCTGCTGCGCCGATCGCGGCTACGACCTGCTAATCTCGCTTCAGCAGCTCTCCTCCGACTGGCATGTCGACTATGAAGACAGCCGCAAAGCCGACGGGATCATCCTCCTGGGGTACGGGGACTATCTGCAATATCGCCCCAGACTAGAACAGCTCGTCGAGCGCGGAACGCATTTCGTGCGCTGGGGCTCGGCAGGCGAGGGTGAAATCGGAGCCACCGTCTCATGCGACAATGAGCAGGGCGGGTTCGAAGCGACAACCCACCTACTGCAGCAGAGTCGCCGCCGAATCGCGTTCATCGGCACGGGCGGCGCCGGTTTCCCCGAAGTGCAGGAGCGGTGGCGCGGTTATTGCCGGGCTCTTCGGGCTGGAGGCATCGAACCCGACGAGCGCTTACGTGCTGATGCAGCGCCGAGCGAAAGCGACGGCCGGACCGCGCTATCCATGCTGATTTCGACGGGTGCGGAGTTCGACGCGATTTTCGCCGCCAGCGACGTTGCGGCAATCGGCGCGATGCACGCACTTCAGCAAGCCGGGCGAAGCGTGCCCGAAACAGCAGTGGTCGGGTTCGACGACATTCCCGCCGCCAGCCTTGCGAGCCCACCGCTAACGACGGTGACCCAGGACGCGCATTGCGCAGCCGAAGCGCTGATCGACACACTCGTCCGGTCGATCGAGACCGGCGCGGCCGAGGACCAGGTACTTCCAGTCAGGCTGAAGGTCCGCGAGTCCAGTGTCCTCTAGTCTTTGATGACGATCGTCTCGAAAGGCTTCAGCAAGCGCCTGGGTCGGCCCGACAGCAGATCGAACGCCAAATAGCTTGCGGGCTGGTTGGAAAGGTTGGCGACGATCCACAACCGCTCGCCGCCGCCACTCCGTTCGACCGTTAAAAGCTGAGGCCGTGTTTCGATTACGCGTTGGCTGCCCGTGACCAGCGCAGGATGCGATCGTCTAAGCTTGAGCAACTTGCGATAATGTTCAAGCAGCGAGCGCGGATCCCGGTTCTCCTCCGCGACCGAAATTCCGTCATTGTCCTTCGCGAAACGTTCGGTCCAATAGGATTTTAGGCCCTTGTACCAATTGGCCTGGCCTGGCGCTTGGGTCCTTGCGCTCCATTCGAACGCCTCACGATCGCCGATGTCTTTCTCGTCCGACTTAAACTCGGGGCGAGGTGCGCCGCGCATGCCGAGCTCCTGCCCGTAGTAGATCAACGGCGTTCCTTTGAGCAGCATCGCGAGAGTAGCGGCGGTGCGCAGCTTGTCGGGCGTAATGCCCGGATCTGACGCAATGCGCTGCATGTCATGGTTCTCGATAAAGACGAGTTCTTCCTTGCCATTCGGGATCGCGTTCTCGATCTGATCGAGTGCAGCGATGATCTTCGCTTTGTCGAAGCTGCGGATTGCGCTCGCGAGAGGGAAGGCGAAGGCCGCGTCGACTCCGCCCCGACGAAGAAAATCGCCGCCGTCGCCCCAATCCCATTGCTCCGCAATGAGATGCAGCTTCGGGTTGCGCGCTTTCAGTTGCGCAAACACGGGTTTCCAGAAACTGTCGAAAAGGTTGGTCAGAATGTGCTTGTTGTCGAGGTCGTCCATCATGTGGTCGAGGCGGAAGCCGTCGACGCCATCCGAGACATCGCCGTCGCCGTTCGGATCGACCCAGCGCATTAGATAGTCCGCCGCCCATGTACGAAACTTCGGCGACTTCATGTTGACCGTCGTGATCCCGGTTTCGGCACCGGGGAACCGCGGCGCGATGGTGATCCCGAACGGACCTTCCTCTGGTTTCGTGTTGTTTGGACCGTGGAAGATCAGGAAGTCTGAATAGGGTGAGCCGGGGTTCCCGAGCGCAGATTTGAACCACGGATGATCGTAGGCGACGTATTGGAACTCCTCGTCGAGGTAGAGCTTCATGCCGCGCTTGTGGATCGCTTCGACCAGGCTTCGATAATCGTCGATCGTGCCGAACTCGGGGTCGACTCCGTCGAAGCTGCTTGCGAAATAATTGTGATAGAAATCCGAACGATAAAGCGGTGTCAGAAGGATTGATGTGACACCCAGTCGCTGGAGGTAGGGAAGGCTTTGCTCAATGCCCTTGAGGTCGCCCTCGCCGTCGCCATTGCTGTCGCGCATCGAGCGCGTGAAAATCTGATAAAAGACTTCATTCTCGAGGTTCTGGGGCGAGGCAGACATTGGGATGGCCGCTCTCCGGGGATTTGCCGTCGCGCTCGCGCAAGGGGAAAGTAGGGATAATCCCAAGAGAAGCGCGAGAAGCCGTTTCATGCGGCGAGCTTCGCGAAATCTGGGATCCTGTTCCACCGCATCGGTGGAACGCCGCCGTCATCGGGCGGGAGCAGTGGCGCGATGCGTTTTCGAAGCGCATCGGGCCAATCGAGGAATGTCTGCGGATGCGCGGCGCTTGCCAGAATATCGTCGCCGCGCATGAATCCTTTATAAGCGAGTGCGCGCATCTTCGGCGGCATCGTGCTCCAGTGCGGCATGAACCACAGCGTAAGCAGCGGCCGCTCCTCTTCGGTCTGATTTGCAAATGCTCCGTGGATTAGCCGGGCATCGCCGATCAGCACATCACCGGACCTGATCGGCACCGCGACCTGGTCGGGATGGTCGGCGTAGGCGGGGTTCGACGGGTCGCTAAAGCCCTGCATCCCTTCGGAATGAGCCGCGTCGAGGTGATGCAGCGGATGATCGTGCCGGTGTGACCCGGGATCACCCTCAGGCATCCATTCTTGAAATTGGTGTCGGTTAGATAGATCATCGCGAACAATTGCTGGGCGCGCGGTTGGTAGGCGCTGTCGTCATCCCAACCCCACCAGTCCTGATGCCAGAACAAGGGGGGACCACCGCCGGGCTTGGAGATCAGGAAACCGCCCGTAAATCGCGGATCAGTGGCACCGCACAGGCGAAGCCGCTCGAGCAGTGCGGGAGAGGCGATGACATCCGCATATTCCGGATTGTCCGCGAGGTGGATCAGTGAGCCGTTCGACTTCACCGCCTCGCGCGCGTCGGCGCTTTCCCGAAACAGGGTCGCATGTGCGCGGAGCAATAGTGAATCCATGAAATTGGCGTCGAACACTGCGTGAAGTCGGATGAAGCCAGACCGATCGAGTTCGTCGGCAAGCGGAGCAGCTCGGATCAATTTCGTCATTCGGACAACATAGTGAAGACGTCGCTGTGCGTCAGCGGCTTGAACTGTAGCCGCATTGTCTAAAACTATCTTCTAATTGCTGTTTTCGCTGATCTGCATGGACTTGTGCCTATCGGCGAAAACTATCACACATTTGCTTGATGCCGCTGCGTCCGATCTGCGAACCTGTGGAGCTTCCGATTGGCGCGTCGGTCACTGCGCAACGCGTCGAGACAGCCTCGAATGCTCCTGATATCGGCAGCTTCTCTCACTTCCACGACGTCGCCGAGCTGGTGATATTCGGCCGAGTCCGGGGAGAATTCATTGCCGATTCGTCCAGTCATCACCTTCGGGACGGCTCTATCGTGTTCGTTCCGGCGATGCGGCACCACGATTTTGTTCTCGGCCGCGGCGCAATGGATTGGCTGCTCGTCCAGATCGATCCCTACGTCATCGAGCGCCTCGGCTTAAGCTCCGATCTCTCACCACTCGCGCGGCCATCTTGCATGGTACCCGATCAGCGTACCGGACACGCATTGAGATGCTCGGCGAATGGCTTATCGACGCCTCGAAAAGCGGTAAGCCCATCGCTCCGGTCGACAAATCGTCGAGCTTTTGCTGGTCGCGTTCGCCGAAGCGGCCAGCCCAGGGAGCACGTCGAATGTGAGGAGCTCCAGCACCCTCGGAGCGATTGTTGCCGGCTTTGGAGCGTCTCCGCACGGCGCCGGCCGAGCCGCTGAGCCTGAAATTGGCAGCAACTCTGTGCCGGTTATCACCAACCTATTTCTCGCGTCGCTTTCACCAGCTTTTCGGAATGACGTTCAGCAACTACTCGCGAATTCACCGGCTTCACCTCGCCGCGCGCAGGCTGGTGGGCACCGGCGCCGGAATATCCGAAATTGCCTTTGGCGTCGGCTTCTCCAGCCCCGCACATTTCACCGCGCGCTTTCGCGAACGCTTCGGTATGACCCCGAGAGAGTATCGGGCAAATGCTCGAGCGCGGGGTTCTCGCAGCGATGGGGAGGTTGAATGAACCGGCCGGAAGCGATCGAAAAGCCGCGACAGTCAGTCGCAGCGCTGTGGAACATCTCGTTCGGCTTCCTGGGGATCCAGGTTGGTTTCGCGCTTCAGACCGCGAACATGAGCCGGATCTTCCAGTCTCTGGGATCGAGCCTCGACGACTTACCGGTGTTGTGGATCGCAGCTCCGCTCACGGGCCTTCTCGTTCAGCCGATCGTCGGCCATTTGTCCGACCGTACATGGCTGGGTCGCATCGGGCGGCGGCGACCCTATTTCCTGGCGGGCGCGCTGCTCGCCGCGCTGTCCCTTGTCCTGATGCCGATATCGTCGTCACTTCTCATGGCGGCAGTGCTGCTGTGGATGCTTGATGCGAGCCTCAACATCTCAATGGAGCCATTCCGCGCCTTCGTCGGCCCTGCGGGATTTTCGCGGCGATACGATCCATCCATCGACGCTGCAGGTCATGCACGAGCTTGGCTGGCTCGATGAATTTCTAAAGCTGCGCACCAGGAGGTGAAGCACCTCTTCGGCCAGTTCGGCGACACGCGGATCGAGATCGCCGACTTCTCGCCGATCTCCCAATCGCGACGAAGTTCATCGCGATGATGCTGGGTGGGACTTTGTGAGATTTCTGGCCGAAGGGCCGCGCCTATCCCACCTTCTCTCTGAAAATGAACGCGGAGGCCACGGATCTTGTCTCCGATGGGGAGCGCGTCGCGGGCGTGAAGGCCAGAAACTCTCGAAGGTCCGCTGACGGTCGCGGCCGATCTTGTCGTCGCTGCAGACGGGCGCGGTTCGACGCTGCGCAAGGCGGCGGGCTTCACGCCCGAGAACTTCGGCGCACCCATGAACGTCATGCATGTGGTTCAGGCTGCCGCGCGTGCCGACGGATACGGAGGAGACGCAAGGCCGGTTTGACGCGGGCCACATCTTCATCATGCTCCAGCGGGGCGACTATTGGCAGTGCGCCTATGTCATCCCGAAGGGCGGCGATGCCAAGGTTCGGGCTGCCGGTTGGGGGCGTTCCGGAAGAGCGTTGGCGAACACCTGCAAGACAATGCGT
>CAWAWT010000069.1:0-63676 GCA_963785855.1 uncultured Alphaproteobacteria bacterium
CCGTCTCCAGGCTTATATGGAGAGCCTTCCCGGGGGACCCAGCTACGACCACGTTCGCCACCAGCTTGAACACGCCCGGCCGACGATTTCGGCCGGTCCGGGTTCCTGCTGGCCGTCTCTTCCTGATGGGGGACAATCGCGATGACAGCCTCGACAGCCGCTTCGAAGTGACCGAAGGCGGGGTTGGAATGCTTGCTCAACAGGATCTTATCGGTCGCGCCCTCGGGACCTTCTGGTCGACCGACGGAACCGCGACCTACTGGAAGCCATGGACCTGGTTCACCGCGTTTGCGCGTAAATCGCATGGCAATCGCTACACAGGAGCGCCCGAGTGAAGGCAGACGTCGCGAAGTTCGTGCGCGAAAGTCTTGGATATGAGCCAAAGGACGTGCGTCTGTTCGAACTCGCTCTCACTCACTCGAGCGCTGGCAGGACAATTACGAACGGCTGGAGTTTCTTGGCGACCGAGTGCTCGGCCACGCCATGGCGCGGGCGCTTTACGACCGCCACCGCGCCGAGCCGGAGGGCTATCTCTCGCGCCGCTATAATGTGCTGGTCGCTCGGGAGACCTGCGCCGAAGTCGGCCGCGAGCTCGGGCTTCCTCCCTCATGCGGCTCGGCAAGCAGGCGCGCGAGGATGGCGCGAACGAGAGCGACAATGTGGTTGGCGATGTGGTTGAAGCACTGATCGGTGCGCTCCTGATCGACGGTGGTTATGACGCTGCAGAAAAGTTCGTGGCGAGCGCATGGGAGCCCCACCTTGCCGAGCAGCGCAAGGCCCCACAACATCCAAATCGGCGCTCCAGGAACTGCCGCTGCTGGGAGTGCAAGCCGCCCGTCTATGAAGTGGGCGGACGAACCGGAGCTCATCATCACCCCCAAGTTCGAACGCCTTCGATATCGGTGCCCGGACTGGGCGAGGCGACCGCGGAAGGGACCAGCAAGCAGGAGGCCGAGACCGACGCGGCCGAAGCTCTGTTCGACAAGCTGCACGGATTGAAGGCGAGAAACGCGCAGGCTTCGTAGCCGTGATCGGCGCTCCGAACGCCGGCAAGTCGACCCTCGTCAATTCGCTCGTCGGACAGAAGGTCGCGATCGTCAGTCCGAAAGCCCAGCGACGCGCACCCGGCTGATGGGCATCGCCATTGAAGCCGCAAGCCAGATCCTGCTTGTCGATACTCCGGGCATCTTCGGAGCCCCGCCGCCGGCTCGACCGGGCGATGGTCGCTGCCGCATGGACGGGAGCTTAGGATTTCCGACCTCATCCTGTTCGTGATCGACGCGGCCGGTGGATTGAATGGCGAAGTGGAGCGGATCGCAAGGTCGCTCGGCGAACGCAAGCAACCGCTGTTCGTCGCGCTCAACAAGATCGACCTCGTGAAGAAGGCTGCTCTGCTCGGCCTCTCCGCTGCAATCACGGATCGGCTCAACCCCGAGAAGGTCTTCATGGTGAGCGCCGCTGATGGCGACGGTGTTTGCGACCTCAAGCAGGCGCTTTCGGAGGCAATGCCCGAGGGTCCGTGGCTTTACCCCGAAGACGACGTCTCCGATGCGACCGATCGCATGATCGCTGCCGAGCTCACTCGCGAGCAGGTCGTCAACCAGCTTCACCAGGAATTGCCTTACGCGACAGCGGTCGAGACGGAGGCATGGGAAGATCGTCCCGACGGCCAGACCGTCATCAACCAGCAGATCATCGTCGAGCGCGAAAGCCAGAAGGCGATCGTCATCGGAAAGGGCGGCCAGCGACTGAAAGCCATCGGAGCCGCGGCGCGCGCCGAGATCAAGCAGCACCTTGGCCGCCCGGTGCACCTCTTCCTGCATGTGAAGGTCGAACCGAAATGGGGTGAGGACCGTTCGCTCTACCGTGAAATCGGCCTTGAGTGGGCAGATTAGGCCAGCATCTCTTCAATCCACGTCGGGACAAGGTCGCCGGCTCGGCCGACCCGGCTCTCGTTGAATGAATAGCTTCCGAGGCTTGGCTCCAGATTGATCTCGAGAGCGCGAGCGCCGCAATAACGTGCGGTCTGAACGAACCCCGCAGCGGGATAGACCGCGCCGGAGGTGCCGATCGAAACAAACAGGTCGCAGCGCCGTAGTGCCTCTTCGATCCGTTCCATCTGGTACGGCATCTCGCCGAACCATACCATGTCGGGGCGGACCATCCCCGTGGCGCCGCACGACGGGCACTCTGTCCCTCCCCCATTGCCCCGGACCAGGGAAAACGCTCATTGCAATCGAGGCACCATCCCTTGGCCAATTCGCCGTGCATGTGAACCAGTCGCGCTGAGCCGGCGCGCTCGTGAAGGTCATCGACATTCTGGGTGACGATCAGCAGCCCGCCCGGCCATTCGGCGTCGAGCCGTGCCAGCGCCCGGTGCGCCGCATTCGGCTCGACAGTTCCGAGCTTCTCGCGCCGCGCGTCATAGAAAGCGTGAACCAGCCTCGGATCGCGCGCGAACGCTTCGGGCGTGCACACATCTTCAACCCGGTGCCCTTCCCATAGGCCATCTGGTCCACGGAAGGTCGCCAGCCCGCTTTCCGCAGAAACACCGGCACCGGTCAGAATGACGATATTGCGAATATCCTTGATTGGACCTGATTTACGAGCCTCCGTGTAACGTTCGCTACGGGGTGGGACAGCGGACATTGTCGGCGCCGCCACTTCGGCTTCCGATGACACTGCCGCGCACCCGGCCCCCGCCTGCGCGGACTGATCCTTGCAGCGTGACGCTTTTAGTTGACATCTCCCTCCCGATGACGCATATAAGCGACACACGTTTACCGTCGGACGGAACCAAACAGTTCTCTAAGTGGGTTGGTCGAATTGGCGGATCCCAAGGCGCGTGCCGCGATAGCTGCGCGGATCGTTCGGGTTGAACTGGGCAATTTCGGCGACGCTGAAAGGCGTCGGCGGAAAGGTCAGCGAACTGCGTCGATGTTGGTCCTGGGTATTGTGTCTATCTGACGCGCACCGGGCTGATAGCTGCAGTTGCTCCTGTGCGGCGGCGACAAGTCAACGGAGCAGGCCGACATCAAGAAGGCTCAGGAGATGGTGCAGGAATTGGACGGGGCCAAGAAGGCTAAGAAGACGAAAAGCAACCGAAAAGGAAGTAACAATTTTAACCCAAGGAGGGCAGGTAACATGACAATCGGAATTCGCCCTCTTCCGACGCCGCCGAAAACCATCTTCAGGACGGATCCTCGCAGCGCGCATTTCTCGACGAAGCGGCCGACAGCAATGATCCGAGTTTCATCGCTCGAGCAATCGGCTGTCGTTGCTCGAGCTAAGGGCGGCATGCTTCACTTGGAGCGGCTGACCGGCATCAAGCGGCAAACACTCACAAAGTCGTTCGGCTGCAGATGGAAATCCCACTCTGTCCGCTTTGATAGCCGTGCTGAAGGCGCTCCATTTTCCAAGTTCGCTTCGAGCATGTGCCTGAGAGCGAGAAGGAACTGGCGCCTGCCCCAAAAACGCCGGGACCCCACCAGAATGGGATTGCCACTATAACGGAATCAGCTGGTTTAGCGCTATGGAAGACCTTGAGATTGACAATGATCTAATCGACGAAGCGGTGTTGGCGTTGTTGTTTTCTGACGCTCAAATCACGATGAGGGCCCCCCGCGGACATCGCGCGCTTGGAAGTCGTTCGACTGGGATGCGATAAATCGGCTTCATTCCAAGGACCTCATTCTCGATCCGGTAAGCAAGGCAAAGTCGGTCATACTCACCGAGGAAGGGCCGAAGGCGAAGCGAGGAGGACGCTATCACCGCCTGTTCGCCCGTAAAAAAGCCCCTCAGGCGCCGCGAGAGTTCCGTTGAGGAAAGCAGCCATGCGGCCCTCGACCCGGTGCCGTCTGATAGGTCATCTGGTCCACGGAAGGTCGCCAGCCCGCCTTCCGAAGAAACACCGGCACCGGTCAGAATGACGATATTGCGAACATCCATCGCCTCAGCATAAAGCAGCAGCGCGATGGGCGAAGGCAAAATCCGGATCGGCATAGGCGGCTGGACCTATGCGCCGTGGCGCGGCGTCTTCTACCCCGACAGGCTGCCGCAATCGAAAGAGCTGGATTATGCATCCGAGGCGCTAAGAGCGATCGAGATCAACGCGACCTTCTATGGCCGCCAGAAGGCGAAAGACTGGGAAATGTGGGCAAAGGCCGGGGCTGACGAGTTCCAGTTCGCGGTCAAGGGCTCGCGCTTCTGCGTCATGAAAACGAAACTCGCCGAGACGGGCGAAGGGCTCGGCGGCTTCTTCGGCCAGGGATTGGCTGCTCTTGGACCGAAGCTCGGGCCGATTCTCTGGCAATTTGCATCGCGTCGCAAGTTCGATCGCGACGACATTGCAGCGTTCATCGACCTGCTGCCTGAGGAGCTCGACGGGCTCATCTTCGCCACGCGATCGAGCCCCGTCACGACAGTTTCAACGACGAGAAGTTCTTCGACCTTTGCCGTGCTCGCAACATCGCGGTCGTCCTTGCGGATTCTGACGAATATCCCTGCATCGAAGCCGATACCGCCGATTTCGGCTACGCCCGGCTGCAGCGGATGAACGAAGACATTGAGACCGGCTATGAAGCGGCAGAGCTCGAAGGTTTCGCGGAGCGCGCTCGAAATTGGGTAAAGGACGGGCGCGACGCTTATATATTCATGATCAACGGCGCGAAGATCCGCGCGCCACGCGCGCTGCGAAGGCGCTTCAGCGACTTGTCGGAAGTTAATTTGCGTTAATTTCTCCGTTGTGCTTCAGGCGCTGCCGGAACGACGCCGCTGAATGCCGGCGTCCCGCCGTCACGGCGGCGCCGTTCCTCTTGAGAGCAGGAGCATGGTGGCTCCTGCCATGGGGGAGCATTCACAATGCGAAAACTGGTGCTTGCCGCTGTTGCAGCGGGAATGATGACTTGGGCCGTTCCGGCTGCGGCTCAGGAACTGCCGCTCAAGTCGGGCGACTTCTGGGATGTCGGAGCCATCACCATCGACGATGGCCATGTCAGCGATTACGCCGATTTCCTTGCGGGCCAATATCGCAAGAACATGGAGTTCCAAAAGTCGAAGGGTTGGATCAAGGGCTATTACATCCTGTCGAACGTAAACAAGCGCGCGGGCGAGCCCGACCTCTATCTCGTCACGATCTTCGATCATGTGACGACTCCGGCCGAAGACATTGCGCGGGAGAAGGACACGAACGCCTTCCTTCAGCAGTCAACGCGCCAGGGGATCGCTGCGAGCGGCCAGCGTGCGACCTATCGGCACATCGGATCCGACATGCTTCTCCAGCAGATGGACTGGGCGAAATAATCGATACGGAGCGCCGCCGTTGCGCGGCGCTCCGCCTTCCGCCATCACCGGCGAATGCGCACCGCCGACCAGCCGATCCGCATCAGCCTGTTCGCTCCAAACGGGCGCATGGGACAGGCAATCGCGGCGGCTGTCGCTGAAGATCCCGGGTTCGCGCTCGATGAGGATCATGGCGATGTGCTCATAGATTTTTCCGCGCCCGCGGCTCTTCAACAAAGCCTCGATCGAGCGATTTCTGCAGGAATTCCGGTTCTCGTTGGCAACAACCGGCCTCGATTCCGGTGCTGAGCGATTGATCGCGGAAGCAGCGAAGGGGATCGCGGTGCTCAGCGCTCCAAACACCGCGCTCGGAGTGGCGCTCCTTGCCGATCTCGTCGAGCGCGCGGCGCGCGTCCTTGGACCCGATTGGGACATCGAGATCGCTGAAGTGCATCATCGCAAGAAGGCCGACGCGCCGTCCGGGACAGCTCTTCTTCTCGGCAATTGTGCGGCGCGCGGTCGCGGCACCGAGCTTCGCTCCGAGCGCGGTACGCGACGGTACCGGCTTGATCCGCGAGCGAGGCGCGATTGGATTCGCCGCGCTTCGCGGCGGAAGTGTCGCCGGCGACCACGAGGTGATGTTCCTCGGCCCCGAAGAGCGCCTGATTCTATCGCACAGGGCAGAGGACCGCAGCATCTTCGCTCGAGGCGCGCTCGCCGGCGCCCGCTTTCTCGTCGGCAAGGCTGCGGGCCTTTACTCGATGCGTGACGTCATCGACGCGCTGTGAGCGCGCCGGACACTGGCTCGCACGGCCTCGCCCGGAGGCTCGGCGTGTTCGACGCGACCATGCTGGTCATGGGCGGGATCATCGGTTCGGGAATCTTCGTCACTCCCGCAGAAGTCGCGCGCCACGTCACCACCCCGCTCCTGATCGTGGGCGTGTGGGTGCTCGGGCGGCCTCGGTCGCTCTCGCCGCCTCTTTCATCTACGCCGAGCTCGCTGGGCGGCGCCCGGAGGTCGGCGGGCAATATGCCTATCTTCGCGACGCCTACGGACCGATGCCGGCCTTCCTCTACGGCTGGGCCCTCCTGCTCGTGATCCAGTCGGGCGGAATGGCTGCCGTTGCCATTACCTTCGCCCGGTACCTTGGCGATCTCGTCCAGGTGCCGCTCTCCGACAATGCGGTGGCGCTCGGCGTCCTTGCCCTTCTGACCCTGGTCAATTGCCTCGCAGTCCGCTCCGGAAGCAACCTCCAGAGCGGGCTCATGGTGCTGAAGATCCTCGCGATCTCGGTGCTTGTTTTCGCAGGCTGGTTGCTGGTCCCGGCAATCGGGCCCCGTCCCCAGGCGATGGCGCCCGGCTCGGCATCGACGCTCGCGGCGATTGGCGCCGCGATGACTCCGGTCATGTTCTCCTATGGCGGATGGCAAACATCGAGCTTCGTTTCGGGTGAGATGCGCGATCCAAGGCGCGATCTGGCGCGCGGCTTACTGCTCGGCGTTGCAGGAGTAGTGATCCTCTACACGGCGGTCGCCTTCGTCTGTGTCCATTCGCTCGGGGCGGCGGGCCTGGCATATTCCAAGACCCCCGCGACCGACGTGATGCGGCTCGCGCTCGGAAGCAAAGGCGCGACCTTCATCGCGATCGGGATCACCATCTCGACGCTCGGTTTCCTCAGCCAGGGGATGCTGACCGCGCCTCGGGTCTATTTTGCGATGGCCGAGGACGACCTCTTTTTCAGAAGCGTCGCGAAGGTTAGCTCAAGAACTCGAGTGCCGGTTGTGGCGATCCTCCTCCAGGGCGTGGCCGCGGCCGTCATCGCCGCCTCGGGCACCTTCGGGCAGATCCTCAGCTACGTCGTTTCCGTCGACTTCATCTTTTTCGGGCTAACCGGCTTGGCGCTTTTCGTCTTCCGCCGTCGCGATCCCGACCAGGATGTCCCGTTCAAGGTCTGGGGCCACCCCTTTACGACTGCCTTCTTCGTGATCGCATGCTGGACTGTCGTGATCGCCACGGTCGCGAACAATCCGGTGAACGCGATCATCGGCTATGCGATCCTCGCCGCGGGCATTCCTGCATGCCTTTACTGGCAGCGCTCAAAGTCTCGCTCATGAGGGCCACGGGGTCCGGTTATATGCATTGGGCGAAGTTCAAGCCGCCAGCGCGCTACAGCCTCACCGGGAGCGAGGTCCCGCACTTCCGCATGGACCGGCTACCGATCTCAATCGATGACCTCGAGCTCGATGGTGCGAGCCACCCGCGGTACCGGCCATTGAGAGAGGCGATCGCGCGCCGCTACGACGTAGGTCCAGAGCAGGTTGTCGCCGCCGACGGCACGTCTATGGCCAACTTCCTGGCGATGGCGGCCCTGATCTCGGCCGGCGACGAGGTTCTCGTCGAGCATCCGACATACGAACTCATCCTCGCAGCAGCGAGCTTCCTTGGAGCCCGCATCAAACGGTTCGAGCGCAATCCGGCGGATGCGTTCGGGCTCGATCCTGCGAGGGTCCGCGATGCCATGTCGAAAGACACTCGCCTGATCATCATCACCAACCTGCACAATCCGAGCAGTGCGCTTGCAAGTGAAGATGACCTCCGGGCCGTCGGCGAGCTGGCGGCCCAATCTCGCGCCCACATTCTGGTCGACGAGGTCTATCTCGGATTCGGCGGTCCCAGCGCGGCGAAGCGCTGTCCACCTCGGTCCCGAATTCGTCACCACCAACAGCCTGACGAAAGTCTACGGACTGAGCGGCCTTCGCTGTGGCTGGATCCTTGCCGAGCCCGAGCTCGCCGAACGCATGTGGCGGCTCAACGATTTGTTCGGGGTCAACCAGGCCCACCCGGCCGAGCGTCTCGCCTGCATCGCGCTCGAGCATATCGAAGCAATAACGGGCGATAATTGCGCGATGCTCGCGCGCAATCGCGAGCTTTGGAATGCATTTGCGAGCGCTCGCAGCGACCTCGACTTCCATGCCTGCCGAATTTGGAATCACGACCTTCCCGTGCTGGAGCGGAGGCGAGACCGAGCGGCTCGATGCCTTGCTCCGCGAGCGCTACGAAACGGCAATCGTTCCTGGCCGCTGGTTCGAGATGCCCGAGCATTTCCGCGTTGGCTTCGGCCTGCCCACGGCGCAGTTCGAGGATGGCTTGGAACGTCTCGGCTGTGGGCTGGACGACCTTAAGTGAAGCGCGATGAGGTCTTCGAGTTCTTTCGCCGGCTCGCGGAGGCAAACCCATCGCCGACGACTGAGCTCGAATATGGAAGCCCCTACACTCTGCTTGTTGCTGTAGTGCTTTCGGCGCAGGCGACCGATGCCAGCGTCAACATCGCCTGCCGGCCTTTGTTCGCGCGCATCAGCACGCCCAGGGAAATGGTCGATCTTGGCGAGGATGCGCTTCGAGACGCAATCAAGACCATCGGACTTTTCAATACCAAGGCGAGGAACGTCATCGCTTTAAGCCGGGCGTTGATCGACCGCTTCGGGAGCGAGGTTCCAAGGACCCGCCAAGATCTGGAATCCCTGCCCGGCGTCGGCCGGAAGACCGCCAACGTGGTTCTCAACACAGCGTTCGGTGAGGAGACCTTCGCGGTCGACACGCATGTCTTCCGGGTCTGCAACCGGAGCGGCCTTGCTCCCGGAAAGACGGTCGATGATGTCGAAGCCAAGCTCGAAAAAATCGTGCCGCAACCGTTCCGGCGTGACGCTCACCACTGGCTTATTCTGCACGGGCGATACACCTGCAAGGCGCGGCTGCCAGAATGCTGGCGATGCTCGGTGAGCGACCTCTGCCGCTACGCGCCGAAGACAGCGCCCCCCGAGCAGCGGGCTAGACCCAACGCCGCTCGAAGCGGGAACCGAGCGTCGTCAAAAGCTCGTATTGCGAAAGGCCGGACTGCATCGAGGCCGAAGGCAAGTCGTAGTCAATCTCGACCCAGTCGCCTTCCTTGAGCTGGGGTGCGGCGTCGACGCCGACCGCGATCAGGTCCATCGAAACTCGGCCCAGCACCGGCAGAGCATATTCACCGGCAAATGCCGACCCATGCGATGAGAATCCGCGAAGGTAGCCATCGGCATAACCAATGTTGAGGATCGCGGCTTGAGTGTCCTCATGCGCGTGGAAGGTGGCGCCGTAGCCGCACGTCTCGCCCTCGGGAATTGTTTCGCCGCTGGACGATCTGAGCTTCAACTCGGGCGGCCTGACGGATGTTGCCCTTGGCCTCCTCGCGTTGGACTCCGCCATAGAGCGAGAGACCCGGCCGAACGAGGTCGAAGCTGTAATTGTGGCCGAGGCAGATTCCGGCGCTGTTGGCCATCGAGTATCGGTCAGCCGGAACCGTACAGGCAACTGCGCGGAATCGTTCCAGCTGCATGCTGTTGAGGGCGCTGTCCTCGTCGGCGCAGGCGAGATGGCTGTGGAGCGTGTCGATTGCGAGCCCATCGAGCTCGCCGATCTGCGTCGGGTGCAGACCGAGGCGGTTGATCCCGGTGTCGATCATGACGTCGCAGGGCCGGCCAGGCGCAATCTCCTTCCACCGAGCGACTTGCTGCGCGCTGTTGAGGCAGGGCCGAGCGCTCAGCCGATTGATCGATTGGACATCGTCCGGGCCGACTCCATGAAGGACCACGAGGCTGGCTGCTTCCGGCAAATTTGCGAGCTGCTCGGCTTCAGCCCAGCTGGAGACGAAAAATTCACGACAGCCTGCCTCGAATAAAGCTTCGACAGTTTCCCGCGCTCCCAAGCCATATCCGTCCGCCTTCACCGCGGCGCCGGCGGCCACGCCGGCATGATCCTCAACCAACGCCAGTTCGCCTGAATTGCTGAACGGTCGATAGTCAGGCGCAGCGGACGATGCATCAGCGGCGCCGTAACGGCGCTAATGCCGTGCGTCGAGCCGGGTCGCGGCCTGCTCCCAATCACGCCCGTCGAACTCCTCGACTTCAAGCTCGACCGGTTCCTCGAGGCAGCGTGCGTTGTCTTACGCTCCACGCCTCCGCGTGCGAGCGCGGCTGGTAAAAGCTCTTGGTCCCACAATGGCGGCAAAAGAGATGCTCGGCAGCGCCCGTTCCGAAGCGGTAGCTTGAAAGCTCACCGCGGCCCGTGATGAGCTCGAATTGCGGGTGCGGCACCATCACGTGAAGGTATCCGGTCATCCGGCAAATCGAGCAATTGCAGTCGAGCGCAGGCACGGGCGGCCCCGGCACCTCCGCCTCGAACTTCACCGCTCCGCAATGGCAGCCACCACGAACCTTCATCCTCAGCTCCCGGGCAACCTGGCGATCTTCAGGGTCAGGCGATCATCGCCCCGTGCGACATCGAGCGATGCAGATTTGTCGGTCCCGTCGAGCGCCCTTCCCAACTCGGACGCGCTCGCCACGGGCGAACCGTTCACGCCGACAACGATGTCTCCCGCCTGGAGCCCGGCACGAGCGGCTGGAGTCTTTGGCTGCACCAGCGAGACCGCGGTTCCGGTTGAGCGGGATTTCGCTCCAGGCGGCCCGCCAGAGCCGTGTCGAAATCCTCCGCTCGAAACCCGAAGTGAGTCGTCGGCGAAAGACTGCCGCGCACCAATTCGTCAGCGATATCGGCGACGATGTCGCCGGAAATCACGGTGTCCGGCAATACCGTTCCGGCGACCACACCAATCACCTCTCCGGTTCCCGAAATGAAGGGGTCGCCCGACGAGAGGTCGGCACCCATCGGCTGGAGCCGGATGTAAGCGGTGGGAGCACCTCCGTCGGTCAGGAAGTCGCTTGCGATCATCGCGGCTTGAGCGCTGCAGCCGGCTGCCGCTGGATTGTCGATCGCAAATCCGAAATCACCAACGCGTGGGAATGCCTGGTCTGCAAGGCGTATGGGGCGCAGTCCAGTCGTGTCCGTCTTGATGATGCCGAGCCCCGATACCGGATCGGATCTTTCCTCCGTGACTGCAATCGCCGGGCCGGCGCTGAAAATGTACTTCCAGCTTGCCTTTTGGAAGCGCCGAGGTCCGACCACGACCCAGCCGTCACCGGAGATTGCAAATCCGGATGCGACTGAGCCGGTCGCGCCCGCCGGAGCGATTGCGCCGATCGACGGGCACAACGTCGAGATCGTGTCGGCAAGGCTCGGCAGCCCCGGCTGGTTTCGAACGATCTGGAGAATGGGACGGCGCGATTGCTCGGATTGCAGCTGCTGTGGTTGCGCAAGCGGAGCGAAGTTTCGCGCTAGATAGCCCCCGAAGATCGCAACAAAAACCGCTCCGACGGCAATGAGAAATGGGTCGCCGTGATCGCTCACTCACCGAACATCTCGCGCTGCGCCTTCTCCATTTCGTCCGTGTACTCCGGTGGACGAACTTCTCCGACAGGGTTCCGATCACCTCACCGCCGTCGTCGACGACAGCAAGGAAATCGGCACCGTGGATATCGAACGTCCTCATGGCGTGACGCACGTCTTCGGAAGGGCTCAGCACGACATCCTTCATTATCGCCAGCGTGCCGATTTCCAAATCCTTGTCGAGGCTCGCCTCGAAGGCACGCGAAGTGTCGACAATGCCGAAATATTTGGCCGTCCTGTCGGCGAGTACGTCGTTCGCCGTCGAACCGAGCGGAAATCGGCGGCGGAACTCCGCGATGGTGATTTCAGCGGTCGCAGTCTCGACCGCTCGCTGCATCATCTTGCCGACCGTGAGGTTGCGAATCGCAGCCGACATCGCGGGCGCTTCGGATATTCTGACCGCGGGTGTGCATGCGCCACGTCGAGAAGGAGAAGCCGAAAGTCTCGCGGACGACCGTGCTGGCACAGAGGCAAGCCGTGACCGCAACCCCCGTCAAGGTGAAATCGTGAGTGGTTTCGAGAACCAATAGCGACATCGTCATCGGGCCGCCGACGATCGCCACAGCCATTGCTGCCATTCCAATGAGCGCCGCATCCGATGGATCGATGGGCGGCGCGCCGCTGATCCGCGCCAGCGCTCCGGCAGATAGCTGACCGGCGAGCGAGCCGATGAACAATGAAGCGAAGAACAGGCCGCCGCGAAAACCGAAACCCAGCGAAATTGAGGATGCGGCGACCTTGAGGACGAAAATAAGAAGAAGGAAGCGCAAGCCGACCTCGGCGCCGAGATCGATGTGAAGCGCTCCGTGCCCGGCCGAGAGAACCTGCGGAGTGATGAGTGCAAGTGGAATGAGAAGCAGGCCGCCGACCGCAGGACGTAATACTTCGATCAGGGCCGAGCCACGAATTCGCTCCTCGAGGAAGGTCACGATCCGCATGATCGTCACTGCAATCGCGGCGCAGACGACCCCCAGAGCTGCATAGATAAGATAATCGTCAGTCGTGATCGCCTTCGCGCCGGGGAGGGCGATGATATAGGCTTCGAGGCCGAGCAGGCGCGCGGTCAGAACCGCTGAAAGCGCCGCCGCCGCGACTGGGGCAATCGCTGCCGGCGTATAGGCGCCGATAACGATCTCGAACGCGTAGAAAGCGCCCGTTAGCGGCGCGCTGAAGGCCGCCCCTATGGCCGCGCCCGCCCCGGATCAAGGAGTATCGCATGTCGGCTCGCCTGAGGCGCAGCCACTGCCCGACGATCGATGCAAAGCCGCCGCCAGCCTGCGCATAGGCGGCCTCGAGCCCAACCGAAGCTCCAACGCCGTTGGACAACAGGGTCTGAACGCACACCAGCACCGTGTCGCGCCAGGGGATGGCGCCGCCGTGAAGGGCATTGGCTTCAACGACGTCGACCGGCGTGCGCCAGCGCCGAACCGCCTCGCGGCTTCCGAAACCGAGTATCAAGCCGCCGATGGGAAGCGCCAGAAGCGACTGCCAGGAAACCGATTGAGCGGCGCTGAGGCTCGAGCCGCCGAGGCCATAGATCAACGATTGAAGCCCGTGCGCGACCTTGTTCAGCACGTAGGTGAGAAGCCCCGCGGTGATCCCGAGCGCCACCGCCATCGCGACAAGCGCCGCCTCGCTCGATCGGAACAGCCGCCGGACGAGCGCAATCCCTCTTGGAACAGTGACGGTCTCCTGGACTCGCGGAGAGCGCCGCCCGCCACCTTCACTCCACCGTCACGCTCTTCGCAAGGTTGCGCGGCTGGTCGACGTCCGTCCCTTTTGAGCACGGCCACGTGATAGGCGAGCAGCTGCACCGCAACAGCATATACGAGTGGCGCGATCAATGGGTGGACCTGGGGCATCGTCGATCCGTCGCGATCACAGCCTCTCGCCAGCTTCGGCGATGCCCTTGAAATCACTGATCAGAACGATCTTCCCGCCCCGAGCGCGAACCTCCTGCATGTTGCTGACGGTCTTCTCAAACAGCGGCCCCGTTGCGGGCGATGACGACCACCGGCACACCGTCGTTGATGAGCGCGATCGGGCCGTGCTTCATCTCGGCGGCGGGCTAGCCCTCGGCGTGGATGTAGCTGATTTCCTTGAGCTTGAGGCCCCCTCGAGCGCCAACGGGGTATTGATATCCGCGGCCGAGGAACAGCCAGTTCTCGCGGGCGCGATGAGATGCATCGGCGGCGATCTCGTCGTCCTGGTCAAGCACTGCGCTGAGCGACCGCCGGCGTCTGGTCGGGATGCGCACAGGACTCTCGATCAGTTCCTGCGGGACTGACTGGCGCCCATGAACTTCCTCCGCCGCCCAGGTACGGCGGCGAGCATCGTGAGCGTGACGCACTGGCAGGTGAACGCCTTCGTCGTGGCGACGCCGATCTCGGGGCCGGCGTGGATGTAGATGCCGGCGTCGGTTTCGCGGGCGATCGGTGCTGCCGACGACGTTGACCACGCCGCAGTGCCAGCTGCGCCTTGTTCCGGGCGTGGCGTAGGCCGCGAGCGTGTCCGCGGTTTCGCCGGTCTGGCTGATCGCGACGACGACCGTGTGCTCCGACCAGCGGTTGCGGTAGCGGAACTCGCTCGCGTACGTCGCTTCGGTAACGGGACTCTCGCGAGGTGCTTCGATCAGATAATTTGCCGACCAGCGCCGCGTGCCATAGCTTGTCCCCTGGCCGGTGAGGATGAATCGTTTCGCCCGGCCAAGATCGCGGGCAGATCGCCGATCCGCCGACGACGACCTCGGCTCTCAGGCGCACATGCGCGGCCGCAGGCAGTTTCGAGCATCGACGGTCGGCTGCTCGAAGATCTCCTTTAGCATGTAGTGGCCGTAATTGCCCTTATCGACCGGCGCCGAAGAGGCTCCCGATTGAACGACCTCCCGTTGCACGGGTCGGTTGTCGCGATCGAAGATCTCGATCCGGTCACGATGAACGATCGCCCAGTCGCCCTCGTCGAGATAGGCGATGCGCTGCGTCCATGGCGCGACTGCTAGCGCGTCCGAGCCGAGATAATTCTCGCCATCGCCATAGCCGACGGTCAGCGGAGCGCCCTGCGAGCCCGATGATCAGTTCGGGATGGTCGCGGAATAAAAAGGCGATCGCGAAGGCGCCGGTAAGCCGCGGCAGGACGGCCGAGACCGCGTCCTGTGGTGAAGCGCCCCGCTCCAGCTCGCGCGCGACGAGGTGGCCGACGACCTCGGTATCGGTTTCGCTTTCGAACTTGCGTCCTTCTGCAATCAGCTCGTCGCGCAGCGGCTTGAAATTCTCGATGATCCCATTGTGGACGAGCGCCACCGCGCCGATGATGTGCGGGTGGGCGTTTCCGACCGTGGGCGCGCCGTGGGTCGCCCAGCGGGTATGAGCGATGCCAGTAACGCCATGGAGCGGATGCTTGGCCAGCCGAGCGCGAGATCGTCGAGCTTCCCTCCGCCCGGCGGCGCTCCAACCGGCCATCGTCGATCGTGCATATGCCTGCGGAATCATAGCCGGCGATATCCAGCCGCTGAGCCCATCGAGAAGCCGCTGCGCAACATCACTGGTGCGATGCAGATACGCGACGAACTCCGCGCATCTACGCCAGCGACACCTTTGAAGCGCAGCAGCGCATCGTTATAGAACCCATAGCAATCCGCTAGGGGGCTGCCATGTCGCGCACATTATTTCTAGCCGCAAGCCGTGGCTTCGCTGCTGCTCTGGGCTGTAGGCAGGCAAGTGGCGATCACGCTCGTTCGAACGTCCCGCGGCTTCCTACTACGACAATCGCGGTCACTCGGACGCTGGAGCGGGGGCGCCGCAAAATCACGATTCGACCCCCAAAGCGTCCATCAGATTTGGATCAAGCGGATCGGCAACGATCCGCGCCTGAACTGCCTGCTCCTGACCGGCGGCCCCGGCCTCTCGCATTCCTATCTCGACGTGATGGACAGCTATTTCCGGCGCAAGGCATTGAATATTATCATTACGACCAGCTCGAGACCGGTGAGAGCGATCGCCCCAACGATCCCAACCTTTGGACATTTTTCCCGCGCGACGCCAGTCGACGAGGTCGATCAGGTCCGCAAGGCAATCGGCGGCGATAAGAGCAATTTCTGCCTGCTGGTCACAGCTGGGCCGGATTGCTGGCGATGGAATAAGCAACTCGCGCCGACCAGGAGTCAAGATGAAGTGCGCTGGTCATCTCGAACATGATGGCCTCGATCCCCGCCTACAACGCCTACGCAAAGAAGGTCCGGCCCAGAATGGAACCAGGCAGGCGCTCAGGCAGATCCTCGCGATGGAGGCGTCGGCAAGACCGAGCAGCCGCAATATATGCAATTGCTGGTTGCTGACAATTTGGTCGAGGCGCACCCTCCTTCGCCGTCCCGCATCAAATGGCCGGAGCCGCTGCTACGATCGCGGAGATATGAACCGCCGCTTTATGAGACCATGCAAGGGCCGAGCGAAAAAGGGCGAGCTGGCGCCCTGGGAACTCGGACCGCTTCAATGACCTCAAGCGCATCGTTGCCGACGCTGGTGATCTCGGGAAAATATGACACGATGGATCCGCCTACATGGCCGGGCGATGGCTAAACAGCTGCCGAACGGGCGAGCTCGCGGCAACCAATGGGCGGGCATATGGACATGTTTACGACGACCAGCCGACCTATTTCGCCAAGCCCTCATCGCTTTCCTGAACGAGTTCAAGGATAGCAGCGCCGTCCCGCACCCGTTGCCGGACGCATCGAGACAAGGTCGAACCCGAACTCGCAGGCTTTTCGAGTCATTCGCTGCGGAAGCGCCTGGCCCAGCCGGCGATGCCTTTTTGCTCGCTCCGCTCGAGCGCGAACCGTCCGCATCGACGTGCCGCGTGATCACCGGCCCGCACCGACGATCGCGCCGGCACCGATTGCCACGGGCGCGACGAGAGCTGTGTTGGAGCCGATGAGCGCCCTCCCCGATCTCGGTTCGATATTTGCCGAAGCCATTGAAATTGCAGGTGATCGTTCCGCGCCTCGGTCGGGTCGAAAGCCAATATCGGCGCGGGAACGATCACCTGCAATTTCGATGGCTTCGGC
Source organism: uncultured Alphaproteobacteria bacterium (assembly GCA_963785855.1). Taxonomy (GTDB): domain Bacteria; phylum Pseudomonadota; class Alphaproteobacteria; order Sphingomonadales; family Sphingomonadaceae; genus Sphingomicrobium. The sequence continues at coordinate 16,659 of CAWAWT010000069.1, forward strand.
AAGCACCGGACCGAGATTGGAGAGGGCGCTTTCATCGGCTCCAACACGGCTCTGGTCGCCCCGGTGGTGATTGGTGCCGGCGCGATCGTCGGTGCTGGCTCGGTGATCACTCGAGACGTCGATGCGGACAGTCTGGCCTTCGAGCGAAGCGAGCAAAAAGGCATCGCCGGCTGGGCCAAGCGCTTCCGCGAGCGAATGACTCGAAAAGCTGCCGAATAGCCGAGCGGCGGATTCGATTTAGCTCTTCGTCCTCCAATGCGTTCGGACAACATTTTCGAATGGCGGCGCTATTTGAACCTGCTCAGGAAGGCGATGAGCTTGGCAAAATAGGTGGGCTGGTCGTCGTACATGTCCATGTGCCCGCCGTTGGTCGGCGCAAGCTCGCCGTGCGGCAGCTGCTTCGCCATCGCGGCCAGGTAGGCGGGATCCATCGTGTCATATTTGCCCGAGATCACCAGCGTTGGCACCTCGATGCGTTTGAGGTCATTGAAGCGGTCCCAGTTCACGAGGCGGCCGCTCGCGCCCATTTCGCTCGGGCCCTGCATGGTCACGTAGAAGCGGCGGTTCATATTCTCCTCGGACCTTAGAAGCGGCTCCGGCCAGTCGGCAGAAGGACGACGAAGGAAGTGCTGCTCGTACCAGTTCGCAACCAGCAACTGCATATATTGCGGCTGCTCGGTCTTTCCGGACTTTTCCATGGCGAGGATCTGCTTGAGCGCTTCCTGGTTCATCTTGGGCTCGAGCACCTTCTTTGCGTAGGCGTTGTAGGCGGGGATCGAGGCCATCATGTTCGAGATGATCAGGCACTTCATCTGATCCTGGTGGGCGAGCGCATATTCCATCGCCAGCAATCCGCCCCAGCTGTGGCCGAGCAGGCAGAAATTGCTCGTCGCCGCCGATCGCCTTGCGGACCTGATCGACCTCGTCGACGTAGCGCGGGAGGGTCCAGAGGTCGGGGTCGTTGGGGCGATCGCTCTCACCGGTCTCGAGCTGGTCGTAATGATAATATTCAATGCCTTGCGCCGGGAGATAGCTGTCCATCACGTCGAGATAGGCGTGCGAGAGGCCCGGCCCGCCAGTCAGGAGCAGGAGCTTCAGGTGCGGGTTGTTGCCGATCCGCTTGATCCATATCTGGTGAGGGCCTTTTGGGGTCGAAATCGCGATCTTGCGAGCGCCGCCGCTCCATGCATCCGAGTGGCCGCTGTTGTCGTAGTAGGAAGCCGGCGGGGCGCTCGAATGGGCATGATCGCCAACCGCCTGCTTGCAGCCGAGAAGCAGCAGCGAAGCCGCGCTTGCGGCTAGAAAGAATGTGCGCGACATGGCAGCCCCCTGGCGAATTGCTATGGGGTTCTTTTAACGATGCGCTTCTGCGCTTCAAAGGAGTCATGCTGGCGTAATGTGCGGAATCGTCGGTATCGTCGGCACCAGCGATGTTGCGCAGCGGCTGTTCGATGGGCTCAAGCGGCTCGAATATCGCGGCTATGATTCCGCAGGCATCTGCACGATCGATGATGGCCGGTTGGACCGCCGCAGAGCCGAGGGGAAGCTCGACAATCTCGAGCGCGAGCTGACCAAGCATCCGCTCCATGGCGTTACTGGCATCGCACACACCCGTTGGGCGACCCACGGCGCGCCGACGGTCGGGAACGCCCACCCGCATATCGTCGGCGCCGTGGCGCTCGTTCACAATGGGATCATCGAGAATTTCAAGCCGCTCCGCGACGAGCTGATCGCAGAGGGGCGCAAGTTCGAGAGCGAAACCGATACCGAGGTCGTCGGCCACCTCGTTGCGCGCGAGCTGGAGCGGGGCGCTTCACCTCAGGACGCCGTCTCAGCGGTCCTGCCGCGCCTTACTGGCGCCTTCGCCATCGCCTTTTTATTCCGCGACCATCCCGAACTGATCATCGGCTGCGCGCAGAGGCGCTCCGCTGACCGTCGGCTATGGCGATGGCGAGAATTACCTCGGCTCGGACGCCCTCGCGGTCGCTCCGTGGACGCAGCGTATCGCCTATCTCGACGAGGGCGACTGGGCGGTCGTCCATCGCGACCGGATAGAGATCTTCGATCGCGACAATCGGCCCGCGAAACGGGAGATCGTCGAGTCCGGAGCTTCGTCGGCGCCGGTCGAGAAGGGCAATTACGGCCACTACATGCAGAAGGAGATTTTCGAGCAGCCGATCGTCGTTGCCCAAACTCTTCAAAGCTATGTGCGCCCGTTCGAGGGCGAGGTGGCGCTGCCGACGGGCGATCTCGACCTCGCGACAGTGAACCGCGTCACCATCGTCGCGTGCGGGACCAGCTATTACGCCGGGCTGGTCGCGAAATATTGGATCGAGCAATTCGCGCGCAGTGCCGGTCGACATCGATGTCGCGAGCGAGTTCCGCTACCGGCAGCCGGTTCTCGAGCCGCGGCGGGCTCGCGTTATTCGTCAGCCAGTCGGGTGAGACCGCGGATACGCTCGCGGCGCTTCGCCACGCCCGGTCCGAGCAGCAGCGGATCGCTGTCGTCGTCAACGTGCCGACGAGCTCGATGGCGCGCGAAGCCGACCTTCTGCTTCCGACGCATGCCGGGCCCGAAATCGGAGTCGCTTCGACCAAGGCATTCACTTGCCAGCTTGGCGGTGCTCGCCAGCCTCGCCGCCAATCTCGCGCGGGCCAAGGGGCGGCTCAGCCGCGAGGAAGAGAAAGCGATCGTCGCCCACCTCCAGGAGGCGCCGGCGGCGCTTAATGCAGCGCTCGATCACGACGACAATATCGCGGCGATGGCGCATCTCGTCGCACCGGCGCGCGACGTCCTCTATCTCGGACGAGGCCCCGAATATCCGATGGCGCTCGAGGGCGCGCTGAAGCTCAAGGAAATCAGCTACATCCACGCCGAAGGCTATGCCGCCGGCGAGATGAAGCATGGCCCGATCGCACTCATCGACGACAATGTTCCGGTGATCGTCCTCGCTCCGTCAGGCCCGCTTTTCGAGAAGACCGTCAGCAACATGCAGGAGGTGCGCGCTCGGGGCGGGAAGATCGTTCTGATCAGCGATGCCAAGGGCATTACCGAAGCCGGCGAAGGCTGTATCGCGACGATCGAGATGCCTCAGGTCCACCCGCTGATCGCGCCACTGGTCTATGCCGTTCCGGTGCAGCTGCTCGCCTATCATGTGGCCGTTCTCAAGGGCACGGACGTCGACCAGCCGCGCAACCTTGCGAAGAGCGTGACGGTGGAGTGAGGGTGGCGCGGCGGCGCTCTCTCGCGAGTCCAGGAGACCGTCACTGTTCCAAGAGGAATCTGCGCTCGTCCGGCGGCTGTTCCGAGCGAGCGAGGCCGCGCTCGTCGCGATGGCGGTTGCGCTCGGGATCGCCGCGGGACTTCTCACCTATGTACTGAACAAGCTCGCTCACGGACTTCAGTCGCTGATCTATGGTCTTGGCGGTTCGAGCCTCAGCGCTGCTCAGTCGGTTTCTCTGGGTGTCGCTTCTGGCGCTACCCATCGGCGGCTTGATTCTCGGTTTTGGAAGCCGCGAGGCGGTTCGGCGCTGGCGCACGCCGGTCGACGTCGTTGAGGCGAATGCCCTCCACGGCGGCGCCATCCCGTGGCGCGACACGGTACTGGTGTGCGTCCAGACCTTGATTGTCCAACGGGGTTGGAGCTTCGGTCGGGCTCGAGGCCGCCTACGCTCAGGCTGGCGGGGGTTTTGCCTCGATCGTTGGGCAGTGGCTGCGCCTTAGGCGAGCCGACATGCGGATCCTCCTTGGAGCAGGGGCAGGAGCGGCCATCGGCGCAGCCTTCAGTGCGCCTCTCACCGGCGCTTTCTACGCGTTCGAGATCGTTATCGGCGCCTATACACCAGCAGCGATTGCCCCGGTCGCCGCGGCGGCTCTGTCCGCGGTTCTGACCGCGCGTCTGCTGGGCCTTGAAGCCTATATCATCGCCCTTCCCGGCGCGAAGGCGATCACGACCGACGATTATCTGATCTATGCCGCGCTGGGGGTCATCTGCGCCGCGATTGCAGTGACGATCATGCGGATCGTGACCTTTCTCGAGGAGCGAATTCGCGGCTCGGCTTTGATCGAGGTGTTACGTCCTGCCGTCGGTGGCCTACTCTTAATTCCGCTTGCGCTGATCACCCCGCAGGTGCTCTCGGCGGGGCACGGAGCGCTTCACATCGATCTCGGCGCCGAGGTCGGCTTGCGCTTCCTTCTTCTTATCTTCGTCCTCAAGGTCGCGGCATCCTCGATCTCGCTGGGTTTCGGCTTTCGCGGCGGCCTGTTCTTCGCTTCCTTGTTCATCGGCTCGCTCGCGGGCCAGTTGTTCGCCGGCGCTCTGGCGCGGATCAGCGGCGTGCCGCCCATAGATCCGTCCGATGCGGCGCTGATCGGAATGGCGGCCATGGCTGTCGCCATCGTCGGCGGCCCGATGACGATGTCGCTGCTGGTTCTGGAAACCACGCACGATTTCACCTTGACGGGCGTCGCGGTCACGGCTGGCCTTTGCGCCAGCACAGTCGTTCGCGAGACGTTCGGCTTCTCCTTCTCGACGTGGCGCATGCACACCCGCGGCCAGAGTATCCGAAGCGCCCGCGACGTCGGCTGGATTCGGAGCGCTGACGGTCGGCAGGATGATGCAGCGCGCGACCGAGACCGCGACTTCAGAAATCACCATCGCCGAATTCCGCCGCCGATTTCCACTCGGCTCGACGGCGAACGTGGTGCTGATCGACAGGGCGGCCAAATATTTCGGGATCGTCGACACCTCGCGCGCCTTCGAGGCAAGTCTCGACAAGGATTTGGAAATCGGCACGCTGGCGATAATGAAGGACATCGTGCTCAGCCCTTCGGAAGATGTGCGTCACGCAATGAGGACCTTCGATATCCATGGTGCCGATTTCCTTGCTGTCGTCGACGACATTGGCGAGGTGATTGGAACCCTGTCGGAGAAATTCGTCCACCGGAGGTACACGGACGAGATGGAGAAGTCGCAACGCGAGATCTTCGGTGAGTGAGCGATCGCGCAAATTCCTACTCATTGCTGCCGGAGCGGTTTTTGTTGCGATTTTTGGAGGCTATCTAGCGCGAAATTTCGCGCCGCTTGCGCAACCTCAGCAGCAGCAATCGGAGCAATCGCGTCGTCCCATTCTCCAGATCGTTCGCAACCTGCCGGGCCTTCCGAGCCTTGCCGACACGATCACGACGCTGTGCCCGTCGATCGGCGCCATTGCTCCTGCGGGCGCAACTGGTTCGGTTGCATCCGGATTTGCAATTTCGCCGGACGGCTGGGTCGTGGTGGCGACTTCGGCACTTCCGAAGGGCAAGATGGAAGTGCACTATGGCGCCGGTCCGGCGATTGCAGTCACTGAGGCGAGATCCGATCCGGTATCAGGGCTCAGCATCATCAAAGCAGATACGACCGGGCTCCGCCCCATTCGCCTTGCAGACCAGACCTTCCCCCGCGTTGGTGATTTCGGGTTTGCGATCGACAATCCGGCGGCAGCCGGCTGCAGCGCGCAAGCCGCGATGATCGCCAGTGACTTCCTTACCGACGGCGGCGCCACCTCCGCCTATATCCGGCTCCAGCCGATGGGTGCGGACCTGGCCTCGGGCGATCCCTTCATCTCGGGAACGGAGAGGTGATCGGTGTGGTCGCCGGAACAGGATTGCCGAACACCGTAATCCCAGGCGACATCGTCGCAGATATCGCAGACGAACTGGTGCGCGGAAGTCTCTCGCCGACCATTCATTTCGGGTTCCGAGCGGAGGATTTCGACACCGCACTGGCGGGCCGATTGAGCGAATCCCGCTCAACCGGGACTGCGGTTTCGCTCGTTCAGCCAAAGACGCCGGCCGCTCGTGCCGGGCTCCAGGCGGGAGATATCGTTGTCGGCGTGAACGGTTCGCCGGTAGCAAGCGCGTCCGAGTTGGGCAGGGCGCTCGATGGGACTGACAAATCCGCATCGCTGGATGTCGCTCGGGGCAATGATCGCCTGACCCTGAAAATCGCCAGGGTGCCCGGGAGCTGACGAATGAAGGCTCGTGGTGGCTGTCATTGCGGGACGGTGAGGTTCGAGGCCGAGTTGCCAGAGCAGCCCGTGCCCGCGCTCGACTGCAATTGCTCGATTTGCCGGATGACCGGTTACCTTCATGTGATGGTGCCGCATCAGGAATTTCAGCTGATCACGGGCCGCGAAGCGCTAACAAGCTACCGCTTCGGCACGGGTGTCGCCGAGCACCTCTTTTGCCAGCGCTGCGGGATCAAGAGCTTCTACCAGCCGCGTTCTCATCCGGAGGCATGGAGCATCAACGCGCGCTGCCTCGACGATCCGGTTGAGCTCGCGGTGGAGAAGTTCGACGGGCATGATTGGGAGCAGGCGGCGGCGCGGCTCGACGCACGCGACTAGCGCGGTTACGGCGCCGCTGATGCATCGTCCGCTGCGCCTGACCATCGACCGCTCGGCAATCCAGGCGAACTGGCGCTGGTTGCAGGATCATGCCGGCGTTGCCGCTGGCGCGGCGGTCAAGGCGGATGGCTATGGTCTGGGAGCGCGCGAAACGGTCGAAGCGCTACTCGAAGCGGGCTGTCGTGATTTCTTCGTTTCGAGCTGGGCCGAAGCCGAGCAACTCGACAAATTTGCCGGAAACAGCCAGCCTCGTGGTCCTGCACGGAGTCGGCCCGGACGATGTTGAAGCGATGCACCGGCTCGGCGCTCGGCCCTGCCTCAACACCGCCGAACAGGTCGCTCGATGGAAGGAGATCGCGCCTGGCAGCGCCTGCGACGTCATGATCGACACGGGCATAAACCGACTTGGCCTTCGCCCCACCGAGATCGGGGCGCTCGATGGACTTGCGATCGACACTCTGCACAGCCATCTCGCCTGCGCCGACGAGGACAGCGCGATGAACTCCATGCAGCTGGAGCGTTTCCGTGCGGTCGCCTCCGCGATTCCGGCCGAGCGATACGCGATCGCCAATAGCGCCGGAATCTGCCTCGGTCGCAATTACAGCTTCGACCTCGTTCGCCCGGGTCTCTCGCTCTACGGCGGAGTTCAGCGCGCGCAAGCGAAGGGCAATATTCGTCAGGCCGCCCGGATCGAAGCGCAGATCGTCCAGCGGCGTAAGATTCCCGAGGGCGAGACGTGCGGCTACGGCGCCACTTTCCATGCATATGAGGACACACAAGCCGCGATCCTCAACATCGGCTACGCCGATGGCTATCTTCGCGGTTTCTCATCGCATGGGTCGGCATTCGCCGGCGAATATGCGCTGCCGGTGCTGGGCCGAGTTTCGATGGACCTTATCGCAGTGGGCGTCGACGCCGCTCCGAAGCTCAAGGAAGGCGACTGGGTCGAGATGGACTACGACTTGCCTTCGGCCTCGAAGCAGTCCGGCCTTTCGCAATATGAGCTTTTGACGACGCTGGGTTCCCGCTTCGAGCGGCGCTGGGTCTAGCCCGCTCTTCGGGCGGCAGCGTCTTGGGCTTGTAGCGACAGAGGTCGCTCACCGGGCAGCGCCAGCATTCCGGGAGCCGCGCCTTGCAGGTGTAACGGCCGTGAAGGATGAGCCAATGGTGGGCGTCGCGCCGGAACGGTTGAGGGACGATCTTCTCAAGTTTGGCTTCGACTTCATCGACCGTCTTGCCGGGAGCTAGGCCAGTTCGGTTGCAGACTCGGAAGACGTGCGTGTCGACCGCGAAAGTCTCTTCGCCAAACGCTGTGTTGAGAACCACATTGGCGGTCTTTCGGCCAACGCCGGGCAGCGATTCCAAATCCTCGCGGGTCCTTGGAACCTCGCTTCCAAAACGGTCGATCAGAGCCTGGCTTAGCGCGATGACGTTCTTCGCCTTGGTATTGAATAGCCCAATAGTCCTGATCGCCCCGCGAAACGCATCTTCGCCAAGATCGACCATCTGCCTTGGAGTGCTGATGCGCGCGAAGAGAGGTCGGCACGCTATGTTGACGCTGGTATCGGTCGCCTGGGCCGAAAGCACCACGGCCACGAGCAAGGTGTAGGGGTTGCTATATTCGAGCTCGGTCGTCGGCGAAGGGTTGGACTCCGCGAGACGGCGGAAGAATTCGAAGACCTGCTCACGCTTCATTTAAGGTCGTCCAGCGCTGAGCCCAGACGTCTCGAACCTTCTTCGAGCTCTGAGGTGGGCATGCCGAAGCCGACTCGGAAATACTCGGGCATCTCGAACCAGCGGCCCGGAACAACCGCGGTCTCGTAGCGCTCGCGGAGCAGGGCATCGAGCCGCTCGGTCTCGCCTCCGAACCAGCGCGGGAAAGCCGTGATCCCGCCTTCCGAAGGCATGGAATCGAGGTCGTCGCGCGCGCTGACGAATGCATTCCAAAGGCCGCGATTGCGAGCGAGCATCGCGAAATTCTCGCCGATTACCGCGTTGATGTGCTCGAACGCGATGCAGGCGAGGCGCTCGGCCGGGTGCGCCTGATTGACCCCCAGAAGGTCGTTGAGGCGCCACATCCGCTCGGCGAGCTCGGGCTCGGCAAGGATCCAGCCGCAGCGAAGGCCACTCAGTCCATAGACTTTCGTCAGACTGTTCGTGGCGACGAACGTGGGGCTGAGGTGGACGGCACTTCGGCGTGCTGGGACCGCACAGTCGAGATAGACCTCGTCGACCAGGACGTGAGCGCCAATTCGGGCCGCTAGCTCGCCGACGGCCTGGAGGTCATCCTCGCTTGCAAGAGCGCTGCTCGGATTGTGCAGGTTGGTAATGATGATCAAGCGAGTTTGTTGTGACATGGCATCGCGGATCCTTGTCGGATCGAGGCGAAATGCATCCGCCGGATTGCGCTCGAACCGTTTGATCTTTGCCCCCAGGAAGCTCGCCGCGCCGAGAATCGGTTCGTAGGTCGGGCGCTCGACGAGGACCTCGTCGCCGCTCGAGACCAGGGTCGCCATCGCTAGAAAGTTGGCCATCGACGTGCCGTCGGCGGCGACAACCTGCTCATTAGCTACGCCGTAGCGGCGCGCGATCGCTTGTCGCAGTGGCGGGTAACGCGGATGGCTCGCCCCATCGAGATCGAGGTCGCCGATCGAGATCGGCAGCCTGTCCATTCGGAAGTGCGGGACCTCGCTTCCGGTCAGGCTGTAACGAGCTGGCGGCTTGAACTTCGCCCAATGCATGTAAGGGGACTGCATGGTCCTCATGAACGCGCCTTTGAGCGCTGCCAGTAGAGGCATGCAGGAATGCCCGCGGCGAGGATGGCGTAACCGATGATCGCGTTCACCGGATTGTTCAGGACTGTGGCGACGACGACAGTCCAGCATGCGATCACGAAGAAGGCGGTGGTGAAGGGGTGGCCCCAAACCCTGAACGGAACATCCTGGTCCGGATCGCGGCGGCGAAAGACGAAAAGCGCGAAGCCGGTTAGCCCGAAAAAGATGAAGTCGACGGAAACGACGTAGCTGAGGATCTGCCCGAACGTGCCCGAGACCGCGATGACGGCGGCCGCAACGCCCTGGAGGATGATCGCCACGACCGGCACGCGTGTTCTTGCGTTAACTTCGGCGACGCTGCGGAAAAACAGGCCGTCCTCTGCCATCGCAAAATAGACGCGGGGGGCAGTGAGCATCCCCTGGCTTAAGAAGCCGAGCGTTGAGATGCAGATCCCGATCGCGATGAAGGTCGCGCCTTTGCTTCCGAGCGCGAGCCGCATGACGTCGGTCGCGGGGGTCTTGGAATCTCCCAGGCCCGCTGGCCCGAGCGCATGGACGCAGACCAAGGCGACCGTGGTGTAGAGCACTACGACCCCGGCAACACCAAGCAGCAGGCCGCGCGCCAAATCGCGTCTCGGATCGCGCATTTCACCGGCGACGAAGCTCGATGTTTGCCAGCCACCATAAGAGAACATGACTGGAGTCATCGCCGCTCCGATCGCTGCGAGCGTCGATGTCGAGCCCGGTGCCATAGCCTGAACTCGAGGTCCGATTGCCGGGGCGAGCAACCATCCTGCGCAAACGAGCACCGAGATCGCGACAATCTTCAGCACCATCAGCCCGCTCTGGACATTGCTTCCGGAGCGGACGCCCAGGCAGTTGATTAGGGTCAGAAGGGCAAGCACACCGAGCGCAACCGCATTATCGGACAATGGCACGTGGACGAGATCGCCGAAGTACCCGAGCGAAGGTGATGGCAACTGCGGCCATTCCTCCCGACTGGATCACGAGCAGCAGCGCCCAGCCGTAAAGGAAGGCCGGCATTGGTCCATAGGCATCGCGCAGATAGGCATATTGCCCGCCGACCTCCGGACGCCGTCCCGCGAGCTCGGCGTAGATGAAGGAGGCGGCGAGCGCGACCAGTCCGCCGAGCACCCAAACGCCCACGATCAGGAGCGGGGCCGCGACATGGCGCGCGACCTCCGCGGGCGTAACGAAGATTCCCGAGCCGATGATTCCGCCCATGACCAGCATGGTCGCATCGAACACGCCGAGCCTTCGGGCGAGGCCGTTGCGAGTTAGTGTCGGGCGCGCTCACAGCGCGTCGACGACGTCGCGCATCGAGTAGAGGCCCGCAGCCTTGCCGACGAGAAAGCGAGCGCCGGCGAGAGCGCCGCGCGCAAAGATCATCCGGTTCTCGGCCTTGTGCGACAAAGTCAGACGCTCTTCGGGGCCGAGGAACATCACCTCATGTTCGCCAGCGACGCTTCCGCCGCGAAGCGCGGCGAACCCGATCGCTCCTCTCGCGCTTCAAGCCGGTGCCATCGCGTCCGCGCTCGGCATGGAGCTCGGTGCCGCGACCCCGAGCCGCAGCATTGCCGAGGAGGAGAGCGGTTCCGGACGGGGCGTCGGCTTTCCTGCGGTGATGCAGTTCAGCAATCTCGATGTCCCAGTCGGGTCCGAGGGCGCGCGCCGCGCGTTCGACGAGATCGGCAAGGAGGGCCACTCCGATCGAAGTGTTTGGCGCCCTCAGAACAGCGATTCTTTTCGCTGCTTTAGCGATCAGCTCGTCACTTTTGGCATCAAGGCCGGTCGTCCCGACGAGGATCGGAATTCCTGCAGAAACCGCGCGATCGAGGCTTTCACGAAGCCCCGCGGGCGCCGAAAAGTCGATCAGCACATCGCCGTGGTCCTCATCGACCGCGAAGCCGGGATCTTCAGCTGCCGCCGCCGCGATTGCTTGTCCCATGCGCCCGTTTGGAGCGAACAGGCTGATGCGGATCGGCTGGTCAGCGGTGCGCATTGGCCGGTGATGGCGGAAGGCGGAGCGCCGCGCAACGGCGGCGCTCCGTATCGATTATTTCGACCAGTCCATCTGCTGGAGAAGCATGTCGGATCCAAGATGCCGATAGGTCGCACGCTGACCGCTCGCAGCGATCCCCTGACGCGTTGACTGCTGAAGGAAGGCGTTCATGTCCTTTTCTCGAGCAAGGTCTTCGGCGGGCGTCGTCACATGATCGAAGATCGTGACGAGATAGAGGTCGGGCTCGCCCGCGCGCTTGTTCACGTTCGACAGGATGTAATAGCCCTTGATCCAACCCTTGGTTTTTTGAAACTCCATGTTCTTGCGATATTGGCCCGCAAGGAAATCGGAATAATCGCCGACATGGCCATCGTCGATGGTGATGGCTCCGACATCCCAGAAGTCTCCCGACTTAAGCGGCAGTTCCTGAGCGGCAGCCGGAATGGCCCACGTCATCATTCCCGCTGCAACAGCGGCGAGCACTAGTTTTCGCATAATGAAAGCTCCCCCATGGCAGGAAGCCCATGCTCCTGCTCTCAAGAGGAACGGCGTCGCCGAAATAGGCGGGACGCCGAAAAACAGCGGCGTCGCTCCGGCAGCGCCTGAAGCACAAAGGCGAAGTTAACGCAAATTAACTTCCGACAAGTTGCTGAAGTGCTTTCGCAGCGGCTGGAGCCCGGACCTTCGCGCCGTTGATCATGAATATGTAGCCGTCGCGCCCGTCCTTGGTCCACCTCCGGGCGCGTTCGGCGAAGCCGTCGAGCGCCGCCGCTTCATAGCCCGTTTCGATATCCTCGCTCATCCGTTGGAGCCGGGCGTAAGCGAAATCCGCGGTGTCGGCTTCGATGCATGGATATTCGTGCAAATCCTCGAGCACGACCGCGATGTTGCGGGCACGACAAAGCTCGAAGAACTTCTCGTCCTTGAAGCTGTCGTGACGAGGCTCGATCGCGTGGCGAAGCGTGATCCCGTCGAGCTTCTCAGGCAAGAGATCGATGAAAGCCGCGATATCGTCGCGATCGAACCTGCGACGAGGCGCAAATTGCCAAAGCATCGGTCCAAGCTTGGGTCCAAGTGCGGCAAATCCCTGGCTGAAAAAGCCGTTGAGCCCTTCGCCCGTCTCGGCGAGCTTCGTTTTCATGACGCAGAAGCGCGAGCCCTTGACCGCGAACTGGAAGCCTTCGGGCGCAACCATTGCCCAGGTTTCCCAGCTTTTCGGCTTCTGGCGGCCGTAAAATGTCGCATTGATCTCGATCGCGGTCAGCGCTTGCGAGGCATATTCCAGCTCTTTCGATTGCGGCAGCTTGCTGGGATAGAAAACGCCGCGCCACGGCGGGTACGTCCAGCCGCCGATGCCGATGCGGATTTTGCCTTCGCCCATCGCGCCGCTGCTTTATGCTGAGGCGATGGATATTCGCAATATCGTCGTTCTGACCGGCGCCGGTGTTTCTGCGGAAAGTGGGCTCGCCACATTCCGTGGACCCGATGGTCTATGGGAAGGGCACCGGGTCGAAGATGTGTGCACACCCGAAGCATTCGCGCGCGATCCGACGCTGGTTCACGCTTTCTATGACGCGCGGCGCGAGAAGCTCGGGACGGTCGGGCCGAATGCGGCGCATCGGGCGCTGGCCCGGCTCAACTCCGAATGGCCGAGCAAGCTGCTGATCGTCACCCAAAATGTCGACGACCTGCATGAGCGCGCCGGCTCAAAGCGACTGGTTCACATGCACGGCGAGTTGGCGAAGGGATGGTGTCTCGACTGCAATGAGCGTTTTCCCTGGTCGGGGGCAATGGGAAAAGGATCACAATGCCCTTCGTGCCACGCCACTGGAAAGGTCCGTCCAGACATCGTGTGGTTCGGTGAGATGCCATATCAAATGGACCTCATCGAGGAAGCGTTGCGATGCTGCGACCTGTTCGTGTCGATTGGCACGTCTGGCGCAGTCTATCCGGCTGCGGGGTTCGTGCAGACTGCACGTTATTGCGGCGCGCGCGCTCTCGAGATCAATCTGGAGCCGAGCCTCGGGAGTTACTCATTCAACGAAAGTCGGATCGGCCGTGCCGGCGACCTTGTCCCGGCGTGGGTTGAGGAAATGCTGGCCTAATCCGCCCACTCAAGGCCGATTTCGCGGTATAAGGATCGGTCCTCACCCCACTTCGGCTCGACCTTCACATGAAGGAACAGGTGCACCGGGCGACCAAGATGCTGTGAGATCTCAGCGCGCGCTGCCGCGCCGATGGCCTTCAATCGCCGCCCGCCTTTGCCGATGACGATCGCTTTCTGGCTGTCGCGCTCGACGATGATCTGCTGGTTGATAACGGTCTGGCCGTCGGGTCGATCTTCCCACGCCTCGGTCTCAATGGCGGTCGCATAAGGCAGCTCCTGGTGAAGCTGGTTGACGATCTGCTCGCGAGTCAGCTCGGCGGCGATCATGCGATCGGTAGCATCGGAGACATCGTCCTCCGGATAGAGCCACGGACCCTCGGGCATTGCCTCCGCAAGCGCATGCTTGAGATCGGTAACGCCGTCGCCATTGGCCGCGCTCACCATGAAGACCTTCTCGGGGTTGAGCCGATCCGTGATAGCGGCGGACAGGCCGAGCAGCGCTGCCTTCTTGACGAGGTCGATCTTGTTGAGTGAGATAAACAAAGCTTGCTTGCGCTTCGCAAGCGGCCGCGCGATCCGCTCGACCTCGCTGTTCAATCCGCTGGCCGCGTCGATCACGAACAGGATGAGGTCGCAGTCCTGGGCTCCTGTCCATGCGGCAGCGACCATCGCCCGGTCGAGCCGCCGGCGGGGCTCGAAGATGCCCGGAGTATCGACAAGCAGGATCTGGCTTGCTCCTCTGAGGGCAATGCCCATCAGCCGAGCACGTGTCGTCTGAGCCTTTGGACTGACGATCGCGACTTTCTGGCCGACGAGCGAATTGACCAAGGTCGACTTGCCGGCGTTCGGAGCACCGATCACTGCCACGAAGCCTGCGCGGGTTTCGCCTTCAATCATCGCAGCTTGTTCAGCAGTGCTTCGGCCGCGTCGGTCTCGGCTTCCTGTTTGCTCGTCCCTTCTGCGGTCGCCTCGCCCAATCCGGCCACTGAGACGCGAATGGTGAACTTCGGCTGATGGTGAGCACCGGTTCGCCCAACCACTTCGTAAACTGGGGGCTTGCAATCCCGAGCGGCGGATAGCTCCTGGAGCGCCGATTTGGGATGCTTGGGTGCCTTGTGCTGCTCGGCAAGGTGCGCTTCCCACGCGCTGGCAACGAACTTTTCTGCGGCATCATAACCCCCGTCGATCAGGAGCGCGCCGATCAGCGCCTCAACCACATCGCCGACAACATTGTCGCTCTCGTTCGCGCCATCCTCGCGCGCCTGCTTGCCGAGCCGCATGAGGGAAGGGAAGGCCGAGCTCGCGGCCGACGTCGGCGCAGGTCTCTCGAGCGACCAGCACGTTATAGCGGCGCGAGAGATAGCCTTCAGGCTCGCCACGGTGCCGGTCATAAAGTGCCCGCGCCATAGCGTGGCCGAGAACCCGGTCCCCCAAGAACTCCAGCCGTTCGTAATTGTCCTTGCCGGCGCTCGAGTGAGTGAGAGCGAGCTCGAATAGGCGCACGTCCTTTGGCTCGTATCCAAGTTTTTCGCGAACGAACTTCGCGATGTCCGCCTTCACTCGGGCGCTCCTGTGTAGCGATTGCCGATGCGATGTACGCGCAAAGCCGTGAACCAGGTCCATGGCTCCCAAAAGGCCGCGCTTCCGTTGGTCGACCAGAAAGTGACCAAGGCACGGCCGACAAGATCTTCCTGCGCAAGCATGCCAACTCCGCCCTCGGACGCCGGGAAGCGGCTGTCGAGGCTGTCGTCACGATTGTCCCCCATCAAGAAGAGATGGCCAGGCGGCACCCGGACTGGACCGAAATCGTCGGCCGGCCCCTGGCCCAGCTGATCGAGCGTGGTGTAGCTAGGTCCTCCAGGAAGGCTCTCCAGATAGGCGCTGTAAACACAGTAAGAACGGTCTGACATCGTGACCGTTGCTGGAACTGCGGGTGGGACGGTCCTGCACGGTGAGTTTTCGGTAATTGGAATTGGGACGGGGTTAAGCTTTCGGCGCGGAACGGGGGCGCCGTTCAAGACCAGCTCGCCCGAGCGCATCTCGACCGTGTCTCCGGGAAGACCGATCACGCGTTTGATGAGGTCCGATTCCTCGGTCGGCAGGCGGAAAACGACGACGTCGCCTCGTTCCGGTAAATGCCCGAGAACCCTGGTAGAAATCGGTGGGAATTCGAACGGGAAGCTATAGCGAGAAAAGCCGTAGGGCCATTTTGCGACGAGCAGATAATCCCCAATGTAGAGTGTCGGCAGCATTGATCCCGAGGGAATGCTGAAGGGCTGGAGGATGAAGCTCCGCATCGTCCAGGCGACGATCACGAGCACGAGAAAGAAGCGCGCAAGGCTCGCTGCGCTCTCTTTGCTTTCGGGTTTGCCCGAGCTGGTGCGGGAGGAGCGGAAGCGCATTCCTCCTCCTGTTTGGCGAGCGCTGATCCAAGGTCAAGCCGGGGTGGCATTTGGCGGTCGTCCGACTATGTGCCCCCAATGGCCGAAAAAGAGCAGAAAACGCTGGAGCATTTGTTCCAAGCTGAGCCGGATCGCCTCAGCCGTTTCAGTTTCGATCTCGCGGGCATTCATTTCGACTGGTCCAAGACTCACCTGGACGCGGCGGTGATTGAGCGATCGCTTAAGAGAGCTGAGAAGATGGGTTTCGCTGCGGCGCGCGATGCGCTGTTCGGCGGTGGAATCGTCAATCCCAGCGAGGGCCGAGCAGCGACCCACGTCGCTGAGCGCGGCAGCGGCGCGCCGGAGGAAGTCGACCTCGCGACGGCGCGCCGCCGGCGCATGCGCGCTCTGGTCGATGCGACCGAAGCCGGCGCATTCGGTGAGCTGACCGGCATCCTCCATATCGGGATTGGCGGGTCGGTGCTTGGACCGGCGCTACTTCTCGACGCGCTCGGCCGCCGCTCGTCCAATCTGACCGTGCGTTTCCTTTCAAACATCGACGGAGCGGCATTCGACGATGCAGTGCAGGCGCTCGATCCGGCAACGACCTTGATCGTTGCAGCGTCCAAGACGTTCACGACCCTTGAGACTCTAACCAACATGGAGGCCGCTCGGGCGTGGCTTCGAGCAGCGGGCGTGACCGACCCGGACGGTCGCCTCATCGCGGTCACTGCAAGCCCTGAAGCCGCGCTCAGCCAGGGGATCGACGAGAGCCGGATCCTTCAGATTGGGGAAGGGGTCGGCGGACGTTATTCGCTGTGGAGCTCGGTGGGGTTGAGCGCTGCGCTCGCGCTCGGCTGGGACGCTTTCGAAGCCCTGCTTGAAGGCGCTGCGGAGATGGATAGGCACTTCCGATTCGCCGAACCAGGCGAGAATGTGCCCCTGATCGCTGCCTTCGCGGACCGTCTCTACGTCGAGAAATTCGGCTGCCAGACGCGCGGCCTGTTCGCCTATGACGAGCGGCTCAGGCTGCTTCCTCACTATCTCCAGCAGCTCGAGATGGAATCGAACGGAAAGTCAGTCACGAAGGACGGAAAAAAGGTCGAGCATCCGACCGCGCCGGTCACTTGGGGAGGGACCGGCACAGACGCCCAGCACGCAGTGTTTCAACTCCTCCATCAGGGGACGGTCCTCGTTCCGGTCGAGTTCGTCGCGGTCAGCGAGGCCGATGATGACCAGGATCCGGGGCACCATCGCCTGCTCCTTCTGAATGCCTTCGCCCAGTCCGCAGCGTTGATGGCCGGCAGCAAGAGCGACGATCCGCAACGCAGCTATCGCGGTGATCGCCCAAGCACGACCATTCTTCTCAATCGGCTCGACGCCCGTGCGCTTGGAATGCTGATCGCCTTTTACGAGCACCGTACATTCGCCAATGCCGTGCTGCTCGGGATCAACCCGTTCGATCAGTTCGGGGTCGAGCTTGGAAAACAGATTGCGCGACAGCTCGCAGACGGCGGGGACGAAGCTTCGCTCAATTCCTCAACGCGCGCATTGATGCAAAAGGCAGGCGTTTAATGGCCGACTTCGATCTCTTTGTGATCGGTGCGGGATCGGGCGGCGTACGCGCTTCCCGAGTGGCGGCAGCCTATGGCGCGAAGGTTGCGATTGCCGAGGAGCACAGGGTCGGTGGAACCTGCGTCATTCGTGGCTGCGTACCCAAGAAGCTGCTCGTCTACGGCGCGCATTTCGCCGAAGACCTGGACGATGCGGCGATGTTCGGCTGGGACATTCCAAAGAAGCGCTTCGATTGGGCGGTGCTCCGAGACAATGTTCTTGCCGAGGTCGGGCGGCTCGAGAGCGCTTATGCCGAGACGTTGACTAATCATGATGTGACGATTTTCCACGAGCGCGCCACGCTGACGGGGGCCAATCGCGTCAAGCTTGCGAGCGGCAGGGAGGTGACGGCCGAGAAGATTCTGATCGCGACCGGCGCATGGCCTGTCATGCCCAAGATCGAGGGGGTCGAGCATGCAATCAGCTCGAACGAGGTCTTTCACCTGGAAAAGCTGCCGAAGCGGATCGTGATCGTCGGGGGCGGCTATATCGCCAATGAGTTCGCCGGAATCTTCCACGAGTTCGGAACCCAAGTCACACTGGTCAATCGCAGTGACGTGATCCTTCGGCATTACGACCAGCAACTCGTCGATCGGTTGCTGCAAATCTCGCTTCGCAAAGGCATCGACTTCAAGTTCAACGCGCTCATCGACCGGGTCGAGCGGCGGAACGACGGCAGGTTGCACATCGCAATGACCGGCTGCGACGACATCGAGGCCGACCAGCTGCTGTTCGCGACCGGCCGCGATCCGAACACCAAGGATCTTGGCCTCGAGGCGGTTGGGGTCGAGCTCGGTGAGAGGGGCCGAGTCAAGGTCGATGACGACAATCGCAGCTCGGTGCAGTCGATCTTCGCGGTTGGCGACGTCACCGACCGAGTTCAGCTAACGCCAGTTGCAATCCGCGAAGCCCAGGCCTTCGCGGACAGCTTCTTTGGCAAGAAGCCGCATCGCGTGGATTACCGCTGCATCCCGTCGGCGGTTTTCAGCCACCCGCCACTGGCGAGTGTCGGGCTTACGGAAGGTGCTGCTCGCAACAAGCTGGGATCGGTGAGGACCTACGCCTCCGATTTCCGTCCGATGAAGAACGTCCTCGCCGGCCGCAACGAGCGGTCGTTGTACAAGATCGTCGTGGACGAGAGCACCGAGGTGATCGTGGGAATCCACATGATTGGTCCCGATGCGCCGGAAATCCTCCAGGCGGCGGCTGTCGCGGTCAAGGCGAAGTTGAAGAAGAGCGATTTCGACGAGACCATCGCACTTCACCCGACCATGGCCGAAGAGCTGGTACTGATGCGGTGAGCAACCCCTCGCTCGATCCTCGTTGCAAGGAGAGTTTCGATCGCCAGGGCTTCATGATCCTGCTTGGAGCGGAGCTTATCGAAGCAGCAGATGGTCGGGCGGTGATCGAAGTCCCTTATCGCGAGGACCTCACTCAGCAGCACGGCTATTTCCACGGCGGCGTCGTTACATCGATTGCAGATACCGCCTGCGGATACGCCGCATACTCGACCATGCCTTCAGATTCGTCGGTCCTGACGGTCGAGTTCAAGATCAATTTGATGAATCCGGCGGCTGGCGATCGCCTTCGGGCGAGGGCGAGCGTCCACAAGGCGGGCCGTACCCTGGTGGTCGTAGGAGCGCGGGTTGAAGCGCTTCGTCGCGGCAATGTGGTGATTTGCGGTGAAATGCTTGCGACCTTCATCGTCCTTCGGAACACGAGCGATGTCGAGCAGCGCGTTCCGACCTCTGCGCCGCACCTCTAGACGGCGCCGGGGCCTCCCTTTAGGCGAAGAGCCCAATCAGCAGTGGGACATCGATGGAACTTGATGCGGTCGTGATAGGCGCGGGCCACAACGGCCTGACCTGCGCATATTATCTGGCAAGGAAGGGCCTGAAGATCGCCGTGCTTGAGGCTGCGGGGACGGTCGGCGGAGCCGCCGTGACCGACGAATTCCTGCCGGGCTTTCGCAATTCGGCCGCAAGCTACACCGTCAGCCTGCTTCAACCCAAGGTCATCCGCGACATGCAGCTCGAGCGGCACGGGCTGAAGGTGGTTCTGAGGAAGATCGACAATTTCCTGCCCGGCGACGGCGACTATCTGCTGGCCGGTCGAAACGGCCTGACACGCAAGGAAATTGCGCGACATCACAAGGCCGATGGCGAAGCTTATGATCGCTACATTGCCGAGCTCGAAACCGTGGTTCGGCTGCTCAAGAAGTGGCTTTTGCGGGCCCCACCCAACGTCGGGCGCAAGGTCAGCGCGATCCCGAAGCTTCTAAGTCTTGGCCGCGACTTGGCCGGGCTGTCGCTCGATGAAACCCGGATCGTCCACGACTTCGCCGTTCGAAGCGAGTCGGAAATCCTCGATCGGCACTTCGAGGGCGATCTCACCAAGGCGCTGTTCGGTTTCGATGGAGTGGTTGGCAATTTTGCGTCTCCGCAGTCGCCCGGAACAGCCTATGTTCTGCTTCACCATCTGTTCGGCGAGGCTGCAGGCGTCCCGGGCGCCTGGGGTCACGCCATTGGCGGCATGGGCTCGATCACTCAGGCGATGGCGCGGGCGTGCCGCGAAGCAGGGGTCGATATCCTACTCAACACACCCGTCGAAGAACTGATCATTGCGAATGGGCGTGCGTCGGGTGTGGTTGCGGGCGGCAAAGCTTACCGTGCGAAAACCGTTGTCGCGGGCGTCAACCCGCGATTGCTGTTCGATAACCTCGTGCCGCACGGAGCGGTCGAGGCGGATGTCGCCGCACGAATGCACGGCTGGAAGTGCGAAAGCGCGACCTTCCGAATGAACGTCGCTCTGTCGGAGCTGCCGAGGTTCACGGTGCTTCCGAAGAAGGGCAATCAGCTCACCGCCGGGATCATCATGGCGCCCTCTCTCGATTATATGCATCGTGCGTGGCTCGACGCGGCGGTGAACGGCTGGGCGAAGCAGCCAATCATCGAAATGCTGATCCCCTCGACGCTCGACCCGAGCCTCGCGCCGAAGGGCAAATATGTCGCCTCGCTGTTCTGCCAGCATTTTCGCTACGACCTCGGGCCGGGCCGGAGCTGGGACAAGGAGCGCGATGAGGCCGCGGACCAGATCATCGCCACCGTCGACGCTCACGCCCCCGGCTTCGCCAGGTCCGTGATCGGGCGTCAGATCCATTCTCCGCTCGATCTTGAGCGCCGCTTCGGACTGGTCGGGGGCGACATTTTCCACGGCAAAATGGGGCTTGATCAGCTGTTCAGCGCTCGTCCGATGATTGGCTCGGCCGATTACCGGATGCCGTTGAAAGGTCTCTATTTGTGTGGCTCGGGAGCCCATCCGGGCGGCGGTGTCACCGGTGCGCCGGGGCACAATGCAGCGCACGCCGTACTCGCCGATCGCCGCTTTTGGGGCCGGCGCCATTGAAGCCGCTCGCCGGGATCAAGGTCCTCGACCTTAGCCGCGTGCTTGCAGGTCCCTGGTGCACTCAGCTGCTCGCCGATCTCGGGGCCGAGGTGATCAAGATTGAGCGCCCGGGCAATGGTGACGACACGCGTCATTGGGGACCGCCCTGGCACGGGGAAGGCAAGGACCGCGTCGCCGCTTATTTCCTCAGTGCCAATCGCGGAAAGAAATCAGCGGCAATTGATTTTGCCGAGCGAGAGGGCGCAGCGCTGGTTCGTAAGCTCGCGGACCAAGCCGACGTCGTCGTCGAAAATTTCAAAGTCGGCGGCCTCAAGAAGTTCGGGCTCGACGCAGAGACGTTGCGCGCCGGCAATCCGCGGCTGATCTATGCCTCGATCACGGGCTTTGGCCAAAGCGGCCCTTATGCCGATCGCTCCGGCTATGACTTCATCATCCAGGGAATGGGCGGGATGATGAGCGTCACCGGCCTTCCCGACGGCGAGCCCGGCGGCGGCCCGATGCGCGCAGGTGTCGCAATCGCCGACCTGTTCACTGGGCTCTATACGTGCACGTCGATCCTTGCGGCGCTCTTCGGTCGTGAAAAGACGGGTGCAGGAACGACCATCGACATGGCCTTGTTCGACACGCAGATCGCAGTGATGGCCAACCAGGCCTCGAATGCGCTGATCTCGGGGAAGGACCCGCCGCGCCAGGGCAACACGCATCCCAATATCGTGCCTTACCAACCGTTCGCGGCCACCGATCAGCCGATCATCATTGCGGTTGGCAACGATCGCCAATTCGCACGGCTGGCCGAGATTTGCGGTCACTCCGAATGGACCAATGACGAGCGCTTCGCCTCGAACGGCGCCCGCGTGGCGAACCGCGACGAAATGGTGCGGCTGATCAGCGATGCGATTGCGAAGAAGCCCGCGACCGAGTGGCTGGATCAACTGGAAGCAGCGGGGATTCCGGCTGGCCCGATCAATCGCATCAGCCAGGCATTCAGACGACGTGCAGGCGAAGCACCGGAAAATGGTTCGGACCATCGCCGGCATTCCACTGGTGGGCTCGCCAGTGCGGCTTGACGGCGAGCGCGCGGATTGTGAACTTCCGCCGCCCGCGCTCGGGCAGCATACCGATGAAATCCTCGCGAGCCTCGGCATCGCCCCGACGGAAGCCACTCGGCTTCGAACCGAGGGGATCGTTGGCTAATTAAT
This sequence comes from uncultured Alphaproteobacteria bacterium, assembly GCA_963785855.1. Taxonomy (GTDB): domain Bacteria; phylum Pseudomonadota; class Alphaproteobacteria; order Sphingomonadales; family Sphingomonadaceae; genus Sphingomicrobium. Next base: position 38,552 of record CAWAWT010000069.1, read on the forward strand.
TTGCCGAGCTCTTGCTGGCCCCGGAAACAAGCAGGTCGAGCTGATTCTGGCAGCCGTTCTGGATCAGGACCTGCGCCGTTGCGACGAGGTCGGAGGGGACGGAACCAACGTTCACAACCTCGACGTTGCTCTTGTCGCCGGTGTCGGACCACTCGATCTGATACTGACCGTTCTTGATTGGAAGCGCGGTTGGCCAGCCGGTGATGGCTTTGCCCTGAGCCCAGCTGAGCTTTTGCGATTGACCATCGGACGAATGGATCTGAACACTCGCCGAGCCGTCGCTGTCCGGGCGCCAGAGCTGAACCTTGCTGGCATTGGTCACGCACACCTTGCCGCTCTGGCTCACGTCGATATCCCAAATGCTGGGGTTGTGAGCGACCTCTCCTGCACGAAGCGCTCCAAAGCGCCCGCGTTGGCCGGCGGCCGATGCGAGGCTCATCTGGCTGGCATCGAAGTTCCCAGGCCCGCGAAGCGTCTTTGCCGAACTCGGACCGAGAACCGTCACCACGTCGCCGCCCTGGAGCGAGATTTTCGCGTTGGCCGGAAGCGTCTTGCCCGGCGGATAGGCCTTGGCCGAGGGACCAAGCGATTTCACGACGACGACGTTGGCTAGAGCCGCGGTCGAAGAGAGGGCGATCGCAATCGCTGCGCCCCACAGCATCGGCTTCGCAACCATCATTCCAGCTCCTTCATTGCGCGTTCGCGACATTATATTTCGTGTCTTCATTTTTGGTCAGGCAGCGGCGGGTGGATTTGTCGGCTCCATCCGCGACTGCCTTTTGCTGATACATGACGTCCGTGAGCAGCTTTCGCGAAACGCCCATGCGAATCAGGAAGTCATTGTCTTCGCTGGCGAGCAATGCCGAAATCCTGCTCGACGTCGCCGATCATTCCGATCGCTTTGTCCGTATTCTTGAGCTCGGAGCGAACCGCTTCCTTGTCGCCGAGGTGAGTGAACATGTGGACCGCGAAGATCCCGCCTTGGTCGACGTAGCGGATCACGCCGCCCATGAAGATGAAATTGCACGCCGAGAAGCAGGCCCAGCCATCGGGGATCCGGGTCGGTACCATGGAGTCGCGGATAATCTTGCCCGCTGCATTGCCTGCACGCGCATCGCCGCCGGGCGATCGAATCCAGATTTCCTGAATGGGCTGGTTGGCCTTCAGCGCGTCCTGAAGCTTCGTTGGGACATCCTGATCGATCTGGCCTTCGGCCTTCAAAACCCGAACGCCGTTGATGGTCTCGAGCGAGAACTTCATCTCTGGATAGGTCGACCAGTTCATGAACTTGGGGCAGGTTGGGTTGTCCGGATCCGTCGGTGTTGTCGAAGCGACGTTGAGGAGTAGCAACGAGGCCGCAACTGTCGTCTTGATCCGTCCTTGGATCATCTCACACCTTCACGTAGGCGCTTGCGCCGGGCGCCCTGCACATCTTCTTTGGGACCGTCGTTTCTTCGCCGTCGACGATCACGACGTCGGTGACGGTGAGGCACGTCCCTCCATCCGCCGACGCCTGCTGTGCTGTGACCTTCGAGGTGCCCGGAAACGTTTGGTCGGTCCTCGCTCTTCCAGCTGACCTCGGTCCCGACGCCGCCGCGGATCGCCTTGTCGGTTGCGGTCGCTGCCTGCTGCTGCTCTTTGCAATCGAGCATCTTCAGGAGCTGGTCGCCGAGATAGGAGGCTGCCGGCATCAGCCAGAGAATAGACTTCGCTGCCCACGCCGCTGCGGCCAAGAACGCCACCTGCAATGCTTCCAAGCATGCTTCCGAACATGGAGCGCTTGGCCTTCTTCTGGGCAGTATCGGCGCATTTATCCGAATTGTCCTGAGCGAACGCCTGGCTACCGCCCGAAACAGTGATCGGCGCAAAGGCCAGCAGCCCGGACAAAACCAAGGCACGCATCATGACTCACACCCCCGTGTCGATGTGCCGAATGAATTATTCTTTGATTTGAATGGGGTCAATGAACCGAGGATAGAATTCTCGAGCCGATTAGGCGGTCCCGCGAGAGCGCTTCCCCGTGGTGGAGCCGCCAAGTAGCGCCTCAAGCGCCTCGATGCGGCGCGAGTTGTCGGCGATCAGCTCGCCGACTTTGGCCTCGCGCGCTTCTCGCTTGATGACCGTTCGAATGGCTCGGGCGATATCCTCGGAGACCTCGGCCAGGGCTTTCTGCTCTTCTCGACTCGGAATTGAGCCGTCCGGCCTGGTCCCGACCAGCAGATATCCAATCGGCTCCTCTTCATCGGAGCTTGGGACAAGTGGAACCCGGATTGGGAAGAGCCGGTCGGAAGATTCGCAGATGTCGCTCTTATAATCCTTCGCGAACACGGACGCGCGCCAGTGCCTCGACCTCGTCGTCGGTGAGGCCGTGAGCACCCATTACGCAGCCATTGACGACCATCGCCGCGTGCACGCGCTCGGACGCCGCGATCGACCTGCGCCAGGATTTCGTCGATCATGTCGCGAAGAGACGCAGTTTCGCGCATATCGCGGACGCTCTGCGGGAGGTCGTTGCGCAGGAGAAAGAGGTTCTTCTGGAACCTTTTCTCCGACCAGCGCTGGACTCGATCCTGAATCGGATTGACCATGATCGTCGCGAGCGCTGCCGCGAAGATGATTGGTCCCTCGTTGTTGCTGTTTCCCGAATAATTGTAGACGATCTGCTTCAAGGCATCGCCAGCGGCCGCAAAGATGGCCGCGACACCAAGAGTGATCACGGCGAAGTTCACCGACCGGCCGATCACGACCTCCGCGTCGTAAAGGCGATAGCGCAGAAGAGCGATCAAAAGGCCAAGCTGAAGGATGAGGCCAGCAAGCGCGAAGCTGATGCCTGCAGCAGTTTCGACGAGCAGTTGCTGGCCGAAGCGTCCAGGTCGACCATTTCAAATAATCGGAGACGATCGAGATGCAGCGGAGAACCGCATAACCGCTTATTCCCAGAAGCGCCCAACGGATTTGTTGCCGTTGGTCCGCCAATTCTGTTTTGTGCAGCCATCGAACGAGCGACAGCACGGCGGTGATCATGAACAGGACGAAGAGGGTTTCGTAGATCGTGCCGCGGAGGAAGAAGAGCGACCGGAAGGCAAAGGATCGTGCCGAGGCGACGCAATGACAGATTGCCGTGTGGGAACAGCAAGATCCCGGCAAGCAGCAGGACGTTCCCGAGATCGTAAAGCGCGACATTGATGCCTCGCGGCACGCCGATCTGGGCGAGGAAGACCGATGAGGGTTGCTCGGCCGCGATATTGAGAAGGACGGCCAGCGAAAGGATCGAGCTTACGACGTCGGTTGAGTTGCGGCGGTGAAGCAGCCACGCCGCCCACAGAAGGAATGGATAAGCGAGGACGTGAAGGAGATCGATAAAACTCAGCAGCTTGGGCGAAATGCCGAGCGCGCGCGCGCCGCCGTCGATATGCTGTTCGCCGGTAGTGACCGTGACGTCGCGGACCTTGCCGTCCGACGATCGAACCGTCAGCGGGATTTCGGTATTATCTCCGCCAAATAAGAGATTACCCATCGCGATATAGGCGGGGTCATCGGCGTGCGCCGCGAGCGTTGCCTCATTGACCGGCATCGATGGAGGCAAAGGCAAGCCATAGATCGCCACGATGTGATCGCCGGGCCGAATGCCGGAGGCTCGGCTCGCCGGCCCGACGGTGAAGCGCACCAAAGTCGCATCGCGCGGAGCGACTGCAAATCCTGCACGGCTGCCGATCAGCAGCTGCGAATTGTTGGCCGGCTCGGTGGAGCGGAAATAGAAGCCCGCGATCGGTCCCGCGATGGCGAGAATCAACGCAAGAAACCACAGCGCGGAGAAGACCCAATAGGTCGCGTTTGTTGAACGGCGGGATTACCGAGGGCAGCCGGAAACCGCCCTTCAGCGCCGTCATGGTCCTGGGTAAGGCAAGCTGCATCCCCCGTCAGCTCCGACCGCGATTAGCTGGCGGGTATCATGAGCGGCGCGAACCCGGCGCGCAATCGCTAACTGGTCGAGGCGTCTTCGCTCTCAATGCCCTGGTCGCCGTAGCGCGATTCGATGAATCGGCCCTGAGTCTCGAATGCGGCAAGATCCGACCGGGCAAGCTGTTGCGAAACCTCGAGGAGCGCGCCGCGCGCCGCTGCGAGGCTCTCGACGAGACGCTCATCGACCGTCTTGCCTTCGCTGTCCTGCTCGCTGCGATAGGCCTCGGGCACGTTCGCATAGCGCTCGATGAGCCCCGGCAAATGGATGGACATCAGCCGGCGTGCGTCCTGCGCCGACGGGTCGAGAGTGTCCACGCGCTCGAGCGTCTTTCTCAAGGAGGGGAGGACAGCGCTCATAGCGTCAATCTGTCCCTGCGCCGGCGCGGGCAGTCCTTGACGAACGCGATAAAGATAGGAGTCGAACCGGTCTACCATTGGGCCGTTCGGGAGGTCGGCCGACGGGGCAGGGGCCGCGATAGCCTGTCGGCCGCCCCGCGCCAGAAGCACGCCCGCGACAGCAACGGTCGCGACCACCGCGAGGAGGAAGCCCAGCATTCCGATCGGTTTTAGAAATCCGACAATCGCCGCAGCAAGCCAGATCAGCACAATTGCGCCGCCAACCTTGGCCAGGATTCGACCCACGCCGGCGTTCAGGCGCTGACGCTCGCGCGTCGCCGCAGCGCGCGACGGACCATCACGCCGATCGAGCTGATTGGTGACTCGATCGAAGCGCGCGATCGCCCGCTCAACCTTGTCGGTGACCTCGCTCACTTTGCCTCGATTGGGGTGAGCGGCGATGCCGCACCCTCAAGCTTCGACTGGTTCACGCCTTCGGCGCGCGCGATATAGCCTTTCGACTTCTCAACTTCCTTGCCGAGCGTATCGACCGTCTGCTTCATGTTGCCGAGGGCCTGAAGCTTGAACTGGTCGATCTGGTCCATCGTGTCATAGATGTTCTGGAAGGCGCGCTGGAGCGTCTCGAGCGGGATGGTCGAGCTCGCGGCCTGCTCATGGATTGCGCCGCTTTGGGTGCGAAGCATCTCGCCGGTGGAATCGATCATGCTCGCCGTTGTCGTATTGAGCGCGCCGATCTGCTCGAGCACCAGCTTCTGATTGCTCATGGCCTGGGCGACAGTGACTGCGGTCCGGAGCGCTGCGACGGTCGTGGTCGATGCTCGGTCGACCCCCTTTACCAGTTCGACATTGTTCTTCTTGACCAGATCGAGCGCGAGATAGCCCTGAACCGTCACCGCCATCTGAGTGAGCAGGTCGGTCGTCCGCTGGCGCGTATAGAAAAGAGCGGTCTCGCGGATCGCCTTGGCTTTTGCAGGGTCCGTCGCATCGAGCTCGTTCGCCTTATCTTCGAGCTTTTGATCGAGCGTCTTCGAGATGTGGACCATCTGCTCGAGCTTGTGCATCGTCTTCCACAAATTCGCCCGCTCGGTGTCGATCGCGGCATTGTCCATCAAAAGCTCGTCCTTGCCGTTGGCGAGGCTTCCGAGAATCTTCTGAATATGCGTCTGTGAACTGCGATATTTGTCGAAGTAGCGGTCGATCCTGTTTCCGAAAGGGATGATCCCGAGGAGTTTCTTGGTCTTCGTTCCTTCCTTCGGATCGAGCGCTTCGACGGTGCGCCTTAGCTCGGTGAGATCGGCGCCGATGCCGGAATCCTTGTCAATTGCCTTCACCGGCCGATCGAGGAACCGGTTGGACGCGCCTGCGGCCTCAGCGATCTCCTTTCGACCCATGGCCGTCAGCTGATCGACCTTCTTGCCGAACTCCGGACTGTTGGAATCGAGCTTTGCGAGTTCGTCGACAAATTGGTCGACGCGCTTGTCGAGTTCGCTCGTCTCCTCCGTCTTTAAAGGAACGAGACCGGCCGCTTCGGCCGGTTCGACCGGCTGAAGCGCCTCCGGGGGATTGAGGTTCAGCTTCGGCCTCGTCGCGGTTTCAGCTGCGCTTTGGGTTTCTGGCGCCGGTTCGGTAGCCATGGCTCAAAATCCTTTCTCACGCCTTTGTGCGGCGCACCGAAGTTCCGGTCAACGCCGCAGGGCTTCGTGGTGTATTATAATTATAAGACACCATCGAGACAAGAAGCTCGCGGGCGCTATGAATGGTCAACACTTGTTAACCAAGCCGTTGAACTCTTCGCTTACCGTATCCGGGCTACAGCGCTCCCTAAGCACGTCATTTTCGACCGCGAGGATTGCATGCCTGGCCTCAGTCAGCTGATCAACGTCAACAAAGAAAAAGTTGCACGCATTGCCCGCGTGGCGAGCGCATATGCCTCCCGGCTGCGCCGGGACAAGCGCGGCAATATCCTCACGATCTTCGCGATCGCGCTGCCGTTGGTGGTCGGCGAACTCGGCCTCGGTGTCGAGGGCGCCAATTGGTATCAGACCAAGCGCGCAATTCAGAATGCGGCCGATGAAGCGGTGGTCGCGGCTGCGACCAACAATTCATCGAACTATCTTGACGAAGCGAGAGCGGTGACCGCCAAATACGGATTCACCGATGGTTCGGCGAACGTCAGCGTGACGGGCAGCAATGCCGCCACGTGCCCGGACGGCACTACCACCTGCTACAGCGTCACGATCACGAAGAAGGTGCCGCTGATCTTCTCGTCGATCATCGGCTTCACCGGCAATTCGACGATCGGTACTGGCAAGGCGGAGTTGATCACCTCGACGGCGGTCGCAAGCTATCAGACCACCCCGCGAAACTATTGTATCCTCGCGCTCGCCGGCTCCGCGCCCTCTGCCAGCGCGGTGGAATTCCAGACAAACGGTGCGCCCAAGGCGGACCTTAGTGGCTGCAGCATCATGTCCAATGCCAGCATGGACTGTAACGGCCATAATTTGAAAGCGGACTACGGCGATGCTCACGGGACGAATAGCGGTTGCGGCATCACCCAGACTTCGAACCTGTCAGCCGTATCGGATCCTTATGCGGCGCTCGCCTCGAGCATCCCGGCGAATACCTGCTCGAGCTATCCGCAGGAGCCGGGCAAGAAGGGAACACCGCTTCCCTCGAGCAACCTGATAGCGGCTTCCGCAGGCATAAATCTTGGCAACAAGATGTACTGCGGAGATGTCCAGCTGACGGGCAATGTCGTCCTCACTGGATCCAACGTGATCACCATTGAAAATGGCCAGTTCGACACGAATGGCTATTCGATCACAACTGCGACGGGAGCTGCGGCCACCATCATCTTCACCGGATCGAACGGCAGCTACACGCACACGCCCACGGGCGGCGGGACGATGAATCTCAGCTCACCAACATCTGGAACCTGGTCCGGTGTTGCGGTCTATACCGATCCCAACCTCACGACAGGTGTGGACATCAGCGCAGCTGGTAACAGTCCGTCCTGGAACCTCTCCGGATTGGCTTACTTCCCGCATTCGTCGGTGACGTTCAGCGGCGCGGTCGGGAAGTCGACCAACGGTTACTCGTGCTTCGTGCTTGTAGTCGACAATATCACCATCAACGGCACTGGAAGCATCCTCAATCGCGGCGAATGTGCTCAGCAGGGCCTTGCGATGCCCAACAGCCAAATTGCAAACAGAGGACGATTGGTCGCTTAAGCCATGCGAAAACTTTCTTCTCAAATGAAGCGGCTCTTCTCTGACCGCTCGGGCCTGGCGGGGATCGAATTCGCGCTGGCTTCGACCGCGTTGACCGTAGGACTGCTCAACGGCCTCGAGGTCGCGCGCTGGTCGTTCGAACGGATGGAGGTCGCGAACGCGGTGCATTCGGCGACGCTCGCCGCGTGGAACGCTTGCGACACCAAGCATTTGCCGGCGAAGACCAATTGCACCGGCCTCACCACGGCAATCAGCAATGGTCTCGCGACGACGTCGCTGGGTACGTAACGTGACGATCGCATCGGGCTATCCGACCGAGGCTTATTATTGCCTGAATTCGTCCAAGGTGCTGACTTCGGTCGCCGCCTATACTGCAACAAAGCCGAGCGATTGCTCGTCGGTTGGCGACGCGACCCACGCGCCTGGAGATTATGTCGTCATCCAGGCCGCTTTCACCTACCAGCCTCTGTTCGGCAGCAGCCTGACCGTTGGCAGCATTTTAAACTCGAACATCACTTCGACGGGCTACATCCGGTTGCAATGAGGAAGATCTCCGCATTCAAGCGCCTTGCGCGCAACGAGGACGGTGTGGCCGCCGTTGAGTTCGCCATTTATTCAACGGCGTTCTTCGCGATGCTGTTCGGTGGGATCTACGCCTCGCTCCTAGGCTTCGCGTCGGCAAGCCTTCACGAGGCGGTTGAAGCTGGAGCGCGTTGCAGCGCGATGGGCATCACATGCACCGATGCTACGACCACACAGACTTATGCCGCTTCCGCATTTCACAATTTGACGACGGCGACGCCATCCTTTGTCGCTGCCAACGCGGCCTGTGGCAAACAGGTTACCGGAACGCTGGACTATGATTTCCACTGGATCATTTCCACCAAGACGATCCATTTGTCTGCGGTCGCCTGCTTTCCGCTGCAGTCGGCAACGGCGCCTTAAGCTGGCTTCCTGCGGCTAAAGAACGCGCCGATCGCCTGCTTCGCTTCTTCTGATTTCAGCCGCTCCGAAAAAATCTCCCCTTCCATTCGCATCCGCTCCATGACCTCATCGCGTTCGCTTTGCCTCAGCAGTCGGAAAGATTGTCGAAGCGCCTCGCGAGGCTTGGCGAGGAGCCGTTCGATCACTTCTCCAAAGACATTGTCCAGCTGACCAGTTTCGGCACGATGGCTGATGAGGCCGATCGCCAGCGCCTCTTCGACACCGAAGGCTTCACCAAGCAAAATATAGCGCGCCGCTCTCCTGCGGCCGGCGATCCGCGGAAGAATTAGCGAGCTCGCTGCCTCCGGAACGAGGCCGAGATCCACAAATGGAAGCGAAAATCGCGTTCCCTGTTCCGCGATGACGAGGTCGCAGTGGAGCAGCATGGTCGTTCCAATGCCGACGCAATTGCCGTGGACGGCCGCAACCAGCGGGATCCTGCAGGAGACGAGCACTCGAAGAAAGCGCCAAACCGCAATCTCTTCATCGCCTCCAGGCCGAAGCTGAAGAAAATCTGCAAGGTCGTTTCCTGCGGCGAAATCCTGACCTTCCCCGCGGATGGTCACGAGGCGAATTGCATCGTTGGCGGCGACGCCTTCGATGGCCTCGGCGAGTGCGGTGTACATCGCGACAGTGATCGCGTTTCGCCGTTCCGGCCGGGCGAGGGTGATCGCGAGGACGGAGCCCTGATCTTCCACCCGGACGTGCTCGCTCATCGATTTCCCCCCGAATTCTGGTGACGCGCCCGGCTGCACCAGCTATGGCCGCCCAATCAACCAAAGCCAGGACAGACGCAAACCACCATGAAGTTCTTCGCCGACACCGCCGAAATATCCGAAATTCGCGAGCTTGCCGAAAGCGGCCTTCTCGACGGGGTTACCACCAACCCGACGCTGGTTCATAAGTCCGGGCGCAACTTCCTCGAGGTGGTCAAGGAAATCGCCGCGATCGTGAGCGGACCGGTCTCCGCCGAAGTCGTTGCGCTCGATTACGAAGGGATGATGCGCGAAGCGGCGGTGATCCGGAAAATCGGCGACAATGTCGCGATCAAGGTGCCACTTACGCCAGCGGGCCTGAAAGCGTGCAAGGCACTCACCGGCGATGGAGCGATGGTCAATGTTACCTTGTGCTTCTCTCCGGCTCAGGCGCTTCTCGCAGCGAAGGCGGGCGCGACGTTCATTTCTCCATTCGTTGGGCGACAGGACGATGTCGGGTTCGACGGGATGGCGCTGATCGCCGACATCCGTCTCATCTACGACAATTACGACTTCCCGACGCAAATCCTGGTCGCGTCCGTTCGCCATCCGATGCACGTCGTCGAGGCGGCGAAGATTGGCGCCGACGTGATGACCGCCCCGCCGAAGATCATCTGGCAGCTGTTCAAGCATCCACTGACTGACCAGGGAATCGCAAGCTTCCTCAAGGATTGGGAAGCGACGGGTCAGAAAATCGCCTGATATCAACATTCTGACATATCAGAATTAATCTTTTCGCAACCCTCGCAAGTAACCTTTTCTCAAGGGTCAGCCGGTAGTTTCCAAGCCAACCTGCGAATGGACCTCGCAGGCGGCGGGGCAAATTGCCCCCGCACTTGGAACCAAGGAGCGAAGACCATGAGCAAGTTTCTCAAGCTGATTAAGAACCAGAAGGGTGCCACCGCCATCGAGTACGGCCTGATCGCCGCTCTCATCGCCGTTGCGGCGATTGGCGCGATGCAGGGCATCGGCAACAAGCTGAACTCGACGTTCAACAACGTCTCGAGCAGCCTTAAGTAAGACGCGCTCGCGTTTTACAGCGTTTGGGCGGCGGTGCCGGAAGGTGCCGCCGCCTTTGTTTTGTCCTCTGAAGGTCGCTTCAACCGCTGTGGTAGGAAATTAACTGCTGCGGGCGTATTATCTCCCTCGAATGGCGACCGTGATCCCCTTTGAAGAACGTGCTGTAGCGCAGCTTCGCCACCGGCTCGGCGAAGCGGTGGAGGCGAACCAGGACCTGATCGCATTCGCCCGTGGTCATTCGGGTGCGGTCGCCTCGATCCATGAAGCCGTGCTTGCAGCGATCGATGCCGACAGCGTCGAGGGCCTTCTCCATGTCGTCACTCAGGAATGGCCGTTGATCCTCGGGATCGATGCCGGTCGCAGTGTCGCTGATCGTCGCCGGGAAGGGTTTCCGTGCCGACGGGAACGGGATCCAGATGGTCGAACCCTCGATCCTTCGCAAATCGATCGACGCCATCGACAGCGTCCAGATGCGCAAGGTGAAGCGTGGCCACCCATTGTTCGGACCGGCCTGTGATCTCATTCGCGCGCAGGCGCTGATTCGCGTCGAGAGCGAACCTCCGTTCCCGGTCGGCCTTCTGGCGCTGGGACAGCGGGCGAGCCACCGCCTTGACGCCCGGCACGGGTCCGAACTGCTGCTGTTCCTTGGCAAGACGCTTGCGGCTATCATCCGCAAGTGGCTGACTCACCCGCAGCTCTGACCCACCCGGCCCAGGCGCTCGCCGCGCAATGGGCAGCCTATCTGCAGCATGACCGGCGTCGCTCGGCGCACACCGTTCGCGCTTATGTCGCGACCGCGCACAGGTTCATCACATTCCTCGGGCGATATCGCGGCGAGGAAATTTCAGCCGCTGCTCTGCTGAACTTGGCAGCGAGTGATCTTCGCGCGTTTCTTGCCGATCGCCGGGGTCAGGGCCTCGGCCCGTCGTCAGCCGCGCGCGAGCTTTCTGGGGTGCGCGCTTTTCTACGCTACGCAGCCGAGCAACAGGGTCGCCATCCTGAGCTTCCACGGACGCGCGCGCCGAAGCGACCGCGAACGCTTCCAAGGCCGGCCGCGCCCGATGAGGCGATCGGCCTTGCCGAAAATGCGGCGGAAGCGGCGAGCGCTCCGTGGATTGGGGCGCGGGACCTGGCAATCCTGCTTTTGCTCTATGGCGCTGGCCTTCGCGTTGCCGAAGCTCTGTCGCTGACGGCCGCGATCCTCCCGCTCGGTCAAACCCTACGAGTTCACCGGCAAGAGATCGAAAACGCGGGTCGTTCCGGTCGTGCCCGCAATTCGCGAGGCGATCGACGATTATGTTCGCCAATGTCCTTACCCATTGTCGGGAGAATCTCTACTGTTTCGCGGCGCTCGGGGGGGAGAACTCAATGCGGACCTCGTTCGCCGCGCGGTCGCAGCGGCGCGGCGGAGGCTTGGACTTCCGGATTCGCTGACTCCGCACGCGTTGCGACACAGCTTCGCCACTCACCTGCTTGCAAGGGGCGCCGACCTGCGCGCGCTCCAGGAGCTCCTCGGTCACGCAAGCTTGTCATCCACGCAAATCTACACGGCAGTGGACGCAGCGCGCTTACTCGACGTCTATCGTCACGCTCACCCACGCGCCTGACGTCAGTAGGAACCCGATACCGCGGTCGTGGCTGCTAGCGGGCAGCTAAGCGGGCTTCGATCGCTCTCCAGATGAGAGCGGGCGTGTCGGTGCCGTTGAATTGGTCGATTGCGACGATGCCCGTCGGCGAAGTCACATTGATCTCTGTCAGCCACTTTCCGCCGATCACGTCGATCCCGACGAAGACCAGTCCGAGCCGCTTCAGTTCTGGGGCGAGGACCGCGCAAATCTCCTCTTCGCGAGCAGTAAGCCTAGTCTTCTCGCCCTTGCCGCCAACCGCAAGGTTCGACCGGATCTCTCCTTCGCCGGGTATGCGATTGATCGCGCCAGCAATTTCGCCGTCGACCAGCACGATCCTTTTGTCGCCCTCGGCGATTTCCGGGAGGAATTTTTGGATGACATGCGGCTCGCGATAGGTGCGATTGAACAGCTCCATGAGCGACGCGAGGTTGCGGCCGTCGGAGCCAATTCGAAATACCGAGCCGCCCGCGAAGCCGTGAAGTGGTTTGATGACGATTTCGCCATGCTCGGCGAGGAACTTGCGAGCAAGTCCAAGCGATCGCGTAATCGCAGTCGGCGGCATGAACTGCGCGAAATCGAGCACCCAGACTTTTTCCGGCGCATTGCGGACGCTTGCGGGATCGTTGACGACCAGGGTCTCGCCCGCGAGCCGCTCGAGCAAGAATGTCGCGGTGATGTAACCGAGGTCGAACGGCGGATCCTGGCGCATCAGGACGACGTCGACGTCCTTTCCAAGATCGAGGATTTCCGGCTCTCCTAAGCGATGATGGTCGCCAGTCACGCGCTGGACGGTGACCGGATAGCCCATCGTCCACAGGCGGCCCTCGGCGAGGCTCAGATCCTCAGGCAGCATAACAATAGAGCTCGTGCCCGAGCTCCTGCGCCTTGAGCATGATCGCAAAGGTCGGAATTGCCCACGACATTGATCCGCTCAAGCGGGTCCATCTGCACGGCGACGCGGAGGTTCATGATCGTTGGCGTCTAAAGAGCGCTTCTGCCGCTGTCACCCTCGCCGCCCGTCCGAGAGATGGGTGCCAAGGGGAATGACAAAAATGGCGGTTCATTGCGACCGCTCAAGCGCTCGCGCGTAAGCGCGCTTTCGAGGAATATTGAGCCGCTCCGCGACCTCTGCAGCAGCACGCGAGGGCGAGAGGTTCTTCAGTGCTTCGTCGAGTGCCGAAATCAAGTTCCTCATCGCTTGCTGCTTCGGTTTCGAGCGGCGGCCCGACGACGACCACGATCTCCCCCTTGGGAATTGCGTTCGCATATCGGTCGGCGAGCTCTTGGACGGTTCCGGTCAGGCATTCCTCGTGAAGCTTGCTGATCTCGCGCACGACCGCGCAGTCTCGGCGCCCGAGCGCCGTCAGAGCGGTGAGCGTATCGCCGAGGCGAGGCCCGCTTTCGTAAAGAACGAGCGTTGCGCGAAGAGACCCAGAGCTCGGCGATCGCATCGGCGCGAGCCTTCGCCTTTGACGGCAGGAAGCCGATGAACAGGAAACGATCGGTCGGAAGTCCAGCGAGGGTGAGCGCTGCTACGACGGCGCTTGGCCCCGGCACGGTATGCACCGCGCGGCCCGCCTCACGCGCCGCTCGGACCAGCTTGTAGCCCGGATCGGAGATGAGGCGGTGTCCCGGCATCGCTCACCAGTGCGACCGCATGGTCGCCGAGCTGAGCGACGATGGAATCGCGCTCGCGCCCGCTCGAATGATCGTCGTAACGGCTCATCGGTGCTTTTGCACCGATATGCTGAAGAAGCTTGGCGGTGACGCGCGTGTCTTCAGCGAGGATTCGGTGGGCGCGGCGAAGTGTTTCGGCGGCGCGCGGGCTGAGATCCCCGAGATTGCCGATCGGGGTCGCGACGATGTGTAGTCCCGGTGGCAAGTCTTCACTCATGTGAATGGATTAACCTCTTTCAATTCAATCGGAAAAGAGTCATCGTCCCGACTTCTCATCGACCCTGGGGAGAGGAACGATGATTGCATTATTGGGTGCTTCGGCCCTTGTTGTGGCAGCGCTTCAGGCATCGATCGCTGCGCCAACGACTGCCTTTCGCGGTTGCCTCCACGACGCGGCCGACAAAGCGACGACGCAGAAGGTCAGCGCCGCCACGATCGAGACTTACCTTCGCTCCGCCTGCACCGTCCAAATGGGCACCCTTAAGGATGTAATTGTCGCGTTTCGGACAAAGAACGGAATGAGCAAGAAGGCAGCTACCGACGACGCCGAGATGACGATCGACGACTATGTCTCGACCCCCGCCGACAATTACAAGTTCCTGGCCTCCCAAAATGCTTCCCCGGCAACGCCGGCAAAGGCGAGCGCAGTGCAGGCTTCGCAACCTAGCCCGCAACCGCATAACTAGGCTGAACGAGCGCGATTTCGCCAAGGATGTGATCGAGAACAAGGCGACCAGAAGCGGTCAGCCTGATGTGCGTTCCCTCGTTCAGGAGATGTCCCGACGCGACCAAGCGCTCGACGTGATTCCAGTCGATGATCGAGGATAGTCCGAACCGCCCGTCAATCGCGGCCGAGTCAACGCCTTCGACGAGGCGAAGGCCCATGACCAGCGCCTCGTCAGCCGCTTCGTTCGGCGAAAGAGGAAGCTCTTCGACAATTCCATTTCCGTTGCGGGCGACAGCGGACAGGAAATTCTCCGGCTTGCGATGGCGCGTCGTTCGCATTCCAAGGCGGCGACCGTGCGCTCCAGGACCGATGCCGGCATAATCGCCATAGCGCCAGTAAGTGAGATTGTGGCGACTTTCCTGCCCGGCCCGCGAATGATTGCTGATCTCGTAAGAGGGCATGCGCGCCGCCAAGGTCATCTCCTGGGTCAGCTCGTAGAGCAAAGCTGCAGTATCGACATCGAGCGGCACAAGCTCGCGTCTTTGCGCCATCGCTGCGAATCGAGTGCCCGGCTCGATCGTCAGCTGGTAGAGCGAGAGGTGCCGCGTCCCGAGCGAGAGTGCCTGAGCGAGCGTTGCTGACCAACTCTCCTCATTGTCGCCGGGCAAGGCATAGATGAGATCGAAGCTGACCCGGCGGAAGCGCTTCTGGGCGATCTCCAATGAGCGAAAGCCCTCACGCGCGCGAATGGGCGCGGCCAAGGAAGCGAAGCGCCTCGTCATCGAAGCTCTGGAGTCCGAGCGACAATCGGTTCACGCCCGAATGGGCGAGATCTGGAAAAGCGATCGGCTTCGACCGAGTTCGGATTGGCTTCGAGGGTGATCTCGATGTCCGAGACCGGCAACCAATGGGTGATTGCGGCTTCGATGATCGCTTCGACGGTTCTTGGAGCCATCAGCGAGGGCGTGCCCCCGCCGAAGAAGATCGATGTGAGGGTGCGGCCCGGCAACAGCTGCGCTTCGTGGGCGAGATCCTTCAGCAGGGCATCGCGCCAGGCATCCTCATTGATTCCGGATCGGACGTGGCTGTTGAAGTCGCAATAAGGGCATTTGCTGACGCAGAACGGCCAGTGGACGTAAAGCGCCAGAGGCTCGGCAATCATTCGTTGAGCGCCGCCAAAAGCTTTCGGAACGCATCCGCGCGGTGGCTGATCCGGTGCTTGAGCTCGGGATCGAGCTCGCCGAAGCTTTCCTCATAGCCCACCGGCACGAACATCGGGTCGTACCCGAAACCTCGCTTGCCGCGCGGCGGCCAGACGAGGATGCCGTCGACCCGGCCCGTCGAACGTCTCGGTCTGCCCGTCGTTGGGCCAGGCAATTGCAAGCGAGCAGGCGAAATGTGCGGCGGGCGCGGCATCGGGCTCGGTCGCCTCGACATCTCCCCAGACGCGTTTCATCGCACGCATCCAGTCGCGGTTGCCGTCGGCGTCCTCGGCCCAACGGGCGGAGAAGATGCCCGGTCGGCCGTGGAGCGCATCGACGCATAGTCCGCTGTCGTCGGCGAGTGCGGGGAGCCCCGACAAGATCGGCCGCCTCGCGCGCCTTCAGATCCGCATTGTCAGCGAAGCTGTTGCCGATCTCTTCGGGCTCGGGCAGGCCGAGCTCCTCCGCGCTGACACAGGATGATGCCGAGTGGCTCGACCAGAGCGGCGATCTCGCGCAGCTTGCCCGAATTGTGGGTCGCTATCACGAGCTTGTCGCCGATCGGCCTCACCGTCCGACCGCCTTCAGTTGCGCCTGGAAGATTTCGCCGCAGCCGATGCGGGCCAGTCGAAGCAACCGCAGCAGACCTTCCTCGTCATAGCATTCGCCCTCGGCGGTGACCTGCGCCTCGACGATCGCGCCGTCGGCAGTCAGTACGAAATTGCCGTCGCAACCGGCCTTGCTGTCCTCGTCGTAATCGAGGTCGAGAACCGCCGCGCCCTGATGGAATCCGCAGCTCACAGCGGCGACTTGGGTGCTGATTGGATCGACCGGAATCGCTTTCGATTCCAGTAGCTTGTCGATCGCTATGCGAAGCGCGACCCATCCGCCCGAGATCGATGCGGTGCGAGTCCCGCCGTCAGCCTGGATGACGTCGCAATCGACCACGATCTGCCGCTCGCCGAGCTTCGGCAATTCTACCACGGCACGAAGCGACCGGCCAATCAGTCGCTGGATCTCCTGCGTTCGTGCCCGACTGCTTGCCCTTGGCCGCCTCGCGATTTCCCGCGGGTGTGCGTTGCGCGCGGAAGCATTCCATATTCCGCGGTGACCCAGCCCTGCGCTTTTCCGCGCAGGAATGGCGGGACCTTCTCCTCGACGCTGGCGGTGCAGAGCACGCGAGTATCGCCGAAGCTGACGAGACAGGAGCCTTCGGCATGACGGGTGAAGCCGGGCTCGAAGCGAAGCTCACGCATTTCATCGGGGGCGCGTCCGGACGGGCGCATAGGGCATCGTCTCCTGATATTGGTGTGGCCGCTCCCTAGACCGCAGTTGCAGCCAATCCTAGATGAGTCGGCATGGTACAGCCGATCGGCGAATTGACGGACCGAATGCGAGACATCTTCGGGCTCGTGGTCGAGACCTATCTCGAGCGCGGACTGCCGATTGCATCGAAGACGCTCGTCGGTTCGGTCAACCTGTCTCCGGCCTCGATTCGCGGCGTGATGCAGGATCTGGAGGAGCGCGGGCTACTCACCCATCCGCACACTTCGGCAGGGCGGATCCCGACCGAGAGCGGCCTTCGACTGTTCGTCGACGAAATCATGCAGGCAGCGGCGCCCGACGCGCGCGAGAAGCGCGAGATCGAGCGGCAGATCGCCCGCGACCAGCCGATCGAGGATGCGCTCGCCGCCGCCTCGACCGCTTTGTCGGGACTGAGCCAGGCGGCGGGCGTGGTCCTGGCTCCCGAAGCGCGAAATGGTGCTCAAGCAGCTGAACTTCGTCCTGCTCAATCCGCGCCGCGCACTGGCGGTACTGGTGGGAGCGGACGGAAGCGTCGAAAACCGAGTCGTGTCGATTGACGGGGGCACTAGCGCCGATGGTTTGAACGAGGTCAGCAATTTCATCAACGCGCGGCTCGCCGGCCTGACGTTGGCAGAAGCCGAAGCACGGCTTCGGTCCGAGATTCGTGAACGCAAGGAGCTCATCGACGCGACCGCTGCAGAGCTCGTGGCGTCGGGACTTGCCGCCTGGAGCCAGGATCATGCGCGGCGGCCGGTGCTCATCGTTCGCGGACATGCCGAACCTCCTCGATTCGACCGCCGCGGACGATCTCGAGCGCGGTGAGAAGGCTTCTCGACGAGCTCGAGCAAGCCCAGGAGATCGCGCGCCTGCTTGAGGGCGCGCGCGATGGGCCCGGCTGCCGGATCTTCATTGGATCCGAAAACCGCATGTTCGCTCTATCCGGCTCGTCCGTGATCGCGTCGCCCTATCGCGGGAGCAAGGGCGAGGTGATCGGCGTTGTGGGGGTGATCGGCCCAACGCGGTTGAACTATGCGCGCGTGGTCCCCATGGTGGATTTCACCGCGAAAGCACTCACGAGATTGATGGCATGACCGAAGCGACGAAGGATGAAGAACATTTGCACGACGAGGCCGAGGCGCTTCGCAGGGAGACTGCGGAAGGCTCGCCGGAAGTCGCGGAGCACGATCGGGTCGCCGAGCTCGAGAAGCAGCTCGAGAGATTCCAATTCCAAGGTTCTCTATGCAGCTGCCGAGATCCAGAATGTGCGCCGTCGAATGGAGAAAGAGGTGTCGGACGCCGGGCTTACGCGACGACGGGCTTTGCTCGCGACATGCTCGCGATCAAGGATCACCTCGACCGCGCGCTCGCTGCTGTTGGCGACGATCTTCGGGAGGACAAGACGGCGAGCCAGTTCCTCGCCGGAATCAAGTCGACCGCGAGGGAGCTGGAATCGGTATTCCAGCGCCATGGAATCGAACGGGTGAAATCGATCGGTGAGCCTCTCGATCCGCACCGGCACCAGGCGATGATGGAGATCCCGAGCGCCGATTCCGAGCCCGGCACGATCGTCGATGAAATGCAGCCGGGCTATGTGATGAAGGATCGGCTTTTGCGGCCAGCGCTCGTCGGCGTTGCCGAAGAAGCCCGACTAGTGGATTTCGCGCTGGTGAGTCCGGGTCTTGGATTCGAGGCTAAATCGGGGTTCGGCCTTTATTGAACCGAGCAATCGGGCGCTTGCATAGCGTCCCACCTCCGGCCCGTGTTTGAAACCGTGGCCCGAACCAGCGCCGAGTAGCAGCACGTTCGGCCAATCGGGGTGCAAGTCGATCAGTAGATCGCCGTTCGAGCTATTCTCATATTGGCAGACCCGGGCTTGTCAGTCAGCGGCACGCTCTTGAGCAGCGGGAAGCGTCGGTCGCGATAGAGCGACGATCCGTTCGAGCGCAGCTTCAGTCGGGAGCCGGTCCTGGCTATCCGGATCGACCTCGGGACCATGCGCATCATGAGCGAACTTGACCCCGCGGCTCTCAAGGTCAGGAAAGCCGTAGAACATGTCACCCTCGTTGAAGTCGGCCCAGCACGGCATCGAGTTCGGGCAGAAGTGCGGTTCGCCCCCAGGGGGTGAGAAGAAAAAAACCTCCTGACGAGTTGCGCGAATGCGCCCGTCGATCACGTTGGAAATAGCTTTGGAAGCCACGCGCCGAGGGCAAACACGAAGAAGTCGGCAGCGATGACCTCGCCTGAAGTGAGCTCGATTTCGGCCAATTTCGTCGATGCGCTCTCCGGCGCGACCGCGCTTCCCAACCGATAAGCCCCTCCTTCGCGAACGAACCTCTCAACAAGCGTGATTATTGCGCGCCGAGCCATCAGTGCTCCGAAACCAGGTTCAAAGAGCCCGACGCTGATTCCGTCGAAATCGATCATCGGGAAAAGCTGCATCAATTGGCGTTGGTCGAGCGCTTCGGTCGGAAGCCCGAGCCGAGCGTGGGCCGCGAGGGTCTCACGAAAGTAGGGCTCTTCGCGATGAAGAAGAAGAGGACGCCATTTCGAATGAAGATCGGCAGTCCGGATGCCGCGCTCAGCTCCTCCCATTGCGGCAGGGAATCGAGCGACATCCGAGTGTAAATCTCATCCTTGCCATAGGCGCCTCGGGTCATCCGGGATTCACCTCCCGAGGAAGCGCGGCTATGCGCAGGTCCCCAGGCGTCGATCAGCGTCACCTGGTGTCCCTGCAAAAGAAGATGGTGCGCGGTCCAGGCGCCGAAAACACCAGCTCCGATGACGACGACGTGCGTTCTCATTTTCGGCTGCCTAGCTCGAAGGCGTGTTCAGGCGAAGGGCAGCAGCTCGCGCGGCGGAACGTTCGCAACTTGAATTCCGCGGTCGGCGATAAATCGGGCCCGAATGATTTCCGCTTGCTGCTCAATACCATAAAGCCTGAACGGCTTCCCGACTTGAGGTCGAAGCGATAACGGCAAAATGGATGTCGCATAAGCGGAAGGTAGAAGCGGCCGCCCTTCTGTGCCTGCCAGACGTGGGCCATCTCGTGGATGAAGAAGCCCTGACGCGATATGAGCTCGCTTGCGAAATCGTCGGACCACCCCCCAGCCTTAGGATGGAAATAAATGTTTCCGTCGGGTGCCATCGCGGAATTGGAAGGCTGGAACGGCCACCATTTGCCCTTGATAAGGCGAACTTTTGGATAATCGATCGCGTCACCGAACAGGGTTCGGCACAATGTGATCTCGCCCGCTGTCAAATGCCGCGACTGCACCCGGCAGGACGTAGCGGCGCATCGCTCGTGGCGCTACTTGCGGGGTGAACAGCGCATCGCTAGGGCAATCGGAAAGAACAACGGAGGAAGCCTTCCCATGAGCGAGACTGCCGATCGGGTGAAGAAGATCGTCGTCGAACATCTCGGTGTCGAGCCGGACAAGGTTACGGAAGACGCGAGCTTCATCGACGATCTGGGTGCGGACAGCCTCGACATCGTCGAGCTGGTCATGGCCTTCGAGGAGGAGTTCGGGGTCGAAATCCCCGATGACGCCGCCGAGAAGATCGCGACCGTTCGCGATGCGATCGATTATATCGACCAAAACAAGGGCTGATCGGGCCCCGGTCTTGCCGCTGAGCTGCGCCTCGAAAGGCGGCACGAACGGCTTCCCGAACAATCCGGGAGGCCGTTTGTTTTGGTGGAACTGACTGGAGTTAGATGATGCGTCGTGTCGTCGTGACAGGTCTGGGTCTCGTGACGCCGCTCGGAAGCGACGTCGAGACGACCTGGAAAAATCTTTTGGCGGGGAAGAGCGGGATTGCCTCCATCACCCGCTTCGACGCCAGCGACCAGAAGGCCAAGATCGCGGGCGAGGTGAAGCCCAAGGACCATCCTTACGGCTTCGATCCCGACAAGAGGGTCGACCATAAGGTTCAGCGTCAGGTTGATCCATTCATCGTCTACGCAATCGACGCCGCCGGCCAGGCGCTCGAAGACGCGGGCCTCACCGAGATGGACGATGACCTCAAGCAGCGGGCCGGCGTCTCGATCGGTTCCGGAATCGGCGGTCTTCCTGGAATCGAGAGCGAATCCATCGTCCTCAAAGAGCGGGGCCTGGCCGGGTCAGCCCGCACTTCGTTCACGGCCGTCTCATCAACCTGACCAGCGGCCAGGTCTCCATCAAATATGGATTGATGGGCCCCAATCATTCGGTGGTGACGGCCTGCTCGACCGGGGCCCATTCGATCGGCGATGCCGCCCGGATGATCAAGGACGACGATGCTGACATCATGCTCGCCGGCGGGGCGGAAAGCACCATCAACCCGCTAGGCGTTGCCGGCTTTGCTCAGGCCAAGGCGCTAAACACCAGCTTCAACGACCGTCCGGAGCAGGCGAGCCGGCCCTATGACCGGAACCGCGACGGCTTTGTGATGGGCGAGGGCGCCGGGGTCGTCGTGCTCGAGGAATATGAGCATGCCAAGGCGCGCGGCGCCAAGATCTATGCCGAGGTGGTCGGATACGGTCTCTCCGGCGATGCCTATCACGTCACCGCGCCGCACCCGGAAGGCAAGGGCGCCGAGCTGGCAATGCGAATGGCGCTCCGCAAAGCCGGCATGCAGCCCGGGGACATCGACTATGTCAACGCCCACGGCACTTCGACGATGGCCGACACGATCGAGCTCGCAGCGGTCAAACGCGTGCTCGGGAACGACCTTCATGGTGCCTCGATGAGCAGCACCAAATCGGCTATCGGCCATCTGCTCGGCGGCGCGGGTGCGGTCGAGACAATTTTCTGCATCCTCGCCATCCGCGATCAGATTGTTCCACCGACGCTCAATCTCGATGATCCGGACGAAGGGACCGAAGGTGTCGATCTGGTCCCTCACAAGGCCAAGAAACGGCCAGTGCGAGCGGCGCTCAACAACAGCTTCGGCTTTGGCGGAACCAATGCCTCGCTCATCGTGAAGGCGGTGTGAGGCGGTTGGTGCTGATCGGCGCTTTCGGCGCTGATCCTTGCTGCCATTGTCGCGATCTACGCTTTGTGGTGGGCGCCCGGCCCGAAGCGAGGCCCGCACGACATCATCGTCAAGGAAGGAACGACGATCCGATCGCTGTCGCGTCAGCTCGCGAAGGAGGGTGCGGTTCCTGGAACCGAGCGAACATATTACATCATGGCTCGCTTGTTTGGCTCGAGCGATCCGATCCAGGCGGGCGAGTTCGAAATCCCCAATGGAATGGGCGGTGCAGCGGTCCTCGATCTCATGCAGCACGGCAAGCCGCTGCTTCGGCTGATCACCGTCACGGAGGGCATGCCGTCAGTCATCGTCGCAGGACAAGCTCTCGACCAGCCCGTATCTCGCCGGGCCCACGCCGAAGGTCGCTGAGGGATCGATACTTCCCGACAGCTACGGCTTCCAGCGCGGGAGATACGCGCGCAGCGCTGGTCAAGGAGATGCAATCGGCGATGACGAAGGCTGCTCGACCAGCTCTGGACCAAGCGCAGCTCTGATTGTCCGGTCGCGACCCCGAAGGACGCGAGTCATCCTCGCCTCGATCGTCGAGAAGGAAACGGGAAAAGCAAGCGAGCGGCCGTTGATTGCCGGGGTTTACTGCAACCGGCTCAGGATCGGAATGAAGCTCGATGCGGACCCGTCCGTTATTTACGCGGTGACGAAGGGAAAACCGCTCGGACGCCGGATATTGAAGTCGGAGCTTCACTCGAATGATCCGTACAACACCTACACCCATGCGGGCCTTCCCCCGGGTCCGATCGCCAATCCGGGGAAGGCGAGCATCGCGGCCGTGCTTCACCCTGCGCAAACGCAGGCGCTCTACTTCGTCGCCGACGGAACCGGCGGCCACGTGTTCGCGAACACTCTTGCGGAGCAAAATACGAACGTCGCGAAATGGTATGCGATAAGGCGTCAGCGAGGACAGATGTGAGGAACCGTGGAATTGGCCGAGGCCGGATGTTCATGGGCGGCGTACTTCTCATTGCTGCGGTCATCACCTGGGGCGTTGGCTTGATGATGAGCCCGCACGGCGAGGCTGTCGCAGCCGGGACCGAGCATGTCCGGATGACCGTCGTGAGCTTCATTCTCAAGGAGGCGATCGGCACGTTGATCTTGTGCGCTCTCCGGCTGGCTGCTATTTCCGCTGCGCCGGCCGAAGTGGCCGAAGCGCGATTATGCGATCCTTGGGGTCTCGCGGTGCTCGTCGTCAGCAGCCTCTACAACCTCGTCTGGCTGCAGACCTCCGTCCTTCACTGACCTGCCAGAGCCTCGCTCGGGACATAGCCCACGCGTTGGTCGCTGCCGGCATAGCCCCAGGCCCAGCCGAGGCTTTCATCGAGCATCACGAAGCGCTCGCCCGGCTGGAGCTGGTCGAGCTGCTCCGAATTCAGCCGACGGGCTCGATCCGAAGCTCGGTCGAAACGCGAAGCTTGCGCTCGACCGGCTCCGCATAATGTGAAGCGATCACCCGCCCAGCGAGCGCGGCGTCGGCAAGGTCCTTGCGATAGGCGTTGAACGCCGGATCCGGCAGGTCGGACGGACCGGTGAGCGCGAAATCCTCAGCGCTGGTGGGCGTAGGCCGGCGCTTGGCCGATGATCGGCCGGTGGCTCGCGGAGCTTGCGTCGCTCTCGCGGAGGTTGCGCTTGAACCCTTCAAGAAATTCTGCCCGCTGCTCGTTGCGGACGACGAAGACGTTGCGACGGTCGTCCTGGTCCCTCTCGCGGCGCAGATAGCCGAGTGCGCCGAGGGTATTCAAGGCGCGAGTGACGACCGGCTTGGAAACTCCAAGGACACGCGCAAGACCGCGGACCGTGTGCGGGCCGGGAGTGAGATAGACCAGCATCAACAGCGCCATTCGACGGTGGTGAGATCGGGCTCGCCTGATCGGACATAGGCGATGAGCGCCTTCATCCAGCCGGTAAGCGATACCTCGCTCATTGCTGCTAGTCTCCGTCCTCGTGTCGCGTAGCTCTCACAAACCGGTAACGCGCCGGAATGTTGCAGGGGGGACCAGCAAGGCCCGTATCTTCGGCAAACCGTCGCTTCAGCCACTGCGGATAGAGCCCTTCGAGCGCTTCAAAAACGGCCCTTAACCCAAGCTTCACCGCCCTTTGGACGGCCCGGCTCTGGCCAGCTTCTCGCCATGCCCATGTGTCGAGATGCGCCCAGCGAATTTCATCCGGAACGAAGCGTCTCATGAACAAAGCGGCATGAATCGCGCCAGCCATTGGGGTGCTTGCGGCGTTGGCGAGGTCGGCGACGTCGCTCTTGAGATTGTCGTCATAGGGATCCCACAGCGGCATCCGCCAAAGTGGGTCCTCGGCTGACCGTGCCGAGCTTTCGAGATCGGCCGCGAGATCGTCGCTATTCACAAAAGTCGCGGGCAGGTCCGGCCCAAGCGCAACGCGGGCAGCGCCAGTAAGAGTCGCGAAATCGATGATCAGCTCGGGCTTGCCTTCTCGCCGCCTTGGTCAGTGCGTCGGCGAGGATCAGCCGCCCTTCGGCGTCGGTGTTGTCGATCTCGACGAACAGGCCCTTGCGGGACTTCACAATGTCGCCGGGACGATAGGACGCAGCTGAGACGGCATTCTCGACGGCGGGGATGACGAGGTGAAGGCGAACGGCAAGGCGGCTCTCGATGATCAGTTGGGCAAGGGCAAGCGCGTGGGCTGCACCGCCCATGTCCTTTTTCATGATTCGCATGCCCGACGCCGGCTTGAGATCGAGACCCCCGCTGTCGAAGCAGACGCCCTTGCCGACGATCGCTACTCGAGGGTTGTCGAGCTTGCCCATTCGAGCTCGATCAGGCGCGGCGAGCGCTCGTCTGTGGCGGCTGCGCCGACGGCGGCGATCAGTGGATAGCCCTCGGTCAGATCTTGACCTTGGGTGACCTTGAACTCGGCCCCCGAGCGCCTTGCGACCTCGGCGACCGCTCGCTCCAGCTCGGCGGGGCCCATATCGGCGGCGGGCATGCTTGCCTGTTTCGTCTCATTCGACCTTCCTTCCGGAGCTCAATTCCCGCATACCCTGCGAGCGGAACGCCACAGGTGACCTTGCCAGTGCGCCCGTCATAGCCAACTCGTTCCACCAGCAGGTTCACCGTCCGCGTCTGTTGATGCGTCCGCAGCGAGTTCCACACCGGTTCGAACCGTTCGAGTGCGGCCAGGACATCCGCGGCGTCCAGAGGGTCATCTTTTAGCGCCTCGATCTCGGTCCGGGTCGCGGTGAGGCGCTCTTCGATGGCCTGAACCTCCTTGTGCACCTCCACCAACCGATCGAATCGCGCCGCGGCACCGTCTCCTTCGCCGCTCACCGTCGCGGCACAAGCC
>CAWAWT010000070.1:0-18379 GCA_963785855.1 uncultured Alphaproteobacteria bacterium
TATGGGGCTTCCTCGATAACTTTGGCCTGGTTGGCCATGTTGATGGCTATTGGGTCGCAATCCTTTGGTTTTTCGGACTCGGCCTCGGCGCGATCTACAATAAGCTGACGCTCGGCGTCGGCGGCTGCTGATGGAAAACCGCCTCCGCCTTCTGCGCGCCGAGCGCAACTGGAGCCAACAGGACCTTGCCGACCGGATCGAGGTCTCGCGCCAGAGCGTCAACGCGATCGAGACCGGAAACTACGATCCGTCGCTGCCTCTTGCCTTTCGAATTGCCGAGCTGTTCGAGCGGCCTATCGAAGACATCTTCGTCTCGCCATCGCGCCGCAGCTCAAAAGCGATCTGACCCCCAAATCAGGAGAAGACCATGCGTATCTGCGCCTTGATCCTTGCTGCCCTCGCAGCGAGCACCCTCGACTGGTCCGCCGCTGCCAGCGCTGCTCAAGCGGCCGAGCACCGCCTCGCCCATATTTCAATCGTTAGCGAAGGCCAAGGAAGTCCGGTCGTGCTGATCCCGGGACTGTCCACGCCGCGCTCGGTCTGGGACGGCGTCGTTCCAGAGCTTGCCCGCGACCACCGTGTATTGCTGGTCCAGATCAACGGCTTTGCCGGCGACGATCCTGGCGCGAACCTGAAGCCGGGGGTTCTTAAGGGAGCGGTCGACGACCTCCACGCTTACCTCGCGGCGAACAGGCTCGGCCCGGCGAAGATCGTCGGCCATTCGCTCGGCGGCCTCGCCGCGCTACAGCTGGCCAAGGCCCATCCCGAGGACGCCTCGGCGCTGATGATCGTCGATTCGCTGCCCTATGTCGGCGATATTTTCGCGCCGGGCGCGACCATCGCGCAGTTGGAGCCGCGAGCGAAGATGATTCGCGATCAGATGGTCACGAGTTATGGGAAGAGTGATCCTTCGGCAGCGGCGAGGATCGCCTCGGGCATGGCTCTCGCTTCCGGCGCCCAAGCGAGAATTGCCGAATGGGTCGAGAAGAGCGACAGCCGCGTGTCAGGCGAAGCGATGTACGAGGATATGACGACGGACCTTCGCCCGGACATGACCGAAATCACGACGCCGATCACGCTGGTCTTCCCCTATTCGAAGGCGATGCCGAAGCAGCGCGCCGAGCCCTTTTACCATGGCGAATATGCAAAGGCGCCGAAGGTCGCGTTCGTGCCCATCGCCGATTCGGCGCACTTCGTCATGCTCGACCAGCCGCAGGCGTTCGAAACTGCGCTAGCCGAATTCGTCAAATAGTCAGGCGGGCTCGCGGCTAAGTGCCTCTTCGAGGATCTTCTCGGCTCGAGCGAACAATTGCGGGTCGACGATCGCCCCTGACGCCGCCGCATTTTCGCGCACCTGTTCGGGCCGCGAAGCGCCGATGATGGCCGAAGCGACGTTGGGCTCGCGAAGAATCCAGGCGAGCGCGAGCTGGACAAGGGTCAGCCGGGCTTCCTCGGCGATCGGCTTGAGCGCCTGGACTGCGCGGAGCACATCAGGCTGCATCAGCCTGTTCATGAAGCCGCCCATCTCGTCGCTCGTCGCCCGGGTTCCGGGTGGCGGCGGCTTGTCGGGGTCGTATTTGCCGCTGAGCACGCCTTGCCCCAGGGGCGACCAGACAATCTGCGAGATCCCGTTGGCAGCGCAGAGCGGGATGACCTCGGCCTCGGGCTCGCGCCACAGCATGGAATATTGCGGCTGGCTCGACACGAAGCGGGCGAGCCCGCGTTCCTTGCTTAGGTCAATCGCCGCCTGAATTCGCTCCGCGGGCCATTCCGAGAAGCCGATATATCGAGTCTTGCCGCTTTCGACCGCGCGAGTTAGCGCCTCCATCGTCTCCTCGAGCGGAGTATCCCAGTCGTAGCGGTGGCATTGGTAGAGATCGACATAGTCGGTCTGCAGCCGCTTCAGCGACGCATCGATCTGCTTCTCGACCTGCGCTCGGGAGAGTCCGCGGTCGCTGTCGGACATCGGAAAGAAGAGCTTGGTCGCAAGCACGTAGGAGTTGCGCGGCCTGCCCTTGAGCGCATGGCCGAGAAACGTTTCCGCAGCGCCGCGCCCATAGACATTGGCGGTATCGATGAAATTGATGCCTTGGTTGAAGGCCTCTTCTAGACAGCCGCGCGCCTCGTCGGCCTCCACTCCAACTCCGTAGGTCAGCCACGAACCGAGCGAGATCTCCGACACCTCGAGCGCACTATTGCCAAGTTTTCGATATTTCATCCCGGGTGACTCCTCCGCTAGACGGCGACGCCAATGACGGGAATCGAGCACCTCGACGTCGGCGGCCGGCCGATAGCTTATCGGCTTCGCAGCGGAAATGTTCCGACGATCCTGTTTCTGCCGGGCTACGCCTCTGACATGGAGGGCGCCAAAGCGCTCGCTCTGGACGGGTTCGCAGCGAAGCGCGGACTCTCGATGCTGCGGTTCGATTATTCGGGAACGGGCTCTAGCGCCGGCAAGCTCGAGGACGGATCGCTCGCGCTTTGGCTCGAGGAAGCGCTCGCCGCCCTCGATCAGCTGACCGAGGGGCCGGTCATTGTGGTCGGGTCGTCGATGGGCGGCTGGATCGCCCTGCATTTGGTGCTGCTTCGCCCCGAGCGCATCGACGCGCTCGTCGGGATTGCCGCTGCGCCTGACTTCACCAATTGGGGCTTCAGCGATGGCAACGCCGCAGTTGCTCAGGGCCTGGCGCGCGGCTTCTGGGAGTGTGGCCAGCGCCTGCTTTTGCTTGACCAACCGATTGGTATCGACTGTCGGGTTCGACTGCTCCACGGCGAGCTCGATCGGGAGGTCCCACTCGAGGTCGGCCTGCGCCTCGCGCGCGCTATTCGTTCATCCGATGTCCAGCTGAACATGCTCAAGGGCGGTGGCCATCGTTTGTCGGAGCCGCACGAGATCCGCGCGATCCTGAACACCGTTGAAGCCCTTCTGGAGCCTTGAGTTTGATCCCCATCCTCGCATTTGCCCTCGCCGCAGCCGCACCGACGGGCGCTCCGCCCTGTCCCAATCTCGTCACCACGGATGCGTTGGTCTGTCGAGCGCTCGCTGCGGAGAAGGCCGGTGATCACGAAAGCGCGGCACAGGGCTTCGACGAAGCCGCCAAGGCGTCGCCCGACAAGGATCCCAAGACCGCGCAGCTATACGCAGCTGCTGGCAATCTGTGGATCGCAGCCGATCAACCGGGAAAAGCGGCCTTCGATCTCGACAAGGCGCTTGCGCTTCCGGGACTTCGAGGCGGAGCAGCGCGGGGAAGCGCTCCTTGACCGTGCCCGCGCCGCCGAGGCTCAGGGCGACCTCGTGACCGCCCGAGCGAGAGCGAAGGAAGCCGCCCAAACGATTTCGGACGACCCCTTTTATTGGTATTTCTCGGCTGCCCTTGCGATTCGCGAGAACGATCCGACCACGGCGCAGTCGGCGATCAGCAAGGCCCTGACGCTCGCCCCGTCCGATCCGACGATCCTGTTCGAAGCGGGACATGTCGCGGACTTCTTGGGCGATGACGGCCAAGCGCGCAGCTACTGGATGCGCGCCGCTGGCAACGATCCCAACGGAGAGATCGGCAAGGCCGCTGCAAAGGCTGTCGAGATGCTCGGGGTCACTCCGACGATGAAGGCGCAAACCAGCCCGCCGAAATGACCCTGAATCACTAGCCGAGATCGTAATCGATCGTCGTCACGACCCGAACTTTCTGAAACGGCGAGCTCCCGCCCGACGATCCGCAATCGTCGCACTCCTCGCCGTCGCGCGCGCCGACCGAGAAATAGCCCTGGCTGGCAGATTTGATCCGGCCAACGTCGACTCCGCTGTCACGCGCGAACTGCTCCGCGCTCTGGCGGGCGTTGCGCGTCGCCTCGGCGATCATCTCCGGCTTCAGACCGTTTAGTCCAGTGAAGGTGTAAGTGATGCTGGTCCCGGAGAGCTCCACTCCGTCGCGGAGTAATTCTGCCTGGTGCGCATAGGCACGGCGCGCCTTCATCACGTCATTGGTTCGAAGCTGGATCGCACGGCTGACGGTCAATTTTTGCGGACCCACCGGATTGCCCTCGCGATCGCGCGCCTGCTCGCGGCTGAGCGAAACATCGCTGTCGGTAATCTCGTCGGGCCTGAACCCGGCGCGCTGAAAGAAGGCGCGGGCCGCCACCGCCTGCTGGTCGACGGATTGCTGAACCGGCGCCAGCTCCGTTCCCTGGTGGGAGAAGTTGACGGACCAGGTCGCCAAATCGGCCGTGACGTTGCGCTCCGAGACGCCACGCACCGTGACCGTC
The DNA here is from genome assembly GCA_963785855.1 of uncultured Alphaproteobacteria bacterium. Lineage (GTDB taxonomy): Bacteria > Pseudomonadota > Alphaproteobacteria > Sphingomonadales > Sphingomonadaceae > Sphingomicrobium. The sequence continues at coordinate 4,264 of CAWAWT010000070.1, forward strand.
CTGTGCTCCGCCATCTTGGAACGACGAAGACCGTCGCCCAAGGCATAGCCGCTGGTGGTAAGCCCAAAGGCAAAAATCGCCACCGCGCCCAGAAGAACGGCGCGGCTGTCCTGCAGTTTCTCGATCATGGGATGGAACCCCAAGCGTTCGTCCGCATATACGAGCGGCCACCGGGCACGATCGCCGGTCACGGCCGCGACGAACCGTGCATTTATAGCGATGAAATGAGCGAGGCGAAATGAAATTCCTCCATTCAATGATCCGCGTGAGCGATCCCGCCGCGACTGTTGCATTCTTTCAACTATTGGGCCTCCAAGAACGGCGGCGGGTGGAAAATGATGCTGGTCGGTTCACACTCATCTTTCTGGGTGTGCCGGGCGACGAGGGCGGCGAGGTCGAGCTGACCTACAATTGGGACGAGGCGGGCTACGGCGGCGGACGCAACTTCGGTCATCTCGCTTACCAGGTCGACGACATCTATGAGACCTGCCGCCGGCTGATGGATTGCGGTGTTACGATCAATCGTCCGCCCCGCGACGGGCGTATGGCCTTCGTTCGAACGCCTGACGATATCTCGGTCGAGCTTCTTCAGAAGGGGCAGGCGCTCGCCGCCGCGGAGCCCTGGATGTCGATGCCGAACACAGGCACATGGTAAGCTGGCGCGACCGCCGATTCCTCGATCTCGTCGGGACTGAGCATCCGATCGTCCAGGCTCCGATGGCCGGCGTTGGCGGAGTGGAACTGTGCGTCTCGGCAATCGAGGGCGGAGCGCTCGGATCACTACCGTGCGGAATGTTGTCGCCGGAGCAGGCGCTCGCGCAAGCTGCCGAGGTCCGATCCCTCACAGACGGCCCGTTCGCGCTCAACTTCTTCTGCCACAATATGCCCGAGCAGGTGGACGACGGCCGATGGCGCGCGCTTCTTGGGCCTTATTACGCCGAGTTCCGTGTCGAACCCGAAAATGGCGGCACGATGCGTCTGCCGTTCGGCCCGGAAATGGCGGCGGTCGCCGAAGAGGTTCGACCCGCGGTCGTCTCATTCCATTTCGGCCTGCCTTGCGAGGCCCTTCTCGACCGTGTGAAGGCAATTGGAGCGGTCATCATCGGCAATGCGACGACTCCACAAGAGGCGCTCTGGCTGGAGGAGCGCGGAGTTGACGCCATTATCGCTCAAGGCTTCGAAGCGGGCGGTCACAGCGGTCGATTCCTCGGCTCGGATCCGGCTGAGGCGCTCGGTCTTTTTGCGCTCGTTCCGCAAATCGTCGACGCCGTATCCGTCCAAGTGATCGCCGCCGGCGGAATTGCGGATGGTCGCGGGATCGCCGCTGCAGTGACTCTCGGCGCAAGCGCGGTCCAGCTCGGCACCGCCTATCTGCACGCTCCAGAGGCGCACGTCAGCGATGTTCATCGTGACCGACTTTCCGAAGGCAGAACCGTCTTCACGAACCTCATGAGCGGCGGCCTTGCGCGCGGCCTGCGCGGGCGGTTGATCGACGATCTTGGCCCTGTGCGCGCCGAAGCGCCGCCCTATCCGCTCGCCAGCGCCGCTCTGGCGCCGATCACGAGTGCCGCGGAAAGCCAAGGCGAATATGGTTTCGGACCGATGTGGGCGGGCCAGGCCGCGCCGCTCGGCGAAACCATTCCCGCAAGTGAGCTTACCCGCAAGCTTGCCGCCAATGCTCTGGCGATCCTTGCGGTTCGCGAATAGGAGCGCCCGGATGGAGATCGTCCCAGTCGCGGCTTTCACTGACAATTACATTTGGCTCGTCCACGACCCCGAAAGCGACGAGACCGCGGTCGTCGATCCGGGTGATGCAACTCCGGTCCTCGCCGAAGTCGAGCGCCGCGGATGGACGATCGGCCAGGTTTGGAACACCCACTGGCATCCCGACCACACTGGCGGCAATCTCACCATCAAGAAATCTACCGGCGCACGGATTTCGGGACCCGCAAACGAGACGATTCCTGGTCGTGATGTCGCGGTCACCGAAGGCGACCAGATCCGCATCGGCAAGCATATCGGCCGAGTGATCGAGGTGCCCGGCCACACTTTGGGACATATCGCGCTAATCTTCGAGGAAGACCGGGTCGCATTTGTCGGCGACACGTTGTTCGCGATGGGGTGCGGCCGCTTGTTCGAGGGAACCCCGGGCCAGATGTACGCCTCCCTTCAGAAGCTGACCGCGCTACCCTTGGACACCGATCTTTACTGCGCCCATGAATATACGCTGGCGAACGCACGTTTCGCTCTCCACGCCGACCCGGACAACAAGGCGATCAGGGATCGTCTCGGTGACGTGGAAGCCATGCGCGACGCGAAAAAGATCACGCTTCCCACCACCGTTGCCCAGGAACGTGAAACCAATCCTTTCGTTCGCGCTACAAACTGGGAAGAGTTCGCGCTGCTGAGGCGCGACAAGGACAGCTTCCGTTCATGAACGGGGGCGTTACGATTAGGCAGTTGCCGGTCGTAAATAAGGAGTTTTGCGATGGATAGGCGTGTTGCTGTTCTGGTCGCGCTCTCGCTCGGATCGTGTACAATTTCGTCGTCTCCGTCAGCGCCGGCCAACCCCGCCACGCAGGCGCAGTTCGCAAGGCTGCTCGCTGGCAGGGTGCCAGGCCGTCCGATGACTTGTATCCCAAGCTATCCATCGCAGCAGACGGAGGTCGTCTCTGCGGACACCATCGCGATCCGGCAGGGGTCGATGGTTTATCTCAGCCAGTTCCGTGGAACCTGTGATCAGGCAGGTTCGCCCGGGTACGCGCTCGTGTTCAGGAATGTCGGGATGAGTGGCCCGTGCGAGAATGACGTGGTCGAGGTCAAAGACCTCGCTGGCGGCTTTAGCGCGGGAAGTTGTGCCTTGGGGCCGTTCGTCCCGTACAATCTGGCGCGTTAGCGCCGATAGAGGTCGTCGAGCCGCTCGCTGTAGGTCACCGCGATCACGTGCCGGCGGATTTTCAACGACGGCGTCAGCTGCTCATTCTCGATCGTGAAGGGCTCGTCGGCGACGACGAACCTACGCACCCTTTCGATCACGGACAGCTCTCCATTCACCCGGTCGACCGCGCGCTGCAACCGTCCGTGCATGTCCGGCGATGACGCAATCTCCGGATCCGGCACGAGTAGGGCCACGAGGTGCGGCCGTCTGTCGCCATAGACCATCGCCTGCCCGATCTCGGGCTGAAGCGTTAGCATTCCCTCGATCCGTTGAGGCGAGACATTGTCGCCCTTGTCATTGACGAGGATGTCTTTTTTTCGGTCGGTTATGACAATCCGACCCTTCTGGTCGAAATAGCCGACATCCCCCGTCGCAAGCCAACCATCGCGAAGCACCCGCTCACTTTCTTCGGGGTTGCGCCAGTAACCGTGCATCACAAGCTCGCCGCGAACCATGATTTCGCCGTCCTCGGCGATCCGGACCTCGGCGTTTTTGACGGGGGGGCCAACCGTATCGAGCCGAATTCCGGCGCTCGGGCGGTTGCATGCGATCACCGGCCCGGCCTCGGTCTGGCCGTAACCCTGGAGGAAGGTAATCCCCAATGACTGGAAGAACAGGCCAACCTCCGGATTGAGGGGAGCTCCACCCGAGACCCAGGCCTTCTGCCGGCGGCCGATCTTTGAACGCACCTTGCGCCGCAACGTGAGCGAAAGGAGCCTATCCATCGGCAGATCCAAAATTCTGGGTTTTCCGCCAGCTTTGCTGGAACTGATCTGGAGCGCGCGATCGAGGAGGTATTTTGACAGGCCTCCGCTGCGTTTCAATCGACTTGATGATCCGGGCGCGAAGCATTTCGAACAGCCGAGGAACAACGACCATGATGGTCGGCTGGGTTTCCTCGATGTTCGCGGCGAGCTTTTCGAGGCTCTCGGCGTAATATATCTGCCCACCCAGAGCGATTGGAAAGTGCTGTCCGCCGGTGTGCTCGTAAGCGTGACTTGCGGGAAGGAACGATAGGAACACCTCATCATCCCACCCGAAGTCGGTCGAGATGATATCCGTCGCGCCCTCGAGATTGGCGAGAATCGACCCGTGGTGTTGCTGAACGCCGCGCGGCGCCCCGCCAGTACCGCTGGTGTAGATTATGCAGGCGAGATCGTCACGGCTGGTCCCGGCGACCGCGTCTCCAAGCGATGCAACGTCCGCATCGGCGGATGCGAGTTTCGACCAGTTATGACAGCTGACCCAATCCGGCGCCTGCACTGAGCGCAGCGCTTCGATCGCGATAACGTGATGGCATTCGTTCGAGGTCAGAACCGCAGGCACCAGGTTCCTGGCGAGCTTCTGGTTTGACACGATGACCGCCCGAGCACCGCAGTTTTCCAGGATGTGCGAATGATCGCGTGTGGTGTTTGTCGTATAGGTCGGCACCGTGACACATCCGGCGGCCATGATCGCAAGGTCCGAGATCAGCCATTCTGGGCGGTTCTCGCTGACCAGTGCGACGCGGTCGCCCGGCTCCAGGCCGATCCGCTTCAGCGAAGCGGCAAGGGATGCGACCTGGCGCGCTGCGTCCGCCCAACTGATCGAACACCATTCCCCTTCCCGCTTGCTCCAGAGGAATGGCCGCTCGCCTTTCTCCGCAGCTCGCTTCAGGAACATCGAAACGAGATTGGCGAACCGTTCCAGCTGGCGCGGCGCGTCCTTCATTCGCTTAGGACCGTCCCTTCGCTTCGGGGATCCGCGCCGCCGATCCATCTCCCGTTGACCCGCTCGATCGCATTCGCCTTGAACGTCCCGGGTGGAACCGTCCGGACGTCCGAATGACCGAGCGCTCTTAGTTGAGGAATCATGGCCTCGAGAAACGTGCCGCTTTCGACCAGGACGGTATCGCCGGGCGCGTAAATCATCGGTAAGGCGATCGCCTGCGCTGGGGTCAGTCGGAAGTCGAGCACTCCAATGAGGGTTTTGATCACCTGCGCTGGAATCGTCGACCCGCCCGCTGCGCCGACAGCCAGCACCACCTGTCCGTCGCGCCCGTAGACGATCGTCGGGCTCATCGAGCTGCGTGGCCGCTTGCCGCCTTCGACGCGGTTCGCAACCGGACAACCGTCCTTTGCGGGAACGAAGCTAAAGTCGGTCAGCTCGTTATTGAGATAATAGCCGTTGACCATCAAGCCAGAGCCGAAGCTGCTCTCGATGGTGGAAGTTTCGGACGCGACATCGCCCCATCGGTCGACCGCGACGAAATGCGATGTCCCACTCTCAGGCTGCAATGACTGAGCGCAGCCGGGTCGTGCTCCGGCAGGCATTCCGGCTTGAACGTTCGCCATCGTGGTCTTTGGGGAAATCAGCGCCGACCGGCGCGCGAGATAGGAAGGGCTCGTCAGCCCAGCGAGCGGAACTCGGACAAAGTCCTCGTCGGCAAGATATTTGTCGCGGTCAGCATAAGCCAGGCGTTCCGACTCGGCGATCAGGTGCCAACTCGTCGGCGACTTGGGGCCGAGCGCGGGAAGATTGAACCGCTCGAGTTGACTAAGCGCCGCAAGAACAATGAAGCCCCCCGAGCTCGACGGGCCCATGCCGCAGATCCGGTAATGCCGATACTTGCCACATAGTGGCGGCCGTGGCTTTGCTTCGTACGACGCAATGTCGCCCGTCGCCATTCGCGCAGGATTGTGCGTAGCGTGCGTGACGGCGCCGGCGATCGCCTGCGCATTCGGGCCGACGTAGAAGCTGTCAGGGCCGAGGTGCGCGAGTTTCTCGAGAAAAGCGGCGAAGGCGGGATTTCTGATCATCGTTCCGACCGGCTTCGGTTGGCCGTTCGCCTGGTAGAATATGCCGCGCGCTTCCGCCGACAGCGCTCCCGTCGCGGGATATTTCAGCAACGAATTATAGAGGCGCGGCGTGACCCTGAAGCCGTCCCGGGCGAGCCGGATAGCAGGCTCGAAAAGCGCGGCCCACCGCAGCTTGCCGTAGCGCTGGTGAGCAATAGCCATCATTCGTATATTGCCGGGCACGCCGACGCTCTTGCCGCCAGGCTGAGCGTCGTTGAACTCCATGGGCTGCCCGTTCTTGTAGAACCAGGTGCCATTTGCCGAATGCGGCGCCTTCTCGCGACCATCAAACGTGATCGGCGGAGCGCCTCGCGGCGAATAGACGAGATAGCCGCCACCGCCGATGCCCGAGCTTTGTGGTTCGACAACGTTAAGCGCCAGCAAAGTCGCAAAGGCGGCATCCGCCGCCGTTCCGCCCTCGCGAAGCATCTCAACACCGGCTGCGGCTGCGCGCGGATCCGCGGCGCTCACCATGCCGGGAACCCTCGACGCGGAGATTGAAGGAGCGGCGCTGCCGCCAATTGCAAGCGCGGCAGCGATTAAGGACAATTGACGCGTACGCATGGGCGGGGCCGCTACCCTGTCCCGACAGCGTCGGCAATGTTGGCAAATCCCTCGCGTTCGAGGCGATCGGCGAGGCCGAGCGCAATCCGCCGCGCGATCCCCGGACCCTCGTAGACCATGGCGCTGTAGAGCTGCACGAGGCTCGCCCCGGCTCGGATTCGTTCCCAGGCGTCATCCGCATTTTCAATTCCGCCGACACCGATGAGCGGGATGGCACCGGCGCTTGCGCGGTGGAATTTCCGAATCGCGTCGAGCGCCATTACCTTCAGTGGCCGGCCCGACAGGCCCCCGGTCTCCGCTCGGTGGCGCGACTTCAGTGGCGGGCGCGAGAGCGTGGTGTTCGAAACGATGATCGCGGCGATGCGATGGTCGATCGCAGCTCGGACCATCCGCTCGGGATCGCCTTCGCCGATGTCGGGCGCAACCTTCAGGAAAATCGGCTTGTCGACACCCGCCGACTGAACCTCGAACAGCAGCTCCTTCAAAGCGCCCTCGTCCTGAAGCTGGCGCAGTCCCGGCGTATTGGGCGAGCTGATGTTGATCGTCAGATAATGCGCGACGGGGGCCATCGCACGAACTCCCGCCACATAGTCGCCGACGCGGTCCTCACTGTCCTTGTTGGCCCCGACATTCACTCCGACGATGCCGCTAGAATGCCAGCGATGCCGCAAGCGCTCGAGCGCAGCCGCCTGGCCCTCATTGTTGAACCCCATTCGATTGATCACCGCATGATCCTCGCGAAGGCGGAACAATCGCGGTTTCGGATTACCCGTTTGCGGCTTCGGTGTGATCGTGCCGATTTCGACGAAGCCGAAACCTAATCCAAGCATTTGCCCGGCGACTTCCGCATCCTTGTCGAACCCCGCTGCGAGACCGACCGGCGAGGGCAGATCAAGTCCAGCGACGAGCGAACGCAAGGATCTTGCAAAGCTGGGCGGACGAGGAGGCGGCAGATGTTTCAGGGCAGCAATCGTAAGCCTGTGCGCGCGCTCAGCCTCGAGCGTGAAGGTGAAGGGGCGGAACAAGGGGTAGAGCGACACGAAGTCCGTCTGTCATTGCGAGCGCAGCGAAGCAATCCAGGCGGGGATGACGGAGCGAAGGTTGAGTTTTCGTGGGCAAGGGCCTAAATCGGAGTAGTTAAGTCCGAATTGGATCGATTAGACAGTGCGTCTCAGCCATCTTGCCGATTATGCGGTCGTTTTGATGTCCGCCGCCGCTCGCCGCAATCCGGGCGCGCGTCTCAGCGCGACCGAGCTTTCGACGGAGACCGGCGTTCCGCTTCCGACCGCGCAGAAACTGATGGGGCAACTCGCGACCGCTGGCCTCCTTTCGAGCGCGCGCGGCGCAAGCGGTGGCTTCGCACTTGCACGGGGCCCCAATGAAATCAGCCTCGCCGACATCGTCGAGGCAGTCGAAGGGCCGATCGCGCTCACGATGTGCTCGGATTCGAAAAATCACGATTGCATTCTCGATGCCCACTGCCGGGTGAAACCGCATATCGGGGTGGTCGGTAATGCGGTCCGCGGCGCGCTTGGCGCCGTCAGCCTTACAGAACTCGCCCAATGACTGAGGGCGCGAACCAGGCGGTCAGGAATTGCGAGATCCGCGACAAGATCGCGCAGGATTACGAGTGGGGTTTTGTCTCAAACGTAGAGCAGGAGTTTGCGCCCAAAGGTCTCAACGAAGAAACCGTCCGCTTCATCTCCGGCAAGAAGAACGAGCCCGATTGGATGCTCGATTGGCGACTTAAAGCCTATCGCGCGTGGCTCGAGATGGAGGAGGTTAGCTGGGCCAAGCTCGACATCCCCGAGATCAATTACCAGGACGCATATTATTATGCGGCGCCCAAGGCGAGGCCGAAGCTCGCCTCGCTCGATGAGCTCGATCCCGAAATCCGCCGCACCTACGAGAAGCTCGGAATACCCATCGAGGAGCAGAAAGTCCTCGCTGGAGTTCGAAGGTGCGGCGAAGGTCGCGGTCGACGCGGTATTCGACAGCGTCTCGGTTGCCACCACTTTTCGCGAGGAGCTGAAGAAAGCCGGGGTCATTTTTCTCAGCATTTCTGAAGCCATTCGGGAATATCCCGAACTGGTTCGGAAATATCTGGGCAGCGTCGTCCCCCAGCGCGACAATTATTTCGCCTGTCTCAACAGCGCGGTCTTCTCCGACGGCACCTTCGTCTACGTTCCCGAGGGCGTGCGCTGCCCAATGGAGCTGTCGACATATTTCCGTATCAACGCGGAAAATACCGGCCAGTTCGAGCGCACTTTGATCGTAGCCGACAAGGGCGCCTACGTCTCCTACCTCGAGGGCTGCACCGCGCCGATGCGCGACGAGAACCAGCTTCACGCCGCGGTGGTCGAGATCTTCGCGCACGAGGATTCCGAAGTGAAATACTCGACCGTCCAGAATTGGTATCCCGGGGACAAGGAAGGCCGAGGCGGGATCTTCAATTTCGTTACCAAGCGCGCTTTGTGCTCAGGGGATCGTTCGAAAGTCAGCTGGACCCAGGTCGAGACCGGAAGTGCGATTACATGGAAGTATCCAAGCTGCATCCTCAAGGGCGATCACAGCGTCGGCGAATTCTATTCGGTCGCCCTCACTAACAATCGCCAGCAGGCGGACACCGGCACGAAGATGATTCACATCGGTGCGAACACGCGCTCGACCATCATCTCCAAGGGGATTAGCGCGGGCCGGTCGAGCAACACCTATCGCGGCCTCGTGCGCGTGCTTCCGCGCGCTGAAAACGTGCGCAACTTTACCCAGTGTGATTCCCTGCTGCTCGGAAGCGACTGCGGTGCGCACACCGTGCCGTATATCGAGGTGAGGAACCCGACCGCGACGATCGAGCATGAAGCGACGACGTCGAAGATCAGTGAGGATCAGCTGTTTTACGCAATGAGCCGCGGGCTCGACCAGGAATTGGCGGTCGCGCTGATCGTCAACGGCTTCGCACGTGAGGTCCTGAAGCAGCTGCCGATGGAGTTTGCGGTCGAGGCTCAGAAGCTGCTTGGGATTAGCTTGGAGGGAAGTGTCGGATGATTGCGTTGTTGTTCTTGGCCGCGGCGTCAGCCGATCTCGATGCGCTCGACCAGGCGGTCGCCCATTGCGAGCGCGCACAAGCCAATCCGATGTTCGCGGGCGAAGCAGCGCGGCGCAGCCAGTTCCTGCTCGACGCTTACCACCAGCAGGAGGGAATCGTTTCAGACCGGCTTGCGCTGACGGATCAGCGGCGGGCCCTTCGGCAAGCGAGCAGCGTGAAGCCCGTGGAGCAGAAGCAGCTCGACCTTCAGCAAGCGGATCTCGACGATCGGCAGAAGGCGCTCAACGACAAGCGCATGCTTGAGGGCATCCGCGAGGACGCGATGGATTCGATGCGGCATTATTTCCTGCTCAACTGCCCCGCTGGCGGCGGTCAGGACAAGGCACGTTGATGCTGGAGATCACCAACCTCCACGCGAATGTCGCCGACAAGCCGATCCTGAACGGAGTGACCCTCGAGGTGCCCGCGGGCGAGGTTCACGCGATCATGGGCCCGAACGGCTCGGGTAAGTCGACGCTCGCTTACGTGTTGTCCGGTCGACCAGGTTATGAGGTCACCGACGGAAGCGCGAGCTTCCTAAAGCAGGATCTGCTCGCGATGGAGCCGCATGCGCGCGCCGCTGCGGGCCTGTTCCTGGGCTTTCAATATCCCGTGGAGATTCCCGGAATTTCCTATCTCCAGTTCCTGCGCGAGAGCCTCAATTCCCAGCGCCGCTCGCGTGGCGAGGGAGAATTGTCGGGCAGCGATTTCATCAAGCTCGCGCGCGCTCAGGCTGCTCTGCTCGGCATGGATGCCGAGATGCTGAAGCGACCGGTCAACGTCGGCTTTTCGGGCGGTGAGAAGAAGCGCGCCGAGATGGTCCAGATGGGCATCCTCGCACCGAGGTTCGCGGTGCTCGACGAAACCGACAGCGGGCTTGACATAGACGCGCTTCGGATCGTCGGCGAAGGCATCAATCGAATCATGCGCGACGCCGACAAGGGTGTCCTCCTGATCACCCACTACGAGCGCCTGCTCGAACATGTACGGCCTGACCGTGTCCACGTGCTCCAGGCCGGTCGGATCACCCGCTCGGGCGACATCGGACTGGCGCGCAGCCTCGAGAGCACCGGCTATGAGGAGCTGGCTTCGTGACAGCGCCGTTCCCCACCCACAGGCAGGAGGATTGGCGCTACGCCGATCTCGATGCATTGAAGCCCGTCTGGGAGCAGTTCGCCGAACCGGTAACGCTCACGGTCGGCGCTCGGGAATGCTTGGAGGAAGTGTGGCTCCCCGCTCTTGACGATGTCCATCTTCGGCGCGTGCGATTGGCGCTAGGCGAACGTTCAAGGTCGCGCATTTTCGCGATCAACACGGCGTCTGTTTATGGCCGCATCGAGCTCGATGTCAGCCTCGCAGAGGGTGCGGAGTTTGAGCTTTTCGGAGCGAATATCGGTTCCGGTGTTTCGACCAACGAGATCGTCACCAACGTTAGACATGTCGGGCCGGGAGGACGCTCACGGCAGACGATCCGCTCGGTTCTGAACGACAAGGCTGTCGGCTCCTATTTGGGCAAGGTCGAAGTTGCGCGCGGCGCGCAGCGAACCGATAGCGAGCAATCTGTGAAAGCGATGCTTCTCCGCCCGCGGAGCGACCGCGAACTGCAAGCCGGAGCTCGAAATCTATGCCGACGATGTGAAATGCGCCCACGGTGCTAGCGTCGGCGAGCTGGATGCAATGCAGCTATTTTACGCCCAAAGCCGCGGTATCGATCCTGCGAGCGCACGTGCGCTTCTGCTCGAAGGCTTCGTCATGGGCCTTTGGGATATGGCGAGCGAGCCGGAGGCGATTTGCGAAGCCGCGCGTGAAGCGCTGCGGAGGGTCGTGTGAACGCGCCTGCCCGAATCGAACTCGGCGCTGGACGTTCGCGACCAGTTCCCGGCAATCGCAAACTGGCATTATCTCGACAGCGCCGCGACTGCGCAAAAGCCACAAGTCGTGATCGACGCGATCGACCAGGCCTATTCGCGCGACTATGCGACCGTTCATCGCGGCGTCTACGAACGGTCCGCGACCATGACGGACGCGTACGAGCGCTCGCGCGAGGCGGCGTCCAAGCTGATCGGCGGACAGCCCAACGAACTGATCTTCACGCGCGGCGCGACCGAAGCGATCAACCTCGTCGCACGCACGCTTCCAAAAGATGGGCGAACGCGCGTCCTCCTTTCTCAGCTCGAGCACCACAGCAATATCGTTCCGTGGCAACTCGCCGGCTATAAGATCGACGCGGTTCCGCTGACGCCAGCGGGACAGATCGATCTGGATGAGGCCGAGAGGATGGTGAGCAAGGAGCATCGCGTCGTTGCGCTCGCGCACGTGTCGAACGTGCTCGGCTCAACTCTCAATGCGAAGCGAGCGGCCGAAATCGCTCACGGCAAAGGCGCGCTGCTGCTTCTCGACGGATGCCAGGCGGTTCCTCGGCTGCCGGTCGACGTCAACGCGCTCGAAGCCGACTTCTACGTTTACTCCGCTCACAAGCTTTATGGGCCGACTGGCATTGGCGCATTGTGGGGTCGTTCAGGGCTGCTTGAATCATTGCCTCCGTGGCAGGGTGGAGGCGCAATGATCGAGAAGGTGACGTTCGAGAAGACGACTTTCCTCGACCCGCCCGCGCGCTTCGAAGCGGGCACTCCACATATCGTCGGCGCAGTTGGGCTTCGCGCGGCGATAAGCTGGGTCGAGCAACTCTCGCTCGATGCGATTTACGCGCACGAAAGCGCGCTCGTTGCTGAAGCACGCGACGCATTGAGGAGCATCGGCGGGGTCATGCTCTACGGCCCGGAAGACTCCGCCGGCATCGTCAGCTTCAACGTCGACGGAGTACATCCGCACGACACTGCCACCATATTGGACGACTTCGGAGTCGCCGTCCGGGCCGGTCATCATTGCGCCCAGCCGTTGATGCGCTGGCTCGGTGTCGAGGCGACCGCTCGAGCGAGCTTCGCGGCGCACAGTGATAGCTCGGACATCGCGGCGCTGGTCAAGGGAATCGAGCAGGTTCAGCGGGTCTTCGCATGAACGAAGAGCGGAAGATCGAGACGGAAAGCGTCGATTTAGTCGCCTCGCCGCCGCGCGCCCGAGTTCCCGAAGGCGCGCAGCGCAAGCGCGATTATCTCGCGGGCTTTCTGGCCGGCGAGAAGGACGAGCCGGACGCGGGACCCGGAAGTGACCTGCAGGCCGCGGTCGTGGACACGTTGAAGTCGATTTACGACCCCGAGATCCCAGTCGACATCTGATGAGCTTGGCCTCATCTATGACGTCGAGATCAGCGCCGATGGCGACGCGACGATTACAATGACTTTGACCACCCCACATTGCCCGGTCGCCGAATTCTCTTCCGAATGAAGTCGAGCTTCGGGTCCTGTCTGTGCCGGGAATTCGTGATGCGGTCGTCAATCTCGTCTGGGATCCACCTTGGGACCCGTCGAAGATGAGCGACGAGGCACGCCTGGAATTTGGGGATGTTGTGAATAAGGAAATCAAAGTTCGCACCCGCCCGGCAGCGATCACGTTGACGACTGGCGCGGAAGCACGCATCGCCGAGCTGATGAGCCGCGCCCCGGAAGGTGCGATCGGGGTCAAGCTCTCAACTCCGCGTCGCGGCTGCTCGGGGCTCGCTTATTCGGTCGGTTATGTAACCGAGGCTCAGCCCTTCGATGGAAAATCGACACTCCGGCCGGCGCCTTTTTCGTCGATGGAGCGAGCGTGCTTTACCTGATTGGATCAGTGATGGACTGGCGCGAAGATGACTTCGCCGCCGGTTTCGTTTTCGACAATCCGAACGCCAAGGGCGCGTGCGGCTGCGGCGAGAGCTTCACCGTTTGAGCATCGGCCCGTCGGGCCCGTCCGGCATTCCTTCGAAAGGCTGGTCCAATTTCGGCAAGCGGATGAGCTGATAAGCGGTTCACCGGTTCGGTCGAGCGTGGTAAATTGGGCAAAATAGGAGGTGCGCCGTGCGAGTTTTTGGGTTGGTTGCACTGACGAGCTTCTTGGTCGTCGCCAGCGCAGCTGGCGCTGAAATTCCGCAATCACCCCAAGTTCGACCGGCGGCGAGCTGTCCTCGAAGCACGACATATCTGGCGGAAAAGGCCAACATCGATCGGAGTGCAACCGCTGGCCCCAAGGAAGCTCTCGGAACTTCCGCCTGCGACCGCATATATGGCGGTTTACCGGCGTGTCGATCGATGCGAGGTCCCGATGACGATGTCCGAATACCGAACTCACCGTCGCTAGAGATTCAGGCTGAACCGGACCGCCACGTCTTCCCCGGCGGTTGAATTCGCGACCTCGCCTGGTCTCTCCCCAAGCCGTTGAAAAGGCACGGCTTCCGCCCAAAGCCACCGCTTTGAAATCCTTTCGGTTTGCTTAAGCTGTTGAATTCACTAGGGCTCTTGCCAGCATGGACCCCCGCTTCTCACAAGTTCGCAATTGGGTCTTCGACCTCGATAATTGTCTTTATCCGGCGTCCACGGGCCTTTTCGATCTGATCGATGAACGGATGGGGGCCTACATCCAGCGCCTGCTCGATTGTGAGCCTGAGGAAGCGAAGCGCATCCAGAAGGCCCATTTTCACAAGCATGGAACGACGCTCGCCGGGCTGATGAAGGAGCATGGAGTCAATCCGACACGACTTTCTCGAAGACGTGCATGCCATCGATCTTGAGAGAGTGCGGTGCGACGATCGCCTTCGCC
>CAWAWT010000071.1:0-16172 GCA_963785855.1 uncultured Alphaproteobacteria bacterium
AACGTGCGCATCTCGACCAAGACGGCAGTCGGGATGCCGGCGGCAGTGCTGTGCGCCTGCCAGCCAAACGCCAGGTTGGTGAAAGCGACGATCAGCTACATCGATCGCAACTGCGACATCATCGAGACCACCTACGACGGCAATGCCAAGGAAAAGTCGCAAGACCCGAATTGCCAGAGCCTAGGCGCGCTCGGCGAGCTTTCGCTCCCAGCTGAGAGCGTCGCCGACGATCCGATCGATATCCGCATATCTCGGTTTCCAGCCGAGCTTTTGGGTGAGCTGCGAATTGCCGGCAACTCAGCTCCGGCTGATCTCCGGCACGCCGCCCCTCCATCACGCGCTTCAGAGGGAGGTTGGTGTGGCGGTCGACGGCGTCGAGCACTTCAAGGACCGAGAGCCCTTTTCCGTAGCCGCAATTGACCACGAGGTTGTCATCTGGGTGCTCGACCAGCCAATTGAGCGCCGCAACATGAGCGTCGGCTAGATCACTGACATGAATATAGTCGCGGATGCAGGTTCCATCGGCGGTCGGATAGTCGGTGCCGTAGACCGCGATCTCCGCCGCTTCCCAACCGCAGTCTCGCAGGCGACCTTGATGAGGTGGGTTGAGCCCTTGCCGATCTGTCCCGGTCCGGCCCTTTTCAGAATCGGCGCCCGACACGTTGAAATAGCGTAGAGCGCCGTAATTGAAGGGATGAGCGGCCGATGCGTCCGCGAGCATCCGTTCGGTCATCAGCTTGGACGCGCCGTAGGGATTGATCGGCGCCTTTGCGTCTTCTTCGTCGATCGGCACCCGTTCCGGCGCTCCATAGATCTGCAGCGGTCGATGAAAACAGAATGTGCTTCACTCTGGCCTCGACTGCCGCGCTGATCAGCGAATGCGAAGCGAGGGTATTGTTCGCATAATATTTCAGCGGCTCGGCGACCGACTCCGGGACCACGATCGACCCTGACGAAACGGATCACCGCCTGCGTCTGCTGCTCTCGCTGTGGAAGATGCGATCGATCGAGCGAGCGGTTGGCGATGTTCTCCTCGTAAAAAGGCACGTCGGCGGGCATCCGGCTTCGCGAGTGCCGTTGGAAAGATCGTCGATGACCGCGACCGGCCACCCATCGTCCTTGAGCGCGAGGACCGCATGGCTGCCGATGTAACCGGCTCCGCCGGTGACGATTATTGGGACTTGGTTTATGCTCGAGGCGCTAGCCGAGGACCACTCGAAGTGCCAAGCGGGAACCAAGGTTGCGGACCAGCCGATTTAGGCTATCAGCCGCCCCGAATTCCACGCACGGCGAGTATGATCGCATGGCACTGACCATTTCCAGCGCGTTCGATGCGGGTAACATCCGAGTGATCAACCAGGACGGCGACAGCGTCGACCTCGAGATCGTCACGGACC
This sequence comes from uncultured Alphaproteobacteria bacterium, assembly GCA_963785855.1. Lineage (GTDB taxonomy): Bacteria > Pseudomonadota > Alphaproteobacteria > Sphingomonadales > Sphingomonadaceae > Sphingomicrobium. The sequence goes on from CAWAWT010000071.1 coordinate 1,398, forward strand.
ACATGAGCGATTTCTATCAATGGTTCTATTTCCGGCTTGCCGGCGCCGGCGGGCGAGCGGTCACTTTGCGAGTCACCAATTGCTCCGGCTCCGCCTATCCGCACGGATGGCCCGACTACAAAGGGGTGATGAGCTTCGACCGCGAGGAATGGGTTCGAATCGAGGACACGCGCTACGCAGACGGCGTTCTGACGATGAAGCTGACCGCGCCGCAGGACCTCGTCTGGATCGCCTATTTCGCGCCCTATTCGATGGAGCGGCACCACGACCTCGTCACCCAGACCGCCGCAATTGAGGGCGTCGGCTATGAGTTCCTCGGCAAGAGCCTCGATGGACAGGACATCGACTGCCTGACGATCGGCGAGGGCCCGCTCAGCGTCTGGCTCTACGCTCGGCAGCATCCCGGCGAGAGCATGGCCGAATGGTGGATGGAAGGCGCGCTCGAGAAGCTCACCGACGAAGACGACCCTGTCGCTCGGGTGCTCCGCAAGATCGTGCACCTTCCGAATAGTCCCGAACATGAACCCCGACGGTTCGCGACGAGGTCACTTACGAACCAACGCGGTGGGAACCAATCTCAACCGCGAATGGCATGCCCCGTCGGCCGAGAAGAGCCCGGAAGTTCTGTGCGTGCGCAACGCGATGGACAAGACCGGGGTCGACTTCGCGATGGACGTGCACGGCGACGAAGCAATCCCGGCGAACTTCCTCGCCGGCTTCGAAGGCATTCCCTCGCTCAGCGACCGCCAGCAGAAGCTGTTCGAGCTCTTCAGCGAGACACTGGAGCGGATCTCGCCCGACTTCCAGCGCGAGCGGGGCTATGAGATCCCAAGTCCAGGCGGAGCGAACATGAGCATGTCGACGACCCAGCTCGCTGAGCGCTACGGCTGCGTGTCGATGACCCTGGAGATGCCGTTCAAGGACAATTTCAAGCTGCCCGACGAGGTTTACGGCTGGTCGCCGAAGCGCTCGAAATATCTGGCTTGCGCCTGCCTCGATTCGCTCCACGCCATCCTTCCCGAGCTCAAGAAGGCCTCGAGCGAGCGGCGTTCGTCCAAGAAGGAAGAGGTCGAAGCCTGATGCCGACGCTCGTTCTGCTGCGGCACGGGCAGTCGCAGTGGAACCTCGAAAATCGATTTACGGGCTGGTGGGATGTCGACCTCAGCGAGGCGGGCCTCGGAGAAGCGCGCGCCGCCGGCCGCCTTCTGAAAGGACACGGCTTCGACTTCGACTACTGCTTCACGAGCGTGCTCACGCGAGCGATCCGGACGCTTCACCTCGTCCTTCACGAAATGGACCGGCTGTGGCTCCCGGTCACCAAGGACTGGCAGCTCAACGAGCGGCATTATGGCGGCCTGACCGGGCTCAACAAGCAGGAGATGATCGACAAGGTCGGCGAGGAGCAGGTCAGGATCTGGCGCCGCTCTTACGATATCCCGCCGCCGCCGCTGCCAAAGGACAGCCCGTATGACGTGAGCGGCGATCGCCGCTATGCAGGGATCGATGTCCCCGACACCGAGAGCCTCAAGGACACGATCGCGCGCGCAGTGCCTTATTACGAAGCCGAGATTGCGCCCGCACTAAGAGCGGGCAAACGAGTGATGGTTGCAGCCCACGGAAATTCGCTTCGCGGTATCATCAAATATCTCTCCGGCATCAGTGACGAAGAGATTGCGGGACTGGAAATCCCGACCGGAAAGCCGATCGTCTATGAGCTTGCGGAGGATCTCTCCGTCGCTCGGCGATATTATTTGGGCGAAGCGGCTTAAGCCGCGGCCTTGCGCCGGTACATTTCGTGATCGGCTCGGGCGAGCGCGGTCTCTGGCGTATCCTCGCTCTGGATGGCGCTGGCGCCAATTGCGACGCTGAGCGGCAACGACTTGCCTTCATGCACAAACTTCGAGCCGGCGATGAGGTCGACGAGGCGAGTTCGCCGTCTCCCGCGCTCAATTCTTCGTCAGCATGGCCAAGAAGGATCGCGAATTCGTCGCCGCCCAGCCGAGCGACGATGTCGCTCTTGCGAACGCCGCCGACGAGCAGGCGCGCAGTCTGCATGAGCGCTTCATCGCCGGCCTGATGGCCAAAGCTGTCGTTGATGACCTTCAGCCCATCGACGTCGACGAACAACAGCGCGGCCTTCTCGTCGTAACGGACGACGCGGTCGATCAGCCGCTCCAGAGCGCGCATGAAACCGCGACGATTCGGCAGGCCGACGAGGCTGTCCTCGTGAGCGAGCATGTCGAGCTGCTCGACGCGTTCCTGCAGCTGCGCGATCTTGCCGCGCAGTCCGATAATCTCGCCAATCATTTCCTCGACGTCGACGACGTCGGTCACTTGATCAGACATTGCCCCCGAGCCCCTGTTGCTCTTGTCTGCGCTGCTCGTCATAGCGCGATTCCAAAGCCTTGAAAATACACGACCTTCGCCGAGGCGACTCCGGCGTACAAGTCGCCATCGGCAACCTCTGATTGCCTAGCCGGAATCGGAACCTTAAACGAGCCGGCTCATTCGACTTGCTTCAAGGTGGGACAATGGCAGAGCCGCTGGTCGGCATCATCATGGGCAGCCGCTCCGATTGGGAGACGATGCGTCACGCTGCCGACACGCTCGATGAGCTCGGAGTCGCTCATGAGACCAAGGTCGTGTCGGCTCATCGGACTCCCAAGCGGCTTTACGATTATGCTCAGTCGGCCAAGGGCCGCGGATTGAAAGTCGTGATCGCCGGAGCCGGCGGGGCAGCGCACCTCCCGGGGATGACCGCGTCGATGACGTGCCTCCCAGTGCTCGGGGTTCCGGTTGAAAGCCACGCTCTGAAGGGCATGGATAGCCTCCTGTCCATCGTCCAGATGCCGGCGGGCGTGCCTGTGGGAACGCTCGCGATCGGCAAGGCAGGAGCAATCAATGCGGCGCTGCTTGCAGCGGCAATGCTCGCAACCGGCGACGAGGCGCTTGCCGAGCGGCTCGAGGCGTGGCGCGAGAAGCAGACCGGATCGGTGGCCGAAGCGCCGGAATGAGTATCGGTCCCGGGTCCACAATCGGTATCATCGGCGGCGGTCAGCTCGGCCGGATGCTCGCCATGGCGGCGGCGGAACTCGGCTACAAATGCCACATCCTCGATCCTGGCCCGAACGGCCCGGCATCCCAGGTGTCCGCACATTTTACGCAAGCAAGCTTCGACGATCTTGGAGCGCTTCGGGAATTTGCCGACGGCGTCGACGTCGCGACTTACGAATTCGAGAACCTGCCGGTCGCCCCGCTCGACGTGTTGGGCGACAAGCTACGGCCATCCGCGCGTTCCCTCGCGATCGCCCAGGATCGGGCGAAAGAGAAGGCCTTCATCGAAGCGCTGCGGCGGTCAGGTCGCGCCTGGCGCGAGGTCTCTACAAGCGACGAGGTCGCTGCCGCAGCCTCGCAATTTGGTTGCCCGCTAGTGCTGAAGACCCGGCGCTGGGGTTATGACGGCAAGGGCCAGGCGTGGGTTCGGTCCGAACGCGAGACCGCGCAGGCGTGGAGCGCAATCGGGGAAGAGCCGGCGGTCGCCGAAGCGGGAATAGACTTCTTCGCCGAATTTTCGGTGATCGTCGCGCGCTGGGCGGACGGTCGCTGTGTCCATTGGGATTCTGCCGAGAACCAGCACGGCGACGGGATTCTCCGCCGCTCGAGCGTGCCGTGCAGGGAGACGGTCGCGGCCCAGCTCGGCGAAGCGCGCGAGGCTGCGATCCACATCGCCGAAGCGCTCGATCACGTCGGTGTTCTCACAGTCGAGTTCTTCGCAGCCACGACGGGCCGCTGGTCAACGAGATCGCGCCGCGCGTCCACAACAGCGGCCACTGGACGATCGAAGGCGCGGTCACCTCCCAGTTCGAGCAGCACATCCGCGCGATCTGCGACCTGCCACCGGGTCCGACCGGCCTGGTTGGCTCCGGCGCGGTGATGGACAACCTCATCGGCGACGAGGTCCACCGCTGGCCCGAGCTGGTCGCGGACAGCGGCCTCCACGTCCACGTCTACGGCAAGGGCGAGGCCCGCCCTGGCCGCAAGATGGGTCACACGACGCGTGTTCTTTAAGGCGCCTCGATCACCTCGACCGGCATTCCCAGCGTGTCGAGCTGCGATTTCGACCTTCGACGGCGTCGCCGACGACCACCCAGACGAGCTTGGCCGGATCGATGGCGCTGCGCGCGCCGCCTGGTCGAGCTCGGCGGCGGTCAGCGCACGGTAGCGGTCCGGCAGCCGCGTGTAATAATCGTCGGGCCGGTGCAGCGACGGATTGCTGCATCAACGCCCCGAGCAGCGCTCCGCTGGTTTCGAAATTCGCCCGGGCAGCGACAGCACCTGGTTGTTGACCGCCTGGCTGCAGCTCGTCCGCGGTGACGCCCTTGCCAGTCAGGAAGGCATTGATGTCGCCCAGCGCGGCGGCGATCGAATCGCCGGTCTTGTCGGTCTGCACCGGCGCGAACACCAGCAGCGGCACGATATCGCGCACCAGCGACACCTGCGATCCGGCGTAATAAGCCCAGCCCTTGGCTTCGCGCAGGTCGCATGATCAGCCGCGAGGTCGTGCTTCCGCCGAGCACGTCGTTGGCGACGATCAGCTTCAGCGGATCGTCGACGCCGCGAATGCCGAGCGGCTCGCCGGCGAGGATCATCGATTGCGGGCTTTGCGGCTTGTCGATCAGGCACGATCCGCGAGCGGCCGCTCGGCCGTCGCGACCGCGGGAATTGCTTGACGCCTTTGGGCACCGGCGGCGCAGCCCAAGGAACCGAACCGCGATTCGAGCAGCGGCACCAGCTCCTGGAGCGTGGTGTCGCCGACGACGAAGATCGTGCGCGTTGTCGGGCCGGATCCACCGATTGTAGAAGGCGACGAGGTCGTCGCGGGTGACCGCCTTGACGCCGGCCTCGGTCCCCGATCCGGTGAACGGAACGCCATAGGGATGGCTCGCTCCGTAGAGCAGCGGCGGCAGTACGCGCAGCGCGAGCCCCTGCGGCTCGGTCTTCTCCTCGGCGATGCGGGTCAGCAGCACCGCGCGCTTGCGCTCGACGTCCTCCGGCCTTGAAGGCCGGGTTGCGGACCACGTCGGCGAGCAGGTCGAGCGAGGCGGGAAGGTTCGGCCTTCAGCGCCGACAGCGCTGATCGGTCGTATTGTCCATCGACGCATTCTCGCCGATGCTTGCGCCGAGCCGCTCCTGGTCCTCTGCGATGCGCGACGGAATCGCGCGGTCGGCGTCCCTTCCTCGACCAGCGACAGATAGAGTGCCTCGGTGCCGAGCTTGGCCTTGTCGTCGGCGGCATTGCCGGCGTCGAAATTGATCGCGGCATTGACCGTCGGGACCGCGTTTCGGCGCGCAAAGACGACCTTGATTCCGTTCGACAGGGTCGCCCGCTCGATCGGCGGAAATTGCGAGCGGCTTGACCGGGCAGCACCGGCGGTTCGGCGAATTCTTCGGCGCCGGCGCCTGCTGCGGTGCCGCATTGGCTGCAGGCAGCCGGCTGCCTGGGCAGCGACCGGCGCCTTCATGCCCGGGGCCGGAGCTCCGCCTTCGCTCGGGCTGCGGAAATATCGCGGGTGCGAGACGACGCTGCCCGCAAGCGCAATGTCTTCGGCCGAGCGCGGGCCCGGCTCGATCGTCAGGCGGAAGCGCCGGGCCGGCCCATCCAGCGGCGCGCCGCAGCAGCGACGCTTGCCGGCGTCGCAGCAGCGATCTCCTCGAAGGTCCTTTTTGTATTTGGCCGGATCGTTCGAATAGACCTCGCCCTCGGCCAGCGTCACGGCCTTGCCGCCGAAACCGCCGACCTGTTCCAGGCCCTTGATCGTGCTCGCGACCTCGCTCGTCGCGGCGCGGCTTCACCTCGTCCGCGGTCGGGCCGTTCTTCAGGAAGTCGGCGATGATCTCGTCGAGCCGCTTCGAGACGACCGCCGGATCGACGCCCGGCTTCACGTCGGCGCTGCACGGTCAGGAACGAGATATTCTCGAATTCCTGCACGCCGGCCGAGACGCTGACCGCGGTCTTCTCCTTGCGCACCAGCGCATTGTCGAGCCGCGAGCTGCCGAGGCCGCCAAGGATCGAGGTTGCAAGGTCGAGCTGGCCTGAAGCGGGATCGTTGACGCCGGGCACGACCCACTCGCGCTTGATCGTCGTCGTCGCGACGCGGTCGTGCATGACCTTGTTCACCGGCGCGGGCAGCGTCGGCACCGAAACCGCGGGGCCGCGGCGTGTCCGGTCCGCGCGGAATCGAGCCGAACCAATGCTCGACCTTCGCGCGCGCGGTCGGCACGTCGATGTCGCCGGCGAGCACGAGCACCGCGTTGTTCGGTCCATAATGCGATCGGAACCAGTTCTTCACGTCCGCGAGGCTCGCGGCATTGAGGTCGGCCATCGATCCGATGGTCGGGTGATGATAGGGATGGCCGGGCGGAAACAGCGCGTTCGAGCTCGGCATATTCCTCGAGCCCGCCCGGCTGGTTGTCGCCCATCCTCTTCTCGTTCTGGACGACGCCGCGCTGGAGATCGAGCGTCTTCTGCGTCAGCGCGCACCGAGCAAGGTGGCCCATGCGGTCGCTTTCGAGGAACAGGGCGCGGTCGAGCGCGCCCGTCGGCACCGTTTCGAAATAATTGGTCCGGTCGAACCAGGTCGTCCCGTTCCAGTCGGTCGCGCCGATATCCTCGAGGCGGCCGATGAAGCTGCCCGGCGCATTCTTCGGAGCCGTAGAACATGATGTGCTCGAACAGATGCGCGAAGCCGGTCCTGCCCTTGGGCTCATTCTTCGAGCCGATGTGATACCAGATCGAGACCGCCGACGACCGGCGCCTTGTGATCCTCGTGGACGATCACGGTCAGCCCGTTCTTGAGCTTGAACATGTCGTACGGGATCGACACGTCCTTGACGAGTGCGGCGAGCGGAGCCGGCGGCGCCGGCTGCGCGGCGGCAAGCGTTGGCGGGGTCAGGATCGTTGCTGCTGCGAGGACTACGAGGCGGTTCGAAAAGCGCATCCTGAAACTCCGGCAAAACTCGAATTCGGCGGAGTGTGAACTTAACGGTCGTTGGAAGTGGCGCAACTGCTGCTGGACAAACGACGCCAGCCTTCGATCAACGCGCTACTCGAACTCGACGATCACCTGATCGACCGCGACGCTGTCGCCCGCCTTGGCGAGCGTCGACTTGACCCTCGCGGCCTTCGGCGCGCGGAGGATGTTTTCCATCTTCATTGCTTCCATCACCGCGACCGGTTGGCCGGGCTCGACCTTGTCGCCGACCTTGACGTCGAGCTTGGTGAGAAGCCCCGGCATCGGCGCGAGCAGCAGCCGCGACAGGTCTGGCGCGGGCTTCTCGATCATGTGCTTCGATAGGCCCGCGACATGCGGGACTGAGCACCTGAACCTTGTGGCTCGCGCCGCGAGTCTGAAGCTCCCAATTGCGCCCCACCCGGCGGACCTGGACGGTGCGCCGGCGCCCGTCGATCACCACCCTCAGCAACCGCTGCCCCGGAAGTCCAGCGACCGACGATATCGACGAGATCGCCGTCGTCGGTCACTGCGAGCGTTCCGCCCTTGTACTGCTTGATCCGAACGCGATGGGGTTCTCCGCTGTCGATCCGGGCGATGCGCTCGCACGGAAAATAAGGTCGTTCGCCAAGCTGATCGCTGATCTCCACGGCCCGATCGTCGATCGTCACCGAAATCATTCCCGCGATCGCAATCAGATCCTCGATCAGTTGCCGGTCGGCTGGCGCGCCATTGAAGCCTTCGGGATATTCATCGGCGATGAAGTCCGTTGCGAGATTGCCTTCGCGAAAACGCGGGTGCTGGACGAGTGCGGAGAGAAAATCGACATTGTCGCTGATGCCATCGATCACGAACTGGTCGAGTGCATCGACCTGCGCGTCGATCGCGGCCTCGCGCGTCGGCGCCCACGTAACCAGCTTGGCGATCATGGGATCGTAGAACATGCTGACCTCGCCGCCATCGGCGACTCCGTCGTCGACGCGCACGATCAGGTCGTGCTCGCGAATCTCGGGCGGCGGGCGGTAGCGCACGAGGCGTCCAGTTGACGGGAGGAAGCTGCGGTAGGGATCTTCGGCATAGACTCGCGTCTCGACCGACCAGCCGTTGATGCCAATATCGTCTTGGGTGAACTTCAGCTTCTCGCCTGCCGCGATGCGGATCATCTGCTCGACGAGGTCGAGGCCGGTGATCTCCTCGGTCACCGGATGTTCGACCTGCAGGCGGGTGTTCATCTCGAGGAAGTAGAAGCTCTTGCCCGAGCGATCGGCGCCGTTGACGATCAGCTCGACCGTGCCGGCGGAATAATATCCAACGGCCCGCGCCAGAGCGACCGCCTGCTCGCCCATCGCCTTTCGCATCTCGGGTGAGACGAAGGGCGACGGTGCTTCCTCAACAACCTTCTGGTTGCGGCGCTGGATCGAGCATTCGCGCTCGTTCAGATAGAGGATGTTGCCGTGGCTGTCGCCGAGCACCTGGATCTCAATGTGGCGCGGCGATTCGATGAATTTCTCGATGAAGACGCGGTCATCGCCGAAGCTCGAGAGGCCCTCGCGCTTTACGCTATCAAAGTTCTCGCGCACGTCCTTCTCGGACCAGGCGAGACGCATGCCTTTGCCGCCGCCGCCCGCCGAGGCCTTCATCATCACCGGGAAGCCGATGTCCAAAGCGATCTTCACCGCCTCGTCCGTCGTCGCGATGTCGCCAAGATAGCCAGGGACGACGTTGACCCCTGCCTTCTGGGCAAGTTTCTTGGATTCGATCTTGTCGCCCATTGCGGCAATCGCCTTGGGCGGCGGGCCGATGAAGGCGATGCCGGCTTTGGCGAGTGCCTTGGCAAAGCTCTCGCGTTCGGAAAGGAACCCATATCCCGGGTGCACCGCCTCAGCGCCTGTCGCCTTGCAGGCGTCGATGATCAGTTCGGCCTTGAGGTAGGATTCTGACGCCGGAGGCGGTCCGAGCCGAACCGCCTCGTCAGCCATTTTCACGTGCGGCGCTCGAGCGTCGGCGTCGGAGTAGACCGCGACGGTCTTGATGCCCATGCGCCGCGCAGTGCGGATCACCCGGCACGCGATTTCCCCGCGGTTGGCGATCAGGATTTTCTTGAACATCAGCGGCTGCACCATCCATTTCGTTGCCGCCAAATCCGCGGAAGCACAGCAACAATCCAAGCAATAAGGAAGACGCCGGCAATTCCAAACTCGACCATGTGGTCGTGGAGCGATTCGAGCCGGGCGTAAAGGAATGCCGCAGATGCTGCGGTGACCAGCATTGCAAATAGGCGAGCCGTGCGCTCGGGAAAGTAGTTTGGCGGAACCGCCCGCGGTGGAATTCACTCTGCCGCCTCGTCGAGCGGCGGGCGGTTGTGGCCGAGCAAACGCAGAACTTCATCGGCGGCGTCGGCGAGGTTGGTGCCGGGGCCGAAGATCGCTTGGCAGCCCGCGGCGCGGAGCATTGCATAATCCTGCGGCGGAATGACCCCGCCCGCGACAACTTTGATATCGGCCCTTCCCAACTCCCTCAGCGCCTCGATCATCTCCGGGATCAGCGTGCGGTGACCGGCCGCGAGCGAGCTCGCGCCGACGACGTCGACGTCATGGTCGATCGCCATTTGCGCGGTTTCGCTTGGCATCTGGAACAGCGGGCCGGGGACGACGTCGAAGCCGAGGTCGATGAAGGCCGACGACACCAGGTTCGCGCCGCGGTCGTGCCCGTCCTGGCCCATCTTCGCGACCATGATCCTGGGCTTCCGGCCGAGGCGCTCGGTGAGCGAGCGAGTGCCCTCTTCCGCAGCCTTCCAGCGGCCATCCTTGCGCGCTGCGCCGTAGATTCCGCGGACCGGCTCAGGCTTCGTGCCGTAGCGGCCGAATATCCGTTCCAAGGAGTTCTGAAATCTCGCCGAGCGTACAGCGGACCCGCGCCGCCTCGACACTGAGTGCAAGCAAATTCCCATCGCCCCTTGCGCCCTTCTCCAAAGCGTCGAGCGCCGCTCGGACCTTCGCTTGGTCACGGCCTTTGCGCAGCTTTTCAATCTTGGCGATCTGGGCTGCTCGCACCTTGGCATTGTCGACCTCGAGGATATCGACCGGAGGCTCGTTTTCGAGGCGGTAGCGGTTCACTCCGACGATCACTGTCTCGCCCGTGTCGACTTTCGCAGCGCGCGCTGCCGCTGCTTCTTCAATGCGATGCTTGGGAAGCCCCTCCGCGACGGCCTTCGTCATCCCTCCATGAGCCTCGACTTCCTCAATCAGGGCCCAGGCTTTGTCCTCAAGTTCACGGGTCAGTTTTTCGATATAGAAGCTCCCGCCCAATGGGTCGGCGACCGCGGTCACTCCGCTCTCCTCGGCAAGGATCAGCTGGGTGTTGCGCGCGATGCGAGCGGAGAAATCGGTCGGCAGAGCGATCGCCTCATCGAAGCTGTTGGTGTGAAGCGACTGCGTACCGCCGAGCACAGCTGCAAGCGCTTCGATCGTAGTGCGGACGATGTTGTTGTACGGGTCCTGCTCGGTCAGGCTGACGCCCGAAGTCTGGCAGTGCGTTCGAAGCCGTTTGGAATTTTCGTTCCTGGCGCCGAGCTCGGTCATGATTCGGTGCCAAAGCGTGCGCGCGGCGCGGAGCTTCGAAATCTCCATGAAGAGGTTCATGCCGATTCCGAAGAAGCTGTAGTCGAGGCGCAAAATCGTCGATGTCGAGACCGTCGGACTTAGCGCAGCGGACATATTCCATCCCGTCGGCGAGCGTGTAGGCGAGCTCCTGCACTGCAGTCGCCCCCGCCTCGTGCATGTGATAGCCGCTGATCGAGATCGAGTTGAACTTCGGCATCTCGGCCGCGCAATAGCCGATGATGTCGGCGACGATCCGCATCGAGGGCGCGGGCGGGTAGATGTAGGTGTTGCGGACCGCGAACTCTTTCAGAATGTCGTTCTGGATCGTTCCCGTGAGCTTCGCGTGCGGGACGCCTTGCTCTTCTCCGGCAACGATGAAGAAGGCCATGACAGGAAGAACCGCGCCGTTCATGGTCATGCTGACCGACATCTCGTCCAAGGGGATGCCGTCGAACAAAAGCTTCATGTCCTCGACGGTGTCGATCGCGACGCCCGCCATCCCGACGTCGCCGGCGACGCGCGGATTATCGCTGTCGTAGCCGCGATGGGTGGCAAGATCGAATGCGACAGAGAGGCCCTTCTGTCCTGCGGCGAGGTTACGGCGATAGAAAGCGTTGGACTCTTCGGCGGTCGAGAAGCCGGCATATTGCCGGATCGTCCACGGCCGACCGGCGTACATTGTCGCATAGGGCCCGCGCGTGAATGGAGCGAGGCCGGGGAAGCCATTGTCGATGTCTTGGACGTCATCCGGGCCATAGACAGTGTCGAGCTTGATCGCTTCGAAGGTCTCTAGCGACAGGTCCTTGCTTCGCGACTCTTTGTCGGCGAGCAATTTCCAGTCCGATTTCGACGGTTTGTCAGTCACCGTCGGGGCTTAGCGTCCGTCCCGGTCCAAATCCAATCAGTGAGCGCCCTTCGGCGTCTCCATGATTTCGGTGAGGACTCCGCCCATGTCCTTGGGATGGAGAAAGAACACGGGCGTTCGATGTGCGCCGATGCGCGTCGGCCCAAGGATCCGAGCACCCTTGCCCTCAAACCAGGCGCGTGCCTCCTCGATGTCCGCTGCCTCGAAACAGACGTGATGCTGACCGCCCGCCGGGTTCTTCTGGAGGTAGTTCACGATTGGCGAAGCTTCGCCCAGGGGCTCGATCAGCTCGATCTGGCTGTTCGGCGTGTCGACAAAGCAAACCCGGACCCCCTGCGCTGGAAGATCGAACGGCTCGCCATGCGGCTCGGCGCCGAACATGGTCCGGTAGATCTCGAGGCTCTTCTCGATCGACGGCGTCGCCACGCCGACATGGTTGAGGCGGCCGAGCTTCATGATTGCACCGTCACTTCCGTGTTTACTGAGTTGGCGATGAAGCAATCTTCGTGCGCGCGGTGATGGAGGTCGGCGATGTCCGCATCGCGCGGCTGCTTCTCGCCCGAAAACTTGACCTTCGGGCGAAGAGTGACGCGAGTCACCGCGATCTTTCCGTCCAAGCGATTCTCCATGATTTCGACCGCTTCATCGACGTAGGAATCAACCACGAACCCGGCGCGGCGCGCATAGTCTATGAAGAACAGCATGTGGCACGATGAGATGGCGGCAATGAACGCCTCCTCGGGGTCGACCCCCGCCTCGTCCGCGGTCCCGGGTGGCACATTGTCCGGGCTCGCGCTGGCTTTGACCACCGCGCCGCCATCGAACGTCCATTCGTGTGCGCGGCTGTAGCGGCCCTTGGCGAAGTCGCCCGAGCGGCTCCAGCGGACCGTTGCGTTATAGATGCTCATACTGCTCGTCGTTCGGATAAGGAAAGTAGAGCTGGTTTCCGTCCGGATCATCGACGATCATCAATTTGTAGCCCCACGAGCCATCCTTACGCCAACCCCCCGACCTTCGATCTCGGCGCGGACGGCGTCGAGCACATCCGGATCAAGCGAGACGAAGATCAGCGCCGAGCCGACCTTGTTCGGGCCATTGGCAAGACAGGATCAGCTCGCAGCCGGCTCGATCGACCTCAGCCACCAGCGCCTTGCCGTCTTCGACGTGGCGCCAAACTTCGGCGAAGCCGAGCTTGTCGACGAGAATGTGCGAGGACTGCTCAACGTCACGACGAACAGGACCGGCCGTGAATACCATTTGCTGCTCACAGCGGAATATTATCGTGTTTCTTCCACGGATTTTCGAGCTGCTTGTTCCTGAGCTTGCGTAATCCCATCGCCACACGCCGCCGCGTCGAATGGGGCATGATCACTTCGTCGATGAAACCCTTGCTCGCCGCCACGAATGGGTTGGCGAAACGCTCTTCATATTCGGCGGTGCGCTTGGCGATTTCCTTGGGGTTGCCAGCGTCCTTGCGGAAGATGATCTCGACCGCGCCCTTGGCGCCCATCACGGCGATTTCGGCGGTCGGCCATGCGTAGTTCAAATCGCCGCGCAGATGCTTGGACGCCATGACGTCATAGGCGCCGCCATAGGCTTTGCGCGTGATGACGGTGATCTTGGGCACCGTCGCTTCGGCATAAGCGAAGAGCAGCTTCGCGCCGTGCTTGATGATCCCGTGATGCTCCTGGCCAACTCCAGGAAGGAAGCCGGGCACGTCGACAAACGTCAGGATGGGGATCTCAAACGCATCGCAGAAGCGAACGAAACGCGCGGCCTTCTTGGACGAGTTGATGTCGAGCACCCCGGCGAGCACCATCGGCTGGTTGGCGACGACCCCGACCGTGCGCCCTCGATCCGGCAAAATCCGACGATGATGTTCGCTGCATGCGCTGGCTGAAGCTCGAAGAAGTCACCCTCATCGGCGACCTTCCGGATTAGCTCGTGCATGTCGTAGGGCGTGGCCGCGCTCGGTGGAACGAGCGTGTCGAGGCTGTCGTCTATGCGACTCGACCGGGTCCTCGGACGGCCGGATCGGGTCTTCGTGGCGGTTCGACAGCGGAAGGAAATCGAAGAATTCGCGAGTCGCGAGAAGAGCGTCGATGTCATTCTCGAACGCGACGTCGGCGACCCCCGACTTGGTCGTGTGAGTGACCGCTCCGCCCAGCTCCTCCTGGGTCACCACCTCGTTGGTTACCGTCTTCACGACGTCCGGACCGGTGACGAACATGTAGGACGAGTCCTTCACCATGAAGATGAAGTCGGTCATGGCCGGCGAATAGACTGCGCCGCCCGCGCACGGGCCCATGATGAGGCTGATCTGCGGGATGACCCCGGACGCCAGCACGTTGCGCTGGAAGACCTCGGCATAACCAGCGAGCGAGGCGACGCCCTCCTGGATTCGGGCGCCGCCGCTGTCGTTGAGGCCGATGACGGGTGCTCCGACCTTCATCGCCATGTCCATGATCTTGCAGATCTTCTGCGCGTGGCGCTCGCTCAGCGAACCGCCGAAGACGGTGAAATCCTGCGCGAAGACGTAGAGGAGCCGGCCATTGATCGTCCCCGACCCGGTGACGACTCATCGCCGGGGACCTTTTGGCTCTCCATCCCGAAGTCGGTCGCATTGTGCTCGACGAACATGTCATATTCTTCGAAGCTACCTTGATCGAGAAGCACGCTCAGGCGCTCCCGGGCGGTCAACCGACCCTTGGAGTGCTGCGCGTCGATCCGCTTTTCTCCGCCGCCGATGCGCGCAAGCTCCCGGCGCCGCTCGAGTTCCTGAATGGTCGTGGCCAAAGCTCTCTCCTCGGTCGCCGCTCCTTCCACGGTCCCTCGGGCGCGGTCAACCGGGCGCTATTTCGCGAGGGTAGGTCGTTGCGCGTGCGCACCGGACTGACGCCAGGAACAACCGGACTGGCGTTTGTTGCGGCGCACAATCGACAAATTCGCGCTCGCTTCAGCCCCATTACGGAACCCCAATGGCAGTCCCTCCGTTGATCCCTCGGGCAAACCATTACACGGAGGATTAAGGGAAAAGCCTAACTCGCGTCGGGGTGCCAGTGGAGTACAAGCCGAGCACTCGGCGCCGGAACCGCAGCCCACAACATTGATCTGTTTTTCGCACCTGCGATGGAATTTCGTCTTCCAGCGGCCGCAGCATCTGATGAGCCGCTTCGCTCGGGAGATGGACGTCATCTTTTGGGAAGAGCCGGTCGACATCGGCGAGCGCGAGACCGCTTATCTGCAGGTGAGCGAGGCGGAGGATGCCGAAAACGTCCTCCTCGTTGTTCCGCATCTT
>CAWAWT010000072.1:0-6036 GCA_963785855.1 uncultured Alphaproteobacteria bacterium
CGAAAGCGCTGGCTTCCTGAATTTCGAAGTCGATCGTCTCGAGGTCGCGGCGCTGGATCGCATCGAGCCATTCTTCGCGATGCATGACGAACGGTCCGCTGGAGCGAGTGCCGATGAGCACGAAATCTGGATGCGTCATCGCAGCGAGTCGCTCCATGTCCTTGCTGCACAACGCATCGCGCCATTCGCGCTCGAGCGCCTCGATCACTTCGCAGTTGCCGGCCACGCCTTCTCCTCTCCCAGCGCTTCTTTAAGGCCGAACTCGGACAAAGCAAATCTCCGTGTCGTAACGTCTCAAAACCAGGCCCTTGGGCGTGACTTCAAATGCCTCGCGGTCGAAGGCCGCCTGACCCAAATCGTTCGCGTGGAAGCGAAGCAGCAAATGGTGACCGCGATCGGAGCTTAGTGCGAAATGGCCGGCGACGGTTCCATAGACCGGAACGAGCGGCTCAACCGCCGAGAGCCTGTGGCCGCCGGAATCTACTCGGCCATCATCGCCAGCGGTAACGAGCCCCTTCTTGCCGGATTCGGCATCCGTCCCGATAGCGTCAAGGCGATAGCCCTCTTCGCCGAATCCTGGTGACTCCAGCGTGATCACCAGCTCGCCAAGCGGCGCCGAATCGTCACGCACCAGCTCGAAGCTCGGTGATTTGGGCATCGGTTTGCTGGTCAGCCGCACAACCTTGCCGTCGAAGGTCCAATCGCCCTCGGAATGTTCGGAGACGGCGCCGTAGTCGAGCTGATAGCGAAAGTGCCCGTTCTTCTGGAGCTCGAGCGCAGCACCGACTTCCATCTGTTGTGCCTGGTACAGCCCGGCGATCTTCGACGGCACGGCTGTCGCGAGGAGAGCAGCGGCGAGGATCATTGCCTTTTGCGCATCAGCCGCCGGATTCCGCGCCGATGGAAGTGCTGCCGTCGTTCACGCTGTCCTCCTGCCGCCGCGCCTTCGCGCAGCAGCAGTTGGAGCGCAAGTAGTCGGCGCTACTTGCCCGTCAAGCTGACAGCGACGAAGGCTTCCGGCGAATTGCCTCGCTTGATGAGCAGCAGCAAGCTGGAGCGGCCGGCTTTGCGCGCACCATCCGCGCCAGCAATCACCTCGGCAGGTGACCTGACCGGCTGGTTATTAACGGACAGGATGAGATCGCCGTGCTGCAGGCCCTGCTCGGCCGCGTCCGAATTTGGATCGACCGCCGTGATGATGACGCCGTGCGCCGTCGCAGGAAGGTTGGCGGCGCGTCCGAGTTCCGGTGTGAGCGTCGCGAGTGAAAGTCCCAGCGCTTTCTGCGCGGTCACAGCCGCACCCCCGCTATTGTCCGGCGTCGTGCTGTCGCCGCCGGCGATCTTGTTGAGTGCGGCCTCCGTCGGCCGGTCTTGCAGCATCACATAGACCGTCGCGTGCTTGCCGTTGCGCACAATCTCGACCGGAACGCGAGGACCGACCGGGCTGTTCGCGACAAGGTAGGATACCGTTTGATCGGGCGTGACCTGCTGGCCGTTCACCTTCACGATGACGTCGCCCTGTTGGATGCCGGCGCGCGCGCCCGGGCCGTTCGGGACGATCGTGCGGACGATCTCGCCGCTGTCCTTTGGAAGTCCGAAGCTCGGCGCGAGATCCTCATCGAGTGCCTGGAGGCCGACGCCGAGATAGCCACGAACCGGGCGCTGACCCTTGATCAGCGAGTCGATGACGGGCTTGGCGAGCTCAGCGGGGATAGCCAGGCCGATACCGACCGATGCGCCCGTCGGTGAGATCAGCGCCGAGTTGATGCCGATTACGTTACCGTCGAGGTCGAACATCGGGCCGCCGCTGTTGCCCATGTTGATCGCCGCGTCGGTCTGGATGTAGCGGTCATAGGCGCCGTTGCCGGTAATTCCGCGATGAAGCGCAGAGATGATGCCCGCGGTGACAGTGCTTCCAACGCCATAGGGATCACCGATGGCGATGACCCAGTCGCCGACCCGCGCCCGAGTGCTGTCGCCCCAGCGCACGAACGCGAGGTTCTGCGCATTGATCTTAAGAAGGGCGAGATCAGAGGTATCGTCGCGCCCGACGATTCGCGCCGGAAATTCCTTGCCGTCGCTAGTGGTCACCGTGACAGTGTCGACAGTTCCTGTGCCGGTCAGACCCTGGATCAGGTGGTTGTTGGTGACGATGTATCCGTCGGGCGAAATGACGAAGCCGGAGCCGAGCGAACCTGCTTCGCGCGTGCGCTGCTGCGATCCGCTCCCGCTGCTGCCGTCGCCCTGACCGTTGCCTTGCTGCTGGTTGGGACTGAACTGCTGGAAGAATTGCTCGAACGGATCGGCCTGGGCGCGCACCGGCACCCGCTGTTTCGTCGAAATGTTCACGACGGCGGGTTGCAAGCGCGACACGAGGTCGGCGAACGACATCGGCGCGCCTGGCCGTGGGGCGAGCGCAGAGGTCCCCGGCGCGTTCTGCGCGACTTGCGCCCCCGCCTGCCCAGTGGCGAGGGAGAAAGTGGTCCCCCCGAGCAATAGGGCCATTGCGACACCGTAGGCGTAGCGCACTTTTCCAGACTCCTTCGAGCGCATCGATACTCCATCATTTGGTGTGAGACGCAAGGGCGCTAATGTCCCAACGCCCTTAACGTCATTTGAACGCACCGGTTCACTTGGTGCGCCCAGTGAATTCCTTCAAATAGTCATTCTGCGGCGACAGAACGATGCTTGTCGGCGCGGGCTTGTCCTGACCATCGCCGACGAAGGTCGTCATATAGGACTGCATCGCACGGTAGAAATCGTAGAATTGCGGGTCCTTACCGAAGCTTGCGGCGTAGGTCTTCGCGGCGTCAGCGTCCGCCTGCGCGCGAATGATCTGCGCCTGCTTCGCGCCTTGGGCGCGAATGGACCGAGCCTCTTGGAGACGCGCGGTACGCATGCTTTCGAACGCAGACTGGAGCGGAGCGCCGTCCGGCAAGTCGGTCTTCTTGATCCGAACATCGACGATCTGGACGCCGAATTTGGCGGCCTGGATGTCGAGGGATTTGCGAACGTCGTCCATGACGCCCTGGCGCTCGGGAGAAAGCAGCGCCGCGAAAGTCTGTCGGCCGAGCTCATTGCGCACTTCCGATCGCAGGATCGATTGAAGCTGGCTGCTGAGAATTCTCCGGGCTTCTGGAGCGGATGTACATCAACAGCGGATCGACGATTCGATAGCGCGCGAAGGCGTCGACCATCAGCCGTCGCTGGTCGGTCGAAAGCACCGGCTGCGGCTCCATGTCGACGGCAAGCACGCGCTTATCGATCCAGACGAGCTGGTCGACAAATGGAATGCGATACGAGAGGCCGGCGCCCGCCGAGCCGATTGGCCTGCCCGGCTCGTACCGATTGAGGATACGCTCCGGCCTGCCGAAGCGCACCACGACAGCCTGTTCGGTTTCGGGAACGATGGGGAAGCTGCTGAGCAACACGATCAAGGCCAGGAACGCGACGATTCCCGACATGAGCGGATGGCGGCGGATCATGTCGATCATTGTTGACGCTCCTGATCCTGCTGCTGCGCCTGCTTCTGGACCTGGGGCAGGGGCAGGTCCGGAGTGACCCCCGGAGCCTCCACGATTGTCTTGTCGACCTTCGAGAGAACCTGCTCCATTGTCTCGTAATACATGCGCCGGCGAGTGACTTCCGGCGCCAGCTTGTACTGCTCATAGACCTTGTCGAACGCGGCGGCCTCGCCTTGCGCCTTGGCGGTTAGCTGAAGCGCATAGGCGTTCGCTTGGTTGATGTAGGACTTCGCGTCCTGCTGCGCCGCTGTGACTTCCTTGAACGCGTCGTTGACCTCGTCCGGCGGGTCGGCCTGCTGGATCGCCACGCCCTGAAATCGCGATTCCAGAACTGTAGCCGTCGAGGATCCGCTGCATCCTGTCCGTAACTTGAAGTTCGATCTCGCCGCGCTTGTCACCCATCGCGTCCTGCAACGAAACCTGGCTGATCACCGAGCGCATCGCGCTTTCGGCGACTTGCCGGATGCTCTCGTCCGGCTGGGCGAGCTGGAAAAGATAAAGCTCCGGATTCTTGACGTTCCAACGCACGGAATACGCGATGTCGAGGAGGTTCTGATCACCGGTCAGCATCAAGTCCTCGCTGTTCTGCGAGCCGACGTCGGCAGTACGAATGCTTTCGACATCGACCTTGCGGACGCGATCGATCGGCGATGGCAGCGTGAATCCTGCCCCCGGTCCGAGCGTGTAGCTGTATCGGCCGAAGCGGGTCACGACCCCACGCTGTTCCGGCGCGATGACGTGGATGCTTGTGAAGAGAAGGTAGAGGCAGATTACGACGATAATCGACCAAAAGATCAGCGAGCCGCCCGGGCGGCCGGGAAATCCGCCGCCACCACCAAACCGCATGCGTCCGCGACGAAGGAATTCGTCGAGCGGAGTGATCGTCGAGCGTCCTCCGCTCGAACGGCCGCTGGGTGGTTCGCCCCATGGCCCGCTGGTGCGACCGTCATCGGAGGTCGGCTCGTTGCCGGCCCCGCTTGGGCCCCACGGGCCCTTGGTGTCGGTGAAGAAGCCGCTCGCGCGGCCGACCCACCCCTGGAAATTGCTCATCGCCGTCAATTATAGGGAGCGTGGAGACGAAAAACAGTGGCAAGCAGCGACGCTCTTCCTATGTGCTGCGCATGGCCGACGCGCGCGACCTGCTGGCAACGCTTCCGAGTGACGAGCGCATTCGCTCGCGCAAGGTCGTGGGGGGAGTCGCGACGCTGATCGTCGATGCGACGGGCCTGTCGGCCAGCGAAAGCGCGAGGCTCGAGCAGGAGCTGCGTTCTGCAGCGCTTGCGAATGACGAGATCGACGAAGTTCGAATCGCGATGTCCGCGGCAAAACCGTCGCGAACCCTGATCGCGATCGGAAGCGGGAAAGGCGGCGTTGGCAAATCTACCGTCTCAGCGAACCTCGCGATCGCACTTGCGAAGATGGGCAAGAAAGTCGGGCTCATCGATGCCGACGTTTACGGTCCTTCGCAGCCAACCTTGCTCGGAACTGATGCGAAGCCCCGGGCGGAAGGGGAACAGCTGATCCCGGTCGAAGCACATGGAATTAAATTTCTGTCATTGGGCCATTTGGTGTCACCCGGACACGCCCTGGCGTGGCGTGGACCAATGGCGACCGGCGCGCTGGCAAAGCTGGTCGATGCCGATTGGGGCGATGCGGAGCTGCTGATCGTCGACCTCCCGCCGGAACCGGTGACGTGCAACTGTCGCTGATCCAGCGCTCGCGACCAGCCGGCGCACTGATCGTCTCGACGCCCCAGGACCTCTCTCTAATCGACGCACGACGAGCGGTCGACCTGTTCAACAAGATGGGCGTTCCCATCCTCGGGCTGATCGAGAATATGGCGGCCTACTCCTGCCCGCATTGCGGCGAAGTATCGCACCCGTTCGGAATCGGCGGTGCGGAAGCAGCGTCCGCGGCGATGGGCGTACCGTTCCTCGGTCGCCTGCCGCTGTCGCTGGCGATCCGTGAGGCATCGGACGCCGGTCAGCCTCCTGCTGCTACAGGCGGCGCCCAGGCTGAGGAATTCGATAGCATTGCCGCGAAACTGTTGGAGACGGTGGCGCATTGAGCAATTGCAGAAGGAAGCCGCAATGCCGCTAACCCGCGACAATGACATTGCCGAGCTGCTTACAGCGGCCCGTACCATCGCCGTCATCGGGGCGTCTGACCGGCCGGAGCGGCCGTCCTATGAAGTCATGCGGTTCCTCCAGGACTGGGGCTATCGCGTGCTCCCTGTGAACCCGCAGATCACTGGCGAGCATGTATTCGGGGAGTTCGTCTGGAGGGAGCTCGCGCAGATCGGAGTTCCGATCGATATCGTCGACATCTTTCGTCGACCGGACGCCGTCGACGATGCGGTCGACCAGGCGATCCTGGTCGGCGCGAAAGCGGTGTGGATGCAGCTCGGCGTGATCAACGAGCAAGCCGCCGCCCGCGCACAAGCCGCTGGTCTCAAGGTGGTGATGGACCGCTGCCCACACATAGAGATTCCGCGGCTCGGGGTACCGAAGAT
>CAWAWT010000073.1:0-23200 GCA_963785855.1 uncultured Alphaproteobacteria bacterium
TCGCCTCTATCGCGAGGGCGTGACCTTGCTGGAATCCAATTATCCGGACTCGGCCGCGCTGCTGAGCGCTAAAGCGCGCCTCGCCGGCTATCTTGCACGCAGTGGTCAGCTTGCGACAGCGGAGGCCATGTTCCGCGAGATCGTCCACTCGCAGCCGGACACCAGCAACTTGCCGCCCTCATTCGCGAGCATTCTGCGACCCTACGTCGACCTGCTTCTGAAGAAAGGCAGCGATCCGTCGGCAACGGGCGAGATCTTCGCCACGACCCAACTGATGGTACGGCCCGGGCTCGCTCAGACGCAGGCGGTGCTCGCGCGCGAGTTGAGTGGCGGCACCGACGAGGCTTCACGCCTTTTTCGCCAATCCGTCACTCTGACCCGACAGGCCGAAAGCGCGCGAATCGAGCTCGGGCGGTTGAGCGACGCCAGCAACCCGACACCGGACGATGCGGTGCGCGCGAAGATGCTTCGAGCGTCTCTCGACCAGTCACAAAAGGAGCAGGTCACGACCCAAGCCGCACTAGCCAACTTTCCGAAATACCGGGCGGTGACCGATGCAGTGATTCCGCTCGCCGACCTACAGAAGCTCCTGCATCCCGGCGAAGCCTATTATCGAATCACCATAGTTGGCGATGAGGTCTACGCGCAGATCGTCACGCCGGTGACCGCGAGCGCGACCAGGCTTGATGTCAGCGCAAGCCAGCTTTCCGACCAAGTGAAAGCCCTCCGCGAAACGATTTCCACGGTCGAGAATGGCCAACGCACGACCTATCCATTCGACGTCGCCTTATCTCACCAGATCTACAATGAACTGTTCAGCCCATTTGCGCGCGATATCGCGGCCGCAAAGCACCTGATCTTTGAGCCTGACGGTGCGATGCTTCGGCTCCCACCGAACCTGCTGGTGATGGATCAGGCATCGGTCGACTCATATACTCAGCGCGCAAAGGCGAGCGACGACGCCGCCTTCGACTTCCGCGGCATCGCATGGCTCGGCCGCGACCGCGATATTAGCACATCGGTGAGCCCTCGCTCCTTCTCGCAGATCCGCAGTGCACCGCCTTCGGCGGCGAAGAGGGAATATTTGGGCCTGGGCCAGAATACGCCGCCTTCCCTAGCCACCGAGGCGCTGATTCCGGCGGCTGCCGATCGTGATTGTACGCTACCCTTGTCGTCATGGGGCAACCCGATTTCGGCAAAAGAGCTGCAGGTCGCAAGTGCGATCCTCCGGCCGTACCGACCCAGGCGGCGTTCAAGTCGTCACGGGTGACGCCTTTACCGACACGGCGCTCGAGGCTCGAAGCGACCTCTCCGATTACCGGATCATCCATTTCGCGACCCACGGAGTCGTCACCTCACGCGCTGCGAAATGCGCTGCCCAGCCCGCGCTCTTGACGAGCTTCGGCGGCACGGGATCCGACGGTCTGCTGACCTTCAAGGAGGTATTCGACCTTCACCTTGACGCCGACCTCATCATTCTGTCGGCTTGCGATACAGCCAGCCAAGCGAGCTTTGCGGCGACGCAGCAGGCTGGCCTGACGACGGGCGGCGACGTAGCTCTCGACGGTCTCGTCCGGGCATTCGTCGGCGCTGGTGGAAGGCTCGTCCTCGCCAGCCATTGGCCAGTCCCGGACGACTATAATGCGACTGAGCGGCTGATCACCGGGCTCTTCTCGGCGCCGCCGGGGACGTCTACCGTCACCGCGCTAAGGATGTCGCAACGCCAGCTGATGGATGACGTCCACACCTCGCATCCATTTTATTGGTCCGCATTCGCCGCCGTCGGCGATGGGGAAATTCCGGTTATCAGGCCGACTCAGCGGATCGCGTCGAAATAGTTATTTCTGCTCGTCCGGCTGCGCCTGCTGATCGCCGCAGCGGCAAGTCGTCACGCGCGCGTTACGGTGTGGTTTGGGCGTCGCCGCCTGCTGGTCGCTCGAAGATGGCGCGGGCAGCTGATCGGCTGAGGCAAGCACGACATTGGGGAGCTGCTGGACCTGGGCGGGGGGCTGCGGCGACGGCTTAGCTGGCTCTGCCGCATAAGCATTTGCGGTCATCGCGGTTGCAGCAGCGATCGAAATGAGGCGGACATGCATGACCGGCTCCTCCACAGAACTGTCCAAAGGATAGGGCTGAAGTGGTTTCCGCTTTGCTTAGAAACATGGTTAACGGAGTTTAGCTTTCCGCTCGGGATATCAGTCGCTAGGGGGATAGTGAGGGAAGGCATTCCAGATGGAGTTCTGACATGCCGGAATATGTGATTGAACGCGAAATGCCGGGAGTTGGACAGCTCGGACCCGCGGATCTCAAGGGTGCCTCGCAAACGTCCTGCTCGGTCCTGCGAGATCTCGGCCCCGAGATCCAGTGGGTCCATAGCTACGTTACCGATAACAAGATCTACTGCATCTATCGCGCACCCAACGAGGAAATGATCCGCGAACATGCGCAGCGCGGCGGCTTCCCGGCGAACGAGATTTCGCAGGTTCGATCAATGATCAACCCCACCACTGCGGAATAGTTTTCGACCGTTTCTTGGATACGAAAGCGGCTGCCGGTCTCGCGAGCGAGGCCCCGATGATCACGCTCGGGATCGCCAGGGTCTTTGCAAGCAAGCCAGGCGAGATCGGCGCCGGCCGTGTGACCAGGAGACCTGGCTCGGGGGATCAGCAACCACTCCCCGGCCCTCTGCATCTGACTAGACCCTCGATGTCCGGTTGCCGACGTCGGGCGATCGGTAGCCTCCAATCGCCCTCTTCTCCTTACGGCCGAACCGGATCGACCAACGCTCCGACCATTACCGCTGTGCAGCATTCGGGATGAAATTCCTGCGAGTTTGACCAGCAGACGAGCGCGTGCCACGGCCGCGTCATGCCGGAAGAGCCACCTGCACAAAGAAC
Organism: uncultured Alphaproteobacteria bacterium; assembly: GCA_963785855.1. Lineage (GTDB taxonomy): Bacteria > Pseudomonadota > Alphaproteobacteria > Sphingomonadales > Sphingomonadaceae > Sphingomicrobium. Next base: position 2,898 of record CAWAWT010000073.1, read on the forward strand.
TTGGGGCGGTCGATTTAAATCGAAACCGGCCGAGCTGATGCAGCAAATCAACGCCTCGATTAGCTTCGACAAGAGACTATGGCGAGAGGACGTCGCTGCGTCGAAAGCGCACGCTGCTATGCTTCGCGACCAGAAGATCATCTCACAGGCGGACGCGGCGGCGATCCTCGACGGGCTCGACCAGATCGCCGCCGAATATAGAGTTTGACGGAGTAGCCGAGCGGATCGAGCTCGAAGACATCCATATGACGGTCGAGAGCCGTCTTACGGAGCTCATCGGCCCAGCGGCGGGGCGGCTACACACGGCGCGCTCTCGCAACGACCAGGTGGCGACTGACTTTCGGTTGTGGGTTCGTGGCTCGTGCGAACATGCGATTGACGCCATTCGCGCGCTCCAACGTGCGCTGGTCGGCCGCGCCGAAGACCGTTCGGAAACGGTGATGCCAGGCTTTACCCATTTGCAGGTCGCGCAGCCGGTCACACTGGCTCATCATTTGATGGCCTATTATGAAATGCTGCAGCGTGACGTCTCGCGATTCAGCGACGCGCGCACGAGGATGAACGAGTGCCCGCTTGGGAGCGCTGCACTCGCCGGCACCAGTTTTCCAATCGACCGGGAACGGACCGCCGACGCGCTCGGCTTCGACAGAGCGACCGCGAACAGCCTCGACAGCGTGTCGGACCGCGATTTCGCACTCGATTATCTGTCCGCTGCTGCTCAGTGTAGCTTGCACCTTTCTCGGCTCGCAGAGGAGCTGATCATCTGGGCTAGTGCGCCCTTCGGCTTCGTGAAATTGTCTGATCAATTTTCGACCGGCTCATCGATCATGCCGCAGAAGCGCAATCCCGACGCCGCCGAGCTGGTGCGGGGGCATAGCGGACGGATTGTCGGAGCGCTGACCGCGTTGATGGTGACGATGAAGGGCCTGCCACTCGCATATTCGAAGGACATGCAGGACGATAAGATACCTGTGTTCGAGGCGCGAGATCTACTGATGCTGTCGCTCGAAGCGCTGGTTGGAATGGTGGAAACGGTCGACTTCGTACCCGAGCGGATGCGCGCAGCGGCGGCTCAGGGTTTCTCGACAGCAACTGACCTCGCTGATTGGCTGGTGCGTGAGGCCGACGTGCCTTTCCGCGAGGCGCACCACATCACGGGTCGCGCCGTGAAAGCCGCTGAGGAACGTGGCTGCAATCTCATCGACCTGCCGCTCGACACGCTCCGGGCGATCGATCTACGCATCGATCAGCGCGTTTTCGACGTCCTTAGCGTCGATGCTTCAGCTCGCAGCCGCAACAGCTACGGCGGCACCGCTCCGGAACGTGTTCGGGAACAGATCCTCGCGGCGAAAGAGAAATTAGGCCTGTAGCCGACGATCCCGCTGCGCGATCGAGCGCAGGCGCAGGGCGTTCAACCTGATGAAGCCCGCCGCGTCGCGATGATCGTAGCTTCCACTGCCTTCCTCGAATGTGACCAGATCCTGATCGTAGAGCGATTGCTCGCTCTCCCTCCCGATCACCGTAGCGTTGCCCTTGTAGAGTTTCATCGTGACTCGACCGCCGACATGCTCCTGGCTTTTGTCGATTGCAGCCTGAAGCATCTCCCGTTCGGGCGCGAACCAAAAGCCGTTGTAGATGAGGTTTGCGTATTTAGGCATTAGCTCGTCCTTGAGGTGCATCGCACCGCCGTCGAGCGTGATGCTCTCAATTCCGCGATGCGCCGCGAGCAGGATCGTGCCGCCGGGTGTTTCGTAAACGCCGCGTGATTTCATTCCGACGAAGCGGTTTTCGACAAGGTCGAGGCGTCCGATGCCATTGTCGTGGCCGAGCTGGTTGAGCTTGGCGAGCAACGCCGCAGGGGACAATTTTTCGCCGTCGATGGCAATTGCGTCGCCCTTTTCGAAATCGATGGTGATGGTCGTCGCCTTGTCGGGCGCGTCCTCCGGCGCGATCGTGCGCTGATGAACGTACTCCGGTGCATCGGCCGACGGGTCCTCGAGCACCTTACCTTCCGACGATGAGTGAAGCAGGTTGGCGTCGATCGAGAAAGGTGCTTCGCCGCGCTTGTCCTTGGCGATTGGAATCTGGTGTTTCTCAGCGAAGTCGAGCAGCGCCTCGCGGCTCTGGAATTCCCATTCGCGCCACGGCGCGATCACCTTGATGTCCGGCTCCAGGGCATAATAACCGAGCTCGAACCGCACCTGGTCGTTCCCTTTGCCGGTCGCGCCGTGACAGACAGCGTCGGCACCGACCTTCCGCGCGATCTCGATCTGCCGCTTGGCGATGAGCGGCCGCGCGATCGACGTGCCGAGCAAATAGTCGCCCTCATATTGAGTGTTTGCCCGGAACATGGGGAAGACGAAGTCGCGAACGAACTCTTCGCGTAGGTCCTTAATGAAAATGTTTTCTGGCCGGACACCTAGCATTTCGGCCTTGCGCCGTGCTGGTTCGACCTCCTCGCCCTGGCCGAGGTCGGCGGTGAAAGTCACGACCTCCGCATCATATTCGGTCTGCAGCCACTTCAGGATGATCGAGGTGTCGAGCCCGCCCGAATAAGCGAGCACGACCTTCATTTTCTTATTTGTCATTATTTCTGTTCCAACATCCAAAGCATGGCGCCGCGCGCCGTGTGCATCCGATTCTCGGCCTGCTTCCAGACCGCCGAACGCGGGCCGTCGATCACGGCCGCAGTCACTTCCTCGCCGCGCCGCGCCGGGAGACAGTGCATGAACCAGGCGTTGGGCGCCAACGCCATCAGTGTTTCGTCGACCTGGAAGGGCTCGAACGCCGCACGCCGCTCTTCGCTTTCCTCGCCGCCCATCGAGACCCAAACGTCGGTATAGACGATGTCTGCGCCCTCGGCCGCTTCGCGAGGATCATGGATCGCTCCGTCTAAGCCGTAGCCTCGCGGGCTTGCGATTCGAAACTCCGCGCCGACCAGAGAACAGGCTTCGGCGAGCGAGCGCGAGACGTTGTTGCCCTCGCCGATGAATGCGACCTTGGCGCCCTCGAGCCGCCCTAAGATATGCCTGATCGTGAGTAGATCGGCGAGCGCCTGCAGCGGATGATCGCTTCCCGACAGCAGATTGAGGACGGGTGCGGCGTTCACTGCAGCCATTTGCTCTAGCAGTCGATGATCGAACACGCGCGCGGCGATGACGGAGTGATAGCAAGCGAGCGTATGGGTCACGTCTGCGACGCTTTCGCGCTCGTTGATGCCGAGCTCGGCCGGCTGGATATAGACCGGATGACCGCCAAGTTGCGACGTCGCAAGCTCCATCGAATTGCGCGTGCGCGAGCTTGGTTTCTCGAAATAGAGGGCCACGCCCTTATCTTCGAGGATCTTCGGCGCCGGCTTTTCCGACAAGGCGAGGATTGTTGCAATGTCCGCGGGCGTGACGTCGCGGATTGAAAGCAGGTGCTTCATCAACTCTTGTCCTTGCGGACCATCGTCCCGACCCCATGGTCGGTGAGCAACTCGATCAGCAGCGAATGCGGCACGCGCCCGTCGATGATGTGGGCGAAGGAAACGCCTTGATCCACCGCATCGGCGCAGGCCTTGAGCTTTGGAATCATGCCCTTGCCGACGCTCTCGTGCGCGAGCCGTTCGCGAAGCTCGGCCGAGGTGAGGCGTGGGATTAAACTATGCTCATCCTTGGGGTCTTCGAGCAGGCCGGGGACGGCGGTTAAATAGACGATCTTCTCGGCGTTCATTGCAACCGCGATCGCCCGCGCCGCCTCGTCAGCGTTGACGTTGAACGGCTGGCCTTTTGAATCGGCGCCGACGGTCGAAATAACTGGCGTCAGCCCGTCGTCTAGTAGGCGATGGATAAGCTCGGCACGGACATCGGTCACGTGGCCGACGAACCCGAGCGACTTGTCAGCCGGTTTGACCGTGAGAAGTCCCGCATCCTCGCCCGACACACCAACCGCCACCGGCTCGTCTCCCGCCTGGCTGTTGATTGTCGCGACGAGGTCGCGATTGATTTTCCCGACCAACACCATGCGGACGACCTCGAGCGTGTCAGCATCAGTGACTCGAAGTCCGTCTTTGAACTCCGGCTCCTTGCCCACGCGCCGAAGCATTGCGTCGACCTGCGGGCCGCCGCCGTGCACCACCACGCAACGCACTCCAACGCTGCGCAGCAGGAGAACATCCTGCGCAAGCGCGAGGTCGCTGTCGCGATCGATCGCGGCGCCGCCGATCTTCACGACCACCGACTTGCCTGCGAACTGGCGGATATAAGGCAACGCCTCGACGAGCACGGTTGCGATTTCGGACGGGAGGAGGACGATCTTCATGACGTCTTGCTATTCTCTTTGATATAACCGGGGCCAAGGTCGATCCCGATCATGTTCGCGCTGCCCTTGCCAGCACCGAGATGGACTTCGATCGCGACCTCGTCGCCCATCATGTGCTCGGCAAGCGCCTGGCCGTCATGCTCGATACCCAAGCCCGCTTTGGCGACAACGATGCCGCCATAGGCAACGTGCGACTTACTAACATTGAGATCCACGCCCGCGGACCCGGCCGCGGCCATGAGCCGCCCCCAATAGGGATCGCTTCCGTACCAGCTGCACTTCACCAGATTATTCTCGACGATGTTCTTCGCAGCGACGCGTGCTTCCTCATCAGTAGAAGCTCCCGTCACCTTTAGGTGCGCAATCCGCGTCATTCCTTCTGCATCGCGCGCCATCATCATCGTGAGTTCGCGGCACGCGGCGAGCACCGCGTTCGCGAATTCGTCATGGTCGGCTTTCCCCCGCCGGCACGAGGCGAGAAGAATTGCGGTGTCATTGGTGGAAGTCGCGCCGTCGACGTTGAGCGTGTTGAACGTCGCGTCTGAGGCCGCCTTCAGTGCCTTCTGCATGACTGAACGTGGGATTTCGGCGTCAGTCGTCAGGAAAGCCAGCATCGTCGCCATGTTCGGTGCGATCATCCCGCAGCCCTTCGCCATTCCGCCGACGGTGAAGTTCGAGCCTTGGATCGTGACCTCTTTGGTCTCGTGATCGGTCGTGAGGATGCCGCGCGCTGCATCATGGGCGCCTTCGATCGAAAGCTTCTTCGCAAGCTTTGGAGTTGCTGCGAGGATCGGGTCCATTGGGAGCGCCGTGCCGATGATCCCGGTCGAGCAAACCAGCACGTGCGAGTTCGCGATCTGCAGCGCTTCGCCAGTCGCCGCGGCCATCAACTGGGCATTCTTGTATCCAGGTGCACCCGTGCCCGCGTTGGCATTGCCGGAATTGACGAGGATTGCCGCCGCCCGGCCGCCATTCGCCTTCAGGGTCGCCCGGTCGAACTCGACTGGCGGCGCAGCGAACTTGTTCTGAGTGAAGACCGCAGCGCAGGGGACCGGGCGGAGATCCTCCGTCGCGATCATCGCCATGTCGAACTTGCGCCGCTTGATTCCGGCATGGCAGCCGGCAGCGACGAAACCTTCCGCCGCCGTCACGCTCATGGATATACTCCGATCGCGCTAAGCCCCATCCTCTCGTCGAGGTTGAGCATCAAATTCGCGCACTGGATCATCTGGCCCGCCGCGCCCTTGCCGAGATTGTCGATTGCCGAGAGCGCGAGCACACGGCCGGTTCGCTCGTCGTAGCGCGCGGTAAGCTGGGCACCATTGGAGCCGACGACCCACTTGGTCGCAGGCGGCTGCTCGGTGATATGGATGAAGGGTTCCGATCCATAGGCTCGGTGCAACGTCTGAAGCGGATCGCAAGGCCCGGTCGCTTCGCCGTAGCACGTCGCGAGAATGCCACGGGTCATAGGAACGAGGTGGGGCGTAAACAGCACCGTGGCTCCCAACGCCATTTCCATTTCGGCCGTGTGTCGATGGCTGAGCAGCCCGTAAGCGGAGAAGCTTCCATCCACGGTGCCGAAGCCGGTCGCTTCCTTCGCCTCGCGCCCGGCGCCGCTCACGCCTGACGCGGCATCGACGATCAGGCTTTGGCGCTTGACCAGTCCAGAATCGACGAGCGGTCTGAGGGCGATGATTGCAGCCGTTGCATAACAACCGGCTGCTGCGACCGCTCTTGCGTTGCGAATGGCTGCGCGATTGAGTTCCGGTATGCCGTATACGAATTCTGCGAGGAGATCGGGCGCATCGTGTGCATGCCCGTACCAGCGTTCATAGGTCGCAGCGTCATCGAGCCGGAAATCTGCGCCGAGGTCGACGAACGGGATGCCCCGCCCGAGAATCTGTGCGGCAAGTTGTTGGCTGTGACCATGCGGAAGCGCAGCGAAGACGAGGTCAATCCCGTCGAGTGCCTCATCTCCGAACCGCTCGAATTCGATCTCGCCGTACAGCGGCGCCAGGTGCGGGTGAACGCTCGCGACCTTCTTTCCGGCACTGCTTTCGCCGAACAGTTTCGCGGGCTCAAGCTCTGGGTGCGCGGCAAGCAGGCGCAATAGCTCGCCGCCAACATAGCCCGAGGCTCCGAAGATCGCCGTTCGAATCATTGGCCGCGCTCTATCAACCACATTGCATGCTTATGCAAGTTGATGCATATTCATGCGCATGACGGAAGAGAAGGAACGGCGCCACCGCGTCATCGCCGATCTAATCAGAAGTGGCGGCCTGTCGAGCCAGGAGGAGCTTGCCGAACGGCTATCGAAGCTCGGCTTCAGCGTCACGCAGGCGACGATTTCCCGCGACCTTGAGCATATCGGCGCCGTGAAAATGCGACGCGGCGGACAGCTTAGCTATGCGTTGGGAGATCAGGTGCAGAACGGAGGCCACCCGCGGCTTCCCAACCTCCTTCGCGACTTCGTGCGATCGATTGACACTGCAGCCAACCTCCTCGTGATCAAGACCCCGCCCGGCTCGGCGCACCTGATCGGCGTTGCACTCGACCAATCGAACCTGCCGGGGGTTGTCGGCACGATCTGCGGCGACGACACGATCTTCGTGGCTTGCGAGAGTTCCGCGATCGCTACGGAACTCGCTAGGAAAATGAGATCAGCGCCTTTCGCGATTCAGTGACTGGATGGGCAAGCCAAAGTTCGGCGTCCTGAATGGCACAGACTTAGGCCCGAACGGCGCAAGCTTGCGTGACGCTCGTGCTACTATGATCTACATCACGCCGGAGGGGAGTTTGGCGTCAGTTCGACAGGCAGGCGGCAAGATCGCAATTTTCTTCATCGCCCTTGCTGGAGCGAGCATCGGCGTGACGGCTGCAGCCTTCGCGGCACCATCCGGCGATCGCGCTTGAGCGCGAATCCGATCCCTATCCGAGCACGTATAGAGCGCCACCTTCTTCGCCTGTCGTGTTTGTCGGAGCGACAATCCTCGACGGTGCGGGGAAACGGATCGAAAACGGAGAGCTCGTCCTTGCCAACGGCAAGGTCCAGGCGATCGGCCACAACCTGGCTCGCCCGTCCGCGGCGACGATCGTCGATGCCAAGGGTAAGTGGATTACGCCAGGCCTGATCGACATCCACACGCACCTCGGGGTTTATACGCTCCCGCAAACTCTCGCTCGATGCCGAAGCGAGCGACGTCACCGAACTTCACGACCCGAACGCGGCCGACACATGGGTGGAGCATGCCGTGCGCTCGGTCGATCCGGGGTTCAGCCACGCATTGGCAGCGGGAGTTACGACACTGCAGATCCTGCCGGGTTCGTCAGCATTGTTCGGCGGCCGCTCGGTCATCGTCCATCCGATTCCGGCACCAACGATCGCGGCGATGAAGTTCCCAGGCGCGCCGCAGGGTATCAAGATGGCATGCGGCGCCAACCCCAAGGAGGAATTCGCCAGCCGTAACCTGCTCAACAGCCGCCAAGGCGAGATCGCGCGGATGCGCGAGGCATTCGCCGAGGCTCAGGAATGGAATCGTGAAGAGGGCAACGGCCATCAACACGGCCATCGGGGACCGCCCGACGACGAGCTGAAGGAGCAGACCCTTGCATTGGTTCTCGCCGGCAAGATGCCGGTACATATCCATTGTTATCGCTCGGACGACATGGCTCGGATGATCGACCTGTCGCACGAATTCGGATTCCACATCGCCGCGTTCCACCACGCAGCCGAGGCCTATAAAATCGCGCCATTGCTGGTGGCCAACGACATCTGCATCGCCGGCTGGCCGGACTGGTGGGGGTTCAAGCCGGAAGCGGAAGACTCCATCCGCGAGAATATCGCTTTCGTCGACGCGGCCGGAGGGTGCGTTATGGTTCATAGCGACATCCCGGTCCTTGGCGAGCATCTCAATCTTGAAGCCGCAAAGGCCGCCGCGGCCGGCCGCCGAGCGGGGCTTTCTCTGCCGCCCGAACATGTCATTCGCTGGCTGACCAGCAATCCCGCTAAAGCCATTGCGCTCGGCGACCGCATCGGCCGTCTTGTTCCGGGCTTCGACGCCGACGTCGTTCTGTGGTCGGGCGATCCGTTCAGCATCTACAGCAAGCCCGAAAAAGTGTTAATCGACGGAGCCGTCGCGTTCGATTCTGATGCGCCGAAGCGGCCGTCCGATTTCGAGCTGGGACGATCAATCACGAGTGGCCAGCAGTGAAACTTCTGGCGCTCTTCACCATGCTGATCGCATCGACTGCATCGGCGCAGGTGACCGCGATCACCGGAGCAACTGTCTGGACGATGACGAGCGATCGACCCGTCGAGGATGCGACGATCCTTCTCGAGGATGGACGGGTCATGTCGGTGGAGGCACACGGGCCGGTGCCCGCGGGCGCGCTTCTGATTTCGGCGGAACACAAGATCGTCACTCCCGCGCTGGTCGATGCCGCGACGCAGATCGGCCTCGGGGAAGTCGGAAATATCGACGAGGAACATCGGGGGACGGTGAGTTCGGGACCACTCGGGGCGGCATTCAGCGTCGCTTATGGTTTCGACCAGGCAGACCAGGCTGTCCGGCAAGCTCGAGCGGACGGCGTCGGTTGGGCGATGATCTATCCTGATCAATCGGCAAGCGCACCATTTGATGGAGCAGCGGCAATCGTTCGCCTCGGCCGTGACACTGCGCAGGTGGCAAATTCAAAGTTCGCGATGCTCGTGACGATCGGCGGCGCAAGCGCCACTCGCGCGGGAGGTTCGACCGCGGCCGCGTGGCAGCTACTTAGGAACGCACTCGATGAAGCGCGGGCTTACAAGCCGTCGATTTCACCCCGCGATCAGCTCCTTAATCATCTCGACGTCGAGGCGCTTCAGCCGGTTGTGGCGGGAACGATGCCGCTGATCGTACGGTGCGATCGGATGGCGGATGTTCGCCAAGCTATCGCGGTTGCGCGCGATTACCGATTGGAATTGAGCATCTTCGGGGGCGCGGAAGCGTGGGCTGCCGCGCCCGAGCTCGCCGCTGCGCACATATCCGTCATTCTCGATCCGATGGCGACGCTGCCAGACAGTTACGACACGCTGGGCTCGCGACCGGACAATGCTGCGTTGCTGGCGCGCGCCGGGGTTCCGCTTGCGTTTAGCGTCTCGGCGCAGGGCATCTACCGCAGCTGGGATGCAGGGCCGTCGATGAGGGAAGGAGCCGGGCTCGCGGTGGCCAACGGGCTTCCTTATCCAAAAGCGCTTTTCGCAATCACATCCGGCGCAGCCCAGCTTCTGGGTTTGCCAACCACAACGGGCACGCTCGGACCAGGAGCACAGGCCGACCTGGTCATCTGGGACGGTGATCCCCTCGAACCTTCGAGCGCCCCTGTGGAGGTCATGATCGACGGCGCAAAGGTATCGACCGTCACCCGCCAGACCTTGCTTCGCGACCGTTATGCGCCGCGGCATTAGAGTAGCTATCGCGGCCCTCGTATTCATATTCGCGGCGCGAGCGGCGGCACAGTCGACATCCGCTTTGCCGCTACGTCCGGAACGCGAGATCGCCTTTACGACGCACGAGGGGACGTGGCTGTCGCCCGACCTTTCACCCGATGGCCGCCAGGTTGCGTTCGAGCTGCTCGGCGATCTTTATGTCATCGACGCAAACGGCGGCGCTGCGCGGCAGATCGCGACCGGCATGCCGTTCGATTCACAACCCGCGTTCGCGCCGGACGGCAAACGCATCGCATTCCTCAGCGATCGTCGGGGTCCTGAGGACGTCTGGACTTCGAAGCCCGACGGAAGCGATGCTCAGCCGGTTACGCATTTCGTCGGCGACACGATCCTGACCTCTCCGAGCTGGAGCGCCGATGGAAGGATGATCTTCGTCTCCCGCTTTCATCCGGAATATGTCGCGTTCGAACTTCTGAGCGTCGATGTCATGACTGGAGAGACGAAGGTCTTGGTTCCTGTCGGCGACGACAAATCCAGCAGCACGGTTGGCGCCGAGGCGTCGCGCGACGGACGCTGGCTTTATTATGCCTCGCAGGTCGGATCACACGATAGCGACCCGCCGGCCTGGGTAATCCGGCGACGTGATCTTGCATCGGGAGCCGAGGAAACGCTTGTTGAGCCGCCGCTCAGCTATCGCCCGGACTTGGTCCTTGGCACCTTCTTTCGTCCGCTTCCGTCGCCCGATGGCAGGTTCTTAGTTTACGCCACCCGGTACGGCTCGGAGATGTGGCTTCGCGTCCTGGATTTGCAAACGCGCGACGATCGCTGGCTCACCAAGCTCGCCCAGCACGACGAACTCGAAGCCTCGCCATGGCGGGATCTGGCTCCGCATTACGCGTTCGCGCCGGACAGGCGCTCGCTGATCGTCAACGATGGCGGGCAGCTGGAGCGCGTCTCACTCATAGACGGATCGAAGTCCGCCATTCCCTTCACCGCGGACGTTCGCCTTCCACTTGGCGCCCTCAATCGCCCTAAGATCCGCGGAGGAGACGGGCGCGGTCCAGGCACGAGCTCATCCAAAACCCCGTTGCATCGCCCGACGGAAAGAGACTGGCGTTTTCCGCGCTTGGCCAGATCTACGTCTTTGATCTGAAGCATGGTGCGCAACCACGGCGGCTGACGCACGATCCGTTCGGCGAATTCCAGCCGAGTTGGTCGCCGGACGGCCGCTCGATCGTCTACGTTCGCTGGACCGCGCGCGATTCCGGGCAGATCTACCGTGTCGACGCGGAGGGCGCGCAAGCGCCGGTACTGCTCAGCAAGACATCGGCTTATTACACCAGCCCGGTCTTCACTCCTGACGGTCACAACATCATCGCCGAGCGGTCGAGCAATTACGTCCGAATGCACCGATACATGGAATATGGTCCGCTTCGCGACGCTGAGCTGGTTGTAATGCCCGCGTCCGGCGGTGAGCAGCGCATGATCGCGAAGGGCTTGATGGGCGGCACGCCGCATTTCGGCCCGGATCAAAGCAAGGTCGCCATGTTGTTCGACGACGGTCTGAACGCGGTGAAACTCGACGGCAGCGGACGACGCTTGCTCGTTCAGGTGACGGGACCAGGTTATTATTTCCAACCGAAGCGCGCTCCAGTCGACGATCTTCGACTCAGCCCCGACGGCAAGTGGCTCCTCGCGCAGATTTCGCAGCAGCTGTTCCTGCTCGCGAGCCCCGCACTCGACGGCAAGACGATCGACCTCGCCTCGCCGGGAGTCCCCCACCGCAAGCTGACCGAGGTTGGTGCTGACTTTCTGCAATGGGGCGCTGAGGGACGCTCAATCGGCTGGGCCGTCGGCTCGAGCTGGTTTTCGCGGCCTCTCGCTGACGTGAAGCTATTGCCCGCCGATAGCTCAGAGACCGCCGCCGATCCCGGCAAGCCCGAGCGGTGGGACGCGAACGTCAGGATTTCGCGCGCCGATACAAAAGGCGCGCTACTGCTACGCGGAGCGACCGCTGTCACAATGAGCGATCGCGGCATAATTTCGAACTCCGACATCCTCGTGGTTGACGGAAGGATTGCCGCCATCGGGCCTCGCGGCGCTGCACCTCTTCCGAAAGGCACGGTCGTCCGCGACGTCAGCGGCAAGTGGATCGTCCCGGGCTTCATCGACGACCATGATCATGTCGCAGACATCCGTCGCGGGCTTCTCGATCTCGAGAGCTGGGGCGTCGCGTCCAACCTTGCCTATGGCGTTACGACTGCATTTGACCCCTCAACGCTGTCGATCGACATGCTCGCCTACCAGGACCTGATCGACGGGGGTCTCATCATCGGCTCTCGATCCGCTCCACGGGTCCGGCGATCTTCTCGTTCAACGAATTCCATTCCAAGCAGGAGGTCGACCGCGTGCTCGACCGGTACCGCGACTTCTACAGGCTTTCGAACATCAAGCTGTATCGAAGCGGCAACCGGCGGGTTCGCGAATGGATCGCCGAGAGCGCTCGCGAGCATGGCCTCAGGGTCACAACCGAAGGTGCCAATTCCGACAAGCTCGACCTGACGCAGGTGCAGGACGGCGTCTCGGGATCCGAGCATGCGCTTCAAATGACGCCGCTCTACGACGACGTCGTCCAACTGATGGCGAAGAGCGGCGTCGCTTACAACACGACGTTGATGATCGAAGGCGGCGGGCAGGATTATTTCGTCGTCGACCGCAAACCCAATGGCGACCCAAAGCTCAATAGTTTCGCGCCGCGCTTCATCGTCGACATGAAAACCCGCAAGCGCGACTGGCGCGACTTCGCAGACAGGCAGTTTCCTGCCTTCGCCGCAAGTGCGCGCGAGATCATGCTCGCAGGTGGAGTCATTGGAATGGGAAGCCACGGCGAAATCCCTGGCCTTGGTTTTCACTGGGAGATGGAAGCACATGTGATGGGCGGCTGGACTCCGGTTGAGGCGCTCCGCGCTGCTACGCTGGGTTCAGCGGAGGCGATCGGACGGCAAGCCGACCTTGGGAGCCTAGAGACCGGCAAGGTCGCTGATCTCGTTGTGCTTGATCGCGATCCGCTTGCAGACATTCGCAACACGCTATCGATGTCGCTGGTGATGAAGGGCGGTCAGCTGTTCGACGCTTCGACACTCGATGAGCTGTGGCCAAAAGCTCGGCCCTTCCCTCGCCCTCTGGTACCGGGACGACGGCCCGGCGCGCGCGACGGGTCCAGGCGGAAATCATTTCTCAGCAATCAACGAAGGGAACGGGTCCATGAAATCATTCCTCTTGACCGCATTGTCCGTCGCCGCACTCTCCGCGTCATCGTCGGCCGGGGCACAGGAAGCGGCCGCACCGCCGCGCACGATGATCGAAATTTACAAGATTGCGCCGGGCCAACATGAAGCCTTCCTCAAGGAGATCGCCCGCTACGACGAGGCGAACCGTTTGGCGGGCGTGCCGCCGCGCCAACTTTATGTGCACAGCGACGGCGCCGACTGGGACTTCATCCTGATCCAGCCTGACGAATATCCGCCCGAAAAACAGGCCGCGCTCGACAAGGCGTGGAAACAGCTCGGGCTTCCGACTGGCGCAGACTTTTTCCTCAATTACCGTCGGTTCGTTGCCGATCATACTGACACGGTTGCGATCGGTCCGACGAGCGCAGCAGCCTATCTCGCAACCCGCTCATCGAAATAACCTCGAAGGCGCATTCAAGACTTAGCTCAGATTGACTCCTCCCGTAGCGCGTGAGAGCGTCCGTCCCCTGTCGGCGTCGGGGGGGACGGATGCCAAAGATCTATGCACTTCTGGTGGGCATCGACGCATATCCGGCACCAATCAAACAGCTGAGCGGTTGTCTCAACGACATTGAGAATGCGCATTCTTACATCGCGGAAGCGTACCCGGATTTCAGCGATTGTCGTGCTGAAGGACGGCGACGCTACCCGCGCTAATGTGATCGATCAATTTCGCAAACATCTCGGCCACGCCGGCCGTGATGACGTCGCCATGTTTCAATATTGCGGCCACGGCGCGACATCGACTGCAGCGCTTGAGTTCAACACATTCGATCTCGGTGCGAAGGACGAGGGAATTGTGCTTTTCGACAGCAGGCTTCGCGACGACACCTTCGACCTCGCCGACAAGGAGCTAGCGATTCTGATCTCGGAGCTCGCAGCTAAAGAGCCCCACATCGCAGTCGTGCTCGACAGCTGTCACTCCGGCTCGGGCACGCGCGATCTCTCGAGCTATCCCTCGGTCGTTCGAAACACGGCGGGGAAGTTTCCGCCCCGGCCGATCGAATCTTACCTCGAGGGACAATATGCCGCGATGGCGAAGGCGGGAACGCTCAACATTCCGAACGGGCGCCATATCCTGCTCGCCGCTTGCGACCGCAGCCAAACTGCGAAGGAGGATAGCGCGACCCATGCGGGTTATTTCACAACCGCTATCTACGACGTGCTGCGCCACTCCGGACCACTCACTTACCCTGAGCTTTTCGTGCGCGCGCGCGCGGCCGTGCGAGCGCGGATTCGGTCGACGGGAGACAGCGACCAAGACCCGCAATTCGAGCCTGTCGACGGCTTCGATTCCTATTCTGGAGTGTTCGGCGCGGCGGCAAGCTCACGTCGCCGGACCTATCTCGTCAGCCCTGGCGCCGACGGCTGGCGCATAGAGCTTGGTGCCATCGAGGGGATGCCGACGGATCCGGCGCAGCTGGTCACGATGGTTCTTCACCCGGAAAGCGATCCAGCTACCGCCTCAGGCACGGCGCGGGTGACCAGCGTCGGTGCCCAGACGAGCGGCATCGAGCTCGACTTCACGCCCGCCGATCCCGCGCAGCGATTCATGGCCGAGATGACGTCGATGCCGCAGGCGGCGTTGCTGATAGCTTACGAGGGCGACACCGCGGCGCGGCCAAGCCTCGAAACCGCCCTGGAAAACGATCCGACTGTAAGCGCTCGCCTTGTCGAGCCGGGAGCGGACGACGGTTTCAAGCTGGTCTCGGATGGGACGACGGTCACTTTGGTCCAGCGCGATACGGGCAGACTAATCCGAAGCGCTCCGATCGTCACTGGAGACGATTGGACCAAGCCCATCATCGAGGCACTTGGCCACATCGCACAGTGGCGGCGCAGCCTCATGCTCGCCAACCTGCGCCCGAGGTTGGATCCGGAAATGGTCGATTTCCTGTTCGCGGAGCAGCCCTCGAGCGGCGGCGAACGGATCTACACCGGTCCCGAGCTCCAGCTCGAGGCTCATCGCGAGGGCGACATCTGGAGCGACGTCAGGGGTGAGCTTCGAGTTCGCAACCGCACGGGGCAACTGCTGAACTATGTGCTCGTCCACTTCTCCAACGATTTTGGCGTCCAGGCGCTGACGAACGAACAAATCGTCCCCAGCGACGATTTCCAGACCATTCTCATCCCTCGCGCTGACGGGACCGGCGACTTTCGCGCCGCCTTCTCGCTCGACGACGGACGCGAGACGACTGAGAATTTGAAACTAATCCTTAGCACGGAGCGGGTCGACGATTTCCTCCTGGAGCTCGATCCGCTGACCGACACACGCGGCTTCGGGGCCGCAGCCGATACGGACGCAGCGAAACCCGCCACCGATGATTGGTTCACGAAGGACCTGCACGCGCACATCGTCCCTCTGCTGGATGTTGTAGGTGTTCAGCCGGTGACGGTCGCCGGCGGCCAAGTCACGATCGGCGCGCATCCCTCGATTACCGCGACAGTGAGCCTTTCGACGGCGTCCGGACCCGCCCGCGGCATCAGCGACGAGGCGGCGTTCGTAAACCGACTGAACGCGCTCGGCCTTACGCTTCCCGGGATCGGCGGGGAGCGTGGCGATAGTCCGAACATTCTGCAGCTGACGGATATTTCCAATCCGGACGAGCTCGCAAAAACCCCGCTCACAATCAGCCTTGATGTGCCGCTCGGCGAGGGCGAAGTCCTCGTCCCGTTGGTCAACGATGGCGGCCATGTGATGCTGGCCGGCGACGTCTGGCGCGATGACGCCGGGAAGACGCAGGTGCAAATCAATAGCCTTCCCGAGAACCCGGTCGCGCAGCGCGGCCTTGGCAGCGCGCTTTGGATGTATCTCTGCAAGGCCTATTTCAAATCAGACCACGTCAATCGGCTTCGGTGGGTTGAAAAAACAGCTGACGGCATCTCGTCTCACACCGACGGATTGGAGGGGAAAGTCGCTGCCGCAAAATCCGTCCTACTGGTGATCCATGGAATCATCGGGGATTCAGAGCCGATTGCGAAAGCTGTCCTCGACAGCGGAATCGCTGGCCATTTCGATCTGGTGCTGAGCTACGATTATGAGAATCTGTCGACCTCGATCGAAGATACGGCGAAGGCACTTCAAGAAGATCTAAGGCGAGTTGGACTGAGCGCGGATGACGACAAGAGGCTAGTGGTCCTCGCTCACTCGATGGGCGGCCTCGTTGCGCGGTGGTTCGTTGAGAAGGAGGGCGGCGCCGGTCGTCGATCGCCTGGTGCTATGCGGTACGCCCAACGCCGGCTCGCCGTTCGGCGAGGTCGAAACCGCGCGCCAGATCATGACGATCCTTGCGACATTGGCGCTGAACATTCCGGCGCTCGCACCCCTGTGCGCACCTGCACTCGCAGTGCTGACTTTCTCCAAGAAACTCACGCCGACACTCGAGGAGATGGCGCCTCATTCTCCCTTCATGTCGACCTTGTTCGCCGACGAAGACGTCGGCGTTCCGATCACGATCCTCGCCGGGGATATCGACAAATATCAGGACGAGGATCCGCATTTCTTTGGAGAATTGCTGGTCAAGCTCGGTCGCGGACCGGCTTTGGACGCATTGTTCGATTCAGGAGCGAATGATCTTGCTGCTGCGGTGGACAGCATTCGCGCGAGCGCCTCGCCGCCGCTCGCCAAGGCGACCCGGATCGACGTCGCCTGCCACCACCTCAATTATTTCCAGTGCGCTGCGGGGATCAGCGCGCTCAAATCGCTGGACTGGACGGCGTGAACGGACCACCGGTCGTTCTGCTCGCCTTCTCCAACGATGCGGGCAATCACCTCGATAATTTGGTTCGCGAGCGCAAGACGATCAGCGACGCGTTGAGTTCGTTCGAAGACAACAGCTACATCCGCCTTCACGTCGAAGACGATGCAGGGATCGACGATCTGTTCGGTCTATTCGACCGTTTCTCGGACCAGGTTGCGATGTTTCACTACGGCGGCCACGCCGACGGCGCCGCGCTCGACCTTGAAAAGCCCGGCGGCCCGAATGAAGTGGCGCACGCGGGCGGCCTCGCGAAAATGCTCGGTTTGTCGGAGCAACTTCAGCTCATTTTCCTGAATGGTTGCGCAACTCAGGGCCAAGTCAAAGCGCTTCTCGATGCAGGCGTCAAAGCCGTCATCGCGACCGCCGCCCCGATTAATGATGCGATGGCGACCGATTTTGCCGGCCAGTTTTATTCGACGCTCGCGGCCGGGGGATCGATCGGCAAGGCGTTCGAGGCAGCGCGGGCGCTTGATCGCGACGCGGTACGGCGACGCGAAGACAATTGAGCAATTTCGCGGCTTCACGTTCGGCGATGCTAGCACGGCTACTGCCCAACCGGTCACGACTGATCTCACATGGGGCATTTACACGCAGCCGAATGGCGATGCGGTGCTCGATTGGGCGCTTCCGACGCAAGCCGCGAACCAGGTCATCATCCGTGGCGCCGCATTCAGCCAGGACGCGTCAGTCCCGGTCAACAATGACCTGATTCAAACCGCTTTCAACGCGGTCGCCCCGCACAGCCCGCAAGTCGAAATGTTACTCGATCTTCAGAAAAAAACGGGGCAGGCGGATTTCCGGAGCATCCGGCAGCAGCTCATCGACAGTTTTCCCTCCCCCGTTGGGGAGCAATTGCGCAAGCTCTTCGCGAGCAACACGGTGGACGAGGCCAGGCTCCGGCAGCTCGTCGTGACTTATGAAACGATCACCAAGCTGTTCGCCTTCGCGATGCTATCGCAATTATGGAACGCGCGCGTCGATAAGCCCGATCTCGCAATCTCGGACGAACAGGGCGCTTTGATCAACTCGTTCAACGCGCTCGATGCAACCGCTGAAGCGCGCTTCGATTATGTCGCGCTGATCATCGCAATCGACCAGATTTTCTCAGCGAACGGTGTCGAACCCTTCATGAGTGAATGCTCACAATTGGGTGGCGCGCTAGGCTCCGGCCCCGCCAACGATGCGTGGCGATTCATGAACGAAATGCGCGGCGAGATCGCCGATGGGAAAGTCGACGCGAGCGAGGTTGAGAGCTTCTGCGTGCAGGCGGAGAAGCATCTTGGCGTGCTGCTCGACGCGATGGCGTTCATCGTCGGCTACAAGCTCGCGACCATCAAGACGATCTCGATCAACAAGACTTCGTCACAAGCCGGCGGAATTCCACCATAGGCAGGTCCTGCTCGATCGGGTCACGGCGGGATTCGAGGATACTGACGAAGTTCGTGCGTCGTTCACCGACAATGAGTCCGTGATAATTCTCAAGGATCCGAGCGACGTCACCAACTACCTCAATCTGACGCCCTTCGTCATCGACCAGAACGCGCTGACCCACAACCAGGGAACAAAGCTCTATTTCATGCTCAATTTTGATGCCGCCGCGGACGCGTTGCATTATTATTCGGTCGTCGATCCGACCGACGCCCTGGCGATCTCCGACGCGCTCGATGACGCAGGCAAGGCGATCTATCTGCCGATCCGCGACCTTGTTCACGAATATCGCGACCGGATGGCCAAGTGACCGCTTCGCCGTTCAAGTTTCTTGATTCCTTCGATCGCGGCGATCGCTCGATCTTCTTTGGTCGGGATCAAGAGATCGAGCAGCTCTATCGGCTGCTGTTCGAGACCCGGCTGGTGTTGGTCTACGGGCAGTCTGGAACAGGCAAGACAAGCCTCATCCGCTGCGGCCTCGCCAACCGCTTCGCCGAAACCGATTGGTTCGAGCTCTTCGTTCGTCGCAACGATGATCTCAACAAATCGCTCGCGCGCGAAATTCGTGCGAAAGCTGCGACCCAAATCCCCGACGACAAACCCTCGGTCGAGGCCATTCGATCGCTCTACCTCGATCATTTGCAGCCTGTCTATTTGATCTTCGATCAGTTCGAAGAGCTGTTCATTCTCGCCTCGAAGGAGGAGCAGCAGCAGTTTTTCGCGACGGTCGCGGCGATCCTCGCATCCGATGTTTCGTGCAAGATCATCATTAGCCTTCGCGAGGAATATCTGGGCTCGCTCTACCCGTTCGAGGAAATTGTCCCGACTTTGTTCAGCAAGCGGCTGCGCGTCGAACCGATGAGCATGACCAACGTCGAGCAGGTAATCACCGGGATGACGGGTGCACTCGGGATCAATCTCGAACATGGCATCGACACGGCGCGAAAGATCATCACGCAGCTCGACGACGGACGAACCGGCGTCCAGCTCGCTTATCTGCAAGTTTATCTCGACACCCTTTACCAGCGCGCCGCGCAACGTGGTGAGCAGGTCACGTTCACCGATCAGGACGTCGAGGAAACCGGCAAGCTTGGCGATCTCATGGCGGGCTATCTGCAGACGCAAAAAACTGAGATCGAGAACGCGCTCCGCTTAAAGCACTCCGACCTCCCGCGCGATGCCGTGCAACATCTGCTCGAGGCATTCGTGACCGCAGACGGCACGAAACAACCAACGACTCGCGAAGACCTGCTTGCTGGCATGCCGGAAAGCGCAACCTGGCTTGATGAAGCGCTCGCAGCGCTCGAAAATGCCCGAATTCTGCGCGCGAGCGACCAGAGTATCGAGCTGGCTCACGATGCCCTCGCCAAGCGCGTTGCGGACGCGCGCAGCGCCGACCGCCTCGCGATGCTCAATATCGAACGGCTCGTCCGAGACGCGCTCTTCCATCACCAGCAGGATTCCTCGGCCTTTCTAAGCCCGAAGGATTTGACGACGATCAGGCGCGCTCAAAAGCTTTCGGCCGCGGGAGTTGCGACGCTCGAGCTCAGCCCAGACGAGCAGGCTTTCATCGGCAAAAGCAGATTCAGGATGTGGCGCCGGAGGGGCAGTTTAGTCCTTCTCGCCGCCGGTCTCGTTTTTCTGGCGATCATAGTGGGACTGTTGGCAGCCCCAGAAGATTCCGATGCGGTTGCAGCCACAAGCGAGGTCGATAACGCATTGTACGGTGCCTACTTCAGCCTCATCGGTGATCAAAAGAACGACTATGTTAGAAAGTCGGTTCTAGCGGAAGAGTTCGCAGATCAACACGGAGCGTGATGCATCGCTTCTCTACGACGATCATTTCTGGATCACGTTATATGCAGCAGACGCCAAGGTCGAAAACCTTGTCGAGTACGCCGAAAATAAGAATGAAGACGTCCCGCACAGGACCGTCAGTGCCATATATCTTCCACTCGAAACGCAGCTTTGGGACAAGTATCTCGCAGATCAAGATGACCTCCGCACGCGCGTTCAGCTAAAAGCGGTTCTTCGCCGGCAATTCGCTTGGGCCTATGACGAAATGGAGCCGACGGAGGTGGCCGCGCGAAAACA
>CAWAWT010000074.1:0-8362 GCA_963785855.1 uncultured Alphaproteobacteria bacterium
GGGCCGCTGGCCGGCAGTGCTGATGTGGCCGGACATTCTGGGATTGCGGCCGGTGTTCCGCGAGATGGGAAAGAGGCTTGCCGCTCAAGGCTATGTCGTCTTGGTGCCCAATCCCTATTATCGCGCGAGGAAGGCGCCGGTCATTGAAGGCGCGTTCGACTTCAACAGCAAGGAGGACTTGGCAAAGATCATGGCGTTCAAGAGTGGGTTGACGGACCCGATGGTCGACCGCGATTCCGCCACTTTCATCACCTTCCTCGATGCGCAGCCACAGACCGACAGGCACCGCAAGGCCGCAGTCCAGGGCTATTGCATGAGCGGACCGATCTCCTTCAGGACCGCAGCCATTCGTCCTGACCGGATCGGCGCCGTCGCAACCTTTCATCCCGGCGCTCTGGTCACCGACCAACCGACAAGCCCGCACCTGCTGATTTCTAAGTCACGCGCCTCCTATCTCGTTCTGATCGCGAGGAACGACGCGGAGCGCATGCCGAACGAGAAAGCCGATCTGGAAGGCGCGTTCGCGAAGGCGCATCGAAGCGCCGAGGTCAAGGTCTATCCAGCAGACCACGGCTGGACCGTTGCGGGCAGCCAGACTTACAACGAGGCGCAGGCGGAGCGGGCCTGGGCCGAGCTTCTACCCTTCTACCGCACTAACCTCCGGTGAGACCTCGCGCTGAGGGCGCCGACGCGCAGGCGCTTGGCTGAATTGCCACTCCGGCCCGCCGACGCAAAGCACGCCGCGAAGCGTGGCCCTTTTGCCGATCCGCAAAGCCGCCAGGATCTGATCGAGCTCACGCCCGCGCAGCTCTGCGCCTCCGCCCTCGCTCGCGAGGGCCAGGATCGCGCGATGGATGATCCGGCGACGAATCTCACGCGGCGAGTTACTCGGATTATAGACGATCTCGGCGCCACTCTGCCTGACTGCGCGTTGCCATTCGAGCGTGGTCGCCCAGGTCAGTGCGCCGTCGGCTTCAGCAAGGTTCATGGCGCTTCGCGCGATTGCATCGGCATCGAGCCAATCCGCGGCCGCTAGCGCCTTTCGGACGCGGACTGGCTCGAACTGATCGTCGTCGTTGCTCGGATCATCGATCGCTTCGACACCGGCAGCGACGCAAACCGCTTCCAGCTCGGAATGATGCCAGCCGAGCAACGGACGAACCACTGCAACCCTCGCGCCCTGCGCCCGGCTCACGCGTCGCATGCCGGCGAGACCCTTCACTCCGGACCCGCGCGCCAGTCGCATCAGGAAGGTCTCGGCCTGGTCGTCGAGATGATGCGCTGTCAGAAGCGATGTCAGTCCGCGTTCCCGCGCCCAATCTCCGAGCAACCGATAGCGCATCAGCCGAGCGCGCTCCTGGATGGCGCTCGCAGGTTTCTCCGCCCACTTCACAGTCAGGATCTTGTGAGGCACTCCAAGGCGTTCGCAATGCGCGGCCACACTCTCTGCCTCCGCCCGGCTTTCAGGGCGCAGGACATGATCTACGGTCGCCGCCTCAACACCAAGCGGCCGAGCTTCAACCGCAAGCAGCAACAGGGCGAGACTGTCGGGGCCACCGGAAACCGCCAGCCCGATGGGTGTGCCCGGTGGCGCAAGCGCATCCAAATCGCGCTTGAACCTGTCGATCGCCGACGTTGCTGTGCCTTGACCGGCCGTCGCCATTCGTGGCTCCATCATTTGCAGGCGTCGCTTGATGCGGCGCGAGCGGGCGCAACTGCCATGCCGAACATGTCGGTAAGCTTTCGCTCGCATGACATCGCCTCCCTACCCGATTGAGATCGCCGATCTTAGGGGCAGCTCGCTTGCGTTCTCGCGTCGGTTTCGAGCTTCTTGAGGTCAGGCCGGACTTTCGCACCGTAGACCGCATCGAGCTCGCCGTAGGCCTTGCAGGCTTGCGACGCCTGGCCGAGCTTCATCAGCGCCTGACCGAGATAGAAGAGGCTGTCGGGCGCCCGATCGCCCCCAGGATTGTTGCGATAGTTCGCAAGCAGCGCGGTCGCCGCGGAACGCGCATCGCCCTTGTCCAGAAGCGCTCGCCCAATGAGGTTGTTGGCGTAGCTGACACGCCGGTGCTTCGGATAGTCGCTGACGAATGACTTCAGCGCCGCGATCGCTTGATCATAATTGCCCGCCTCCCAAAGGTGAAAGCCCTCAGTGTAGGCGCCCTCGCCAGGATCGTTCGCCGTAGCCGCTGCAGAGGCGTCGCCGGGAGCGGCGGCGGTTGGGCTGGCCGGCGTCGTCTTGGCAGGCTGCGTTGGCCTGACCCGGGGCGGTGGGATTGGCCCGGATGGCTCCGCTTGCACCGGCGCCGGAGCGGCGGCGGTCTCGCTGATGTGCTGCTCGATCGCCGAGATGCGCTGATCCTCGTCGCTTTTCAGCTGGCCGATGCTCGATTCCATGCTGCGCAGCCGGCTGCCGTTTTCCTCGGACTGGCGGAGCATGTCCGCCATTTGGCGCTCGAGCGCATCGAGCCGCTGATCCAGCGTCATCACCGACGATTGGGTCGCCGCGGGGTCATCGGCAAAGCCAGCGGTGTCCGCCGGCCGGCCCTTGGGGAAGATCCGGCGCTGCACCTCATTCACCTGGCGCTCGAGCCGATCAATCCGCTGTTCGGGAGTTGCCTGCTGGCGCTGGGCCGTCACGGAAGATGGAATGAGCGCGCCTGCGAAAAGCGCAACAAGGCCGAGCTTCAGGAACGTTTTCACGAGATTTTCCGCCACCCTCAATGCGACTCGTTAGTGCCCGTCTACGCCTTTCGCGGCGATGAATCTCAATCGCCAATATTGGTCGTTGCGGGCGCGGTTGTCGTCGCCGGCGCCGGAATGACGGGGGGCGACGCGGCCGGCTTTGGAACTGCGCGGCTGGAGTGCGGCTTTGGCAGCGGCGCTGGAGTCGGTGGCGGTGCCGACTGCTGTACCTTCATCAGATCCGATGGAAGCAGGCTGACGTTGGTGACGGTCTTGGCAGGCGGCCCGACCGGAGGAGCGACCTCATTGCCGACGGTGATCCGAAGCGCCTCAGGCTTGCCCGTCTTGAGCACAGGCGCGGTTGCCGTCGCCGGCACCGCATAGGTCTGTCCCGACTGAAGCATGCCCGAGAAGAGGTTGGTGCCGCCCTTCTGACTGACCTGGAACCAGACCGGCTGGGTTGCTGTGATCACGACCTGCTGGCCGGCGACGGGTGCCGGGGCGGGCGCCGCGGGTGGTGCCGCCGCTTGAGGTGCGGCCGTGACATTGTTCGACGCAGCTGCCGGCTGCTCCAGCGAGCGGCTGTTGATCCAGGTCATCAACAACACCAGCAGAATCACGGCGACAATCGCTCCAATCACCAGCCACCTGGGCATGGTGCGCGCCGGGTCAGCGGCTTCGATGACCTCGGAATGCGAGTTGGCGAAGCGCTGCCCGCCCATCTCCTCGCGGAGCTGATCACCGATCTCGGTTCGATCGAGACCGACCACGGAGGCATAGCTCTTCGCAAATCCAATGGTGTAGGTCGCCGCGGGCAGCTTGTCCCATTCCGCGGTCTCAATGCTTTCGAGATGCCTCTGCGGAATACGAGTCTGGGCAGCAATGTCCTCGAGGCTGACCTTCGTCTCCATCCGAGCGGCGCGCAGCCGCTCTCCGGCAGTGGGAACGTCCGGCTCTGCCGGCGTCTCGTCGACGGGCTCACTTTCAATGTCGCGCTTGGCCATGGCTTCAGTTTGGGGCCTGTGCCGCGAGTGTCAACCGATAGTCACCGAGTGCCGCTTTGCCCAGTCGGTCAGCGCCTTACGCATGTCCCTGGGCGGCTTGGCAAGCAACTGGTCGAGCCGCACTCGGATCGCGGCGGCATCAAGGGAACGCACCATCGCCTTCAATGGGCCTACGCCCGCGGGCGTGATCGAGAAATTCTCGGCGCCAATGCCGATGAGGGCCATGGCCTCAAGCGGCCTACCCGCCATCTCGCCGCATATCCTTGCCGGGATTCCCGCAGCGATGCACTGGTCGAGGACTCGCTTCAGGAAACGGAAGATCGCCGGGCTGAGCCAATCGTAACGCTGCGCGAGCCGCGGATCGGACCGGTCCGCTGCAAACAGGAATTGGGTGAGGTCGTTCGTGCCGATCGAAATAAAGTCGACGCGCGGAAGCAGCTGGTCGAGCATCTCGGCAAGGCTCGGCACTTCGAGCATTGCACCGAATTCGATGCTGCTGGGGCGCGGGCGATGCGCCTTCTTCGCCCATTCCACCTGCTCCTCGAAGAGGGCACGCGCCCTCTCATATTCCCACGGTTCCGAGACCATCGGAAACATCACACGAAGCGTCTTTCCGCCCGACGCCTCGATTAGTGCACGCGCCTGCGCTTTCATCAGGGTCGAACGGTCGAGCGAAAGCCGCAGCGCGCGCCAGCCCATTGCCGGGTTCTCGGCATGCTCCTCGGCCTCGTCGGTGATGTAGGGAAGCGCCTTGTCGCCGCCGATATCGACCGTGCGGAACACAACCGGTCGGTCGCCCGCCGCCTCGAGCACTTTGGTGTAAAGCCGCTGCTGTCGCTCGCGGCCGGGGAGAGTTGCAGAAACCAGGAACTGGAACTCGGTGCGGAACAGGCCAATCCCGTCCGCGCCGGTCATCGGGAGCGTCACTGCATCCTCGGCCAGGCCAGCGTTGACCATAACGCTGACCTTCACCCCGTCGCGGGTCTTGGCGGGAAGAGTTCGGATCGCCGCGAACTCGGCGCGGCGTTTCTGGCTCATCGCCATTCGCTGCTCGAAGCCCGTGACGAGCTGGCGCGTCGGGCGCACGATCACGCTTCCATTGTCGCCGTCGACAAGGATTTTCTCGCCGTCCTCGGCACTGTGACGGATGTCGTGGAGACGCCCGATAACCGGGATTCCGATCGCCCTCGCGACGATGGTCATGTGCGAAGTCAGTGATCCTTCTTCGAGGAGCACCGCCTTCAGTCGCCGACGGTCATATTCGAGCAGCTCAGCGGGACCAAGGTTGCGCGCGATCAGAACGGTGTCATGCGCAAGGCCGGTCTGGGCAGCAGTGCCCATTCGCCCGGACACGATCCGCAAGAGCCGGTTCGATAGGTCCTCGAGATCGTGCATCCGCTCTTTCAGGAGCGGATCGTCGATCTCCTGCATTCGAGCGCGGGTGCGTTGCTGCACGCGCTCGATCGCTGCTTCGGCGGTGAGGCCGCTATCGATCGCTGTGTTGATCCGGCGCGACCAGCCCTCATCATAGGCGAACATTCGGTAGGTCTCGAGGATCTCCTGATGCTCGCCGACCGTCCCGAACTCGGCCTCCTTCGCCATATTGTCGATCTGCTCACGCATCTTGCGGAAAGCCGCGTAGACCCGTTCTCGCTCAGCCTCGACATCCTCGGCGACAGTATGCTCGACGACGATTCGCGGCTCGTGGAAGACCGCCTGACCCTTCGCCATTCCCGAAACCAGCTTGAGGCCGGAAAGGCGCAGTGGCCCAGCGCTTCGGAGGCGGCTCCGGCGCGCGCCGTCGACGAGCCGCGCCGCGCCGATCATTTCCGACAGCACCATTGCGACCGTTTGCAACGCCTCGATCTCGACATCCTCGTAGCGTCGCGGCTCGGCGTTCTGCACAGCGAGCACGCCAATCGGGCTTTCGAGGCGAACGATTGGAACGCCGGCGAAGCTGTGGAAGCGATCCTCGCCAGTCTCCGGCCGATAGGCGAAAGCCGGATGCTGAGCTGCCTCCGCGAGGTTCAGGACCCGGCCTTCGGCGGCGATGGTGCCGACCAGGCCCTCGCCCATCCTCAGACGTGTCACGTGCATGGCTTCCTTGCGCAGCCCGTGGGTCGCAAACAGCTCAAGGACGTTGTCGCGAAGCAGGTAGATCGAACAGACGTCGCTTCCCATCGCCGCGGCGATCAAGTCAACGACACGATCGAGCTTGCTCTGCGCGGAGCCGCGCTTCGCCATGATTTCATGGAGACCAGTCAGAATCTCGCGTGCAGAGGCGACGCCGGGGGAGGCCATGGTCTCCGGCTATCAGATGCGCCGCCGCCGTGTCACGCAAAGAGCGAAGCCATCGAGCCGGAGCGTCGCTTCGGCTCGATGGCTCCGATCACGCCGCAGTCTTAAAGTCGAACGTCACGTCCCAATCGCCGACCTCTCCGGTAACGTGGCCGCTACTAGAGATCGTCAGCCTGTAGGCTCGACCGGACCGGTCGCAGCCGCTGACCTCGATCGATCCGTCATTGCGGATCGATCGCCTGTAGGTTCCGAGCTGCGCCGCGAGTCTCGCCTCATCGAAATTCACCACCTGGGGCTCGTTCGTTTCGCGGACCGGCATAAGTCCGAGGGCGACCGCCAATACTGCACTTATGATCATGACTTGGCTCCTGTTGCGCAGCGAGCTGCTGCGACCGAGCACAATCAAGAAGCGTGCCAGATCAGAAAGACGTTGTTGATCAATCAGTTGATCCAGCGACCCGCAAAGGCAGTTCGTGCTTGCTGCTATAGATCAGCAATACACACCAGCTCTCGCTCAATGCAGTGCTAGATCGTTATTGGAACGGTCCTTGTCCGGAACCTTGTGATCGGGATCAATCACGGCGCGCACGACCGGCGAGCTCGAAACGATCGGAACGTCAGTCGAAGCGGTCCGGATCCAGGTCTCGGCGGGAAGGCGGATGTCCCGGCTCGACCCGTCTGCGAACGAGACTCGAAGCATGACGGGCATGATCAGCTTGTCGCGCGCCTCAACGGTGACGAGCGAGCCTGCGAGGGAATTCTTCGCCGGGAACGGCTTGATCCTGGTGACCGCGAGGTCGAGCTGCCAGTTGTGCGCGTACCAGCCGTTCCACCACCAGCTCAGATCCTCGCCGGTGAAGCTGTCCATGAAGCGGAAGAAGTCGGCTGGCGCCGGATGCTTGAACGCCCACGCGGCAATGAAGGCGCGGAATGCCGGATCGAATCGCTCCGGGCCGAGGATCTGCTCGCGCAACAGAACCAGCCCGAGCGCCGATTTGTAATAAGTGATCGGGTGTCGGTATTTCTCGATTACAGTGTCGGCTCGCGAGAGGATCGGCGGCGCGTTGGGATCGGCGAGGAGCGGCAGGATGTCGTCGACCGGATTTCCGCCTTGCGGCGCATATTCGCTGTCGCGCTTCGGAGCATATTCGCCACGGTTGAAGTCGTCGGATTCGTAGACGTCGATGAAGGTGTTGAAGCCCTCGTCCATCCACGCATGACGACGCTCGTTGAAACCCACGATCATCGGAAACCAGCCGTGCCCGATCTCGTGCGCCGCGACCCAGAAGGTAACCTTGGGGGGCAATTCGATATCATCGAAGACGATGCCCGGATATTCCATGCCGCCCGCTGGGCCGGCGACGTTGATCGCGGCCGGCCACGGATAAAGGTACCAGCGCGAGGAATAATGCTCCACCGCGTCTTTCATATATTCGGTCGAGCGATCCCATGCTTTGGCCTCGGGCGGATAGACCGATTTGGCGAGCGCGCTCTTGCCGCCCGGAAGCCGGATTCGCGCCGCGTCCCAGACGAACGCCGGCGAAGCGGCGAAGGCGACGTCGCGGCTGTCATGCATGGTGAAGCGCCAGGTCTTCGTGCCGGAAGCTGAGCCGAACGGCTCGTTCGCCGCGCGGATCATCACCGTCCTGTTGCTCCGCCGCGCCCTGGCCAGCCTCGCCCGTTCCTGCTCCGAGAGGACCTCTCTTTCGTTCGCCAATCCTCCGGAGCCCGCGACGATCCAGTTGGCGGGGACCGTCACGGAATAATCGAAATCGCCATATTCGAGGTAGAATTCCTGGGCCAGGTAAGGCAGCGGATTCCAGCCGCGGATGTCGTCATAGACCGCCATTCGCGGGTACCATTGCGCAACCGAGTAGATCGGGCCGCGAGGACCATCCATCCAGCCGGTGCGGCCACCCCGAGGGGTCCTTCGGGACCGAGTAATGATAGTCGATCCGCAGCACTGCGGATCGTCCGTGAAGAAGCGGTGAGGGCAGGCTTATCTGCGCGCGCGTGTCGCTGATGAGCGGATGAAGGGCGACACTGCTCTTGCCCTTGATCAGCTTGGCAGAATTGAGCGTCATGCCCTCGGTCAGACCGAGCGGCGCTGTTCCGCCCGCGAGAATGCCGCGCGAATTGTGGGCGATACCGGTTTTGCTCAAGGTTCAGCCACAACACGTTGAGTGCTAGCGGGCCGTTGTTGGTGTAGCGGATCTCGACCGTGCCTGAGATGACGTGGCTCGCCGGGTCGAGTTGCGCTCTGATCGTGCAATCGGCCCGGTTCTGCCAATATTGCGGTCCGGGCCGCCCGTCGGCAGAGCGATAAACACTCGGCGCCTGGCCGGGATCGAACGGCGCGAAGGTCTCCAGCG
>CAWAWT010000075.1:0-5540 GCA_963785855.1 uncultured Alphaproteobacteria bacterium
GGGAAGGTCGACAACGTCAACGTCCCGTCAGCGCCAACATCGAGCGTGTTCACGAACACGTAGGATGGACCGTCGACGGCATTGATGTTGAGGTGCAGGTTGCCGCCCGCAGCCGCGCCGTCGCCAATCGTCAAGACTTCAACTCCGCACGGCTCAGAGCCGGGTTGTCTCCGCCCGCAGCGATCGCCGCACCATCGTAGCAACCGAGTTTACGATCCCGTTGAAGTTGGTCTCGGCCTTGGTGACGTTGATCGCGTCCGCATCACTCTCGAAGCTCGATATTGCCGGTGATGTTGCCGCCCATCAGGTTGATGACGGAACGGTTCGGAGCTTGCGAAACGTCGATCGCCTCACCGCGATGGAACGTCGTTCCTCCGTCCGTCGACTGACGAACGATGATGTCGCCACCGTCATTGGTGAAGGTGAAGACGTCGTCGGCAGTGGGAGCAACGCCGCCGCCGCTACCGAGCACGTGAATGCCGTACGCGAGCGCCGGAGCACCGTTGGTGGTGATGGCATCGACACTGATTGTCCCCGTGTTGGTGACGTTCAGGTCATTGATCCCCGAATTGATCGCGATGCCGGTGGCGGTCGCCTTGCTCAAGTTGACCGTAGCGACACCGCCGCCGGTAGTGGCGGTGGTGTGGGTCCCGCCGCCGCTGGCGCGCGCAACGACGTGCAAATCGCCGCTGTTGACAACCGTTCCCGACAGAATCGCCGACTGGGCAGGAGTTGCAGCCGCGGTCGTTGCACCTGCGGACAGATACATGCCTACCGCAAGAGCACGGACCGTGCCCGGCGCGGTTGCGCTGGCGGCAACAGCGATAGAGCCGGCGTTGGTAACGTCGAGGTTCGCCGCGACACCCTTCGCGGCGTAGCCCCGGGCGTAGGCAAAGGCTTCTCCAGTCGATGCCGATACGAACGCCTTCGCTCCGACGTCCGTCGTCCCGCTATTGACGAAGATGTCATGGCCGCCGGTCGCGCTTTGCGCGACCCCAAGCGCGGTTGCCGCTGCGAAACCATGGCCCGTCGCAATCGCGCTATCGGATGCGTGGATCGACAGGCTTCCATTATTGGTGAAGGAAGCCGTTCCCGATCCCACGACCTGGTAGACGGCGTTGCCGAAGGCGTGGACGATCGCGCTGGTGGCTCCGGTCGCCTTGGCGACGAGGCCAATGTCAATCGCGCCTTCGTTATCGATCGTCGCCAGCGATGCGGCTCCGCCCGACGCAGTTTGCGAGAGACCGTAGACGTGCGCCGAGGCCGAGGCCACGCCCGAATCCGCTACTGCGTTGGCGGTAGCGTGGGCCGAGAAGGTGCCGTCGTTGACGATCGACAGCGCCGCCGATCCGGCTGCGTGCGCAGACTGGTAGATGCCGGTGTAGACCGATGCGATGGCGGTTGCAGCGGTCACGCCATGGGCGTTGCCGACGGCGGCGAGAGCGATAGTGCCGCTGTTCGTGAGCGTCGCCGAGGCGTCAGCTGGCCTTGCTGTAGTGCCGGCGCCGACGGTCCCGGTCGCGCTAACGATCTGCTGGACACCGCTCGCCCGAGCATTGGCGCTCGCACCGAGCGAGCCAGTTGCGCTTGCCAGAGCGGAAACGTCCAGGGTTCCACCATTGTTCACGGACGCGGCCGCATCACCATTGCGCCCGTCGACCAGCTGCTTAACCCCAAGGACTGCTGCATTGGCGTTGGCCGCACCGGTGGCGCTTGCGATCGCAGTCGCGCCGACAGCGATTGTGCCGCTGTTGTCGATGATTGCGGAACCGGAAATGCCACCGGAGCCGTTCACAAACTGAACGATTCCACCCCCCGATGTGCCGCCGATGCTGGCATTCGCCGAAGCGAGCGTTGCTCCAATCGCATTCGCGCCCGCGTGAATCGCGATCGATCCATCGTTCGTCAGCGAAGCGATGCCGGACGCAGCGAAGTTCGCACTTTGAGCGATCCCGTACGTCAGTACCGCGTTCGCGCCCGCATCCATCGCGCCATTGGCCGCAGCAGCGACGTTGATTCCAATCGTCCCGCCGTTGTCGAGATTTACGGCCGCCGTTGAGCCGGAATAGGCGACCTGGATGATCCCACCGATCAGGTTGGCGTCGGCGTTCGCGGCTCCGCCCGTGGCGTTGGCGTTCGCAATCGAGTTGATGTTGATCGTGCCATCGTTCGTCAGGTTGACGGCGATGGCGCTTGCGCCATTTCCGATCTGCCAGATTCCGAATTCCGCGTTTGCATTGGCGGTGGCGGTGGCGCCATTGGCGTTGGCGCTTGCAAGCACTGTGAGCGACGCGTCGGTCGCGTTGTTGAGCGATGCGCTAACCGCCGTCGCTCCACCAAGGGTGAATCCATTAGCCGACTGATAGACACCATAGCCAAAGGGGGCGCCGCTGAAATTCGCGCTCGCGTGGGCAACACCCGTCGCGGTTGCGTTCGCAATCGCTTCTATCGCAAGTCCGCCTGCATTGTTGATTGCAAGGTCGACGTTCCCAGTGCCCTCGCCGAGCTGATCGACGCCAGCGCCAACGATCGAAGCGATTGCGCTCGCATTGCCGGCAGCACTTGTCGCGGTTGCGATCGCCGCGATGTTGACGTCGCCCGCGGCGCCGTTCGTGATCGTCTCCGTCACATCGCCGCCGACAGGAGCTCCCTGCTGAACCTCACCGGTGGCGCAGCCGTTCACGACCGCGAGTGCGGGATCATTGACGCTCGTCACCCCGGTGTCGCCGAGCAAGGTGATATCCACCGTGTCGCTCGCTGAGCAAACACCTGGAGTGACAGTGGTCGCCGCATACGCAGGCGCTGCTACGCCCAGGACAGCAACCGATGCGCCGGTCAGAAGCGCGATCCGACGATTTACAATCTTCATAGACAAAGTTCCCCTGCGGCCGCGAACGCAGCCTGAATGTCGTTGATGGTGGCGGGCTGAACCCTTCCCGCGAACGGCCTAGGGGGCAGCCGGAGGGAGGCACAAGGGATTAACGGACCCAAAATGGCATTAACTTTGGATATTGGTGTTTTTGCCCCCCCATTGTGCTGTTTCGGTGACACCAAGTGTCGGCAAGCCAACAGAAAATGCGCGCCATGCGGCCACGCGCCTGGCTGGCGAGCCATCATCGGCTCTGCTAGCGCGCGGCGGGAATGACTGACACGACACGCATCCGCAATTTCTCAATCATCGCGCATATCGACCACGGGAAGTCGACGCTTGCCGACCGGTTGATCCAGACGACTGGAGGTTTGTCCGAGCGCGAGATGAGCGCGCAGGTGCTCGACAATATGGACATCGAGCGCGAGCGCGGGATCACCATCAAGGCGCAGACGGTGCGGCTCGAGTGGAAGGGCTATGAGCTCAACCTCATGGACACGCCCGGACATGTCGACTTTGCCTATGAGGTGTCGAGGTCGCTTGCCGCTTGCGAGGGCGCTCTGCTGGTCGTGGACGCGGCGCAGGGAGTTGAAGCGCAAACGCTTGCCAATGTCTACCAGTCGATTGAACACGATCATGAGATCGTCCCGGTCATCAACAAGATCGATTTGCCGGCAGCTGATCCGGAAGGCGCAAGGCAGGAAATCGAGGAAATCATCGGCCTCGACGCGTCCGAGGCTGTGCTCGCCAGCGCGAAAGCCGGAATCGGCATCGAGGAAGTGCTCGACGCCATCGTCGCCAAGATCCCGCCCCCCAAGGGAGACTTGGCGGCACCGCTCAAGGCGATGCTGGTCGACAGCTGGTACGACCCTTATCTCGGCGTCGTCATACTCGTTCGAATCATCGACGGCACCTTGAGGAAGGGTGCGCAAGTCAAGTTCATGGCCGCGGGCACGACGCACCTCGTCGACCGAGTTCGGCTGCTTCCGGCCCAAGATCGAGCAGTTGCAGGAGCTCGGCCCCGGAGAGATCGGGTTCATCACCGCACAGATCAAGGAAGTTGCTGAAACCCGCGTCGGCGACACGATCACCGATGCCAAGCGCCCCGCGCCGCAAGCCCTCCCGGGCTTCAAGGAAGTTCAGCCGGTCGTCTTCTGCGGTCTCTTCCCGGTCGACGCCAACGACTTCGAGAAGCTCCGCGAACTCCCTCTACAAATTGCGCCTCAACGACGCATCGTTCAGCTTCGAGATGGAAACCAGCGCGGCGCTCGGATTCGGCTTCCGCTGCGGTTTCCTCGGCCTCCTTCACCTCGAGATCATCCAGGAGCGGTTAACCCGCGAATATGACCTCGATCTCATCACCACCGCGCCGAGCGTGGTCTATGAGGTTCATCTGAGAGGCCCTTCGACGGCTTCGGGACAGAGCGACATCCTGGAGATTTACAATCCGGCGGACTGGCCGGACCCGAGCGTGATCGAACGTGTCGAGGAGCCGTGGATCGACGCCACCATCTATGTCCCCGACGAATATCTCGGCACGGTGCTGAAGCTGTGCCAGGACCGCCGCGGGATCCAAAAGGACCTGAGCTATGTCGGGACCGGAAGCCATGCCCGGGCGATGCTTCGCTACGAGTTGCCGCTGAACGAGGTGGTGTTCGACTTTTACGACCGCCTGAAGTCGATCAGCCGCGGCTACGCCAGTTTCGACTACCACCAGATCGGCCACCGCGAGGGCGATCTCGTCAAAATGAGCATCCTCGTAAACAACGAGCTCGTCGACGCTCTGAGCATGATCGTCCACCGCGCCAACGCCGAGGCCCGCGGCCGCGGCATGTGCGAGCGCCTGAAGGACCTGATCCCGAGACACCTCTTCAAGATCCCAATCCAGGCCGCGATCGGCGGCAAGATCATCGCGCGCGAGACCATCGGCGCGCTGCGCAAGGACGTAACCGCGAAATGCTATGGCGGGGACGCGACGCGGAAACGAAAGCTGCTCGAAAAGCAGAAGGAGGGGAAGAAAAGGATGCGGGAATATGGGTCGGTGTCGATCCCCCAAGAGGCGTTTATTGCAGCGCTTCGAATGGGCGATGAGGGATAGTGGCTCTAGCTGTTAGCAGATCCGGCATGCTGCGCGGTCCGGGCGCCGGCGTGAGCGGGGCGCAACTCTCGTAAAGGGTTCAGGTCGTGGATCGCTGTCAAAAGCGCATCGCCCGATCGCCGCGAACCCCGAGTCCCTTCGAAACACGGCCAAGTGGCGCTTTCGCGCCTTTGGCTTTATCCTCGGCGCGTGACTTAGCTCGCATTGGGGGCAACGCGATGGCTGTCGATATGATGACTTTGTTCGAGCGACGGATGAGTTATCCGCATCCGGACGCACGTGACCGGCTCGCGCGGCTGGTGGGACTGGACGACCATATCGTCAAGCTGACCAAGGTGCTTGGGCTATTGGTGCACCCGGGCGGGCTGGTCGAGTGGGGCAAGGCGCATCATCCTGGCGCCCACCGGTTGATCGACAGCGTCCTTTCGCGGCCGCCGCTGGTCATCCTCGGAGGCGAGATCGGGTCGGGGAAGACGGAGCTTGCCGAAACTATTCCCGATGCGGTCGCGAGAGCTGAGGATATCGAGATCGACCTACTCCCGCTGAGCCTTTCGGCGCGCGGGCAGGGCCGAG
>CAWAWT010000076.1:0-9492 GCA_963785855.1 uncultured Alphaproteobacteria bacterium
TCGGCGAGATGACCCAGCTGATCAGCGCGGCGTTCGACTTCACGGTCAAGGAAGCAGCGACGATCGACCGCAACAAGGAGGGCGCGAAGGGGGCGGTGATCCTGCTGGTCGACGAGGCTGACGCGCTTGCTCAATCGCGCGAGACCTTAGATCTGCACCATGAGGAGGTGAGCGGGGTGAATGCCTTCATCCGCGGCATCGACCGATTGTCGAACAGTCGCCTCCCTGCCGCGGTCATCATGTGCACTAACCGCTACAATTCGCTCGACCCAGCGGTGACGAGACGGGCCGCCGAGATCCTCGAGTTCCGCCGACCCGATGCCAACCAGAGGCGGCAGCTGCTCGAGCCCAACCTCCAGGAGCTCGGCTTTAAGGAGGAGGACATCACTGCGATCGTGGCGACGACTGGGGCCAAGGACGGGCGTCCGGGCTTCACCTTCTCGGACCTCGCTCAGCGGTTGATCCCAGCGATCGCGCTCGACGCTTACCCCGAGAGGCAGATCCTCCCGAGCCGGGCGCTGGAGATCGCCGAGGAAATGGTCGCAACTCCAAAGTTCGTCGACAACCGCAGCCGTCCGCAACAGCGGATGATGCGGTTTGTGCCCATGCGCATGACGCCGTCGCAGGGAGGTCGGCAATAGCATCGACTCTCGCAAAAAGGGGCGTATTTCTGAGGCGATGGCGAACGGGGGGCGTAGCAAGCCGCAGGACGGCGGCGAAACTCAGCAGCCGCTGATCGCTTCCGAGCGGATCGAGGGGCCGGCGACGGCAACTCTCGAGCTCACCCTCGACGACCTCCTCGCAAAGCCGCTGCCCTCGAACCTGCCGCCCGAGATGTTCACCGGCCCCGGCCTCCTCGCGCTGGCCGACCTCGTGCCCGCGATGACAGCTTATTACGACTGCGACGGCCGCATCCAGTTCATCAACAGCCTCTTTGCAGATTGGCTCGGAAAGTCGCGCGCGGAGATCATCGGTCACACGATGGCGGAGGTGATCGGCGAGGAGAATTGGAGACACCGCAAGCCGATGCTCGAGGCGGCGCTGAAAGGCGAGCGCCAGTTCTTCGTCGCCGAGCTCGACCACCCGACTCGCGGCAAGCTGGTCGCGCAGACCGAATATATTCCGTGGAAACGGCCAGGCGGCGATGTCGAGGGTCTTGTTTGCGTCGTCGCCGATGTGACCGAGCAAAGGACCGCCGAGCGTGCCCTGAAGGAAAGCGAGGCACGGTTTCGGCGCATTGCCAACTCAGCGCCGGCGATGATGTGGGTGACCCGGCTCGACCGCGTACGCGAGTTCGTCAACGATCATTATGTGGCCTTCGTGGGTGGCCCCGAAGGCAACCGCGAGGCAGTGCGGACGATCGACTGGCGGACCCGAATCCATCCCGACGACGTCGAGCGAATCGTCGCGGAGAGCATCGCGGGTGAAGCGACTTGCAAGGCCTTCACGCTCGAGGGGCGCTACCTGCGCTGGGACGGTGAGTGGCGCTGGCTGCGCTCGGTCTCGCAGCCGCGCTTCGGGCCCGAAGGCGAGCTGGTTGGCTTCATCGGGGTTGCGACCGATATCACCCTCGCCAAGGAGGCGGAGCTCGAGCTCAAGGCTCAAGTTGAGGAGCAGATCCGCGACCTTGCGCTGTCGGAGGCGCGCTTCCGCGCGGTGTTCGATACGGTCCTCGAGGTCCTGGTGCTGATGGAGCCGGATGGGACGATCGTCGAGCTCAACAGCAAGGACGCGCCGTGGCGCTACTCCAATCCACGCGAGGCGGTTGGTCTGAAGATCTGGGATGCGCCGACGTTACGGTTGTACCCGCAACACATGATACTGATGAAGCGGGCAGTGAAGCAGGCGGCGACCGGAAAGCTGTTCGAGCAGGAGGTACGAATGGAGCGCGAGGGCGCTCCGACCGCCTATCTCCAGGTGTCGGTGCAGCCGGTGAAGGGGGCGGATGGAAAGGTCATTTATTTGCTGTTTGAGGCGCGCGACATCACCGACCTCAAGGCCGCGCAAGAGCAGCTCCGCCAAAGCCAAAAGATGGAGGCCCTCGGCCAGCTGACTGGAGGAATCGCGCACGACTTCAACAATTTGCTGACGGTCGTCGTTGGCGGGCTCGACATTATCACCAAGCGTGCGGAGCAGCCGAAGCTCAAGCGATACGCGGAAAACGCACTAGCGGCGGCCGAGCGCGGGGCGCGGCTGACGGCCCAGCTCTTGGCGTTCAGCCGCGTACAGCAACTCGAAGTGCGCCCGACGCACGTGGCGCCGCTGATCGAAAACATGCGCCCGCTGCTCCGTAATGTGCTCGGTCCTGGGATCTCCAAGAAGTTCGATCTCGACGATCTGTTGATACCGGTGATGGCGGATCCGACACAGCTGGAGGTTGCGATCCTCAATCTCGCGATCAACGCCCGGGACGCCATGCCGGACGGAGGAGTCCTCACGTTCACCACAGAGCCGCTGGAAGTTGCTGCTGATCCTGATCTTGAGGACGGCGATTATATCGCGCTCACCATCAGCGACACCGGCCCGGGAATGCCACCGGAAATTGTCGAGCGCGCGTTCGAGCCGTTCTTCACGACCAAGGAAGTCGGAAAGGGCACCGGGCTTGGTCTCAGCATGGTCTATGGAATGGCCCGTCAGTCGGGCGGCGCGGCTCGAATCGAGAGCAAGGTCGGCGAAGGGACCGCGGTCACACTCCTGTTCCGCAAGGCCGACGATGCCCCGCATGATGCGGCCGGCGCTACCGACCAGGCGCAGTTGGAAGCGGAACCGCAAAGCGCCTCGATCCTGGTCATCGACGACGACCCCGACGTCCGCGGATTCATCGCCGAAGCGCTCGAGGAGCAGGGCTATCAAGTCCGCCAGGCGAGCGACGGCAAGAAAGGTCTCGCCGAAGTCGAGCGCGGCAGGCCCGACCTCGTGATCGTCGACTTCATCATGCCCGGAATATCGGGCGCAGAAGTCGCAAAAAGGATCCGAGCGAAACTGCCCGAGCAGGCGATCCTGTTCGTTTCCGGCTACAGCGAGACGGAAGCGGTTAAGCGGACCGCGCCCGATGCACCGCTGCTCACCAAACCGTTTCGTGCCGACGCGCTGAACAAGGCGGTCCGACGGGCGATCGCTTCGCAGGAGTGAAACACGGATAGCGCTCGAACGTTATCCGCGCATGGTTCGTATCGCCGCCTTGATCCTGTTTGCCTCTGCAATGCCGGCATTCGCGCAACCGACGCCAGCGAGCTTGAAGACACCTCCTCCTGCATTGCAGCTGTTCGAGCGCGATTGGGTGCTGATGAGCTGGGCGCTCAAATATTATGACGCCGACCGCGACATCCTGCTTCAGCCAAGCGAAGCGCTTGCGGCCGCGGACGCATTCCGCAAATTTGCCGACGCTAATGGTGACGGACGAGTCGCCGCCCGAGGAATATCGCGCCGCGCGACAGGCGATCCTGATGCGCGAGTGATCCGTGCTTAGGCGTTGGCTTTTTCCGGCGCCTCGCGGCCAACCATCGCCATTTGCACAGGCGCATAACGCTCGCCTTCGGGCTCGATGTGCGATGCGGCTTCTTCGATTTCCCGGAGATCTTCACGCGTCAGCTGCACATTCACCGCGTCGATATTCTCCTCGAGCCGATTGAGCTTTGTCGTTCCGGGGATAGGAACGATATACGGACGCTGCGCAAGCAACCAGGCGAGCGCGATTTGCGCGGGCGTTGCATCTTTCTCGGCCGCGACCCGCTTCAGCGAAGTCGACGAATGCCAAATTCTTGTCGATCGCGCCCGGCGCAAAGCGAGGACTCAGCCTTCTGAAGTCGTCGTCGCCGAGCTTCGTCTCTTTCGTAATCGCACCGGTCAGAAATCCTTCGCCCGAGTGGCGAATAGGGCACGAAGCCGATGCCGAGTTCATCGCAGGCGTCGCATATGCCATTACCCTCGACGTCTCGCCACCACAGCGAATATTCGTTCTGGACCGCGGTCACCGGCTGAACGGCATGTGCGCGTCGGAGGTCTGAACTCCCGGCTCCGACATGCCCGAAATGTTTCACCTTACCCTGCGCCGATGAGGTCGCGAACGGTCCCGCGACATCTTCGATGGGACATTCGGATCGACCCGGTGCTGGTAAAGCAGGTCGATGACGTCGACGCCGAGACGACCGAGTGAGCCATCCACGGCCTGGCGGATGCGCTCCGGCCGACTGGTGACACCGCGGTTCTCGCGCGTCCGGGGATCGATATCGAAACCGAACTTCGTCGCGATCACGACCCGGTCGCGGAACGGCTTGAGCGCCTCGCCGACCACCTCCTCGTTGTCGAACGGGCCGTAGACTTCGGCAGTGTCGAAGAAGGTGACTTCCCGATCAACCGCGTCGCGGATCAGCTTGACCCCCTCTTGGGTCGAAAGACGGGTTCCATAACTCTGGCTGATCCCCATGCACCCAAGGCCGATGGCGGAAACGTGGGAGCCGGTACGGCCAAGCTCGCGTTGTTGCATGGTTCAATCCTTCAGATGTCTAGGAGAACCCGGACCAACCGAGCGGCTTTTCGACCGCATGGGTCCGTGGCTCGACTGGGCCGAATGAAGGTGGAGCTCAACAGATTATTGCGTCAGTTTGAGCGCTTTCTTAAATTTCGACTTCGAAAGCTCGGCGAACAGGCGAACGAGATTTCGGCGGAACTGGTTACTGTTCGAGGGGCCCGGAAGACCGAGCCTTAAGTGCCCTCGAGCCGATCATCGCGTCAGCAAGCGCCTGCGATAGCGTCGCGAGGCGGTACGGCTTGAGGATCACTGGGCGACCACCACTGCCCGATTGGGCGATTTCTTGACTGTAGCCGGTGGCGAGGATCACCGGCAGCTCGGGCTTCTCTCGGGCGAGTTGCTCGGCAAGCCGCAGTCCGCCCATGCCGGGCATGACTACGTCGCTGAACACCAGGTCGAAGTCGCGTTCACGAGTGAGCTCCAGCGCCATTTCACCGGACGTTGCCAGAGTCACCGAATGACCGAGCTCCGCGAGCAAGGTCTCGGCGAATTGGCCGACGTCGGCATTATCCTCGACGACGAGGATCTCCGCCCGCGGCTGGTCGAAGAACCTGCACCTCCTCGTCGTCGGCATGGAGTTCCGGCACGGCCTCGCTGCAGGGAAGGAGAATGGTGACGGTGGTGCCCTTGCCCGGCGCGCTTTCGACCAGCACGTCGCCGCCGGACTGGCTCGCGAAGCCGTAGACCTGGCTGAGGCCGAGACCCGTCCCATGACCCATCTTCTTGGTTGTGAAGAAGGGCTCAAAGATGCGGCTCGCGGTGTCCGGGTCCATGCCCGAGCCGCTGTCGCTGATCGCGACCGTGGCCATCCGATCGTCATCTCCTGAGCGGGCCAGCGACACTGTGACCGTGAGCGTTCCGCCATCGGGCATGGCGTCGCGCGCATTGGACGCGACGTTGAGGATCGCCGACTGAAGCTGGTTGCGGTCGACCGTGACGGGACAGGTCCCCTCGAGGCTCGTCTCAATCTTGATTCGCTCGCCCATCGTCCGGTCAAGGAGGTCAGTCATGCTGGCGACGAGGTCGGAGAGGTTGACCAGCTCGGGCTTGAGCGGCTGGCGCCGAGCGAACGCGAGCAGTTGCGAGGTAAGGACTGCGGCATTCTCCGCCGCCTGGACGATCGCCCTCGCGAAACGCTTGCGGCGATCCTCGGCAAGGCCCTCGCGGGTGAGGATGTCGGCCGAGCCCTGGATCACAGTCAGCAAATTGTTGAAGTCGTGCGCGATCCCGCCGGTCAATTGGCCTAGCGCCTGCATCTTCTGGCTTTGGCGGAGCTGCTCCTCCGCATTCGCGCGCACTTCGATCTGCTCGGCGAGCAACTCGTTCGCCTGACCCAGTGCCTCGGCGCGGTCGCTGAGCTCGCGATTGGCGCGACGGAGCGCCGTTTGTGCAAGTCCTGAAGTGACGATGACCAGAGCCGCCAGGACGGCGAGCGCGGCGAGGGTCAGATAGCGAGCAAGGCGCCGCGAGACGGCCTCGCGCTGCATTGCGTAGACGATCGTGCCGATGTGCTGGCCCGCACTCATCACGGGCACGGCGACGCGGTACGTGGACGGGGGGGCTTCCGGCAATTGCGCGAGCATGAGACCGGTTTGACGCCCGGTCGGATCGTAAGCGGCGAGCGGCCTGCCCGCCCGGTCGAATACGCCGACGAAGCGGATCTGGGGATTGGCCTTATATGCCTCGACCGCCTCCTTCGCGGCAGCCGAATCGTCGAAATCGACCGCGGCTGCTACTGACGCGGCAAGCACTTGCGCGGAGATCATCGCCTGGCGGTCGCGAGCGGCTCGAAAGCTCACCTCGTTCTGGAAGATGATCGCAACTCCGCCGGCGAGTATCAGGAGCGCAACCAGAAATATCGCGAAAGGAGCGGTGCGCCATTCGAAGATCGACCGCTTCAGAACCGTCATTTCTGGTTCACCCCGATCGCGAGTGCGAGCAGCCGGGAGCTGATCGTAAGGCCGCGCGATTGCGCCTGCGCATTGTCGATGAAGAAGCGCACGCGCCCATCGGAAATGATGAAATGGATGACGCCGCGCTGGCTGCTACTTCGCGCATCGGTGACGGTTAGGATCGGCTGGCGAGCGAGCGCGGCCAGTGTTTCCCCGGTCCGCGGGCCGTCCACAAAGGCGATCGCGCAATCAGACGCGGCCGCCGCGGAAGGAAGGCGCTTCACGATGAATGGATGGCCATCGACCTGCTGCCCTGCGGCAGCTTGATTGAGCGCGTTACCGAAGGGATCGTCGCCGATAATGCAGATGACGACCTGGCCATTTGCGCGAGCGCTGGCGGGCCACGTCACGTATCGCGCAAATTTTGGAATGAAAGCCGCCTTGACGGCGGTGTCGCTTACCTCCGCTCGCGCCGGCGTCATCGTCAGCAAGGCTCGCAGCGACGACTGCCAGGACTGTGCGCTGGAATGCGCGCGACAGGCTCACGTCAAGGGTGCCATTCCAGGCCGACGAGGACCTTTCTCGCAATCGCGTCGCCCTGGTAATATTCGACGTGGCGGGCGTGGAGGAGGTTGGCTCCGGAAAGCGCCAGCTGCAGGTGATCCGAAACGTTCCAGGCGAGGTGGCCCCCAAGCTCGGCATAAGCTGGAACGCCGGCTTGCTCTAGCTGGCCGACAGCGCGGACGTCCACATTGAAGACGAGCCCGCGGCCCAGATTCATGCTGGACTGAAAGGTCATCCAGTGGCCCGGATCGATCCCGTTCTGGTATGTCCCGATGAAAGGCGCGGTCGCGCCCGGCTTGAAATGGAAATCCTCGCGCTGCAGCGTCGCTCCGGCCGAAAGGGTCCACCAGGGAAACGGGCTCGCGCTCGCCCAGGCTTCGACACCGTAGCTGCGACCCGCGAGATTGTTGCCCCAGAAGAGGTTGAGGCCGGGTCCGGAACCCACCTCGGCAGTCCTCAAGTCGCCGTAGCGATGATAAAATCCGCTCGCCGAGAAAGCGAGGCCCGAGAGCGGTTGAGAGCGGACGCCCAGCTCGTATGCCGTCAGCTTTTCCGTCCGGAACTCGCGATTGCCGCTGAGGGTCACGCCCGGCACGGCCTCGTGCACATCCTCGTCGAAGGGGGTCGCCGATCGCACGGCGCGCGAGACTGCCGCCCAGACCAACGTCGAATCTGACGGCTTCACTCGCGAGCCGGACATCTGGAAGCAGGCTGGTTCCGACATAGGGATCGTGCTCCGCCTTGAGCCCCGCCGTCAGGCTGAGCCCGGGGATAGGATCGAACGTGTTCTGGATGAAGGCGTTCGCGAGCAAGAGGTTGCGGCTGTTGGGTTCGAAAAAGAAGCTCGGCGTGCCACCAATGCGGTAATGAGCAATGCGCGCGCCCCTCCCCACACGATCTGGTTGCGGTGGCCGAGCGGGCAGGCTTTCCTGTAGATCGAAGTCATAGGTATCGACTAGGAAATGGCCGTTGTGCGGTTCAGTGGCTCGACGAGCATGATCGCAGAAGGCCTGGACCTGCAGATGGCGGTCCATCCCGCTGTCCCGATTCCAGCGCACCACGATGTCATGACCGGATACATCTTCCCAGGCGCCGACGCCCTGGTCTTCCTTGGCCGTGAAAATGTCGCCTTGGAGCGTGACGAGATCCTTGCGGGCCAGGCGTCCAGTCAAGCCGGAAGCCGCCTCCGAGCCGATGCCACGGATCGTGTGCTGAGCCGCCGCTCAAGAGCTCGAACGCGTCCTCGCGCACAAAGCGTACGTAGGCGCGATAGCTGAGCGACTTGCCGGCCTCACCAGCAACCCGCGCGCCGACGACCTGCTCGTTGGTTCCGGCATCGGCCTAGCATAGACACCTGACGATGAAGCTGCGCTGCGCGTGATGATGTTGATGACGCCATTGACGGCATTGGCGCCCCAGAGCGTCGCGCCCGGGGCCGCTGATCACCTCAATTCGGTCGATGTCGTCGGGAAGGACGTCCTGCATGTCCCAGTAGACGCCGGAAAAGAACGGCGTGTAGACGGTGCGCCCGTCGATGAGCACCAACAATTTGTCGAGAAGCTCTGCGCGATCGGGTAGCCGTTCACCCCGCGGGCGGTCACGACCCAGTGCGCCGGGCTCTGCTGTCGACCTGAAGGTTCGGAGCGAGGCGAAGATCTCGGAGAGTCGTCACCGCGCCCGAGCGGACGATCTGGTCATGGTCGATGACGTAAATCGATTCAGGCGCCCGGCTCAGAGGTTGCGCCTGCTTGCGCACCGAGGTGACCTTGATCTGAGCGAGCTGCTCGATCGAAAGGTTCGAAAGGTCGGGTTGA
The DNA here is from genome assembly GCA_963785855.1 of uncultured Alphaproteobacteria bacterium. Lineage (GTDB taxonomy): Bacteria > Pseudomonadota > Alphaproteobacteria > Sphingomonadales > Sphingomonadaceae > Sphingomicrobium. Next base: position 8,802 of record CAWAWT010000076.1, read on the forward strand.
TCTCGGCTTTGGCGGCGCTTCCAAGAACAGACACGGAAGCGAGGGCAACCGCACCCATCGCTGTTAGTATTTACGTTCCTACTCGCCGGTGGGTTCCCCGCCGGTGGCCGTCATCAACCATGGGAATATGAGGGTCAAGTGACAGCGTTAACCTTGGCCAAAGTCACCGGCTTGTCCGGCGCCATGGTGCATGGACATTGGACCTGCAAGGACGGCGGAAGCATCCCGCAGCACGCATCGCAAGCTCGGTCGCGTTATCGACTCCAGCTTATCCAAAATAGCATGGAGATAGACCTTTACGGTCCCCTCGGTCACCCCGAGCTGCGCGGCGATGTCTCGGTTTCGGAGGCCCTGGCGGACGAGGTCGACAAGTTCCCGTTCTCGTGGAGTGAGCGAGGGCGCGCGCGCCGCACGCTGCTTGGCCTGACGAATTCGCTCCTCAATTTCGGGATCGAGACATTGTTCGCCCTTGCGCACCTTTTCCATACAATCCAGAAAAAGCGCGGGATCGGATGTCTTCAGCACGATCGCTTCGGGTGAGAGCTTGTCGGCGACGAGAAGCTGTGAGTCGCTCCATGCCCGCTGTGAGAAGGACGACCGAAGGCGCTCGGCGCGCAGCCGTCGGAGCTGGCGCAAGCACGTCGAGCCCGGAGCCGTCTGGCATGTTGACGTCGAGGAGCAGCAGGTCCAC
>CAWAWT010000077.1:0-14043 GCA_963785855.1 uncultured Alphaproteobacteria bacterium
AGGCGTGAACCCAAACGCCGCACGGGGGTTAACCGCTGATAGGAGGTTCAACGATGCCCGAATCCAATTGCCCGCTGGTCGAGCGGATTGCACGGGTCCTCGCCGGGGCAAAGCTCAGCAGCAATGCCGAAGGCAGCAACGGCTCGGCCGGTCCCGAAGTTGATCGAACCTGGCGCGAGCACGTCAATCAAGCGCTCGCCGTACTCCACACGGCGCGCGAGCCGGATGAGGCGATGGCAGCAGTCGGCGATGTCGATCTGTGGCGTAAAATGGTCGAGGCAGCGATCATGCAGCGCATCGATTGAGTGCACGCGACAGCAGCAGGTGCACGGCCGCCAGACGCGCGAATCCGCGCTGGACGCTCGTCTGCTGCATCCTCGCCTCGAGCCTCAGCTTCGTCGACGGCTCTGTCCTCAACGTGGCTCTTCCAGCGATCCGCGCCGGTTATGGCGCCGGAGCGCAGCAAGTGCAGTGGGTCGTCAATTCCTATCTCCTGCCGCTCTCGGCGCTACTGCTCCTCGGCGGAGCGCTCGGCGATCATTTCGGACGGCGGCGGCTGCTCGTCATCGGAACCAGCCTGTTCGGCGCAGCGTCGCTGACCTGCGCGCTCGCGCCAAGTCTCGTGCTCCTGCTTGCTGCGCGAGCCGCTCAGGGAATTGGCGCTGCGCTCTTGCTCCCAAATAGCCTCGCGCTCCTCAACGCCGCTTACTCCGGCGAAAAGCGCGGACGCGCGGTCGGCATCTGGGCGGCCGCGGGCGCTGCAGCTGCCGCAGTGGCGCCGCTTATCGGAGGCTGGCTGGTCGGCTCGGTCGGCTGGCCCGCGATCTTCTACATCAACCTGCCGCTCGCTGCGGGTGCAATTTACCTCGCGCTTCAATTCGTCAGGGAGAGCAGCGAAGCTGGCGCGGGTCGCACCGACTACGCCGGCGCGCTGCTTGCGACCGGGGGGTTGGGCGTCCTCACCTACGCTCTGACCTCGTCGTCAGCGACGCGGCATTTCACCAGCGAGGCTGCTGCGACCCTCGCTGCTGGTGCCGTCATGCTCATCGGCTTCCTGTGGACCGAGCATCGGCGCGACGACCGGGCGATGATGCCCCTGGAACTATTCAAAGGCCGGTGCTTCTCGGGCCTGAACTTGCTGACCTTCCTCCTCTATGGTGCATTCGGAGCAGCGATGCTGCTAATCCCCTATGTGCTGATCAGCAGCGGCGAATATTCGCCCATCCAAGCGGGACTTGCGATGCTGCCCATGCCGGTCATCATGACGGCTCTGTCACCGAGGATGGGCAGGGTCGCCGCCCAAATCGGCCCCCGAACCCCATTAACGGTCGGTCCGGTAATCGTCGGCGCGGGAATGGTCGCTGCGTTGCTGATTACGCCCGACGCAAGCTATTGGGTGGGACCGTTCCCGACGATTATCCTGCTCGCGATCGGAATGACGATCGCCGTTGCACCCCTCACAGCCTCCGTGCTCGGCTCTGTCGAGGAGCGGCATGTCGCAATGGCTTCGGGCTTCAACAGTGCCGTCGCACGGACCGGCGGCCTTATCGCAACTGCGTTGCTCGGCGCCGTCCTGGCGAGCAAGGGTGGAGCGCTTTTTAGCGGCTTTCACCTCGCGATGATGGTTTCGGGCGCGGCCGCAGCGACGAGTAGTCTCGTCGCAATCGCAATGCTCGGCGGAGTCAAGATGAAGGGCGCTTAGAAGCGAGCTCGAAATTCACCTTCATTGCCGCGCAATCGCGCACCATCGCGACGAAGACGAGCTCCTCGACCGAGCCAAACTCGCGGCCCGTCTGGCGCCGCCTAGTGCCGAGATTTCGCGGGCAAACTAATCGTTGGTTGAGATGAACCTCTCGACCACCGGTGCGATCTGCTCGCGCCATTTGCGACCGTTGAAGATACCGTAATGTCCGACGTCCTTGGCGAGCAGATACTGCTTCTTCTTGCTTGGAAGCTTCGTCGCTATATCGAGTGCGGCCTTGGTCTGTCCGAGGCCGGAAATGTCATCGCGCTCACCTTCGATCGCGAGCAGCGCCGTGTAGCGGATCGCGGCGGGGTCGACGACGCGTCCGCGATGCTGGAGCTCACCATCGGGAAGTAGGTGCCGCTGGAACACAGCGTCGACCGTCTGAAGGTAGAATTCTGCAGTCATGTCGCAGACGGAGCGATATTCATCGTAGAAATTCTGCGTCGCCGCCGCGCCCTCCTCGTCGCCGACGACGAGATGCTTGAACATCTCCCAGTGGCTGACAAGGTGCGAGCCGAGATTCATCGTCATGAATCCAGCAAGCTGAAGGAAGCCTGGATAAACCTTCCGTCCGGCGCCTGGGTAAATCATCGGCACAGTTGCGATCACATTATTCTCGAACCAGGCGAACGGCCGCTGCGTCGCCAGAGTATTGATCGCCGTCGGCGCTTTGCGCGTGTCGATCGGTCCGCCCATCATCGTAAGGGTTTTTGGTCGCCACGGATTCTTGCTGGAGTTCATCAACGCGGTTGCTGCGTAGGCCGGCACCGCGGGCTGGCAGACGGCGAGCAGGTGCGGCCGCTCGCCGGTCGTCTTGCCGATATGTTCGAGAAACTCGATCAGATAATCGATGTAATCGTCGAGATCGAAGGCTTCCTTCCGAGAGCGGCACACATTTCGCATCTCGCCAGTCGGTAATGTAGACATCGAAGCTTGACAGAAGCCGCTCGACCGTCCCGCGAAGCAGCGTCGCGTAGTGGCCGGACATCGGAGCGACGATCAGGAGGCGTGGCCCTTTTTCGATCCCGTCACGGGCGAAATGCTTGAGCTGCCCGAACGGCTTGCGGAGCAAAATCTGCTCTTCGACGTGCACCTCCTTGCGGCCGACCTTGCACGCTTTGAATCGCCGAACTCAGGCTTTCCGCGCGGAGCGGAAGCATGGGCGAAGACCTCGAGGCTCGCGGCCACCGTCGGGCCCATCGCGCTGTAACCCAGAGGATTGGCAGGATTGTTCAGCCATCCGGCGCCCAGACCCGCAAGCTTGCTCGCACCTGCGAGAAGCGAACGCTGCATTTCATAGGCGTCGTAAAGCATCGAACCTCAATTCTGCCATCAAGCGCCAAGGGTGTGGCAACAGGTGTAACCGGTTGCAAGGCGAATTGTTGCGCCGCAGCAAGGAAGTGGGGATAAGTGGGCCTCAAGGCAATAGGGCAAGGTGGATCTGATCACGAGCAACTACCTGACGCGCAATCGAGAAAACCGGAATGACGCAGCCTTCATTTGAGACGCCGCGACCGCGCTGGTAGGTACGAGCCATGGCCGTGAACCCCAGCAGCCGCCCCAAGGGGCGCTCGATCCGCAACTTACGAATGGTTTGGGGTTTCGCGCTCCATTACCCTGGACATATCGCTATAGCCGCACTTGCGCTTCTCGTCGCCGCCGGAGCGACATCGGGCGTCCCTTATGCGTTCAAGCTGATCATCGACAAAGGCTTCGCGCACGGTGCCGGCACGACGCGCGACATCGCGCGCTGGTTCGAATATCTGCTGCTAATCGTCGGGGTGCTCGCACTCGCGACTGCAGTCCGATATTATTGCGTCTCCTGGCTCGGCGAGCGCACTGTCGCCGACATCCGGCTCGCAGTGCACCGCAACCTGCTGCGGCTTTCGCCCGGCTTCTTCGAGGAAAACCGCCCGGCCGAAATTACGTCGCGCATCACGGTCGACACGACGATTATCGAACAGGTCGTTGGGACCACGGTCTCGGTCGCGCTGCGCAATGCCATCCTCGGCATCGCATGCATCGTCATTCTGTTCGCGCTCGCGCCGAAGCTTGCACGTCTCGATTCTCGTCGGATCGATCGTTGTGGTGGTTCCCGCCGCAGTCCTCGGCCGGCGCGTGCGTGCGATATCGGCTGCGTAGCCAGGACCGAATCGCCGACGTCGGCACCGTCACCAGCGAAGTCCTTGGCGCGATGAAGATCGTTCAGGCTTTCAACCAGCAGGGGCGCGAAGCCGACGCGTTTCGCCGATGCCGTGCAGCGAGTGTTCGCAACCGCCAAGCGCCGCATCCTCGTGCGAGCGATGATGACCGCGATCGTCATCTTCCTCATCTTCGGATCGATCACGATGGTGATCTGGGGAGGAGCGACGCAAGTCGCCGCTGGGAAGATGACCGGCGGCACGATCGCTGCCTTTGTGCTTTATGGCGGTCTTCTCGCAGGGGCGTTCGGCAACCTCACCGAGGTCTATGGCGACCTGCTCCGCGCCGCGGGCGCGTCGGAGCGCCTCGGCGAGCTGCTCCATGCCGAACCGGAAATCCGCTCACCCGCGAAACCAGCGCGACTGCCCGAGCCGGCGGGCGGCGGGCTCGAGTTCGAAAAGGTCACGTTCCATTATCCGACGCGCCCCGACACTTCGGCGCTGAACGATTTTTCGTTGAACGTTCGCCCGCGCGAGCGGCTCGCGCTCGTCGGACCATCGGGCGCGGGCAAGACGACGATCTTCCAGCTCGCCGAGCGTTTCTACGATCCGCAACGCGGCGCAAGTCCTGCTCGACGGAGTCGATCTCAGGGACGCGGATCCAGCGGACGTCCGACAACGCATCGCGATGGTGCCGCAGGAAACGGTGATCTTCGCGGCATCGGCGCGCGACAATCTTCGCTACGGAAACTGGAACGCGAACGAAGACGAGCTCTGGCAAGCCGCGCGCGACGCCAATGCGGAAGAGTTCCTCCAGCGCGCTTCCGGACGGCCTCGATACCTACATGGGCGAAGGCGGCGCGCGGTTGTCGGGAGGCCAGCGCCAGCGCATCGCGATCGCTCGCGCGCTGCTTCGCGACGCACCTCTTGCTCCTGCTCGACGAAGCGACCTCCGCGCTCGACGCGGAGAGCGAGCGGCTGGTGCAGGACGCGCTCGACCGCCTGATGGCCGACCGAACCACGATCGTCATCGCGCATCGCCTCGCGACGGTGCGCGCAGCGGATCGGATCGTGGTGATGGACCACGGCACGATCGTCGAAGAAGGAACGCACGCGAGCCTGAGCGCGCACGGAGGGTTATACGCGCGCCTGGCTCGCCTGCAGTTCGAGGATCGCGCCGCTTAGGCCTTCCCGCCTTCGCCGCCTCCCGTCGTTCCGCCGCCGGTCGCGCCGCCGCGCCGTCCGCGCGAGCTAGTGCCGCGCGGACGCGCGGCGCGCGAACGCGAGCTCGTGCTGCGCGGCTTGGCTGCAGCGGTGCGCGGCGATTTTGGTAGCACCGGCGGTTGCCCGCTTCGCAGCGGTGCGCTTCGCCGTCGAACTCTTCGCCGGAGACTTGCGCGCAGTCGACGCCGGCTGCCAGCGCTCGCCGATTTCCGCGCGAGTTGAGGGCGCCTTAGCGGCGGTCTTTCGCGTGCCGCTGCTGCGAGACGCGGATGCGCGTTTCGCGGGCTTTGCCGACGCTTTGCGTGCACTGCTCGATTTTGCCGAAGACGATGCGCTGCTCGTGCTCGCCGAACTCTCCATCGACCATTTGCCAGACATGATTCGTTGCGCTGCGTCCGCAACTGCTTCCGCGATGATCGAACCAAGCTTGGTCGCGCTCGAGGCCATCGCGCTCGCCGCCTGCGAGGCAGTGTCGGCGGCATCGAGTCCGGCGTCGCGGATCTTCTTGCGTGCAGCCGGACTGGCGCTGATTGCAGCGGCAGCCGCGGCGAGACCAGCGGCGAGCATCTCCTTGCTCATCGCCGCTTTCGCAAGCTTGTCGACGGTGGTGTTGTTCGAGCTTGAACTCGACGAGGATGAACTCGAACGCGGTGAAGATGTACGCGACCGCGAGGACGTGGAGCGTGACGAACTTTTGCGTGTGGGTTTGGCCATGGCTTTTCTCCCTCCGTGTGCCGAGGAAAGACACTTTAAGGCCGTTGCGGTTCCCTAATGAAGTGGCAATCTGCAAAGTCATGGGCAACAATCGCAAAGAAATGCCAAGTGCGTGCGCGCCGCATGTTTTCGTGACCGATATGTTAAAGGGCACCGCCGCGTCTCGCAGCGATGCCCTTCGACATGGTCAGCGGCCGGAGATGTGGCCGTTCGTCAGCTCTTAGGGCCTACGAACACCCCTTTCCGACCTCCCTGCTGAACCATGAGACATCGGATCACCTCCTTTCGCTGCGTTGAAGCAGACTAGAAGATGAGTTTTCCCGAGGTTTTGCGCAAGACTTGTAATAGCGTGAAGATTTCGGCAATCTTCGTTGCTTCGCCCGAAGCAAACGACACCTAATTCGGCAGTCCTCGATCGTCCGTGCAACAGCAGCCCACGATGGTACGACAAGGGCCTGAAGCCCTGAGCTGCTGAATCCGATCCGTCCCCGAACTCGATGCTATCGCATCCAGCAACGAATCATCGGCGCTGACGTCGATGGTGACGCTTCGCGCCGCCGAATCGTAGCTCGCTGGCAGGCTCTTTTTCATCGAACTCGTCCAGACCCACAGTGACGCCGATGCGCTCGACGCCATTTTTGTCAGCGCGATTCGCCGGGTTGAAACGCGTGCAGCGGATGGTCAACTGCGCGTGGCCGCTCGAATTGCTGAACGTCGCCTCGCTACCGTCAGTGTTCGGTGCTGTAGCCCCACTCGCCGACCATCGGCACCGAATATTCCAGGTTGGATTGCAGCGGCGTCCCGGCGACGGTCGGCGTAGAATCGGCGTTCAGCGCAAGCGCTGCAGCAATCGGAAACAGCATGATGGCTCAGCGGCTCAGGCGATCGACTTTGGCTTGTAGCGCGGCGAGCTCAGCTTTGAGCTGGTCGACGTCGCCGGCGCTCGGTTTCGGCTCCCCCTTGGGTTTGCCGGAAAAGGCTTGGGCGGCGTCCTCGAACATGGCCATGTTGCGCTTTGCGAGGTCGGCGAACACGTTCCCGCCGAACGCGTCCTTTACTGCGCTCTGATTGCGCTGGAACGCTTCCATTGCAGCTTCGAGATATGACGGAACGAAATTCTGCATTGAATTGCCATAGAGGCCGATCAGCTGCTTGAGGAAGTTCAGAGGCAGCATGGTTGCGCCGCGCGCTTCTTCATCCACGATGATCTGTGTGAGCACCTGGCGGGTGATGTCATCGCCTGTTTTTGCATCGACGACCTCAAATTCACGCCCCTCGCGTACCATCTGCGCCAGTCGGTCGAGCGTGATGTAGGAAGAGCTCTCGGTGTCATAGAGTCGCCGGTTGGCGTATTTCTTGATCGTCACCTTGCCGGTGGACTTCGCCATGAACTCACTCCCACACTCTTGGGCCATGTCCCTACTACCGGAGCATAGTGCACTGCAACATGGACGCGCTTCATCGCGCGCACCGCGCCCTTTGCCTTTATTCCTCGATCTGGTTCGAGAGGTTTCAACGCGAAACCCTGAGCTTGCCGCAGCGGCGCTTGCAGGCCTGCGCGCATACGAGCAGCACCGCGGCGGGAACGCGCAGCGCCGAGACCTGAAATCGCGCGTGTTCGCGGCGCCGCCTTGCGCGACCATGGAGGCAGCGGTCCGTCGGTCGTGCTGGTACCTTCGCTGATCAACCCGCCACGAATCCTCGACCTCGACGAGCATGTGTCGTTGACGGCGGCCATTGCGAGCATGGGTCGGCGCGTTCTTCTTCTCGATTGGGGAAAGGCCGATGAGCGATCGGATCTTTCCGTCGCTGGTCACATCGAGGAGCTACTGCTTCCCCTTCTCGGCGACATTGCCGAACCTGTCGGGCTGATCGGCTATTGCCTCGGCGGGACGATGGCAATCGCCGCAGCGAACCATGTCAAGGTTGAGTGCGTGGTCACGCTCGCCGCTCCGTGGAACTTTGGACAATATCCGCGAGCATCCTGCCACGCGCTTACCGATATGTGGCGCCATTCCCAAAGCGCGGCAAAGCAGCTCGGCGCGCTTCCAATGGAGGTGCTCCAAGCTGCCTTCTGGTCGCTCGATCCGACACGCACGGTCCGTAAGTTCGCAGAATTCGGAAAACTCGATCCCACAAGCGCCGAGGCGCGCCGCTTCATCGAGCTCGAGGAATGGGCCAATGAGGGAGAGCCCCTGCCCTATCCAGCAGCGAAGTCATTGATCGAAGAGTTGTTCGGCAACGACCTGTCCGGCTCGGGCGCGTGGCGCGTCGGAAACCTCCAGGTCACCGATGAACTCTCCGCGCCGGCGCTCCACTTTACCGCCGAGCACGACCACATAGCGCCAGCAGTGACCGCGCCGTCGGGCGCGCAAGTTGGCATTCCCTCTGGCCACGTCGGCATGATCGTCGGCTCCGCTCGACACCAGCTTCATGACGCCCTGCGTGTTTTTCTGGAGCGCGCTCGATGAGATCAAGCGACTGCTTGGGCTATTCCCAAGTCTAGCGGGAAGTCGAGCCTTGCCGCTCGAAGACGCCGTCGCTAAGTCGGCGCTCACGCACCCGTAGCTCAGCTGGATAGAGCGTTGCCCTCCGAAGGCAAAGGCCACAGGTTCGAATCCTGTCGGGTGCGCCACCTCCCCTTAAGCATTTTGACTAATTCGTCTTGAGGGTTACCGCTGCTGGACCGACCTGATCCGGTATCGTGAAGCTCGACGTTTGGCGAACCTGATCGGCGGTCACCGAAGCGCCGTTCTGCAATCGCGCCGTGCGCTCCGCGCCAGCCGTGCACGGTGACGGCGATCTCGCTCCACCAAGGGCGATAGTCGCCAATTCTCTTGCCGAACTGAAGGGTCACTCCGCTTGGCGTCGCGCTACAGGTGATCTCTTGTCGCAAGTTGGCGCCGCCGATACTTGTCCCATCGTCGAGGTAAAGCTCTCCGCGGCAGTCGGGTCCGGGATAAACATCCAGGCTGAGCGGACCCCGGGGCGTTTCGGCGGTGCTCTGAACTACCGGCTGGCGAGGAAGGACCGTGCCGGCGCGAACGAATACCGGCAGCTTTTCGAGCCGCGGCAGCTCGGTGAGCTTCGACTGTCCGACCGGCAGCCCGGTCCAATAATCATACCAGCCCCCCGCTGGGAGACAGATGTCGAACGGAGCCGGAGATTCGGGCTTGGGCGGCCCGGCGATTAGCAGGCTTCGGCCAAGCGTGAAGCTGAGCGAGCGGTCACAACCGTCGGTAAGAGCGTCCGGATAATCGTAGAAATACCGGCCTCATGATCGGGTCGCCCGTGCGGCTATTCTCTTCAGCCAACGCATAGATGTAAGGCAGGAGCTTGTAGCGCTCCTCGACATAGCGTTTGCGAATCGCGAGTTGCTCGGGGCCGTCGACCCAGGGCTCGGCGCGGGGCGTGTCTTTCGCCGAATGGTCGCGGAACACCGGCGTGAATGTCGCAACCTCGAACCAGCGCGTAAGCAGCTCTGGACTGGGTCCGCCCGTAAATCCGCCGACGTCCGAGCCGCTGTATGCGAAGCCTGAAAGACCGAGATTGATGAGCTGTTCGACCGAGAGTCTCAGATGGTCCCAAGTCGAACTGTTGTCACCCGTCCACGTCGCAGCATAGCGCTGCCCGCCGGCGTAGGATGCCCTGGTCATGACGAACGGCCGAACGCCGGGACGAAGCTTCAACATTCCCTCGAACGTGGCGCGCGTATTCTCCATTCCGTAGACGTTGTGAATTTCCGAATGCGTTGCCGTCCGGCTTGCGAAATCGTCTCCTTCGATGCGGTGGAGGTTGCTATTCGGCATCGTGTGTCCGGGCGTGTCGAACACAGCCGGCTCGTTCATATCGTTCCAGAAACCCGCAAAACCGTCGGCGATGAAATCCTTATAAAGCGAACCCCACCACGCCCGGGTCGAGGCACGGGTGAAGTCTGGAAACACCGACGGGCCCGGCCAGACCGGAGCAACATAGACTTTGCCGTCCGCGGCATGGACGAAGTCATTTCCCGCCGCGCCGCTGTCGTACGGCGCATAATTTTGAGCGGGCAGGAAAGCCACGTGAAGGTCGGTGATCGGCACCAACTTGATGTTCGTTTGCGCCATGTCTCTGACGAGCGTGCGCATGTCGGGAAAGGTGGACTTGTTGACGGTAAAGGGCCGGTTCCGGTCCTGATAATCGATGTCGAGCCAGATCACGTCGAGCGGGAAGCGGTCGCGCCGGAAAGTGGCGGCGACTTGTCGGACCTCGGCATCGCTCATGTAACTGTAACGCGACTGTTGGTAACCGAGCGCCCACAAGGGTGTCATCGGAGCACGGCCGGTCAGATTGGAATAACGGCGCACCACGTCCGGCACTGTCGGCCCGCCAATCAGATAATAATCGATCGGCCCATCGACGGCGCTAATCCGAAGCGTATCGGCAATGCTGTGTCCGAAATCGAATGTGCTTCGGAATGTGTTGTCGAGGAACAAACCATAGCTACCGCCGGGACCGCCGGCCGCGACGAAGAACGGGATCGATTTGTAGATCGGGTCAGCCGACGGGGTGAAACCATAGAAATCCGTGTTCCAGTTGACGAGCGAATATCCCCTGCGATCGAGGAGGCCCGTTTTGTCACCCATCCCGAAATAATGTTCGGAGAGTGGCATGGCCTTGCGCAACTCGAAAGAATGGCCATCGAAACGTGGGCGGCCGGAGATGTCTGTGCTGATGATCCTGTGATTGAGGTCGAGCAGTTCGAGCCGCAGCGTCGACGGGTCGAGCTTCACCTCCAACGCCCCGGTTTGAAAGCCATGCTCAGTCGAGCGCACGTGCACGCTTTGGTGACGAACCTCCGCCGGCACCGCCCAGCTAGCATCTTCCGGGAAAACTTTACCTTTAGCCGCCCGGACACGCAGGATTGAATCCGTTAAAGCAGTGATTCGAACCGAGCCGGACGCGCCAATCGCCTCGAGTCCGTTGGGAAGGTGCCTGATCTGCACAGTCTCTGTCGACGCGGGCGCCCTGTAAGCGCCCAACGCCACCGCGGGCAGGATCCGAAAGCAGGCGCGCGAACGCTCTAAATTTGTTCAAATGCGTTCTCCAGCTAGGCGTTTGAGGTTTTCACGCGGAGCATTGCGAGCGCGGCCATGGTCATGACAATTGCTGCCGCGAGCATCGTCCAGATTGGTTGGTCGGGGAAGAAGGCCTTCATGATCGAACCCATGACAGTTGCTACCAGCAATTGGGGGATCACGATGAACATGTTGAAGAGCCCCATATAGATCCCAAGCTTTCGCTGCGGCAGGCAACTTGCGAGAATTGCATATGGCATCGCGAGGATCGACGCCCAGGCAATGCCGATCCCGATCTCCGCAATGACGAGCATCTTCGGGTCCTTGATCACGAGGAAGCCGGCGTAACCGGCGGCGCCGCAGAGAAGGCAGATAAGATGGGTCCGTGCCTTGCCGATCGTTCGAGCAAGCCAAGGCAGGAGGCGTGCGGTTGGTAGGGGCGCTGTCGTCATCTCAACCCCACTAGTCCTGATGCCAGAACAAGGGGCCACCGCCAGGCTTCGAGATCAGGAAACCACCTGTAAATCGCGGATCAGTGGCACCGCACAGGCGCAGCTGCTTGAGCGGTGCAGGAGAGGCGATGACATCCGCATATTCCGGATTATCCGCGAGGTGGATCAGTCAGCCGTTCGACTTCACCGTCTCGCGCGCCGCGGCGCTTTCCGGATCAATTTCGTCATTCCGACAACATAGTGAAGACGCCGCTGTGAGTCAGTGGATTGAACTGTAGCCGCATTGTCTAAAACTATCTTCTGATTGCTGTTTTCGCGAATCGATGGACTTGTGCCGATCGGCGAAAACTATCACACATTTGCTTGATGCCGCTGCGTCCGATCCTGCGAACCCGTGGAGCTTCCGATCTTTGGCGCGTCGGTCATTGCCCAACGCGTCGAGATAGCCTCGGATTCACCCATATCGGCAGCTTCTCTCACTTCCACGACGTCGCCGAGCTGGTCCAGGTAGAATTCATTGCCGATCCTTGCAGTCATCCCCTTCGGGACGGCTCTATCGTGTTCGTTCCGGCGATGAACGAGCAGATCGCGGTGTTGACCTTGGCGGCGGCACGTTCGACATCTCGATCCTGTTCGTGTCCGAGGGCGTCTTCGAGGTTCTCTCGACGCATCGCGACACCTCACGCGGCGACGACTGGGACGAAGGCGCTGATCAGTTTCATCGCCGACGAGTTCAAGAAAGAGCGGGATCGACCTCCGCAAGGACCAGATGGCCCTGCAGCGGTTGAAGGAGGCGGCCGAGAAGGCGGAGAAGGACCTATCGTTCCAGACCCAGGCGGACATCGACCTGCCGTCATCACGGCCGACCAGAACGGGCCGAGCACCTGACGATGAGATCACCCGCAGCCAGTTCGAGAAGTTGACCGATCGCCTCTTCGAACGGTTACGCGGACCGGTCTTGAAGGCCCTTGAGGACGCCAGCTCAAGGTCGTCGGTATCGATGAGGTCGTCCTCGTCGGCGGCGCGACGCGGACCACCGTCCAGCAGATCGTCAAGGACATCTTCGGCAAGGAGCCGCACCAGGGGTCAACCCCGACGAGGTCGTCGCCGTCGGTGCCGCCATTCAGGGAGCGGTCCTCGCCGGCGACGTCAAGGCGCGTGTTTCTGCTCGACGTGAGCCCGCTTTCGCTCGGGCTGGAGAACAAGGCGAGGGCGTTCTTCACAAGCTGGTCGGAACGGAACACAACCACTACCCACCGAAGAAGGAAACGTTCACCACGGCCGAGGATGGACAGACCGCCGTGACGATCAAGGTCTACCAGGGGAGCGCGGCCGATGGCGGCCGACAACCGGTTGCTCGGCCAGTTCAACCTGGAGGATCCCGCCGGCCCCAATGGGCGTACCGCAGTCGAAGTCAGTTTCCAAATCGACGCCAACGGCATCCTTCAGGCCGCTGCCAAGGACAAGGGAACGGGCAAGGAGCAGACGATCAGGATCGAATCTTCCGGGGGCCTGACCAAGGATGAGATCGAGCGGATGCATGCGCGACGCCGAGAGCCACGCCGCCGAGGACAAGAGGCGGCGCGAGCTGGCCGAGGCACGCAACGCTGCCGAGCAGCACGTCTACCAGCTCGAGAAGACGCTCGAGGCGAAGGACAGGCTGTCCGAGGCCGACACGGCGGCGGTCCGCAGTGCCATCGCTCGGGTCAACCAGGCGAAGGCGGAGACGACCCCGCCGCGATCCAGCGGGTGATCGAGGACCTCCAGCGGGCCAGCCAGGCGATGTCCGAGCACCTCTCCGCCGCGGCATCATCAGCCGGGAACCGTGCGACCTCGAGCGGACCCTCCGCCTCGTCGGATGGTGACCCACGTGGCGGCCAAGCCGGACGAAGTCATCGACGTCGAATTCGAGCAGACGAAATAACAACGGTCCGCTAGGCTAGAATGCAGGCGATTCTCGATACCTGCGTTCTAGGAGCCTGTCCGAGAATTCGCCTCTCGCCGACGTAAGTCCTTGCTAGCAAAGAATCTACTTTAATTAGGCTCAAAACTCGCAAGTTGTTTAATGACAAGAACTTGTGGATTTCGGACTCGAATTCTCGGACAGGCTCCTTAGTGTTACGTCAATCTTTAATCCGAAGTTCCAGACCATTTTCTGACGTAAGTCGCACGCCTGTCAGCGGTTAACCTTGTTTTCGCCTTCCAAATGTAGCCACGAAACTCTCCAAAGTTCGCTTGACATGTTCGTTGCTCCTCAGAAAATGGCCGCATGCCAGCACGGAGCCGTGCCGTACATGTGGCTACGACCAGCAGGGTCTACAAGGGAAAGACGGACGTCACCCATTCGCTCCGACGATCCATCCGCAAGGGAAAGACCGTTACCCATGAGACGCTCGTACTCTTACCCATCTTCCCGATCACCTGATCGAGATCATCAAACGTTCCCTCAGGGGCGAGACGTTCGTCCCCGCTGCGAGACCTTCCTCTTGCATTACCCGCTCGTTGCTGCATGGTCTATGTCGATGCCGTGCTGACGATGATCCGCAAACTCAAAGTGGAGGAACTCATCGCGTCGACCCTGGCCGATCGAGTGGCCGGCTTCGCCGTCGACTTCGCGGTGGACGTCGCCCGCTTGGCCTTCGCTCGCGCCGTGGACTTCTTCGCCGCGCTCGAACGAGCCGGTGAGCTGGTGGTCTTGGCGGCTCGTG
>CAWAWT010000078.1:0-34258 GCA_963785855.1 uncultured Alphaproteobacteria bacterium
CGGCGAAATCGTCATCCCGCTTGCCTTGCCGGGCATCCTGTCGGGTGTGCTGATCACCTTCATCCCGGCTCTCGGCTCCTATCTCACCCCGGATCTTCTGGGCGGTCCCAACAGTCAAATGATCGCCAACGTCATCGAGCGCCAATTCAAGCGCGCCAACGACTGGCCATTCGGGGCGGCCCTTTCGTTCATCGTGATGTACCTGACCTTCATCTGCATCGCCGGTCAGGGACTTGATTGCCCGCCGCCGTGAAAAGGTGATCTCGGCGTGAGCGCGGCAGAACCCAAGGGACCGCTCGATTACGCTCGGAACACGCCGCTCAGGCTGTGGGTCGGCCTGGTGCTGCTGTTCCTCTATGCGCCGCTCGCCTGCCTTGTTGCGTTCAGCTTCAACGAGAGCAAGCGCAACATCGTCTGGACCGGTTTCACAACCGACTGGTATGGCAAGGTGTTCGATGATGGCGATCTTATCACGGCGTTCGTCAACTCGCTGACCATCGCCGCTTTGTCGAAGCTCTCGTCAGTCTTGTGCTGGGCGCCATGATCGCTGTGCGCTGTGGCGCTTTCGTTTTCCGTTCAAGCCCGCGTTCGAAGGGTTGGTCGCCCTGCCGATCGTCGTTCCCGAGATTTGCATGGGAGTGTCGATGCTGGTGTTCTTCTCTCGCGTCCTGCCGTGGCCGACCGACCTGCCGTGGCCACTCGACCTCGGCTCGATCGTGATCGCCCACATCTCGTTCAGCTTTCCGTTCGTCGCGGTGATCGTCCGCGCCCGCTTGGCCTCGTTCAATCGCGAGCTCGAGGAAGCCGCGAAGGATGGTGGCGCGGGTGTGTTCCGTGCCTTTTTCGTTGTGTTGGTTTCTTTTTTGCGCCCGGCGCTTATGGCCGGCGCATGCTGGCCTCCCACTCAGTCTCGATGATTTCGTGATCACCTTTTTCACAGCAGGTCCGGAGACGAGACCTTCCCGGACAGAGGTCTATTCCAGGAGCGCATCTCGGTGAGACCGAGGCCAATGCCGCCTCGACCCCTGCTGATGGCCTTGACGGTGGTGCTGACGATCGTCGGGCTGCGGATCCAGGGCCGCGGTGTGACGGCGTTGGGGAAGGGCTAGGCCATGACCGCCAAGACCCTGATCAGGATCGAGCAACTGACCAAGCGCTTCGGCGATTTTGCCGCAGTCGACGATGTCTCGCTCGAGATTCGCGAAGGCGAGTTTTTTGCGCTGCTCGGCCCGTCGGGCTGTGGCAAGACCACATTGCTGCGCGTGCTCGCGGGGCTCGAACCCCCGAGCGAGGGACGAAATCCTGATCGACGACGTCGATATGGCCAGCGTTCCGCCCAACAAGCGCCCGGTCAATATGGTCTTCCAGTCCTACGCCGTATTTCCGCACATGAGCGTTCGGGACAACGTCGCCTATGGTTTGAAGGTCGACCGGATTCCCGCTCGCGAGCGTGAGGCGCGAGTGATGGAGGCGCTTGAACTGGTCAAGCTCGAGGACTTGGTCGATCGCAAGCCCGACCAGCTCTCGGGCGGGCAACGCCAGCGCGTCGCGCTCGCCCGAGCGCTGGTCAAGCGACCGCGTGTGCTGCTGCTCGACGAGCCGCTGTCGGCACTTGACGCCAAGCTGCGAGAGGCGATGCGGTTCGAGCTCACGCGCATTCAGGACAAGGTCGGGGTGACGTTCGTAATGGTCACCCACGATCAAAATGAGGCCCTGGCGATGGCGTGCCGCTGTGCACTGATGAACAAGGGTGTGCTGCAGCAAGTGGCGACGCCCAGCGACCTTTACGAATATCCCAACAATCGCTTCGTTGCCGACTTCATTGGCAATATCAACCTGTTCGAGGGACGGCTGGAGGTCGACGAACCGGGCCATGCGGTGATCGCTAGCGCGGCGCTCGGCGCGCCGATCTATCTCGACCATGGCGTCACCGGGGCGAGCGGGTCGACCGTGTGGGCCGGCATTCGCCCTGAAAAGATCGACATGGCGCCACGCGACGGAGATTCGCCACCCGAGCAGAGTGGGACGCCGCCAGGACACAATGTCGTTGCCGGCGAAATCCGACACAGCGCCTATCTCGGCTCGGAAACAATCTATGAGATCACGCTGGCGAACGGCACCATCCTCAAGACTTTGCGCTCGAACACTCGTCGCTACGAGGAGCGCGGGTTCGACAACGGTGACCCGGTCTGGCTCAGCTGGAATGCGCGTTCACCGGTAGTGGTGCTATCATGAGCGTTCGGCCGGTGATCGGAATCATCTGCTGCGCGCGACGCGTCGGCGAGGAAACGGCGCAGGCGGTGATGGAGCGTTATCTTCAGGCCGTCGCCGTTCATTCCGATTGTGCGGCTTTGCTGGTGCCCGCGCGATCCGACCTGATGGACGCGCGCGAGGTCGCGGGACGGATCGATGGTCTGTTGCTTACCGGGAGCCCGTCCAACGTCGAACCGAACCGCTACGGCGATGGTTCGACGGGCGAGGGTCCGTTCGATCACAAGCGCGACGAGATGAGCCTTGCGATGATCGCCGCAATGATTGGAAGGGTGCGACCTGTGTTCGGTGTCTGCCGTGGTTTTCAGGAGCTCAACATATCGTTTGGAGGAACCCTCGTGCGCGACCTCGGGGAACCCGCGCGGCCTCTTCCTCACCACGCCCCCGACGGCACCAGCTTTGATGAGATGTTCGGCCATGAGCATGAAGTCGCTCTAACTCCGGGCGGAATTCTCGCTAGCAGCCTCGGGCGCGCGCGATTGCGCGTGAACTCCGTTCACTACCAAGGCGTCGATCGGCTCGGTCCGGGGCTGACCATCGAGGCCAGCGCGCCCGACGGCATCGTCGAGGCGTTTTCGGCCGCGCCGGACGGGGCACCCGTCCTCGGGGTCCAATGGCATCCCGAGTGGCACGCCGAGCGCAATTCGGCGTCGATCGGATTCTCGCGTTGCTGGGCCGGGCGCTGCGCGGCGAAACTGAATTATGGACAGATAGGGGACTTGCGGCATGACTATCCGTAACCACGACATAGCCGCGCTGCGCCGGCTCGACGTCGCCCATCATCTACCCGCGCAGTCGAGCTACAAGCTGCAACGCGACATGGGCGGAAGTCGAGTGATCACACGCGCCGAAGGGTCGACGTTGTTTGACGGCGACGGCAACGCGATCCTCGACGGCATGGCGGGATTATGGTGTGTCGATATCGGTTACGGCCGCAAGGAGCTGGCCGAGGTCGCGTATCAACAGATGCTCGAGCTCCCTTATTATAATACTTTCTTTCGCACCGCGACGCCGCCGCCGATTGAACTCGCGGCTCGGTTGGCGGGGTTGCTCGGGCGGGGAATTGCAGCACATCTTCTTCAACAGCAGCGGATCGGAATCAAACGACACCATATTCCGGCTGGTCCGCCATTATTGGGATCTCAAAGGACAGCCTGGGCGCAAGATCTTCATCAGTCGGCACAATGCCTATCATGGCTCGACAGTCGCCGCGGCCAGCCTTGGTGGAATGACCTACATGCATGCCCAGGGCGACCTGCCGATCGCCGGGATCGAGCACGTTATGCAGCCCTACATGTTCGGCGAGGGTTTTGGCGAGGATCCGGATGCGTTCGCCGAGCGTGCAGCCAATGCGATTGAGGAGCGTATCATCGCCATCGGCCCGGACAAGGTCGCAGCATTCATCGGCGAACCCGTCCAGGGTGCCGGCGGGGTCATTATTCCCCCGCCGGGATATTGGCCTAGGGTCGAAGCGATCTGCCGCAAGCATGGCGTCCTGATTGTGTCCGACGAGGTGATCTGCGGGTTCGGCCGAGCTTGGCCGCTGGTTCGGCTTCCAGCATTTCGGCTTCACCCCCGACATCGTGTCGATGGCCAAGGGCCTGTCCTCGGGATATCTACCTATTTCGGCGACCGCTGTCAGCCGTTCGATTGTCGAAACCATGCGCGGTTGCGACGACGACTTCACTCACGGCTACACATATTCGGGCCATCCGGTGGCCAGCGCAGTAGCGCTGCGTAATATCGAGATCATCGAGCAAGAGAAGCTCGTCGAGCGGGTCGCCGAGGACCTCGGCCTTATCTGGCGGCCGCGCTGCGGCGCCTCGACGACCATCCTTTGGTCGGTGAGGTGCGCTCGCTCGGCCTCATCGGCGCGGTTGAGATCGTCGCCCAGAAAGGGACCAATCAGCGCTTCGGCGCAGGTGGGATGGCCGGACCGCTGGTGCGAGACGCCTGTATAGCGCGCGGCCTGATGGTGCGCGCAATTCGAGATTCGATCGTGATGTGCCCTCCCTACGTGATCACACATGCGGAAATCGACCGGCTTGTGTCGATCATCGGCGCGGCGCTGGATGATTGCGTGGCGACGTTGCGCGGAATCGAACCAAGCGCACCCGCGCTGGAAACGGAGGGCGCCGACCACGGGCTCTAGCGTCGCAGGCCAGCCTTTCGGACCCCGACAACCGCGCGCGAGAGCGATCATGACCAATGATTTTAAGAAATGGATTCACGAGAATAATATTAGCGAGGTCGAATGCCTCGTGCCTGATCTCAACGGCACGGTGCGCGGCAAGGTTTGGCCAGCGCAGAATTCGTAAATCGGCAGGCAATGATTCGCTGCGACTGCCAAGTAGCGTTTTCGCGGTAACCCTGACCGGCGAATATGCCGACGACGGGGCCGCGCCGGAGAGCACGAGCGACCCCGACGTGTCGCTCCGGCCCGACGCGGAGTCGCTGTGCGTCGCGCCTGGGTTCAAGACCCCGACCGCATTCGTAGTCGCCGACGCCTATTTCAAGAGCGGCCAGCCGTTCGAAATCGCTCCGCGCCACGTGCTGCGCCGTGTTCTCAGCCTTTACGACGCGATCGGCTGGCAGATCCTGGTCGCGCCAGAGCTCGAGTTTTACCTCACCCAAATCAATGCTGATCCCGACCTCCCGCTGCTGCCTCCGACCGGCCGATCGGGCCGAACCGAGACCTCTCCACAACCCTATGGTCTCGAGGCGGTGACTGAATACGAGGACATCATCGAGGACATTTACGAATATGCCGAAACGGCGTCGCTTCACCTCGACACCATGATCCACGAAAGTGGCACCGCTCAACTCGAGATCAATTTCAACCATGGTGACCCGATCCAGCTGTCCGACCAAGTCATCATCTTCAAACGCCTTGTCCGTCAGGTGGCGCTGAAGCACGGCGTCTATGCGACCTTCATGGCAAAGCCCATGGAGTTGCAGCCAGGCAGCGCAATGCACCTCCACATCTCGGCGGTCGACCAAAAGACCGAAGTCAATTTGTTCGGCACACCGTCCAACGAACTAAGCGACCATTTCCGCCATTTCGTCGGTGGCCTGCAGCGCTACTTGCCGGAGGTCGCGCCGCTGCTCGCTCCCAACGTCAACAGTTTTCGGCGCATGCGGCCAAATCACTCGGCCCCGATCAACCTTCAATGGGGCTATGACAACCGCTCCTGCGGGCTGCGTGTCCCGATCAGCGACAGCGCGAATGCGCAAATCGAAAACCGGCTGCCGGAGCAAACTCCAACCCATATCTGGCGATCGCCGCGTCCCTGGTTTGCGGCTATCTTGGAGTTCGCGAGAAACTCGAGCCGATGCCTATGGTGGAGGGCAATGCATATCTCCATGCTCGCACCCTCCCTCAGAATGTTTGACGAGGGGCTGGACCGGATGGTGGCGTGCGAGCCAGTCATCGAACTCCTCGGCGAGCCGTTCATTCGCGCTTTTTCCCAGGTCAAAGCCGCCGAGTTGATGGCGTTCGAGGAGTATCAGTTCCTGGGAGCGCGACCACCTGCTGCTGAAGGCCTGATTTGTGAATGCGGGGTAACTAGCCGCCGTCGCGAGGATGGTTGCGAACCTTGGCATCCACGCCGCGTTCGGCTTCGTGCCTTTCGTTGGCGATCTGTTCGATGCCTTCTTCCGCGTGAACCAGAAGAACAGGCGTGTTCTTCGATCGGAATGGCGCGCAAGTCGCAAGATTGCACCCGACCAGCCATCAGAACATCAAATCGCCACTTGCAACGCGGGAGCCATCCACACGAGACATCGGGCGACCCCTGTTGAACCAGGCGGTCTCTGACCCTAGCGCGGGGCAATGAAGCCGAAGCTCCTAACGAGCCTGAAAGATTATTCCTGGCGCCTGCTCATGGGCGACGCGGTCGCTGGAGCTCACCGTGGCGCTCGTGGCGCTGCCTCTTAGCATTGCTATAGCGATCGCCTCCGGAGCCACACCGCGATCGGGTTTGGTGACCGCGATCATCGGCGGCTTTCTGATCTCGCTTCTGGGCGGGAGCAGGGTTCAGATTGGCGGCCCGACGGGCGCATTCATTGTCGTGGTTGCGGGCGTCATCGCGCAATATGGTTTCGATGGCTTATTACTAGCGACGCTGCTGGCAGGGATCATCCTGGTCGCCGCTGGCCTGGTCAGGGCGGGCCGCTTCATCGCGCTCGTGCCGGAAGCCGTCATCGAAGGTTTCACGGTCGGAATCGCACTGATCATCGCTGTCAGTCAGCTTAAGGATCTGCTCGGGCTTTCCTCCGTTCACGTGCCGGCCGACCTAATCCACGGGTTGCCTGCTCTCTGGAACGGGCGAACCGACGTGAATCTAACGGCGTTGATCGTGGGCTTACTCTCGATCGCGGGTATTGCGATGTTACGGCATTGGCTTCCGTGGTTCCCCGGGTCCCTGCTGGTGATTGCCTGCGCTTCGGCGGCCGTCGCTCTCTTGCCGCTGCCGGTGGACACAATTTTCAGACGCTTCGGGGCCCTCCCAAGCGGGCTTCCGATGCCGTCGATTCCGCACCTTAGCGTCGCCAGGATAAGCGAATTGATGCCGTCGGCCTTCGTGATCGCATTCCTTGCGGCCGTTGAGTCACTCCTGTCCGCGATTGTCGCCGACCGAATGATTGCGGGGCGGCACCGCTCAGGCGCTGAGCTCCTTGCTCAAGGGGCGGCGAATATCGTTTCGCCTTTGTTCGGCGGCCTGCCAGCGACCGGCGCAATCGCAAGAACGGCAACAAACGTGCGCGCGGGGGGGCAAACTCCAGTCGCCGGAATCGTGCATGCGGCAACGATTCTGCTGTTCAGCGTCGCGGCTGCTTCACTCGCCGGATATTTGGCGATGCCCGCACTGGCTGGACTGCTCATCCTTACGGCATGGCTAATGAGCGAACCAACGCGTTGGCCCGAGCGCATGCGGATGCGCGCGGGTGATCGTGCCCTATTCTTCATGACGATGATCCTGACCGTCGCGAGCAATCTGACTATTGCAATCGGCGTCGGCACTTTCGCCGGACTGGCGCTTCGCCTTTCGCGGCGCGAAGTCGAACCTGAGGAGTGGAGTCCCGCCGATCGCTCGAAGCTGTAGCGAATGTGTTGTGTGGGTGGCTCCCGCATTGCAAGGGTTCGCGGGCGCCAAGGTAAATGGCGATTGGACAGTGAGCGCCCGCCCGATCCGTCAGGACCGCCGAGCCCGCACCGCCCGCAAGAGCGCCCAGGAACAGCGCTGCAGCCCGTTGCCGCACCGGACGAACCTCGGCGAAGCGGCGGCGGACGGATCGTCAATATCGGGTCGGTTCTCGCCAAGAATGGCGGCAACCCGCGCCCGTGGCTCGACCCCGCAGAGCAGAAGCATGCGGCCAAGGCAGGCGTGCACGCGCTGACCCTGTACCTCGCCAAGGAGCTTGCAAGCGAGGGCATCACCGTCAACGCCGTCGCACCCGGCCCGATCGCCGGTCCGATGACAACGGGTTTCCCGGCATCGCTGACCGACCAGATCCCCGTGCGGCGCCTTGGAACGCCGGAGGAGGTCGCGGCGGCCGTTGCATGGCTGTGCTCCGACGAAGCCGGCTATGTCACCGGCGAGATCGTCGACATCAATGGCGGCTTGTGGGTCGACTGACTCTGGCGCTCCTTTTCATGCCGCCGAGAACATATCCCCAAGGTTCCTGATCCCGTCCTCGTAGATGAATCCGAGCATATTCCAAGCGAGCTTTGCCATACCCGACAGGCTATGTGGCTTATCTCTCCGCCGTTTCGAACAGATGACGATGCTGTCGCGGCTGAGAGCGCAGATATTGCGGCGGCGCCCTCACCTGACCGCCGAGGTGCGCGGCCGCGTGCCACGGCCAGCGAGGGTCGTAGAGCATGCCGCGGGCAAGCGCCACGAGATCAGCGTCGCCCGTGCCGACGATCGCTTCCGCCTGCTCGAAATCGGTAATCAGCCCCACGGCGATAACGGGCATGTTCACCGCCCGCTTCACCTTGCGCGCCAGCGGCACCTGGTAGCTGGGACCAACTGGAATCCTCTGCCGCGGGTCGAGGCCGCCGCTCGATACGTGAATTGCGGCGCAACCACGCGCCTCGAGCGCCCGCGCGAACTCGATCGTCTGCTCGACCTCCCAACCGCCCTCTACCCAGTCGGTCGCCGAGGCCCGCATGGTCACTGGCCGCTCAGCGGGGAAGGCCGCGCGCACCGCATCAAACACTTCGAGGGGGAAGCGCATCCGGTTCTCGAGACTGCCGCCATATTGATCCGAGCGCCGGTTCGAGAGCGGAGACAGGAACTGGTGGAGTAGATATCCGTGGGCGCCATGCAGCTGCACGGCCGCGAGCCCAAGCCGCGCCGCTCGTAACGCCGCATCGGCAAACGCTTCTCTGATCCGATCCAGCCCCGCGAAATCAAGCTGCGCTGGTGGAGTTTCCTCCGGGAGAAACGGAATGGGCGAAGGAGCCAACGTCTGCCATCCGTTCGCCGCGTCGGGCCGGATCTGTTCGCCGCCGAGCCAAGGCTTTTCGGTCGAAGCCTTGCGCCCGGCATGTCCGAGCTGGATCGCGACGGGTATGTCCGACCAGCGCCTGATGCTCGCCAGCACATGCGCCATCGCCTCCTCGTTGGCGTCGCACCATAATCCGGTGTCGCCATACGTGATCCGCCCTTCCGGAGTCACCGCGGTCGCTTCGATCGTCAGCAGCGCTGCGCCCGAGAGTGCGAGCTGACCCAGATGGATGATGTGCCAATCGGTCATGCACCCCTCCTCGGCCGAATATTGGCACATGGGTGCGATCACGATCCTGTTCGCGAGCTTTAAGGTGCCGACCTCGAGCGGCGTGAACAAAGCGGACATGGGTCTCCTTAGTTGGCGAATGCGTGCGAGGGTTGACGGACCGCTTCCATGAGCAGCTCGAAAGAGCGGAGCCGCGCTTTGAGATCGTAAACCTGCGCGGTGACGATCAGTTCATCGGGTCTGGTCCGCTGAACGAATTCGTCGAGTTGGCGCCGAGCGGTCTGCGAGCTTCCGATCGCGGACGCCGATAGCACCGAGCCGAGGATCGCGCGCGCCTCGAGCGGCAGCTCGTCGGCATACCCCTTCTTCGGCGGTGGAAGTTGAATCGGCATGCCGGTTCGCAGCGAAACGAACGCCTGCTGAACGGATCGTAGCAAGCAGCTCCGCCTCCTCGTCGGTGTCGGCGACGATGGCGTTGAAGCCGAGCATTACATACGGCTTGTCGAGCTGGTTCGACGGTTCGAACCGCTCACGATAGACGCGAGATCGCCTGCATCATCATCTGCGGCGCGAAATGGGAGGCGAAGGCGTAAGGAAGCCCGAGCATCGCCGCGAGTTGAGCGCCGAACAGGCTCGAGCCGAGAATCCAGACGGGGATATCGAGGCCCTCGCCCGGGATCGCGCGGACGCGCCCGCTCTCGCCGCGGAAGTAGCCCATGGAGTTCGAGGACATCGTGCGGGAACTGGTTCTCGTCCGATACGAGATTGCGGCGCATTGCATGCGCCGCAGCCTGATCGGTGCCCGGAGCGCGACCGAGACCCAGGTCGATCCGACCAGGGAACAGCGATTCCAGCGTGCCGAATTGCTCCGCGATGACGAGCGGCGCGTGGTTGGGCAGCATGATTCCGCCTGCGCCGATGCGGATACTGCTCGGTCGTGCGCCGCAATGTAAGCGAGCGCAACTGCGGTCGCGGCGCTGGCGATTCCTGGCATCGAATGATGCTCTGCCATCCAGAAGCGATTGTAGCCAAGCCGCTCGACATGCCGCGCCAGCTCGCCCGAATTCCTCAGCGACTGTCCGGCGTCGCTGCCCTGCGTAATTGGCGAGAGGTCGAGCACGGAAAGAGGGAGCGATTCCATGGGCGCCGATGTGGGGAGGATGTGACGGATTCAAAGTGAGCGCGTGGCTGCCGGACAGACGCGCGTCCGCGAGGTTGGCAGAATCCACTCCTTTCTCCTCGAGCCGACCACGGCCCGAAGGCGGCCATCACGTCACATCCCCGTGGGCCGCGTCGAATGGATTGGGATGACAGTGCCCTCGGCTACGCGTCTGGGGCCATTGCTGCACACCGTTCCCGCACGAGCGTTCGCACCGCACGGACGATAGCCTCCGCAGACCTGTCGGTAAGAGGTGGCACGGCGATCTCGTCAATGCAGGCGATCAGCGAAGAAACTAACCCGCTGGTGATCGTGCGCGCGCGCTCGAGAGGTAGTTCAATCGTCCGGGCGAGCGCCTCGAAATCGACCAGCCGGAGGCGAT
This sequence comes from uncultured Alphaproteobacteria bacterium, assembly GCA_963785855.1. Lineage (GTDB taxonomy): Bacteria > Pseudomonadota > Alphaproteobacteria > Sphingomonadales > Sphingomonadaceae > Sphingomicrobium. The sequence continues at coordinate 10,557 of CAWAWT010000078.1, forward strand.
CGTCCTTTCCGGCAAGCTTAAGCGCCATGTGATCACTCTCAAGGCCCGGGAACACTCTGGTGGTGAGGGTATCGTACAGCGGTGCCATACGTACGCTTTTGAAGCTTCGCTCTCCGGGGATTGCCATCTTGAGGAGTGCAACATTTTTGAGATGCATATCGCCATCTGCGATAAGCCACGCAAAGAGCGCGCGCCGGAACAAGATTGCGAGGTCATCGGCGGGGTCGGTCGACAAGCCGCGCAACGCTCGCGCCATTCGCTCGATCGTGCCCTTGTACTTATCCTCGGCCGGTACCCCGAGCACCGAACAAAAATCCTCAAGCGCGAGTTGCCTGTCGTCGCCTGCTCCATCGCGAATGTCGAACCGTTCGATCAGCAGCGCTGGAGGCATCCTGTCGGGCATGCAGACGAGCGCCGCGCCGGGAGTGGTAAAGCCGGCCCGCCGACCGAGTGCAAGGCAAAACCATTCGACGACAGGCATGTGCTCGAAGCCTGACGTCCCTGCAGGCTTTAGGATGTGAGTGAATGGAAGTTCGATCGAGGGCAGGAGATCGCCGTCGCTGTCGAGATACATCGGTGCCTTGATCTGCACGCCGGAAAGTCGCGGCGTTGTTCCCGACGCGAACAATCGCGCAAGGTTCGTCTCGAATGTATCGTCGAACGTACCGCGGTCGGGGCCGCGGTACGCGCCGCGAAGACTTCGTCATCGACGAATTGGGCGAGTCGTCCATCAAGCACATCGGATGGGAGCCTGGCGATTTCAGCAGTGTCGCTAGAGATCGTAATGTTCGACATGTATCGCTTCCCCTCGCGCAGAAGGGTGCGCTCGTCCTCGTTGCGAAGCACCTGCGCGAGCCAACCTTCGGGGAGCAGCGACTCAATGAACGGAGGCAGGGTGCCGGGAAGCGTTTCCCGGATGAGGGGCGGCGCGGGACCCTTGGTCGGACTCCATCGCCACTCATGGCCGTCGTGAGACAGCTTGCCCATGGTCTTTCCGTGCCATGCGACAATAAGTGAAAAAGCCGCTCGGTTAAGGGACGGCACGGCCGGCCTGGGGCTGCCGCGGAGATAGCGTTCAGCGCCCTCTCCTTCATGAAACCAATCGTTTGCTCGCGCGAGCATCCACAAGACGTCGGCGGCTGCATCGGCTGACCCGTGTTCGGCAATGAGCCGATCGGCCGTTGTTCGCCGAATGTCTTCAGTGATTGCGTTCGCCTGCTCGCTGCGCGTTCGAAAAGCCTCGAGCATCCGCTGCTCAGGTGACGAGATTGAGATTGTGAACTCGCCGAGGCTGTCGCCGATGACAGCCTTGTCTAAGGACGGCTTCAGAGGTGCTTTTGTCTGAACGATGTCGAGCGCCCGCAGGCGCGTTCTCTGGTTGCGCCGACCGCCGAGGAACAGCCTTCGATCGGCTGTCGGGCCAAGCAACATGGAGCTCGCTGAACTCAGATATGCTGCTGGATAGAGATAGTGGGCGATTTCGAACCGCGTGCTCGCGGATGATTTCATCGGCGCTACCCTCACTCGCGATGTAGACGCCGCGGATAATCTGGATGAGCTTATCGTCGCGCGCTCTTCGATGTGCGGTGAGCGCGTCGATGTTCTCGCCTACGAGATAGAGTTCGTCCATGCAATTTACACGCGTCTAAAGTGCGCGTTAATTGCATTAGCTCGGGCCATTGTCAACGATTATCACGCATCTCAAGTGCGTGATAATTCCGCTGCACGAACAACGCTCCTGCGCGAAGAAGCACCACTAGAGCGCCCGAAAGGCGAGCGGACGGATGAAGCTCGAATCCTCGGCGCCTGAGTTGCCGGTCGGTCAGCTTGCCTTCCCACGCAGGCATTCCGTTCGGCCGACCCTTGGCGATACTTTGCAATGTGGGCGTGGTTCCCGAAACTATCCCTTGTTCCAACATGCTCGTGCTCCCAGCGCTTGATGCGCCGTTCCTTGCCGGTCGTGCACCACGCTTTGATAGGTGAATTGATCGAGCGTTCAGGCGGTCAGCAAGCAAGCGCACGATCTCAGCCGGGCCCGCGCCGATCGCCACCTTGTAGCCGTAGAGCGCGCGGTCGTTGCTGCGCAATGACAAGTCGAGGGGGTGACAACACGCGCGGCGAACTGGCGCTCCTGGCGCTCTTCAAGCTGACTGTTGCTTATAGCGGGCCGTTAGCCGAACGATTTGGCGCGATCCTACAGAGTTCGCGGGACCCCATTTTTGCAGCGTTCTGGGCGTCCGGCGACGGCGGTGCAATTTCTAATAATAAGTGGAAGGCTGCTTTGCGCGCTTGGCGCCCCGACGCTTTGGCAAGGCCCAATTAAGGGCTTTGGGAATCAAGGATCGGGCTTGAACCCGATCTTGTCCAAGGCAGGCTGGATTTCGGGGTTCGACATGAACAGCTTCCACAGCAATCCAGTCCGGTAATTCTCGATCATCGCCACGGTCTGCGCTTGGTCGAGCGCCATATATGCCTCGTCATAGAAGCCCTGACTCTGATTGAACGAATCCGAAAAGCCGTAGGTGCCGTAGATGCGGGGACCGAGATCGCGATAATAATGACGTAGCGCCTTGAGCGATTCCTCGGGTGTATAGGGCATCGAAGCAAGCGCGGCATGGACCGTGATCGTGCCGTTGTCGTCGCGTGGCTGGGCGCGGCCGCCACCATTATTCACTCCCGCCGACTGGCCCCAAGCATCGTCGCCATAGCCGATCCATTTGCGCGGATTCTCGATCGCATAAGCGTGGCTGATCAGCGCGATGTTGCGGTTGTTCTTGAAATAATTGGTGTAGGCATCGCGCTTGCCGCGGGGGTCGAAGCCCAAGAATGAGAACTGGGTGAAGAACAGTTCCGCGCCGTTCCCCTCGCCGACCTCGAGCTTATAACCGTAATAGCTGTGGCCGTTGACGAAATGGTCTCCATCGGTGGTGCGGCTCCAGTCCTGGCGGTACTTGATCGCCCGCGGCGAGGTCCCCGCCCAGCCGCTATGCCACAGACTGGGAGGGACGGGGTGCGTCGGAGAGGCAATGCCGAGGATGTAGGCGATCGCCGATTCATTCCACCCCACCAGCGGGTGGTTGATGTAGAAGCCGTAATCGGGCGACCAGTGCCAATAGAGAAAGTCGCTATCGGGCCGCTGTCGGTACCAGTCCCATTCAACACCTCTCCACAGGCTCGTGATCGTGTCACGGATCTCGCGCTCGGTGGCAGTGTTGCGCGTGAAATATTGCCGCGCGGTCAGCAGGCCTTGCATCATGAACGCGGTCTCGATCAGGTCGCCCCCATCGTCATATTTGCCGAAGACGGGCATGACCTTACCGGTATTGCCGTTGAGGAAATGCGGCCAGACACCGTGGAATCGATCAGCACTTTTCAGGAAGCGCACAATTTTCAGCATCCGCTCGGCGCCCTGATCGCGAGTGACGAAGCCGCGGTCTGTACCGACGATCAGCGCCATCACCCCGAAGCCTGACCCGCCCATGGCGACCTGGTCGGGATTACCCGGGGTGATTTCTAAGCCCATCCCAGCCTTCGGATGCGCGCCGTCCCAATAGTAACGGAATTGCGCTTCCTGGATCATCGTCATTAACTGATCGTCTGTCATCGCATGCGTTTGCGCAGCGACGGCCGCCCCGACCGGACTTTCATTCCCCGCAGCGTCCACGGCGGTGATACGATAAGCGGCCCTCACGCCAACCGGACCAACGAAATCCTGATAGCGGTTCCAACCGACGCGTTGGCTGGCTACCCACTCAAACGGCTTTCCCGCGACCGAGCGATAGATGCGATAGCTTTCGGTGTCTGTCGACGAGCTCGGTTTCCACGACAATTCGATGTGCCGCTCATAGCCCCGCGCGGTCAGCGCGGTAGGAGAGGCCGGCGGGCTGGTATCGGCCCCCGCCTTATCCTCGATTCGAATATCGTCGATCACCATCGAATGCGGCCGCCCGTCGTCGAGCCCCTGGATGATCGTCATTAGCGCGAACTGGCGCGGATCGAACTTCTCGTCGCTGGTGTCTTGGACCGCGCGATTGAAATCGGCGAAAGGCAGGACGACCTTCGTCCAGGTCTTCGCCGGGATTTTGGACAGCGAGCCAATCAGATTAATCTCCGGATTGCCTACGCCCTTCAGATCGCCAAGCCTGATGCGCGGCGACGACCCCGCGTCGATCTCCCTATCCGCATAGATCCAGAAGGACAGTGAATCGCCCTGGAAATCTGTTTGCGTTCCCCACAGCCGTGCAGTCTCGATCGACGCTCGCCAATTGCCGCCCTGATTGGAGGTCCAACTCAGCCGCAGGGCATTGGGCGGCGAATGCGTCACCTTGGTCTCGAGCGGAAGCTTGCCATTGACGAGGTCGAGACGGCTCGGCGCCACTGCCTCTCCGGCCGAATAGAGATACCAACCAACTCCGCGAGTATTGTCGAACACGACGTGGCGCTCATAGACCGAATTGGCCATCGCGGCGCTGCCAAGCGACAGAGGGGCGACGCAGGCGAGCAGGCGAGCGAATCTCATCTTCGGTTCATCGACGTACTAATGGGAGGTCGTCAAATCTTACTTCGCCGAGAGCAGCCTAAACTCATGACATTCCCGTGTTTTGTCATTAGTGGCAAGGGTCCGCTCGGCGCGTTTTGGTCGTTGCAGCTCACCATCTCGGGACGCGAAAGCTGACGTTCGTTCAGCTACAAAGCTAGAGTCCGTTTCCGACCCAAAGTTACCATTAGCCGCATCGACTAGCGCACTATCCTCGCGAGATTAGTCCGTGCTTCTTCTTACCGAGATTCGCCCGTTCGTCGAGCAAGAATCTCCGGAGTTGAATCGACATACTCTCGAAAGGCTCGATCGCCACGTCCGCCCGGCGTATAGGCGCGTGCGAACGCGTCCACGAGACCCACATAGACGTCGAACGACCGCTCAGGATTTATCAGCTCGCCTCCGAAACGACTAAGCGTGGAGGGCAACTCGAAAGGCGCGTCTGAGTAGCTCATGTGACTGGCACGAGTAATGGCAACGGCCCAGCTCGATGGTCCACTCCGGCGCAGATAGGACCAAAACTCGTCGCTCAAATCGGGCACTTTGAAGGGTCGATCAACCTTTGCGGAGCGGGCGGCAGTAACAAACAGTGGTTTTTGCGAGCCCTTGTCGTAAGTGTCCGCGGCCATTGGCGCGCCCTCGAAGTCCCCACAAGCTTCAACTCTCTCATCGTCTCGACAGACCTGGAGGGCGACACTTCCGCCTAGAGAGTGCCCAGTGATTACAATTCGACGCGGGTCGATTCTCAAACCCTTGGGGAGGTCGGGCGAACCCGGTTGCAAAAGCCGATCAAGGACTCGGGAAATATCTGCAGACCATTGCCGCACGCGCGGTCGCCATGAAATCGGATCGTCCTTTTGTTGAATTGGGTCCGAAGCGCCATCCAAAAAGCGGCCTTCCTGCAACCGCGAAATGCCAACGTACGGAAGGTCGACAACCGCAACAACGTAACTGCGGCGGACGAATGCGGCGGCAAGCTCCGAATAATTGAAAGCAGCGACGCCGGAACCGGGCGCAATCACCACGAGGGGCACCTCGGATCCTCGCTTTGCGACGGGTGCGTCCATCAACGCCGGTCCAGGCTTCTTTTTCCAAGCCTGAATCTGACTGGCCGGTATGTCGTAGTACCCACTCTTGATCATCCTATCGATCAGGCGCGGGTCGGGGGCATATGGTCTGGGTGAGGCCGCGCCTCCTTTGAGTGCAGTATAATAGAGATCGACTCTCCATTCTCTGATGTGGCTGGCGGCAATTGGGTCGCGACGAGTTGAGTCACTGATGGCAAATGAATGAACCCCGACCGCCCGCGAGGATGACCGCGCCCCCGCGAGTGCGCCAGAAGAGGTCGTCAATAGGAGTGCTAAAAAGACCATTCGCCCCCTTCTCAAGCGGAGCTTCGGGATTACCGCAAAAGGAGTCTCAGCCGCAAAACGACTTCGACCGACGTTCCGTTGTCGTCGAGGAACGATCGGCCGTTCTGTGACATCGCTCGAGAAGGCGAGGTACGAAATAAGGCCCGGATTGGCCGCTTCTGTAATGGGACCTTGTGTCAAGCTGCCCCGGCCCCCTTTCGACAGATCAATCAGCCAACAATTCGGTTGCACAACAGACATTGGTCGGGCAGCGCCAACACGGCTCACGGTGGCGCTGACCTGAGGGGGTACTAACATCATGAAAGCAAGATGGATGGGGCTGATTCTGTGCGGGCTGCCCACTTCCGCATGGGCCAGTGCCTGCGCGCCAGTCTCTGCTCACCCAGCAAAGACCGTGCAGGCGATGTATTCCGCCGCAATGGCCGGTGATAAGCGGGGCATGTTGGCGACCTTCGCACCAGACTTCTACGCTTTCGATGGCGGTCGTCGGTATTCCGGTACGGAACTCGCCGAACTGGTGGACACGCTCAAGGCGACGCATCGAACGATGACCTGGAGCGTCAACGCTTCAGAAGAACAAGTCGTTTGTGACGTTGCACTGATCACCTGGGATAACCGCGGAACATCGACAGACATCAATGGGACCAAGAATCTAGAATGGCTCGAGTCCGCCGTGGAGCGCTGGCAAGGTGGGACGTGGAAGCTAGTTTTCTTTCACTCGACCCTCGTCCCGCCAGGCACCTAACCCTTTCGGAGCAAAAGTGTTACCGATCTCTCCGGAATAAAACGTAACCTATGTCCTCGGTATGGACCAAAGACGCGTGGCGGTGCTGTCAGTCTAACTGCAACTTGTCTCTGATCAGAGCCGTGGCTTTGGCGCGTGGCCTCAGCTTGCAAGCATCTGCCACTCGGCCAGGGCAGCCGAGCGGCGGAGCTTGAAAGTGGCACGATCGACGAGGTGACGTTCGAAGTCGAAGTGGTTGTGACAATGCCTCTTCGACCCATTCCTTCCCTGCCGCGACGGTCAACCGCACACGCAGCCGAGGCATTATCGACCACATCCTCGTAGCATGCGGCAGGAGGAGACTGACGCCGGTGTGGCGTTGCTACGCTGTAATATCGATCCAGATCAGCCGTGTCGGTCACGCCAAAATCTGTTACACCGCCGCCGCCTTCTGGCTGCTGAGCCAGGCGTATGCGTGCTTCTTCCCCGCTGAAACACAAGGCACTGCACATGGCGAAGATCCTCTGCATCCTCTACGACGACCCAGCCTCCGGCTATCCGACCGGCTATCCGCGCGACGACCTGCCCAGAGTTCGAGCGCTATCCCGACGGGCAGACGCTGCCGTCGCCCCGATCGATCGATTTCCAGCCGGGCGCGCTGCTCGGCAGCGTTTCCGGCGAGCTCGGCCTGCGCAAGTATCTTGAGGACGCGGGCCACGAATATATCGTGACCTCCGACAAGGACGGGCCTGACAGCCGGTTCGAACGGGAGCTGGTCGACGCCGACGTCGTCATCTCGCAGCCGTTCTGGCCCGCTTACATGACCACCGAGCGGTTCGCGAAGGCGAAGAACCTGAAGCTGGTGGTGACCGCCGGCATCGGCTCCGATCACACGGATCTGCAGTCGGCAAGCGAGCGCGGGGTCACGGTTGCCGAGGTCACTTACTGCAACTCGATCAGCGTCTCCGAGCACGTGGTGATGATGATCTTGTCGCTGGTGAGGAATTACTTGCCGTCGTGGGAGCTGGCGAAGAGCGGCGGGTGGAACATCGCCGAATGCGTGTCGCGGTCATACGACCTCGAAGGCATGCACGTCGGGACCGTCGCCGCGGGCCGCATCGGCACGGCGGTGCTGCGGCGGCTGAAGCCGTTCGACGTGCATCTGCACTATTTCGACCCGCACCGGCTGCCGCCGGAGGTCGAGGAGGAATTGGCCGTCACCTATCACGAGAATGTCGAGGACATGCTGCCGCTGTGCGACGTCGTCACGATCAACGCGCCGTTACACCCGAAGACCGAAGGCCTGTTCGACGCGGCGATGATGGCGCAGATGAAGCGCGGCGCGTACCTGGTGAACACGGCGCGCGGGAAGATCGTCGATCGCGAAGACGTCGCCGCCGCGCTCAAGAGTGGGCGTCTTGCGGGATATGCCGGCGACGTGTGGTTCCCGCAGCCGGCGCCGCGCGACCATCCGTGGCGGACGATGCCGCATCACGGCATGACACCGCACATCTCGGGAAGCTCGCTATCGGCCCAGACACGCTACGCCGCCGGCACTCGCGAGATCCTCGAATGCTTTTTCGAGGGGCGGCCGATCCGCGAGGAGTATCTGATCGTCCAGGGCGGACACCTCGCCGGGGCCGGCGCCCACAGCTACAGCGAGGGCGATACCACCGACGGGGCCGAGGAAGCCGCCGAGTTCACCATCCAGCTGCCGGCCATCCCGGCAGAATAGGCTCGGCGCGCGACATCCTCGCTGGCGCGTCCTCAACTCGCGATCGCGTTCCTGGTGTGTACGTTCAGCACCTCGCGACCGATCAGCAGCCTTACAGGTCGCAGCTCGCGATATCGCGGTTCAATTCATCCTGTCTCGCGACGTAGAGGTCGGGGTATTGCGCGAGACTAGCCGCTCGTCCGAGATCATTCGTTCGCGAAGAGCGGAGCGTTTTAGGGAACCCACGGTCCCAAAAAAATCCAATGATCTCAATATAAAATGGCGGAGACGGAGGGATTCTAACCCTCGGTAAGGGAATACCCCCTACGGCGGTTTAGCAAAACGCTGGTTTCAGCTCACCCACGTCTCCGGGAAGGCTCGAGATCGTGGCGTATATAAGCGGGTTCTGGATCGTTCAACTACTAGGTCCTTGGCTTTCCAGGGCTTCCCGACAGCCAATCAGCCGACCGAATCCCGAGCAGCCTTGCATAGCTGCGTGCGACAGCTCCTGTCATTTCCATAATCTTCAAATGGTCCTTGACCTGCCGACGGGCGCCGGTTATTTCGGTTTATGTCGAAATGAGGTATAATCAGTGAAGGCAGCTTCTGCCATCGAGGCCCTCGCCGCGCTAGCGCAGGATCATCGTCTTGCCCTGTTCCGCCTGCTCGTCCAGGCCGGCGACAAGGGTATGGCTGCGGGAGCGATCGCCGACGCGCTTGGGATCCCGAACAGTTCCCTTTCCTTCCATCTGACGCAGCTCCGCAGCGCCGGGCTCATTTTGCAGGAGCGCCAACACCGCTCGCTGATCTACCGCGCGAACTATCCGGCGATGAACGCACTGGTCGCTTACCTTATGGAAAACTGCTGTGCCGGGGCCGTCTGCGGCGTCGACGCGCCTTGCGAAACTCCCGTCCCCGAAAGGAAATCCGCGTGAAGCGCCTGCACGTCCACGTCGGGGTCGACGATCTCGATCAGTCCATCCGATTCTACTCGGCGCTGTTCGCAGCGGAGCCGACCGTCCAGAAGGAGGATTACGCGAAGTGGATGCTCGACGACCCGCGCGTGAACTTCGCGATCTCGGCAGGCCAGCACCCGAGCAAGGGCATTCAACATCTCGGTATTCAGGTCGAAAACACGGACGAGCTGGCGGAGGTCTACGGTCACCTCAAAGCGGCCGAGCGCCCGGTCCTCGAAGAAGGGCGCACAACCTGCTGCTACGCAAAATCGGAGAAGAGCTGGATTACCGATCCTGACGGGCTCGTTTGGGAGACCTTCTTCACGGACGGCGAGGCAACAACCTACGGCGAGAGCCCCGCGCTCGGGACGCTCGCGGACAGTTTCAGCGAAGACAGGTGCTGTCTGCCGAACGCGGCAGCATGAGCCGCAACTACAACGTTCTGTTCCTCTGCACCGGAAACTCGGCGCGCTCGATTTTGGCAGAAGCAATTCTCAATAGTGAAGGCCTGAGCAGCGCTCCGCGCGCCTTCTCGGCCGGCAGCTACCCCAAAGGCGAAGTTCATCTTGCCGCGCTCAATCTGCTGCGGGAGCTTGGCTATTCCACGGAGGGTCTGCGCTCGAAAAGCTGGGACGAGTTAGCCGCGCCCGGCGCTCCCGAGCTCGATTTCATCTTCACCGTCTGCGACAACGCTGCCGGCGAGGTGTGCCCTGTCTGGCCGGGGAAGCCGGTCACGGTTCACTGGGCGATTGAAGACCCGGCGGCGGCGAAGAGCGACGGCCAGCAAGCGGCATTCCGGAATTCCTATCTGGCGCTTAAGCGACGCATCGAGTTGTTCCTGGCGCTGCCACTGGAGAGCATTGACGGACTGACCCTAAAGCACCGTCTACGCGAGATCGGTGAAGCGGAGATCGCCTGTTGAGTGATCAGCCGCCGCTCACGCGGCGCATCGCGGCGGAAGCGATTGGCAGCTTCTTCCTTTTCGCGTGCGTGATCGGCTCGGGAATCATGGCGCAGAATTTATCGGCCGGGAACGACGCGGTCGCCCTTCTCGGCAATACGCTCGCTACCGGCGCGATCCTGTTTGTGCTGATCACCATGCTTGGGCCGATCTCCGGCGCGCACATAAATCCGGCTGTCAGCCTCGTCGCCGCCTCGCGCCGCGAGCTTCGCTGGGGAGACGCCGCCGCTTACATCGCCGCGCAGTTCGCGTTCGGAATTCTCGGTGCCTGGGCCGCGCACCTGATGTTCGGCCTCCCGACGCTGCAGCTGTCAGTGAAAGCCCGGCACGGGCTGGGCCAATGCATCGGCGAGTTCATCGCGACCTTTGGCCTCATCCTGACGATTCTCGGCACGATCAGGTTCCGGCGGGACTGGGTCCCGGCGACAGTCGGCCTCTACATTACGGCAGCTTATTGGTTCACCTCTTCCCACCAGTTTTGCCAATCCGGCGATCACCGTCGCGCGCAGCCTGACCAACACCTTCGCCGGAATCGCGCCGCACGACGTTCCGTTCTTCATTGCCGCACAGTTGCTGGGTGCCGCTTTCGCTGCGGTGCTCGCGTCATGGCTGTTTGATGATGAGCCGTAGCGCATGACTGCTCGAGAAGCCGTTAGCCGCTTAGCGCCGAGAACCGGCGTTATGTCTGACTGGGTCGAGACTCACTGCCGGATCGGAGTGAAGACGTCGGCTACTGGCCGGAAGCGGTCCGTCCGCTGTTCGGGCCAGCTACGTCCTAACCAGCCTTCGCTCAGTATGTGGCGCTACGGGACTCACAAAGCAGCAGACTGCCTGATCTGCAGATCAAATCATCCGCTATGGAAATAAGTTACCGCTCTTACTTCACTCTCAATTCAAGGCCTGGGCCAAATCATAATCTCATTGGCAGCAGCCAGGTGGTGTCACCGAAGCCTTAATCGAGTTCGAGATCGTTGATTGTGCTCTCGCGTAATAGATATTTCTAAATCTTACCCGTCACGGTCATGGGAAAGGCGTCTACGAAGCGCACGTATCTGGGCAGTTTGTAGTGCGCGATTTTATCGCGGCAAAACTCAATCATGCCCGTCTCGGTTTCGCTATGGCCGGCTCGTAGCTTTATACAGGCGCAGACCTCTTCCCCGTATCGCGGATCAGGCACGCCGATAACCTGCACATCTTCGACACTCGGATGCGAGTGGAGGAACTCCTCGATCTCACGAGGGTAGATGTTCTCTCCGCCCCGTATGATCATGTCCTTGATGCGCCCCACAATCCGGGCGTACCCCTCCCCATCGATCTCGCCTAGGTCACCGGTGTGCATCCACCCGCCGCGCAAAACCTCTGATGTCTTCTCAGGATCATCCCAGTAGCCGAGCATGACGGAATAGCCACGCGTGCAGATTTCACCCGGAGATCCACGCTCCGTAATCGCTCCGCTAACGGGATCGACGATCTTCACTTCGAGGTGAGGCTGCACTCGACCGATTGTCGAAACGCGGCGCTCGACGGGATCGTCAACCGCTGTCTGGAAACTGACCGGGCTGGTCTCTGTCATGCCGTAAGCGATCCCGACGTCTCTCATGTGCATTCGGCTCATGACGTTATTCATGACTTCGATCGGACAGGGTGCGCCTGCCATAATACCCGTTCTCAGCGACGACTTATCGAAACGGTCAAATTCCTCATGCTCGAGCTGGGCGATAAACATTGTCGGGGGACGCCGTGGAGAGCCGTGCAGCGCTCGCGTTCGACAGCCTTCAGAACCGACAGTGGCTCGAACGAAGCCGCTGGATAGACCATGGTGGCTCCGTGGACGAGGCAAGCCAGGTTGCTCATGACCATGCCAAAGCAATGATAAAGGGGAACAGGAACGCACAGCCGGTCGCCTTCTCGAAGCCCCATGGCGAGTCCGACGAAATAGGCGTTGTTCAAGATATTGCGGTGCGAAAGGGTTGCTCCTTTCGGCAGGCCGGTAGTTCCGCTGGTGAACTGGATGTTGATCGGATCGCCAGGGGTGAGGTCGGCGGCAGTTTCGGCCATGAGCACGCTCCCGCGCGAAGCACCGATCGAAATTACGTCCTCAAAGTCGAGCCAACCCGCCCGAGGCTCGCCCCCAATTTTGATTGCGCGCCGAAAATGAGGAAGTGGACCTGTGGAAGCTGCCATCTGGCGATCCTCCAGGTCCGGTATCACCGTTTCAAGCATCGCCAGGTAGTCGCTGGTCTTGAACGAGGCCACGCAAAGCAGAGCCTTCACCCCAACTTTCGCAAGCGTATATTCGAGCTCAGCGGTGCGGTACGCTGCGATTGATGTTCACCTGAATGATACCGGCCCGCGCTGTTCCAAACTGCGCGACGGTCCATTCGACGCAATTCGGTGCCCAGACGCCGACACGATCTCCAGGTCTTATTCCCAGTTCGAGAAGGCCGCGTCCGAATGCGCTCGCCGCTTCATTCAGCTCGCTCCAGGTAAGCCGTCGCTCCTGATGACATGAGACGAGGGCTTCGGCGTTAGACCAACGCTGAACCGCGATGTCCAACGCCTGACCGATCGTATGGTCGAGCAAGGGTGGTTCGGTCGCGCCGGCAACTAGGCTATGCATTTTCCACCTCGCAGCGGGATGCTCGCCGCCTCCGCAGCATCGCAACCAGCCAACAAGTCAGCTTCATTCTCTTGAACGAAAGCTCGGGAGCAAAGCCCGCGATCATCACTTCAGACCACCTCTTCCATGTCGGCCTGTATCATCATGGCTCTTCGAAATGCTGCGCGGCTCGTCAGCCGCAGTAAATAGTGCTTCGTCCGAGCCCCGAGCTCTGGCGCAATTCCGATCCGGTCAGCCAAATACAAGGCATACCCGACCGCAATGTCGGCGACCGCGAAACCGCGGCCACAAAGAAAGTCGCTTTCCTCCAACGCATCTTCGGCCACGGCAACTCGTTTGAGGAACCATCGCCGATAGTCGTCCACGACCTGCGGGACGCGACGCACAGGCAGTTCCAAACGCGAATATCGCAGCACCAACGCAAGGCGAAAGGTCAGCGTCGCATCGCTTCGATGCAGCCAATTCAGGTACGCCGGATATCCCGGGTCCGACAGTTTGAGGCCGAGGCGCGGCTGCGAGATCTCAGCGATATATTGGCATATGGCGGCGGACTCGGTCATTACCATGTCGCCGAAAACCAGTGCTGGTACCGTTCCGAGCGGGAACGGCATCTTCACGATTTCATAAGCAAGGCCGGCCTCCTCGAGTGCCCACAGGGCCCGCAAGGAACGCGTGTCTCGGCAGTGGTAGAGGGTCATTTGACCTGGCCTCTCACACTGCTGCCGATCGCGCGGCGAGGCCACTATGTTCAATTCATTCTTCGAAGGCCGTGAGCTTGCGAACCGATTCACAAACCCACTGCCGGACTGGTCGCTTCCGTGGCTTGGCGTCCCGGTCATGCCGTCGCTACTCTGCGCCCCGCAGTTCCGGGAAGTCCTCTTCCCGGAATTCAAGTGCACCTTGGATTCCCGCCCGAGCTCGCTCCATTTCCGTCATGCGCAACTCCACCCGCCGAATCTTGCCGGAGATAGTCTTTGGGAGGTCGGCGAACTCGATGCGACGGACACGCTTGTATGGAGCAAGTGCCGAGCGGACGTGCCTGAAAATCTGAAGAGCCGTTTGCCGGGAGGGTTCGTAGCCGGGAGCGAGCACCACATAAGCCTTGGGAATAGCCGAGCGGATCGGGTCAGGTGCAGGGACCACTGCCGTCTCGGTGATGGCTTCATGCTCAATAAGCGCGCTTTCAAGCTCGAAAGGACTGATGCGGTAATCCGATGCCTTAAAGACGTCATCAGCGCGGCCGATGTAAGTGAAATAGCCATCGGCGTCCCGGCTCGCGAGATCGCCGGTACGGTAGTAATCGCCGCCAACGGAATCGATGGAACCGTCTTCGCGCAGATAACCGCACATGAGGCCCGCGGGACGGTTGCTCAGCGCAAGCGCGATCTCACCCTCGTGGCACTCGTTGCCCTCGCCGTCGAGCAGGACGACGTCGTAGCCGGGTAACGCTTGTCCTACCGAGCCCGGGCGCACGCGTTCGCCCGGCGTATTTCCAATCTGCGCAGTTGTCTCGGTCTGCCCGTAACCGTCGCGGATCGACAGTCCCCATGCCCGCTCGACGACTTCGATCACCTCGGGATTCAGCGGCTCGCCAGCACCACACACGCTCTGGAGGGTCGTCGCGTATTCCGACAGATTCTCCTGGATCAGCATCCGCCAGACCGTTGGAGGCGCGCAGAGGGATGTCATTCGATGCTCTGCAATAGCGTTGAGGAGCGCTTGCGCTTCGAAGCGGCCGAAATTCGGCACGAATACGGTGGCGCCAGCGTTCCAGGGCGCAAAAAAGCAGCTCCAAGCGTGCTTTGCCCAGCCTGGTGACGAGACGTTCAAATGACGATCGCCCGGGCGCAAGCCAAGCCAGTACATGGTGGACAGGCTGCCAATCCCGTAGCTTCGATGGCTGTGCATCACCAGCTTCGGCCGGGCTGTTGTGCCGGACGTAAAGTAAAGCAGGATCGGATCGTCCGCGCCGGTGTGATGATCTGGCGAGAAGGTGTCCGCCGATTCCAGCAGATCATCGAAGCGCATCCAACCCGGGACTTCTTCGCCCACCGCGACGCGAGCCGCGCTGGTCATGGCGTGGTCAAATTTGCGAGCGAGCTCGTCGCTGGTGATCCATACGCGCGCTCGCGACAGACTAAGTCGCGATACAAGATCGTCATGCGTCAGCAACGTCGTCGCCGGCGCGGTAATCGCGCCGAGCTTCATCGCAGCGAGCATCGTCTCCCACAGTGCCGTGCGGTTATCCAGCATCAGCAGGATAATGTCGCCTCGTCTAACACCCATCGCGCGCAGGCCGTTTGCGAGCCGGTTCGAGCGTCTCGACAGCTCCGCGAAACTCACGACCGCCGCGTTCCCGCCGACGATCATGAGTGCAGGATCGTCCGCAAGCGGACCGAGACTTAGCTGCGCGTCAAACCAGTCAAGCGCCCAATTGAAGCGGTCGAGCGTCGGCCATCTAAAATGACGGCACGCCGACTTTCGGTCTCCCCGGAATGAGAGCAGGAGGTCCCGAACTTCCTTGAAGCCAGTCACGAGCGGCTCTCCGTTGTGGGGAACCTGCACAGGCTCCGCTTGCGGCTAGCATTGCCGGTCGCGAACTGTTCGAGCCGCGCGGCGTCGAGGACTAGCCGAAGATGTTGATTAATGCCCGGCATTTCCGCCCTTCGCGCCTAGGCATCCACTGCAAGTCTTGCGAGCAACCCATTCAGGCGCTCCACGACGACCTTGGCAGCCTCCGCCGCCGCGGGGACGAGTGAGGCAAAACCCAGAAAGCCATGGGTTAGATGGCCGAACTCGACCAACTCGACCGGCACCCCGGCCTGACCTAGTCGTTCGGCGTAGGCGACGCCTTCATCGTGCAACGGGTCGACAGCGAGAACCACGACGACTGCTGCCGGCAAGCCCTCGAGGCTCTCCGCCGCGGCGGGCGAGATTCTTCGGATCGGCGGGATCGTGACCGCCGGAATAACTGCTGAAGAGTTGCGGGAACGTCTCGGTCGGCAATGTCGGATCGGCATTGGCGCGACGCGACGGATACTCGCCCGCGCGTTCGCGTAGATCAACCGCAGGGAAGAAGAGCAGCTGGGCGTCAAAGTTCCTCCCGCGCCTGTCCCTCAGCGCCAGCGCAATTGCGGCCGCTAGGTTTGCGCCGGCGCTCTCGCCGCCAATTATGACGGGGCGGCCGGTGCCACCTAGGTCCGCTGTATTCCCGAGAACCCACGCTGCCGCCGCGAGGCTGTCATCGAACCCTGCCGGAAACGGGTGCTCGGGCGCCAAGCGATAGCTACTCGTAACGACGACCATCGACAGGTCGCGAGTCAGGCGCCGCGCGATCGGGTCAATGAAATCGATGCCGCCCAGCGCCCAGCGCGCCGCCGTGGATGAAGTGTAACGTGCCCTTAGGTGTGCCGAACGGACGGAAGGTGCGGATCGGCACTACCCCGCCACGGCCTTGAAGCTCTGAATTCTCAACCGCGGCGACTTCGATCGGCCCCTGCGGGCCGTAGAGGATCGGCAACAGGTCCGGAGCCGAGCTTCTCATCGCAGCGATGTCGATCGGGCCGGGCGCGGGCAGCGGAATTTGATCGAGTATCTGCTGCAGCACGGGATCAAGCGCCATGACTGTCACTCTCCTGAGGTTTGGGCGGCGTGGATCGGCGTGCGCACGATCCACTCATGTTCGGGATCGTTCGCGAAGACCCAATTGCGGCGCGGTCCCGCCATCACGTTCAAGTAATAGAGATCATAGCCATGCGGCGCCCCCACCGGATGATAGCCGCGCGGCACCAGAACAACGTCCCCGTCCTCAACAGCTATGGTCTCATCGATCGACCGATCGTGTGTGTAGACGCGCTGGAATGCGAAGCCCTGCCGCGGTGAGAGTCGGTGGTAGTAGGTTTCCTCCAGGAAGGTTTCTTCGGGATACGCATCCCGGTCGTGCTTGTGGGGCGGGTAGCTGGACCAGTGACCGCCCGGTGTGATCACCTCAACGACCAGCAGGCTGTCCGCTTCGGCCTTGTCGTCAAGGATGTTGCGGACAAATCGTCTGTTGGTGCCCTGCCCTCGCGTCTCCAATTGCACGTCATCGGCTCGAATGACACGCGGCCGCCCCGCGCCCGTGCCCGGCGCCGTGCAGATAGCGACTTCAGACGGGGTTCGGGCGCGGATGCTGTAGGCTTGTCCGGCAGGGATATAGACCGAAGTGGCCGGGCCGGCGAAGACGTCCGAGCGATCGCCGATGGCGTTAAACCGCTCATCGCCACTGACGACGTCGATCGAGCCAGAGAGGATGACGAGGCACGCTTCGCGCCCGGTCTCGAACCCATCGTAGGCATGGCCACGCTCCAGGCGGACAACTCGAAAACCCACATATCGCCAGCCAGCGCTCTCGGGCGTTACGTCGAGCATGACGCCCTTCGCGTCGGGCGCGGCGCTGCGGACCCTGAGAACTCACGACACCAGCTCCGCAGTGCGGGCGAGACGCTTCAGCGTGTCCAGCCCGAGCTGCTGATAGATACGCGGATTTGCAATCGCCGGATCCTGCTCGGCTTCGACTACTATCCAACCTGAATAATTGATCGCCGCCAGAGCACGCATGAGTGGAGCGAAGTCGTAGTCGCCGTCACCGGGCGTTGTGAATATGCCGCCGACTACCCCGTCGAGAAAGCTGGTCCCCTCATTCAGGAACGCCTTGTGTCGCTCGCGAACGAACGTCCTTGCAGTGGACGTGATTGATCCGCTCGGGCCGCTCGCGCACCACTTCGACCGGCTCGATGCCCCCGTAGCGCGCGTGACCGGTATCGAGCACCAGCCCGACGTGATCCTCCGTCACCTCGAAGAAGCGACGCAGCTCCGCGTTCGTCTCAACGGCAGTGCCGAGGTGATGATGGTAGGCAAAGCGAAGGCCGCGCTCGTTGACGAACTCCGCTACGACGTTGAGACGCTCCCCGAACCGCCGCCACTCGTCCTCTTCAAGGTTCGGGTGGCTATCGAGCCTGCTCGATCTGTCGCCGTGAACGGCGTTGGACGTCTCGGCGAGGATGAACACGCTTGAGCCCATCGCCTCTAGGAGAGCCAAATGCTCCGATAGCGCGGCAATTTCCGCGTCGGCGTCGCGGACCAGCAGGTTCGAGGAATACCAGCCACCCACCAATTCGAGGCCGTACGCGGCCATGATCGGTTTCAGGGTGGCGGCATCCCGCGGGAATTTGTTGCCCAGCTCGACTCCGTCGAAACCGATCTCTTTCACGTCGGTGAGCAGCGCATCGAGCGTCGTATCGCCACCGAGTTCCGGCATGTCGTCATTGGCCCACGCGATCGGACTTCACGCCCCAGCGGATGCTCATCGGGACCGTCCCTTCCTCATCTTGTCGTAGTCCGCGCGCGCTTCAGAGACTGCGTGTCGAGTAGAGACTTCCGGAACCGCGACGTCCCACCAATGCCCCCCTGCCTCGGTCGCCAACCGCGGGTCCGTTTCGATCACGATGACATAGCTCGTCGACGAAGCTGCAGCTCGGGCGAGCGCTGCCTCCAGCTCAACGATGCTCGCGACCTTCTCGGCCTCTGCGCCGAGGCTGCGCGCATGGGCCGCGAAGTCGATACGCGGCAGGGTTTCATGTCGGGTGTCGGCGAACAGATTGTTGAAAGGCCGCCCGCCTGTCGCCTCCTGAAGGCGACTGATGCAGCCGTAGCCTCCATTGTCGAGCAGTACGACAGTGATCTTGGCGCCCAGCATTACCGACGTGGCAAGCTCCGAGTTGAGCATCAGATAGCTGCCGTCGCCGACCATCACGATCACATCGCGCTGGGGAAGGGCCATCTTCGCG
Source organism: uncultured Alphaproteobacteria bacterium (assembly GCA_963785855.1). Lineage (GTDB taxonomy): Bacteria > Pseudomonadota > Alphaproteobacteria > Sphingomonadales > Sphingomonadaceae > Sphingomicrobium. The sequence continues at coordinate 29,270 of CAWAWT010000078.1, forward strand.
CCGAGACCACCGGCTATCTCGTAGCCCATGCACGAGTAGCCGTACTCGACATGGTAGCCGCCCGGCATTTTGGTTCGCCACAGCTTGTGGAGCTCGCCCGGAAGCCCGCCGGCGGCACAAACAACCACCGCGTCTTCCGCCGCTTGGCGCGACACCGCGCCAATCACCTGCGCGTCCGAAGGAATCCCATTGCCGGGGGCGGTCGCACGATCGACTTCGTCGTTCCACGCTGCGACGGCCGCGGCATTGGCATCTTGCCAATCTTGCGGCGTTCGCCAGGCCCGCCAAACGTTCGCGTAGGCTGGTAATTATCGTTCGAATGTCGCCAACAACGGGATGTGCGCCGTGCTTGATTGCATCATGCAATGCCGCGTTGACCTGGAACAGCTGCCCACGAAACAGCGTGCGAGATCCGGTCGTGAAATCCTGCAATCTCGTGCCCAAACCGATGACAAGGTCGGCCTCGCTGGCCGCCTGATTAGCGGCGCTCGAGCCGGTGACGCCGACGGAGCCAAGCGCCTGCGGATGATCCCACGCGAGTGCTCCCTTCCCGGCCTGTGTTTCGGCGACCGGAATTCCCGTCGCCGTCGGCGAAAGACGCGAGGCCGGCCTCAGCCCGCGAGTAAAGCACGCCGCCGCCGGCGATGATCAACGGTCGTCGTGCGGATGTGATCGCCTCGACGAGTTGCTCAAGTTCTGTGTCGTCCGGCCGCCGGCGTGGCTGCCGCCACACGCGCGGTTCGAAGAAGCTCGACAGGCCAGTCAAATGCTTCCGCCTGGACGTCCTGGCAGAGCGCGAGGGTTGCCGGGCCACAGGCTGCCGGGTCGGTCAAGACCGCCATTGCGCGCGGGGCGGCGTCGAGGATCTGTTCCGGCCGCGTGATCCGGTCAAAGTAGCGGCTCACGGGGCGGAAGCAGTCGTTTGCGCTCACTGTTCCGTCGGCGAAGTCCTCGATCTGTTGAAGAACAGGATCGGGTTGTCGCTCGGCAAATACGTCACCTGGGAGGAACAGCACCGGCAGTCGGTTGACATGCGGCCAGGGCCGCTGCAGTCACCATGTTCGTGGCACCCGGGCCGATCGAGCGTGGTGCACGCCATGGCTCTCTGGCGCCGGCTTGCCTTAGCAAAGGCGATGGCGGCGTGCGCCATGCCTTGTTCGTTGTGCCCACGGTAGGTGGGCATCTCGTCGGCAATGCCTGCGAGCGCCTCGCCCATGCCCGCGACGTTTCCATGACCGAAGATCGCCCACACGCCGGCAAAGAAGGGCAGTTCCTCGCCGTCGATCTCTACACGCTGCGCAGTCATCCAGCGAACCAGCGCCTGTGCCGTCGTGAGGCGGGTGTTCGCCCGCTCATGCGGCCTGCTTGCGCCTGGCCGCGCGCCATCCGTCGACGAGCACAGAGAAATTGGTCGCCAGATAGGCGACAGCTTGCTGGTCATCGATCTCGCCCTTGAGCCACCGTGCCGCCGGCTCGGACCAGATGGTACGTCCCACCGCGAAGCCTTTGACGAGCGGGCTGGCCGCTGCGGCCGAAAAGCTCTCGAGCAACGCATCCTCGGATGCAGCGAGGCCGAGGAGCACGATGCCACGACAGTGCGGGTCACGAGACTGAATAACGCCTTCGACTGCCGCCCAGGCCGCTTGATCCACGGCCGGTTCGAGTTTCCACCAATCGGGGAAAGCTCCGAGTTCATAGATGTGCTCTACGATCCGCGCGACCGTGTCAGTTTCGACAGCTCCATGTTTGGAGGCGATGATCTCGAGCAGAAGCTCGTGTCGCGAGTGTCGGCATGCCTCAAAGAGGCGGAGGATTTGCCGATCCTGTCTCTCGCGCAAGTCGGCGGTGTCGTCGGGATGGTAGAAAACGAGGCACTTCACAACCTGTTCGATCGGCCAGTCAGCAAGGATGGTCGCTGCCTCACGCCCGCCATCAAACTCAACCGGCCGCGATCCCGGCAATTCGATCGGTCGGCCGATCCAATACGGCGTATCCGCCGCAGCCTGCAACGCCCGTAAGCCATATCGTCCGTCGGCAAGCAATCCGAAGCCTGGTCTGCCTCGTGCGACCCGCGCTATTGCCTCCAACGCCAGTTCCTTGAACCTGGGAACGCGGTCCAAGTTCGCAGTTCCCAGCGTATCGACGAGGTCATCAAACTGACTGCGGTGGTCGATCGCGAGCACGTAGAGCTCGTCGTAATGCGGGTGACGGTTGGTCGACCAATGCGTCTGTTCAAGCATCGCGCTGTCGCGCAGCCGCCTCGGCCAGTCGTGACGCGACAGGAACTGCTGAAGCTCGTCCCAGCTCGGCTCGGCAGGCGCGCAACCGTGGCGCGACACGACGATCGCGCCGCACGCATTTCCGTAGGTACAGCAGAGCTCGACTGGTTCGCCGTGAAGCCAGCCGCGCAGGAACCCCGCCATGAACGCGTCGCCGGCCCCAAGCACATTGAACACCTCAATTGGGAAGCCTTGTCCAACGAGACCACTATCGAGGCTCTCCGGCACCTGATCCGGAAAGGCGACCGATCCAGCGGCCCCGCGCTTCAGTACCAGCAGAGCCCGGGTGGTCTGCCCTGACGGCGCGTAGGGAGGTCATGATCCCGGGGCGGATTTCTTGCCCGACGGGCTACACGCTCGAATACAACGGGTACATCATGGCAAACTACTACCAGCATCAAAGGAGCGACTTCGTCTGCGTCGACGCCGCTCCCGAGCTCGCCGGCTCGTCAGCCAACAACGACGGGAACCTCTGGTACCCGACGGAAATCGAATGTGGCTCTCTCCGTGCGGCACCGGCGGGTACGTGCAGGATCGGGAGCTCACCTGCGCGGTGTGCACCAAGTAACGGAGATCGACCGGGCTCCCCAGGCGGTGAGAGCCGGCTTGCGGCGCGTCAGGCGATAACGCTGTGGGGCGCGCTTTTCGGCGTGCAAGCGCCCCGCGCGGTGGCAAAGTGCGCGTGCCTTGAGCCACCCCGATCGGTTTCGCTTCTTCGTCACCTGCGCGCGCGGCACCGAGGGCGCGCTGCGGCGCGAGCTGGTCGCGCTGCGCATCGGGTCGCCCAAAGGGGACGCGGGCGGCGTCTGGTTCGAGGGGCCGCTGCGATGGGAATGGCGGTCTGCCTGCACGCGCGCGTCGCGATGCGCGTGCTGCTTGCAGGTCTCGGACTTTCCCGCCACCACGACCGACGAGCTCTACGCCGGCGCCCGCGCCGTGGACTGGAGCGCGTGGTTGTCGACGACGAGCACGCTCGCCGTGCACGCGAGCATCCGCACGCCCGAGGCCGGGCAGGGCGTGGCGCGCGGTCTGAACCACTCGGTCTACGCGGCGCTCAAGGTCAAGGACGCGGTCGTCGACATGCTGCGCGACAAGCTGGGCGCGCGCCCCGACGTCGACGCCAAGGACCCCGACGTCGGCCTGGTGCTTCACGTGGCCGGCGACCGCGCGCGGCCTGTTCCTGGACCTGGCGGGCGAGCCGCTGCACCGGCGCGGCTACCGCGTGGCGATGACCGATGCGCCGCTCAAGGAGACGCTGGCCGCCGCCGTGCTCGCGCTCGGCGGCGCGCGCACCGACGAGCCGTTCGTCGATCCGATGGGCGGCTCGGGCACGCTGGCGATCGAGCAGGCGCTGGCCGCGCGCGACATCGCGCCCGGGCTCGCGCGCCCGCGCTTCGGCTTCGAGCGCTGGCCCGCCTTCACGGACGAGCACCGCCGCGTCTGGCGCGAGCTCCACGCCGAGGCGCGCGCGCAGGCGAAGCCGACGGTCGCGCGCGTGCGGCGCCGGCGCCGATCGTCTACGCCGACATCGCCGGCGACGCGCTGACCGCTGCGCGCCGCAACGCCGCGGCCGCGGGGGTCGACGCCGACATCGAGTTCGTAGCGCGACGTGCCGACGTGACCGCCCTGACCGGCGCTGGCCGAACGGCATCGTGTGCACCAACCCGCCCTACGGCGAACGCCTGGCCGAGCGCGACCTGCACGCGCTCTACCGCCGCATGGCCGGCGCGCTTCACGCGTCGCGGCTGGCGCGGTGGTCGTCCTGTCGGGCACCCGCTACTGGCGCGCGAGATGCGGGTCAAGCCGCGTCTCGCACCGCCTGTTCAATGGTCCGCTCGAGGTCCGCCTGCTGCGCTACGAGCCCGCCGGCGCGAGACCGGCTATAGTCGCGGCGCCGGGGTGCGCTTCAAGATCGACCGTCGCCGGCGCCGGCCGGCTCGGGCTGTCGGCGCTGGCCGCGGTGCTGATGTTCCTGTCGGCGCCGACCGCGGACGTGTGGCCGCTGATGTGGATCGGGATCGTCCCGCAGATCTACGTGGCGCTGGAAGCGACCACGCCCAAGCGCGCGTTCCTGTACGGCTGGCTCACGGGCACGATCGCCAACACCGCCGCGTTCTTCTGGATGCGCGGCTTCCTCGAGCACTTCGGGCACATGTCGGCGCTGGAAGCGCTCCCGATCATGATGCTGCTGACCAGCTACCAGGGGCTGGAGTTCGCGTTCCTGTCGTGGGGATCTACCGCGTGCACCGCCGCGCGGCCGGGCTGCCGATGGCGATCGTCGCGCCGCTGGTGATGGTGGTGATCGAGCTCGGCACGCCGCAGATCTTCCCCTTCTATCTGGCGATCACCCAGGCGTGGGTTCCGCCGGTGATCCAGATCGCCGACATCACCGGGCCGCTCGGCGTGACCTCGTGCTGGTCGCGGTCAACGGCGCGCTCTACGACGGCTGCCTGGCGCGCGCGCCGCGCGCGCCGCCGGCGCATGCCGTTCGAGTGGCGCGCGGCCGCGGCCTGGTCGTGATCGCGGCGCTGGTCGTCGCTGCGTCCTCGGCTACGGCGTCGTGCGCATCCACCAGGTGGACGCGCGCCGCGCCGCCGCGCCCAAGGCCAAGATCGGCGTCGTGCAGGCCAACGTCGGCATCCTCGAGAAGTGGAGGCCTGGGCCAGGGCCAGGGCGAAGTTTTTTTTTTTTTTTTTTTTTTTTTTTTTTT
>CAWAWT010000079.1:0-13888 GCA_963785855.1 uncultured Alphaproteobacteria bacterium
GCCTCGATTGCGGATGACGAACGCGTTTCGAGCGCTTCAGCCGTGGCGCGCCAGAACCGGGGATCGGTACTCATCTTTGGCGGCGCATCATCGATCATCGACAATGCTGCGCGCGGGCGGCCCGTCAGCGTGAACAACATCATCCGAACGAAGAAGCCGAAATCATACATTGGCCACAACCCACGGACACGATCTATCACCTTATCGGAAGCCGCGACGTTCCCGAGAATCGAAAGTTTCATCGATTTAACTGCAAGGAATCCGCGCGCGAACGGCGACGCGCGCAAGATCCGCTCGTTCCACCTCCACGACTCACGCGTGAAGCCCGCCGCCTGCAGCAGCGGCATCAACTCGGTCATCGCTGGAATATTGTTCGGATCGCTCACCAGAATCTGCGCAGCTGGCGGTCTCGACTTGCCCAATCCAGCATCGGGCCTTGGAGAAGAGATAGGCCCACCCTCGCGTTCGGCTCCTTCGGATTAAGGCTCAAGGCGTTCCGGATCGCTGCTTGCGATTGGGCGACCAGCCCGGCCGAAGCCGAGGGTGACGCCTGATCAGCCGCAAGCGCCGTGAAATAGCCAAGGAGACCCCATGCGCGCGCGTTGTCCGGCTGAATTTGGACGGCCCGTTGATACAGCTCCGCCATGTTTGAGCCCTTGCCCTCGGTAACGGAAGCATCATCGAGCGCGGTCCCGTTGCGGAATGCTTCGTCTCCTTTCGCCATGAGGGCGTCGAAGCGGGGGTCCGTTTGCGGCCTATCTAGCCACCACCACAAGGCGCCCACTCCAAGCGCCACTGAAGCCGCGCTGCCAGCGATTATGCCCCGCCGCGAGACAGGGCCGCCAGGTGACAGTTTCGGAACGGTGGTTTCGGGCCCCAGGACATCGTTGGTGGCGCCCGTAAGGCGGTAGCCAGTCCTGGGAATTGTGTCGATCTCAAAGCTGCGATCGGCGATCTCGGCCGCCAACTTTCTAATCGCTCCGATTGTGCGGTTGAGGCTGTCGTCGCCAACGTAGACACCGCCCCAACAGCGGTCGAACAAGGTCCCCCGAGTGACGACCTGGCCAGCGGCTTCGGCGAGCACAATTAGCACTTGCATGACCCGCGGTTCTACGTCGGCCGTGCCGCCAGGTCCTGCAATTGTGCGACTTGATGGGCTGATGACAGCGAGCCCAAGCGTGAAATCGGAGCGCGCCGCAAGCTCTGCCACGGTCAGAAACCCATCACTGGGAACTCGAACCGCGTCGTTCACCAGCCCTGCCCCTGGCACAATCGGCAAATCATCGGCAAATCACTAGGACATCATCATCCCATTAGAGATGCCTTTAAGCAAGCTTGGCCCTCCCACTCGAAAGGAGGCCAAGATGACCCGCAGCTTCTCATTCCCGGCTATAGCTTCCGCGCTCCTGCTACTTGTTTGCGCTTGCAGCAGCGGCGGCGGCCGATCGACGTGCAGGAAAGGCTATTTCGCGCGCGCCGAGATTGAGCGCGCGCTATCCCCCAAACGGGAAACGGCGCCCATTTATCACTCGACCGGCAGGCTTTAGCCGACCCGGTTTTTCAACGACTGGTCGGCGCGTACGGCTGCTCGGATGGCGCGATTCACCCTCACTGCGGAAGCGCAATTTGGCAAGCTCCGTGCCGACAAACAATTCTTGCTGTTTCCCGACAAGAGATCCGAGCGCTTCGCGAGTTTGCGGGTCGTTCCGCCAGCTGCAGTGGCGTGGTTTCGCTCGGCGAATGCGCTTCACAATGAAGCGCAACAGGAGCACGATCGTATTCTACGCCTACCGTCGTACAAAGAGCGAGTTCGGCGTCGTAAAGGGTTTTTAGCGCCGCGCCCGGAATTGCCGCCTGAAGGCGCGCGGAGGTTGCATAGGCCAAATCCTTCGCGCGCCTCGGCATCGCTGTTATCGCGTCGCGAACCAAATATCTGGCGCTGGCGACGTGCTTCCTGTCCGGGAAGACGAAAATGTCAGCATCGTCCCGTCCGCGCTGATGAATGGTCGGGCATCGAATGCTGGCGAACTAAGGTTTGTTAAGTGAACTGCGGGCCCAAATGCACCCCACGGCATCGGTCGCGTTGCATAGTAGAGGTCGGGGCCGCCAAGCGTCCCATAGCGATCCGAGTCAAAAGTAAATCGTTTTGGCATCCGCGCTGATGCTTGGACGATCGTTGCTCCCAGTGCTGTTTACCCCACCTTGTACAAGCGTCTTCGGGCCGCCGTCGACGCTTTGGTAGATCTTGCCACCGCTTCCATCAACGTTTCGGCTGGAGAAAATCAATATTTGGTGGCCGCCGAAAAAATAGGGAGCAGCGCTTTCATCGAGCATGCCGGGCGTATTGATATTTGGACTGAGCCGCTGTGGCGCTGACCAGCCTGAACCCATCCGCTTGCTCACGTACAGGTCGTATGCTGGATCGTCGCGGTCACTCGAGAAATATAGTCGATCTGACGTCAGCGTTGGACAAGCCTCATCGGCCGATGTGTTGATTGGCGACGGCAGCGGAATCGGATTTCCGAAGCCCACTGTCCGGTTTTGACGGGTAGCCAAATAGATGTCGAAGTTGCCGCTTCGGTTGGATGTAAACGCGATCGCCAAACCATTGGGGGCTAAGCTCGCACAGCCGTCCACGGCTGGGGTGTTGATGTTGGGCGACGAATGCGGCAGCGCTTCGAGATTGGCGGGCACTCGCCACTGGGGCGCCAGCGGAAATGCAATCGCAGCACCGGCGAGGATCACACCGACCCCGATTGCCGCCGCGCAGCTGACTTTGCGGACAGTGAACATAACATCCTCCTCTTTCCAGGCGGAATTCTTTTCGCCCGACGAAGAGGATGCGCGTTTCGGGAGTAGCAGCGAATGATGGGCTGCCGATTGAAAGCCGATGTTTTAACGATGCCGCGCTTCAATCCCTGTGAAGGGCATTCACAACGGATAGGCAGCTAGCATTCGAACCGCTGACATTTTGTCACTTCAGTCGTTCCCTCTGGCGGCCGTCGTTGCGCACGTTCATTCGCGGCTATCTTTAAGCCCGCAATTAAGCGCGCGGCCCGTTTCGCGGAGCGAGAAAGGGAAGCGCGACGGCCAATCGTCTACTGAGGTCTCAAGCAATGCTGCTCACGTCGGGGAGACCACGCTGCTCTCAAGGAGACCGCGCATTAGGCAACGTCCTGACGGAATTTGAACCGTGCGAACACTGCGGACGAGAATGCGATCTGCAGCGGCGCGAGACCCGAGCCTTACTGCCCGCCAAGCCCACCCAAGATCGATCCAAGGATCCCGCCAGCCCCCTGATTGCTGGTGGAAACCGTCGCACCTCCTTGGTCGCGATGGGTGATGTAGTGCATTGCCACCGCTCCTGCCACGATCGGCAAAAGCTTCTTTAGCACCGACGTGTCGACGCCGCTCTGCTGCGACGCTTGAGTCGCGACGTCGCGGCTTGTGTCTTTCGAGCCGAAGATGTGCCCGAGGATCTGGTTGCCAACCCCGCCGCCGATGAGACTGCCCAGGATGCCACCCCCGCCAGCGCCGCCCATCAGGCCGCCGACCATGCCGCCAAGCCCGCCGATCGCGCCGCCCGTTCCACCACTCTGACTAGGATCGTCCACTTGCGGATCGACCGATTGAGGATCATCCGTCTGGGCATCTGCGATGCTGCCGGGAAGTCCCTGAGTTTCGACGCCTCTTACGACGTGCGGAAGGAGCGCTCCGGCGCCACTCTCGACGGCGGATTCGTCGACGCCGAGCTCGCGCGCAATTGCGCTGACGCCACCCGCCTGATTCAGTATCGATCCGATATCCATGGTCGTGCTCCTTTGCCCTAAGGCAATTGCTTACAAGCTATTCACGAAATGCCTGCCGGAAAGAAATCTCGCTCGGCCAATTACAACTTGTCAATCTTGGAACGCCCCTAGGTCCAGTCCCGTTACCTGGCATTCCCCTAAAGGTTAGACATAATGATTTCCGACGTCGATCGCCGTATGCTCAACAAGGTTCCACTGGTCACGCTGTTCTTTTGGATCATCAAGATCCTTGCAACGACCGTCGGTGAGACTGGCGCTGACTTCCTGAATTTCAATCTCGGGTTTGGGCTGACCCTTACCTCGCTGCTGGCAGCGTTACTTCTCGTGGTCGCCTTGGTGATTCAGTTTCGCCAAGATCGCTACGTCCCCTGGGTGTATTGGATAGCAGTCGTATTTCTTAGCGTTGTCGGTACGCTCATCACGGACAATCTGACGGATAACTTCGGCGTCAGTCTCTATACCTCAACGGCAATCTTCACGGCCGCGTTGGCGATCACCTTCTTCGCGTGGTACCGGAGCGAAAATACGCTTTCGATTCACGCGATCACGACCACGCGGCGCGAGGCGTTCTATTGGGCTGCAATCCTGTTCACCTTCGCGTTGGGGACGGCTGCCGGCGATCTGGTGTCAGAGCAACTGGGCCTCGGATATGCTTTGTCCGGCCTGATCTTCGGCGGACTTATCGCCCTGATCACGCTGGGTTATTACGCCTTGCGGCTGAACGGCGTGTTCGCGTTCTGGTCGGCATACGTGCTGACCCGGCCGCTCGGCGCCTCGATCGGTGACTTCCTAACTCAAACACGCAAGGATGGCGGATTGGCCATGTCGACAACCCTCGTCAGTGCCGTGTTTTTGGCGACAATTGTCGCACTAGTCACGTACCTAACGGTAAGTCAGATTGACCGCGAGGAACCTCATAGCGCCGCAAGTTAGGTCCAGTCGGCTCAGCCCCCCGATTTCAAAATGAACCTCAGACGAGCCATTGACGGAGTCCCTTCGCGTGATGCCAATCGACAGATCTAGAGGCGGAGGCGTTATTGCCCGGCTCGGAAAACAGACGAGAACGCTATTCCGTCTCGAGTCACGCTTGCTCGTACTGCTCGCGATGTTTGCGCTTGGCTTATTCATGTTCCTGCGCATCGCGACTGAAGTTAGCGAAGGCGAGACGATGACTATGGACCGAGCAATCCTTCTTGGGCTGCGCGTGCCGGGAAGACCAGGAGAGCCCATTGGTCCACAGTGGCTCGTCAAAGCGATGACGGAGATCACCGCTCTGGGCGGCGGCACGATCTTAACGTTGCTCACAATACTCGTGGCAGCGTATCTCGTGGCAGCGAGGCGCCCGGCGACCGCAGCATTCGTGGTTGGCGCGGTATCTGGGGGCGCAATTCTGAGCGCGGTGCTGAAGAACTTCTTTGAGCGGCCCAGACCAGAGCTGGTCGGCCACCTGGTCAGTGCTACGTCCGCCAGCTTCCCTAGCGGGCATGCGATGAACTCAGCCGTGACCTACCTTACGCTAGGCACGATGCTTGCCGAAACCGAAGACAGCCAGGCGGTCCGGATCTATCTGATCGGCGCTGCGATCCTACTAACGTTTGTCGTGGGATTCTCTCGGATCTACTTGGGCGTTCACTGGCCAACCGATGTCGCAGCAGGTTGGTGCGTGGGCAGTGTTTGGGCCTTGGGCTGTTCGCTCTTGGCAGACTATTTCCAGCGGCGCCGAGCCTTGGAGCAGCGGGGAAGGCTCACTGCCAAATCCGCCGCCGACTGAGTCCGAATCCCGGCGGCGGTCTCAAGGATTTTAATCCGCTCCATGCAGATCGTCTGAACCACACTTCCAAGCTCCTCGATCCGCGCACCGAGCCAAGCCAGCTCTTCTTCCGAGATTCGGTAATGCTTTGAGTAGCGAGCCTTCACGTAGGCGTCCTTGAGCTTCTCGAACATCGCGCGCTCTTTCCGCGTCTCCATCGGCCAGACGTAAGTGAGCCTACGGTCGAGCCGCTCCGCCTGCGTGCGCAAGAAGCCCAAGTTGTGGATATGCGGCGTGTAGAAGGTCACGACCAGGAGCACGCAATGGTAGAGATATTCTGTCGTCTGATGGAGGTCGAACGCAGCCGGTTTCAAGAACCCTTTTTCGCCTGCGATCCTTGCTAGTTCGAAGCGCTGCGTTGCTGTTGGAAACCACTCTTCAAAATATTCCTTCGCCAGCGCGAGCGCCTGGTCGGGCGTCTTGGGCCTGGGCTCGGCAAGATCGCTGTCATCGCTCTGGTAAAGCGCGATGCCATCGCGAGCGACATCGATGAAGAAGAAGCGGCCATGGGCAAGGCCATCGTTCACCTCGTGAAGCGTGTGGACGATGAAGTTCGCAGGGGTCTTCAGAGTTTTCGTGATCGCGAGCTCGCGGTTCAGCCGCTCCTCGGCCCGCGCCCAATATTCTACCCGGTCGGTCAGGCGCTTGTCGTTGACGATGATCAGAAGATCGAAGTCGGACTGATAGCCCTTGGCGGTATGCGGCTCATCGACCCATCCGCCTCGAGCATAGGAGCCATAAAGAATGATCTTTTGAACCCGGCCCTTCTTCTTCCAGTCCTGGGTCGCAAGGCTGCGTGCCTCGTCGAACTCCTCGAACAGGACCTGGACCACGCGCTCGAGCTCGCGCTGCTTTCCTGCCGGAAGATGATCAAGATCGGTGCGCATCAGCCAGTCGTCATTCTTGCCGCGTTTGACATAGGGCTTGGCGAGCTGCGGTGCGATCAGTTTCACCTCATGCCCAAAGGAGCGCAGCAGGCGGGCCCAGTGATGGGAAGCACCGCAAGCCTCGAGTGCGACCACCACGGGAGGCAATTTCTCGAAGAACTTGATCGATTTCGGCGCGACGCAGCCGTTTGCGAAGCACTGGTTGTTCCGCGGCATTGACGCCGTGCAACTGAAAAAGGCTCTTTGACGTATCGAGGCCGATGCGGATAATGTCTGTCACGGACGGCTTCCTTTGTGAGTGTTACAACGACCTCACCTTGGCACATTGCGATGCCGCTGGGGGCCGTGCCACACCAACATTTTGAAAGATCGATCCTAGGGCCTGTATGACTTGCTGCAAGGCGAGGCAGAGGAAGACTTTAAGTCCATCCGACCCCATGATCTGGCCCCCGTCAGAACCATCGTTCCACCAGCGAAGCGGACGGCCATCGATCGCTCTTGAAAGCTCGTAGATGGCTTTTGCCAAGTGCCGCTCGACCTCACTGATCGAAAGGCCGGTGCATCCCGCGATCTTTTCATAGGACATGTCACCGAGCCGATGAGCGCGGAAGATCTCGCGCTGCCTTCGCGGCATTCTTGCGAGCGCGTCCTCGAGCCTCTCAAGCCGCTCTTCATCCCTGTCCATTTCTCCGCTGTCCATTTCTCCCTTCGCTCCTTTCAACACCGCACCGGAACCCCGAAGTGGGATGGGCGGCGAGAAGCGAGCGAAGAGGCCCGACGGATGAGGCGGGCGGCACCTGCCAAGGCCGCAACAAGGTGGAGGACCCGGCACCAAATGCCGGGTTGCGGCCCGCCGCGGCGGGCCTAGCAGGGAGCGCCGGCAATCCCGCTTCGCGGGTCCGGCCATAAACAACGCCGCCGCGTGATCACGCGGCGTCCGCATTTTTTGAAATCCGTCACTGCGCCTGGCGTCGCAACGGGTACACGAGGGGCTGCGCCATGAAATGTCGGCGACGAGCTCTCAGCCACACGGACGGCCTGATCACAGCCGTAAGGGGCCGGTGCGCGTCCTCCGACACGTTTCCGATATTCGGCACAGACCCCACGATTAGATGTATCGGAGACACCTGCTCTCGGCTCTGGAAAAGTTGGCGCAGCCGAATGACGGCTGCGCCGCGTTTCACTGCTTAATAGCGGCGGTAGCCGTTGTTTGCACCGATGCGGATGTTGGTGACGGCGCCGCGATAGTCGACGTTGCAGCGGAAGCTGAGCCGCTGCGCGCCGTAACCGCGGTTCTGATAGCCGTTCTGGCCGCCATAGCCCGAGCTCATTAGCCCCGACACGCGAAGGCCGTTGTCGCGACGCCGGACATCAGTGATCGATGTCACACGCATGCTCGACGCACCGTAGGACTGACCATATGCGTGCCCGTATTGGCCCCCATAGCGGTTTTCATAACCGTTGGCGCCGTACCGCGTCGCAGCCTGCGCCATCGCCGCGCTCGCGCATCGCGAGACCGCCTGGCGATCGGTCACATTGTAACGGTTGCCGAGAAGCTGATCGATGATCGCCCCTACCGTGTTCTGTTGATACCCTTGATTGTAACCATAGCCCGAATACGGCTGCTGGTACTGCTGCGGATATGTTTGCTGGTACTGCTGCGGATATGGCTGCTGGTACTGCTGCGGATAAGTCTGTTGCCCATAAGACTGCGCAGCGGCGGGAGCCGCGACACAGCCGAAGGCCGCCGCAGCGGCCGCAAATCTAGCGATCATCATCATTGGATTTCCTGCATCTCACGCGAAAAGCGCCGGTGAGTTCAAAGAAGAGAACGAACGGTTGTCCGATTTGGTCGCATGAACGCGAGACAACGCGCTTCGTGACGCCAAATAACTCCACGGCGACAGTGGCCATCGAGGCTCGATCTGATCTCCTGGTCTTCGACCGGGCAACCCTTTCCATTCAATTTGGGTGCTCGGCGAATCGAGCCGCCCGGCGGCGCCGACGCTTAGTCCTCCTTGCGGATCGTCTCGTTGAGCGTCGCCACGCGTACCCCGAGCTTGTGCGCGCGGAGGCGGTTGGAAATGGTTTTTCCGTCGCTCTGCAGCACGAGCTGCTGCGCGATGTCGACACCGGACTTTGTCCTGTACCGGATATCGGCGTGCGAGCCCGAGACGATGACGGTTACCGGACCAGTCGCGTCGGTGAGGGTGCCGGAGTAACGGTTTGGCCCAGCGGCTCTCATCGTCCAGCGTCTGACGCTCGGGGCCGACCGGCCCTCGCGAATCGTCTGGTCGAGAATGAGGGTGTCGCCTTGCCTTCGTCCGATGCTGTCGACGCTTACCCTGACCGGATTGCTCAGCAATTTGGCCAGTTCGCCGTCGCCGTGGGTTCGCCCAGTGAAGAACGCCATCGGCTGCAGAGGAGGAGCCGCTGGATTCGGCTTAACGGGGTCCCTACCACAGCCGGAGACCGCAATCGTGATCGCAGCTGCGATCATTCGGAAGGATATCGAAGGCATACGATCTTCTAACCGTCGAACATAGGTTTTCGACCCATCGCGGCCCCTCCACCTGACGCCACGCTCTCCGAACTCGCAGCGGCCCGCAATGGCAATCGAATGCGGGCATTAGCGCAGCGGCGCGACAAGCGATTTTATGTGAAATGCGGTTCGAGCCTGCCTAAGCGGTCGCTAAGATCGACGGGCGCGGGTACTGGACGCCGATGCAACACCCCCAAATCTATGAAGCGCTCGCCGGAGCCCTCGCCGCCCGCGGTTATGAGCAGCTCACCCCGGTCCAGTCCGCGGTGCTCGCAGAAGAAGCCGACGGGCGCGACCTGATCGTGTCCGCCAAGACCGGATCAGGAAAGACGGTCGCCTTCGGAATGGCGATGGCACAGCAGCTCTTGGAGGCTGAGCGACTGCCCTTCTCGCGTGAGCCGCTTGGATTGGTAGTTGCGCCGACACGCGAGCTCGCGATCCAGGTCAGTCGCGAGCTCGACTGGCTATACGCGAACGCCGGCGCGCGCGTGGTTACCTGCGTCGGTGGAATGGACCCGATGAAGGAGCGTCGCGCATTGGCAGGCGGAGCGCATATCGTTGTGGGCACACCCGGTCGGCTTCGCGATCATCTGGAACGCGGCGCGCTCGATCTGTCGTCCCTGCGTGTAGCTGTGCTCGACGAGGCCGACGAGATGCTCGATATGGGCTTCCGCGAGGAATGGAAGAAATCCTCGATGCGACGCCGCAGGGGCGCCGCACGCTGCTCTTCTCGGCGACGATGCCTCGACCGATCGTGGCGCTCGCTAGGCGCTACCAGAAAGACGCGCTGCGGATCGAAACGGCGACAACAATCAGGGACATCAGGACATCGCCTATCAGGCGGTTGCAGTCTCACCTACGGATGTCGAGCATGCCGTCGTCAACTTGCTTCGCTTCCATGAGCCGGAGACGGCAATCCTGTTCTGCGCGACACGCGAGGCTGTGCGCCGACTTCACGCGAGCCTGGCCGAACGCGGCTTCGATGCGGTCGCGCTCTCGGGCGAGCACAGCCAGAATGAACGCAATCACGCGCTACAGGCATTGCGCGACCAGCGAGCGCGGGTCTGCGTCGCCACAGACGTCGCGGCGCGCGGAATCGACCTGCCGTCGGTCTCACTCGTCATTCACGTCGAGCTGCCGCGCGATGCCGAAGCGCTGCAACATCGGTCAGGCCGCACCGGCCGCGCCGGACGCAAGGGAACGGCTATCCTGATCGTGCCGTACCAGCGGCGGAAGCGGGTCGAAGCCATGCTGCGCGCCGCTCGCATCGACGCGGAGTGGATCTCTCCTCCGACACCCGCCGATATCCGCGCCAAGGATCGCGAGCGGCTCCTGGTCGACGTGTCCGCTCCAGTCGATCTCGACGAGGATGATCGCGTACTCGCGCGGAGAACTCGCAAAAACTCTGCCGCCGGAAGCGATCGCTGCCGCGCTCGTGAAGTCGCTGCGCAGGGACATGCCTGCACCGGAGGACGTGCTCGCACCAGGCGAGCGACCGGAGCGCGGAGCGGATGCCGGTTCACGCGCCGGCTTCGAAGGCGCCAGCTGGTTCCGACTAAATGCCGGCCGACGGCACAATGCTGATCCGCGATGGCTGCTTCCGCTCATCTGCCGTTACGGTCACGTCGGCCGGGCAGACGTCGGCGCGATCCGGATCGCCGCCAATGAGAGCTACTTCCAGGTCAGCGAGCGAGCCACGGCTGGCTTCATGAAGGCGCTCCGCCGGGCGACAATCGCGCCCGAGGACCAGGGGCTGGTTATCGAACTTGCGCCGCCACGCGAACAGAGCTCGACGTATCGGCCGGAGCTCGCTCATGAAAAACCGAGGCCCAAGAAAAAACCCGCGGCAATCGAAGGCAGGTTAGGCCGCCGCCTTCTCGAGCTGCTCACTCGCCTCGAGCCAGCGCGCCTCGGCGGCCTCGAGCTCGCGCGGCAATCTTCGCGCGGCGTCGGCTCAGTTCGCTGATCGGCAGGCTCGTCAGTTCAGGAGGTGCGCTTGCAGGATCAAACATGGCGCGGTCGATTGCCGAGCATTGTGCCATCAGCTGCGCGCTCGCCGCCTCGGCCTCCGCGGCCGCTTTCTTGAGCGCGCGCGCGTCTTCGCGAGCCTTCGCTGCCGCCTTCCGGTCAGGCTTGGGTTGCTTCAGCTTGGCTTGTGCGGGCGGTTGGTTCCGGCCGAGCACCAGGTCGATATAATCGTCAACGCTGCCGCCATATTCGCTAGCGCCGCCATTCTCGACGAGCACCAGCCGATCGGCTGTGAGTTCGATCATGTGGCGATCGTGGCTGACGATAATCACCGCTCCGTCATATCCGTTCAGCGCCTGAACGAGCGCTTCGCGGCTATCGACGTCGAGGTGGTTGGTCGGCTCGTCGAGGATCAGCAGGTGGGGCGCGTCGCGCGTAATGAGCGCCAGCGCCAGCCGCGCACGCTCTCCGCCCGACAGCTTGGCGACGTGCGTCGTTGCCTTGTCCCCTGAGAAGCCGAAACGCCCGAGCTGCGCGCGAACTGCCCCTGGCGTGCTGCCGGTCATCGCCCGGGTCATGTGCTGCAGCGGCGTGTCGTCGCCCCGCAGTTCCTCGACCTGGTACTGCGTGAAATAGCCGACGCGCATCTTGCTCGACGCGGTGATGCTCCCTTCCATCGGCGCCAGCTGCGCAGCCAGCAGTCGCGCCAGAGTGGTTTTGCCGTTGCCGTTCCGACCGAGCAGCGCGATGCGGTCATCGGGGTCGATGCGCAGGTTCAGACGCTGCAGCACCGGCGTATCGGAGTAGCCGACCGCCGCCATGTCGAGCGTGATCAGCGGTGGCTTCAGCTCCGATGGGCTCGGGAAGTCGAAGGACAGGCTCGGGTCGTCGGCCATCGCCGCGATCGGCTGCATCTTCGCCAGCATCTTGGCGCGCGACTGCGCCTGCTTGGCGGTTGATGCACGAGCGCTGTTACGCGCGATATAGTCCTGCAAGCGTGCGCGCTGCGCGTCCTGCGCCGCCTGAGCGGCGGCGATCTGCGCCGCTCGTTCCGCCCGCTGCCGTTCGAAGCTGTCGTAGCCGCCGCTGTAGAGCGTGATCTTGCCGCGCTCGAGGTGCAGGATGCTGTCGACGACGTTGTTGAGGAGGTCGCGCTCGTGGCTGATTACCAGCAGGGTCCCCGGATAGCTCTTGAGGAAATTCTCGAGCCACAGCGTCGCTTCGAGGTCGAGGTGGTTCGACGGTTCGTCGAGTAGCAGCAGGTCCGGCTCGGAGAACAGCAGGGCCGCAAGAGCGACGCGCATTTTCCACCCGCCCGAATAACTGTCGAGACGGCCGCGCCTGCATCTCCTCGTCAAAGCCCAGCCCCAGCAGGATCCGCGCGGCTCGCGCCGGAGCGCTGTAGGCGTCGATCGCCAGCAGCCGCTCGTGGACCTCGCTCAGCCGGTGTGGATCGGCGCAGGTTTCGCTTTCCACGATCAGGCGCGCCCGCTCGGCGTCGGCGGCGAGAACGGTCTCGAACGGACTGGCGACGCCGTCAGGCGCTTCCTGGGCAATATAGCCGAGCCTCGTCCGGCGCGGCAGCTCGATCGACCCTTCGTCGGGATCGAGCTCGCCGATGATCGCCTTCATCAGCGTCGACTTGCCGGCGCCGTTGCGGCCGATCAGCCCCACGCGGCTTCCCGGCGGGATCGCGGCGGATGCGCGCTCAAGTATCGGCCGCCCGCCGAGGCGGACCGTAATTCCGTTGATGGTCAGCATGTCGGCGCCCTAGCATCCAATCGTCGGGTGCCCAAGGCTGCTCGCTTGGTGACGCTCTACCGCGCGTCAGATCGGCACAAGGTCGCGGCAATCAGCCTCGGGGCGGACAACGGACAATGTTTGCATCGACATTCGAAATGGTCATCTAGTCGCTGGTTATGGCTCCGGCGGCTTCGCGATAATTGATCCGGCGACGCACCGCGTCGTTGGGCGCGTTCCTCTGTCCGCGCATTCGGAACCATTTGAACCGCTTGGGGCAAAGGTGTTCGTGAACGCTCCCGACGCGCACAAGGTCATCGATCGCACCAATTCGCTTTGGCCGTCCACGACTGTTGCGTAACAGCATTAGGAAAGTGTTATGCCACCTTCCTAGTTTTAAAGGTCGACGAGCGCACCGCAGCCGACGGCATGTGAAATGAGTTCGAGTCATCGGCTCAAAATGGCTTGGGGGCTCACGTGTTGCTGTCCATCCGTCGGCGTTGACACGATAGAATGATGCGCATAGATCATGCGCATGGTTAACCCTCGTATTTCAGTGCGGTCTAGTCGCGCGTCCACGCGCGCGACGAACCTGTCGCTTGCCGCAGCTCTCGTTGATGAAGCGAAGGAACTCGGGGTGAACATATCGCTCGCTGCGGCTCGGGGACTAGAACAGGCCGTCGCGAAAATCCGGTCAGAACGATGGGTGGAGGAGAACCGCGCCGCATTCGATTCCTATAACGAGTACGTTGAGGAGCACGGCCTTCCGCTAGAGAAATCCCGCTTGTTCTAAATGGCTCAATTCGAAGTTTATCGCCTTGGAAGTGCCCTCGTCGTCGATTGCCAGTCCGATCTGCTCAGTCAGATTGACAGCCGATTCGTTGCACCTCTCGTGCCACGCTCCGACGCTCCGCCGGCGGTGAGCGGGCTGAATCCGGTCTTAAAGATCCGAGGCGAAGATTACGTCATGCTGACGCAGTCTGCAGGCGCTGTAAGGCGTCGCGAACTGGGGGAAGTCATTGCGTCGCTTGCGGAGCGTTCGTTTGAGATCACGAATGCGATCGACGTTCTCGTCAGCGGCGTCTGAACTATTCCGGGCGTTGTCAGACCAATGTGGCAGCCGGCGTGCGGC
>CAWAWT010000080.1:0-17950 GCA_963785855.1 uncultured Alphaproteobacteria bacterium
CCGGCGGGGCCGCGGAACCTGGTTCCATAACGGTGCGCCAATCTTGCGTCCGGCGATGGTGCGGTTGTTTTCGACGGTGCTCCGGCGCGAGCCGGATGGCCGTCATGTCCTTGTCACGCCGGTCGAGAAACTCGACATCGATGTCGACGTCACCGCTTTCCGGGCGATCGAGATGCGATCTGAAGGCAAAGGGCGCGACCGCCGAATCGCATTTCGCCTCGACAGCGGCGACGCAATTGTCCTGAGCGCAGCTCATCCGCTTGCGATCATCGCAACGAGCCAGGGTCCCTCGCCCCGACTCCTCGTTCGACATGGACTCGAAGCTGAGCTTTCCCGCGCCCTATATTATGAGCTTGCTGAGCTGGCCCTCGCCGAAGGTGGCGATCCGCCTGGCATCTGGAGCGGCGGCGCGTTCTTCTCCTTGGAAGCGACCGAATGAGCGACCTTGCCAAAAGATTGCGCGCCGCGCTCGCTGCACCTTCTGCCCAGGCGCCGCTTCAAGGCGATCATCCCGAACTTCGCGCCCATCCATCCAAGGAAGCTGCGGTCCTCATCGCCGTCACCGATCGAGCGGACCCCGGCGTTATCCTGACCCTTAGGCGCGAGCATCTTCGCACACACGCTGGGCAAATCGCCTTTCCCGGGGGGCGGGTCGAGCCAAACGAAGAACCGATCGCTGCAGCGCTTCGAGAATCGCAGGAGGAGATCCTGCTCGGTCCAGAGCAAGTCGAACTGGTCGGCACGATCGAACCTTATCGAACCATCACCAATTACATCGTGACTTCGGTGCTCGGCGTCATCCCGCCGGACCTTCCGCTTGAGCCGCACGAGCACGAGGTCGCGGACCTGTTCGAAGCCCCGCTTGCTTATGTGCTGGATCCTGCCAACCAGCACCGCGCGAGCGCCCTATTCCAAGGAAGCCAGCGCCATTATTACGAGATCGTCTGGGAAGAACGCAGGATCTGGGGAGCCACAGCCGCGATGATCGTCAATTTGTCGCGGAGGCTGCAATGGCACTGACGATCGACGTTTCGAAATGGCGCCGCCATCGCGGGATGGAACGGCTGCTCGAAGCGCTCGGTGCCGATCAAGGTCTAACGCGCTATGTCGGTGGCGCAGTCCGCGACGATTTGCTGAACCTTGCGGTAAGCGACGTCGACCTCGCAACCCGACTTCAGCCCGAAGAGGTCATCCGGCGGCTCGAGGCGGCGAAGATCAAGGCTGTGCCGACCGGCATCGACCACGGAACCATCACCGCGGTCAGCGACGGCCACCCATATGAAGTGACGACCCTTCGCCGTGACATGGTCACCGACGGGCGAAGGGCGACCGTCGCCTTCACTGCGGCCTGGGAAGAGGATGCCGCACGGCGGGATTTTACGATCAATGCGCTTTCCGCCGACCCAGTCACTGGAGAAATCTTCGATTATTTCGGTGGGCTCGACGATCTTGAGGCTCGGCACGTGCGCTTCATCGGCGATCCGCTGAAGCGCATTGCGGAGGATCATTTGCGGATCCTCCGTTACTTCCGCTTCCATGCGCTATTCGGTGCCGGCAAGCCGGACGATGCTGCTCTTGATGCGTGCGCTCGCCGAGCGAACGACCTCATGGCGCTGTCACGCGAGCGAATCGCGGACGAGCTGTTGAAGCTTCTCGCGCTTCCTGACCCATCGGCGACCGTCTCGATCATGCTCGATCACTCTATCCTCGAGCCAGTCCTTCCGGAGATCACAGCGGATCGAGTCCCCAAGTTGAATTCGCTGATTGCGGCCGAGCAGCAAGCGCGTCTTGCTCCCAACGCTCTTCGCCGCTTGGCGTCGCTGCTGCCGAGCGACCCTGAAATTTCCCTGGCCGTCGCTGCCCGCCTGAAGCTCTCGAACAAGGCCCGGAAGCGGCTCGCCTGCGCGGCGCGGACCGAAGCTTCGTCCTCGCCGCAAGCGCTCGCATATCGCCTTGGCTCGGAATGCGCAGTTGATCGCCTCCTCCTCGGCGGCGATCCAAGCGAAGCTTCACATATTTCGAAATGGAAGCCGCCGCGTTTGCCGATCGGGGGAGGAACGCTCATCGCCCGGGGGCTCGTCGAAGGGCCAGTCGTTGCTCGCACTCTAAGGGAGATCGAGAACCGGTGGGTGCAAGCCGGATTTCCTCAAGGCGAGGAGCTC
This sequence comes from uncultured Alphaproteobacteria bacterium, assembly GCA_963785855.1. Lineage (GTDB taxonomy): Bacteria > Pseudomonadota > Alphaproteobacteria > Sphingomonadales > Sphingomonadaceae > Sphingomicrobium. Next base: position 2,163 of record CAWAWT010000080.1, read on the forward strand.
GAGCGCATCGTCACCGAAGCGCTCGCTGGCGCCGGCTGAATTCTAATTCAGAGCGATTTGCGGGTCCAGGAGCGAAGACCCTCCACCGACCGCGACCGCGCCCGAGCCGATCAAATGATTGGGTGCCAGGTTTTCGTAGCTGGCGAACAAGTCCGCGAAATGCTCGTCCATCGTTCGGGGGCCGCTCGCTCGGACGGCAGCTGCGCGCTGAAGCTCGGGTCCGCGATGAATGAATCGGCTGATCGCGTCTTCCAACGATCGTTCGCGACCGGCCCTGTAGGTCGCCCCGGCACCGGCGACGACCTGATCCGCTGCTGCGCCGTGCGATGGGACGATCATTGGAATTCCGCTCGCGCGAGCTTCGGCCGCGACGAGACAGAAGGTCTCGGATTCGCAGCCGTGAACGAGTTCGTCCGTGCTCGCAAGGAGCGCCGCCAACTGCCCACGATCGGGGATCGGTCCAAGGACCGCGACGTTGCGATATTGCTCGGCGATCATTTCGAGCTTTTGCCGTTTCGATCCATCGCCCACGAGCAACAGGCCAACCGGCATCTTGCGGCCGCATTCGCCAGCCGCGCGGATCACGATGTCCCATCGCTTCTCCGCCGAAAATCTGCCGATGCCGATGAGGAGGACGCCATGCTGCTCGAGACCGAGACCCGCCAGTGCGCCCCTCCGCAAATCCTGCGAGCGCAACGATGGCGAGAAGTGGCCGGCCTCGACGCCCATTCGGATCGTCTGAATATTGGCGACGCCGCCGCAACTGAGGCGATCGGCGAGCTGCCCGTTCGCGCAAACGATCGTATCGAACATCTGCCCGAGGCCTCGAAGGTGCCGCCAAAACCAGCCGAAGCAGCGGTCGATCGCGCCCTGTGGCGCGATTCCGCCGAGCCAGCGATAAGCGTAAGCGGCAAGCGGGTCGGCGTGCATCACGAGTGATCGAGAGGCTGCGCCCTGCCAGCGCCCAACCATCGTCGCGCTCGACCACGGCGACGAAGCCTCGACGTGGTCGGGCTGCCAGGAATCGAGCGTCGCATGGAGCAGTTGTTCATCATCGAAATAACGATAGCGCCGATCGACCGGGAGCCTTGGCGACGGGATCGTGACCAGGAAAGCGCCAGGACCGTGCCTCGTCACTTCATGGCGTTCGCCCGGCGCGATGACGATCATCTCGTGGCCAAAGCGCGCGGCAGCGCGAAGCTTTGCCCCGGCATAAGTTCGAACGCCGCCTCCGAAGGGCGTGTAGAAGGCGCAAACATCGACGATCCGCATTGACTAAATGAAGCCGGTCAGAGGCGGTGAAATTCAAGTGAAGCTTTGTTAATGGACTGGCGCGAGCGAGGAAAATTCCCCAGATTTCGCGCGTGTCGATCGCTCCAAAGCCCCTGCTTCTCGCATCCATTCACGACGTGTCGCCTCGCTTCGAAAGCGAATTGGATACGCTGATGGAACTGCTTCAACCCTACGTCGGCTCGCGATTGGCGATGCTGGTCGTCCCCAACCATTGGGGCGATGCTCCAATTGTCGCCGGCTCTCCTTTCGCAAAGCGCCTTCGCGATTGGGCCGAATCGGGGATCGAGATCTTCCTGCACGGCTATTTTCATAGCGATACTTCCCGGCATTCGGGAAGAATTGACCAAGTTCGCGCACGCTTTCTGACTGCAGGAGAGGGTGAGTTCCTCGGCCTTGCGCGCAAGGATGCAGCATCGCGCATCGCCGAAGGTCGTGCGCTGCTCGAAGGCGTGATCGGCCGGCCGATCGACGGCTTCGTCGCTCCCGCCTGGCTTTATGGGGAGGGCGCTCGGGAAGCCCTGGCGGATTGCGGCATGCCACTTGCCGAGGACCATATGCGGGTCTGGTCCCCCGCGAGCGGCGCCCAACTCGCGCAAGGCCCGGTGATCACCTGGGCCAGCCGGACCCGACTCCGCCTCGCCTCGTCACTGTTAGCAGCCGCGCTGCTTAGGAATGCGCCGATGAAGGTGTTGAGGATCGCGGTCCATCCGCCAGACTGCCGGCATCCGAGGCTTTTGAGAAGTATCCGCAAGACTTTTGCGAAAGCTGCAAAGGCACGGCGTCCCGGACGTTATTCGGACCTGCTGCCCGCGTAGCGGCGGCGCGATTTCCAATATTCGAGCGCGGTGCCGGCTTCGAGCGGCTTTGCGAAATAGAAGCCTTGGCCTGAAGCACATCCAAGCGTTGCAAGCGTTGTCGCAAGCTCGACCGTCTCAACCCCTTCGGCGGTGGTCGACATTCCAAGGGCTTCCGCAAGGCTGAGAACCGCACGCACGATCGCGACCGCGTCGGGGTCGACCATCATCCCGGAAACGAAGCTCTTGTCGATCTTGAGGACATCGATCGGCAAGCGTTGGAGATAGGCCAGGCTCGAATACCCAGTACCGAAATCGTCCATCGCAACGGTTGCGTCGAGCGCTTTTAGCGAATCGAAGACTCGTGTCGCTCGAACCGGATCCTGGACGATCGAGCTCTCGGTGAGCTCGAGCGTAAGCCTGTCGCCGGTGAGGCCGCTCGACTTGAGGGCGCTCGAGACGACGGCCGCAATGTCGTCACGGGCGACCTGAATCGCGGAGAGATTGACGCCCACGTAGAGCGGAAGCACCTCGCCGGCCGCTCGGTCCCATTCGGCGAGCGTCTGAGCGGCCTTGTCCATGGCCCACCGGCCGAGCTGGAGGATGAGCCCCGATTCCTCAGCAACCGGAATGAACTCGGTTGGGCTGATCTCGCCCCGGTCGAGATGGGTCCAGCGGGCAAGCGCCTCGAAGCCGGCGACTTCTCCGCTCTTGAGGTTGATGAGCGGCTGATAGAATAACTTGAGCTGATCCTTGTCGAGCGCCCGGCGAAGCTCGGTCTCGATCGAAAAGCGGCGTCTCGCTTCGGTCGCCTGCTTGGGCTCATAGACCTGAGGCTTGCCGACCAGTTTTGCCTGCTTGACCGCGAACTGCGCGTTGCGGAACAGCTCTTCGGCCTCCTGGCCCGTGTGCATGAGAGCAACGCCGATCGCGCATTCGACACGGATTTCGAGCTCCGAAAGCTTGAACGGCGCAGCCATGACTTGCTGGATCCGCTCCGCGGCCTTGAGCGCATCCTCAACTCCGCGGCGAAGCGAAACAAGCACGCTGAACTCGTTGCCGCCGGTCCTTGCAAGCACGTCCCCTGCGCGGAGCGCGAGGATCAGCCTTCGAGCAAAGGTGATCAGCAGCTCATCGCCGGCGAGACCACCCATCGATTCATTGATTCGCGAGAAACGCAGCATGTCGACAATCAACACTGCATGGTCGACGTCGCGCGTCGATTTCTCTCCGACTTTCTCGATCGCTTCGCTGAAGGCGAGACGGTTGGGCAAGCCGGTCAGGCTGTCGCGCAACATCTCGGCCCGAAGCGTCCGTTCCGCCTGCAATTCGACCGTTCGGTCGACGACGCTGAGGAGGCAACGCCGCTGCGATCCGTGCCTTTTGGGCAAGGGCGCGAGCTTCATCCGGTAGAATTGCGCGGCAACTCCATCGCCATCGCTGAAATCGAGCTCGTCGGGCGCATCAGTCCCTTCGAAAAAGTTGCTGAGAAGGTCGGCAATCTGGCCATTTTTCAAGCACTTGGCGTCGTTCCAGTCGACCGCCGTACAGGTCGACCGCGTCACAAGTTCGTCGAAGCGGCTGTTGTGGGCCGCGATGGTGAGGGATCGGCGAGAAGATTTCGATCACTGCCGCGGCGATCGGCAATGCATCAAGCAAGCCGGTATCATCCGCACCGGCACGGTGCGGGGTCACGCCCGGATTGTCCGCCCGACGGCGCCTTGTTGCACTCGCCGGCCGGTTTGCTGCAGCCTGCATGACTGTGTCTATGCGGCAGAGGAGTTAATTCGAAGTATCTTTTTGGTTGTATTTGCCGTTGTTAACCGACGTTGGTTAACGCTTAATCGAAACGATTGCTGCGTGGAAAACCGATCGGCGGCATGCGCCCCGCAGCACCGCGTGCGGCACGCCATGGCGCCAGATCCGTCTCGGTCCTTGTGCGCCCACTGCCTCCGCCTAGCGTCCAGCTAAGACCATCCTCGAGCCGGAAGGCGATCGCGTCGCTGAAGTCCGCCGTCGCGATAACGCTGAAGCATGACGCCTTGCCCGCGCCCGAGTTCCGGCAATTCCGAGAGGGGGAAAACCACCATCTTGCGGTTCTCGCCAACGACCGCGACCGTGTCGGCAGCGTCCGGAATAGGACGTGCGATAGCAAGCGTGGATCGGGAACGAAGGTTCACCAATTGCTTGCCCTTGCGGGTTTCTGCAAGCGTCGATTCCCCGGCGGCGATGAACCCACGCCCGTCGCTCGAGGCCAGGAGCAACTTCATCTCAGGCGTAAGGACAAGCAGCTGGACGATTTCGACCTCAGCCTCAAGATCGATGAACAGCCGCACGGGATCACCGAAGCCGCGCGCGCTCGGGAGCTTGTCCCCGGAAAGCGTGTAGGTCCGCCCGTTCGAGGCAAAAAGCGCAAGGCGGTCAGTTGTCTGGGCGTGGAAGTGGATGAACGGCGCATCGCCCTCGCGCCACTTCAAATCAGCGACCTGGTCGAGGGCGAGATGTCCTTTCATCGCTCGGATCCAGCCGCGTTGCGACAGAATGACTGTAATCGGCTCCTTCTCGATCATCGCCGACCAGTCGATCTCGCGAGCTAAGGCCGCAACTTCGATCTGGGTGCGCCGCTCGTCACCGAACTTCTCCTTCACGGCGCCAAGGTCGCGCTTCATCCGAGTGCGTTGACGAGCCGGACTCTCGATCAACTTCACCAGCTCTTCACGCTCTTTCGCGAGCGCCTCGCGCTCCTTTGCGATCTCCATTTCCTCCAACCGTCGGAGGGAGCGAAGGCGCATGTTGAGGATCGCTTCAACCTGAGGGTCGGACAGCGAAAACTCGGCCATCATCACCGCTTTGGGCTCATCTTCGGTGCGGATGATTTCGATCACCCGGTCCAGGTTGAGGTAAGCGACGAGGAAGCCAGTGAGTAACTCCAGACGCCCGTCGATCTTGCCGATCCGGACCTGACTACGCCGAACCAGAACCTCGAACTGAAATTCAAGCCAGGCGGCGAGCGATTCCTTAAGGCTCATGACGCCCGGGGTGCGCGTAGCGTCGAGAACGTTGAGGTTGAGCGGGAAGCGGATCTCGAGGTCGGTCAGCCGGAAGAGGCTCTCGAGCAGAAGAGCGGGATCGACGGTCCGCGCGCGCGGCTCGAGAATCAGTCGAACCTGGTCATCGCTCTCGTCCTTTACGTCAGCGAGGATCGGCAGCTTCTTGTCGACGATGAGCTGCGCGATCTGCTCGATCAGCTTGGCCTTCGGAACGCCGTATGGGATCTCGCTGACCAAGAGGTGCCAGCCGCCGCCTTTCTCGCGCTCGACCTCGATCTTCGCCCGAAGCCTGAACGATCCCCTTCCGCTCACGTAGGCGCGGGCAATCGTGTCCTCATCATCAACGAGGATTCCGCCGGTCGGAAAGTCCGGCCCCCGGACATGCTGAAGCAATGTTCGGTCGTCGATCCTGGGATCCTCGATCAGCGCGATCGCAGCGTCGACGAGCTCGCTGACATTGTGCGGTGGGATCGAGGTCGCCATGCCGACGGCGATCCCGCTCGCGCCGTTCGCGAGGAGGTTCGGAAATAGGCCCGGGAAAACCTCCGGTTCCTCTTCTTCGCCATTGTAGGTGGGTCTGAATTCAACCGTGCCTTCATCGAGACCGGCCATCAGCTGGGTCGCGATCGAAGTCAGCCGCGCCTCAGTGTAGCGGTAGGCGGCGGCATTATCGCCGTCGATGTTTCCGAAATTGCCCTGCCCGTCGACCAGTGGATAGCGAAGCGCGAAATTCTGCGCGAGGCGGACCATTGCATCATAGACCGACTGGTCGCCGTGAGGGTGATATTTGCCGATGACATCGCCGACCACGCGTGCCGACTTTTTGTAGCCGCCGGTTGGGTCGAGCCGAAGCAGTCGCATCGCCCAAAGCAGCCTTCGATGGACGGGCTTCAGCCCATCGCGGACATCGGGCAGCGAGCGCGCCGTGATCGTCGACAGTGCATAGACAAGATAGCGCTCCGAAAGGGCGGCATCGAACGGCGTTTCGATAACGGAAGAAAGGTCAGTTGAGGCCATGGCGCTGCCTAGCAAGCGGCGCCGCGCGCCGCCACAGCTTCTCTATCCCACTGCGGTGATCTGCACTGGTTGCGGCCATCCGCCCGCGGCGTCTGCCTGCGCTCGGTCCATCTCGCCCATCAGCCATTCGCGGAAGCGCTTCACCTTTGGGATCATGCGCTTCTCGGCGGGATAGACCAGCCAATAGGCCCAGCCGCGACTCGATACGCGATCCGGAAACGGCATCGCGAGGCGCCCCGCCGCGACATCGCCTTTCCACAGGAGCGGTGTGAGCAGCGCGAAACCCTGCCCTGCCATCGCTGCATGGCCTTCGTCCGCCTGGCTGTCGAGCCGGACGCCGGGGCGGCGAAACACTCCGTCATCAGCCGGAACGCCATTGTCGCTGAACCACTGGTGCCACCAATCATCGTTCGGATTGATGAGATGCTCATGCGGCACGTCGCGAGGCTCAAGCCTTCGGCCAAGCTTCGTCTCGATCTCGCGAATGCAGAACAGGCTCGCCATCGGAGTAAAGCTCGATTTGAACAATTCATGGTGCTCGAGCCCTTCCCAATCGCCCCGGCCGGCGCGAATGGCGACGTCGGCGTCGCCCGATCTCAAATCGACCACTTCATTGCTCGTGGTCATGCGAACGGCGAGCTCCGGATGATCGATCTGGAATGCCCCAAGCCGCCAGGCCAGCCAGGTATTCGCGAAGGTATGTGTCGTCGTAATCGTCAGCAAAGACTCATCTTCCTCGCGGTGGCTCGCAAATGCTGCCTCGATCGTATCGAAGGCGCTCGTTAGCGATGGCAGCAATCGCGAGCCGAGCGGAGTTAGCCGGACCCGTCCCTTCTCGCGAACGAACAACGGCGCGCCGAGACGCTCCTCGAGACCTTTCACCTGATAGGATACAGCAGCCTGAGTCATTCCGAGCTCGGCCGCTGCAGCCGTAAAGTTCTCGGTTCGGGCAGCGGCTTCGAAAGCCCTGATCGCAGCTAGTGGAGGAAGCCTCCTCATCAACTTACCTCATAAGCCTAATTTATTGATTACGTCGACGGTTTGATTGGCGAAAATCGCGTTCCTCACATAGATAAGAACCACGTCGCCGGCGAGGGAAAAATCCCTCCCTTCCCAGTCCTCTCGCCGGCGGCCCACAACCAGATGAGGAGAGACGCCATGGCTTATGGCCAAAGCATCAGTGCGTTCATCGAAAACGGCCCTGTCGAGCAGGTCGAAAAGATCACCGCCGGCCGCTCCACGGCGCGCGCCTGGCGTGCTCTTGACGAAGCTCGTCGGCTCGAACTGATCGAGCGGGCTCTCTGCCCAGCGAACGACCATCTCGACGACTTCCCGCTGGCTCTCTGAAAACGAAATTCAAGGACGAAAGGATCTTCGCCATGATCGACGAGACTTACGACCGCAATTACCAAGCCGCTCGCAACGATCTGAACGCGGCAATTGCACGCAGCTTTGGTCGGCTTGGCCATGCCATGGCCAATGCTTTCCAGGTGCTCAACCGGATCGAATATGAGTCGCCCTGGTCTTCGAAATCAGAGCGGCCCCTCCACTGATCATCACGGGGGATGCGCGGCGTCGCTGTCCCCCGTGGTGCTTGCCTGTCGCCCGACACCGCGCCTGACGCTCATGGCGCTTTAACCAATAAATTCAGCTGTTTGTCGAATAGCGGGCTTGCTCCCATCAGCATCGGCCCTAGGGTCCACATCACCGAATCAATCGGGGTGCGGGGAGCAATTCGTGATTTTCAAGTCGCTTTTGGCGCGCGTCAGCAGCGCGGCCATTGTAATCGCCATCGCTGGAGCGAGCGCCCATTCTGCAACCGCTCCTGCGCTCAATGGCTGGGGCGTGCCGCTGACCGACGTCACTCCGGATCCGTCGATCAAATATGGGGTCCTCCCCAACGGCATGAAATATGCGATCATGCGCAACTCGACGCCGAAGGATACGGCCTCGGTGCGGTTCCGGATCGCGTTCGGCTCGATCGGCGAAGCCGACAATGAGCGCGGCCTCGCGCACTTCATCGAGCATATGGCCTTCAACGGATCCACGCACGTTCCCGAGGGCGATATGGTCAAGATCCTCGAACGGCAGGGCCTTGCCTTCGGTCCGGACACCAATGCCCAAACTGGCTTCGACGCAACGACCTACATGCTCGACCTGCCAAAGGCCGACGCCGAGCACATCGATACCGCGCTGTTCCTGTTTCGCGAAGTTGCGAGCGAGACGAAGTTCGATCCCGCCGCGGTCGACCGCGAGCGCGGAGTGATCCTCGGCGAGGAGCGGGCCCGCGACAATTTCCAGATATCACCAGGTCGTTGACCAGCTCGGTTTCCAGCTCCGGAAACACCCTATCCAAAGCGCCTGCCGATCGGGGTCGATGCGGTTCTGAAGAGTGCTTCCGCCGCTACAATCCGCAACCTCTATCAACATTATTACAGGCCCGAGAATGCCACTCTGGTGTTCGTCGGCGACGCCGACCCGGTCGCTGTCGAAGCCAAAATCAAGAAGGCCTTCGCGGACTGGCATGGCGTCGGTGAAGCCGGCGCTCCGCTGCCGCGTGGCAAGGTCGATTCGCCCGTCCTGCCTCGTTCCACACGTTCGTCGACCCTGCCGTTGCGACAACCGTCAGCTACACCATCGCGCGGCCCTGGAAGGATCCCGCCGACACTCTGTCCGAACGCAATCACAAGATCGTTGAGGCGCTTGCGACCGCGATGTTCAACCGGCGTTTGCAAAAGCTCATCAACCTCCCCGGCTCCGCCTTGTTGGGTGGAGGGATGGGCACCGATGAAGAGAAGGACGCGGCGCTTATCACCTCTCTTCAAATCGCTGCAAAAGACGGCGCCTGGAAGAATGCGCTCACGACCTCTGAACAGGAAGTCCGGCGCGCACTTCAGCACGGCTTCAGCGCGGCGGAGCTGAAGACCCAGATCGCAGCGACTACCGGGGCGCTGAAGGCCGCGGCCGAGCAGCAGGACACGCGCACCAACAAGTCTCTTGTCGATCACATCCTCGGCGTCATTGATACCCACGAGTTCGTGACCACGCCCAATTCTCCGAAGCCGAGTTCGACTCGATCTGCGAAGAACTCTGTCCACGGCGCAGGTGAACGCAGCGTTCCGCGAATTGTGGACCGGAAGCGCGCCCCTGGTGCACGTCAGCGACAAGCAGGACATCTCCAATGCCCAGCTAGCTTCCGCGTTCACAGCAAGCCGTGCCATCGCCGTTGCTGCACCGAAAGAAACCAGCAGCGAGGCCTTCGCCTATGACAGCTTCGGCAAGCTCGGCAGCGTTGCCAGCGACATCAAGATCGCCGATCTCGGTGTTCGGACGATCCGCTTCGCGAACAATGTCCGACTGAATATCAAGAAGACCGACTTCGAGAAGGGGAAGGTGCGCTTCGTCGTCCGCCTGGCGACGGCATGCTCGATCTCTCCGAAAAATGAGCCGGGCCTTGCTCCGATGCTGTCGATGACCTCGGCAGTCGGCGGTCTCAAGAAGCACTCGCTGGACGACCTTAAGGAATTGCTCGCGGGCAAGGTGATCAGCGTCGGCGCGGCGGTCGACGACGATGCGTTCATCGCAACCGGAGCGACTACTCCACAGGACCTGGCGCTACAGATGAAGGTCAGCGCGGCCTTCCTGCTCGACCCGGGCTTCCGGCCGAGGCCGCGGACAAATGGGCCAACGCCGTTCCGGTAATGGAAAAGCAGGTCGACGCCCAGCCGGAGGCGGTTGCTGCGGTGCGCCTTCCAGTCCTCCTTGCGGGCGGAGATGAGCGGTTCGGGCTTCCTGGCGCCGCCATCCTGTCCAAGCGCGATTTCGCCGAGGCCAAGGCGGCCCTCGCTCCGGTGATCGCCTCAGCCCCCATTGAGATCACGGTGGTTGGCGATGTCGACGAGAATTCAGTCGTTGCCGCGGTTGCATCGAGCTTCGGCGCGTTGCCGACGCGCGAGCTGGATGAGCCGGTTGCAGCAGACCTGCGCAAGGCCGCCTTCAGAACCGAGCGCAGCCCGATCGTGCTGACCCACGAGGGCCCTCAAGACAAAGTGATGGTCGAGGCCGTGTGGCCGACTACCGACGATTCCAATTACCGCGAGGAGATCGGGGTCGAGCTGCTCAAGGACGTGCTCGACGTGATGCTGACGGACAGTGTTCGGGAGAAGCTTGGCGATAGCTATGGTGTCAGTCTTTCAAGCGACATGTCCGACACCTTCACCGGATTTGGATATCTTTCGGCGGCGGCTGTCGTTGCGCCGGACAAGACCGACGAGGTCCAGAAGGCGATCGCCGAAGCCGCGGCTGATCTTCGCGACAAGCCGGTGAGCACAGACTTGCTCGCGCGCGCCCGAAATCCGGAGCTCGAAAAGGCCGACAACATGCTGCGCGACAACGGCTATTGGCTCGCGATGCTCGAAAAAGCTCAGAGCAATCCCAAGCGCCTCGACCGAATTCGCGACAAGAAGTCTCTGCTTTCCTCGATCACTCCAGAAGAGATCCAGAAGCTCGCGCAAAAATATTTGCAGCCTGGCAGTCTTCAGCAGGTTCGCATCGTCAGCAGCAAGCTGACAACAACCGCCTCGAGGTAAGCGCTGGACGAATTGCGGTGGAGCGGCGGCTCGCCTATAGCCGCCGCTCTTTCCATTTGCCGTTGGAGTGATGCGAACCGTGGCTCGCCGCCGCCAGATATACGAGGGTAAGGCCAAGATCCTTTACGAGGGTCCGGAGCCCGGCACGCTCATTCAATATTTCAAGGACGACGCAACTGCATTCAACGCGCAGAAGCGCGGCACGATCAGTGGCAAGGGCGTCATCAACAACCGCATTTCGGAGCACATTTTCACTGCCCTTCAGACGATCGGCGTGCCGACGCACTTCATCCGTCGCCTCAACATGCGCGAGCAACTGATCCGCCAGGTCGAGATCATCCCGATCGAGACCGTGGTCCGCAACGTCGCCGCCGGCTCGCTCTCGAAGCGGCTCGGGATTGAGGAAGGCACGCAGCTGCCGCGGACGATCATCGAATATTATTATAAGGACGACGCCCTCGGCGACCCAATGATCGCCGACGAGCATATCGCCTGCTTCGGATGGGCGACCCAGGACGAGATGAACGACATCGCCGACATGGCGATCAGGGTGAACGACTTCCTGTCGGGCATGTTCGCGGCGATCGAAATCCGACTGATCGATTTCAAGCTCGAGTTCGGCCGAGTGTGGGACGGTGACTTTGCTCGAATCATACTCGCCGACGAGATCAGTCCCGACGGCTGCCGCCTGTGGGATATGAAGACCAACCAGAAGCTCGACAAGGACCGCTTCCGCCAGGATCTCGGAGGCGTCGAGGAGGCGTATCAGGAGGTCGCCCGCCGGCTTGGACTGCTTCAGCCGGATGAGGAGAATGCAGTGCTGGACTTCGATACGCACCGCAAGAAGCGCGGACGCTAAGTCCTCCGCGCCCGCTGCTTTGCCGAAATTGATCTGATGATCAGCTTGCCCTTTCCAACCGCGGGCAAGGGGCGAGCGAGCTCAATTGCCGCGTCAATGAGAGCGATGACCTCCGCAGTTGTGATGAGCGAAGCCGGATCCAGCTTAACGCTCCGGACCTGAGCCCCCTCGCCTTCGAGTATTCCGGCCGGGTCGGCCAGATCAATTCCCTTTAGAAAGAACAGCCTGACATATCTGGGATAGAAAGCGATTGAGAGTATCGCATGCGAGGCCTTGTCGTCGGGTGAAAACCCGACCACCAGGGCATTGTAATTGTCGTAGACCAGGCGGGTTGCCGTCGGCAGTCGTCGCTCGAGAAATTTCAGCGCCGTTCGCCCATCAGCAGCGACTTCGGGCGAGTATCTGTCAATAAACGCATCGAGCTTGCCTTTGGGATCCATCGCCCATTGTAGCATGAGCGAAACGGCCGGTTGCCAAGCCGCCATTCGCTCTCGATTTAGACGGCGATCAATCGCGCCCGGGTAATCACTCTCAATGCTGCGCTCGGTCCGCTCGATTATCGGGTGCCCGACGAGATGCTGGTCGAGCCAGGCTCGATCGTGGTCGCTCCGCTCGGGCCTCGCCAGTTGCTCGGTGTTGCCTGGGAAGCCGACCGACTTCCGACCAACGAGGTGCCGGACGCTCGTCTACGGCCGCTTGCAGGCGTGCTCGACGTGCCGCCAATCGCGGCGCCGCTTCGACGGCTGTGCGAGTGGACCGCCGATTATTACCTCGCTCCGCTAGCGTCGGTCCTGCGAATGGTCCTGCCCTCGTCGGCGGCGCTCGAGGGACCTCGGCAACTCACCGAATACCGGGCCACGGGACTGATCCCGGAGCGTCTGACCCCGCAGCGCGAAAAGGCGCTCGCAGCCCTCGAAGGACGGCAGGGGACGATCCGCGAGCTCGCTCGCCGTGCCGAGGTTGGCGACGGCGTGCTGCGCGGGCTCGTCAACGCGGGCGCACTGGAAGCTGTCGCGGTAGACGCCGATCGAAAGCTCGCTCGTCCCGATCCTGATCACGCCCCGCCCGATCTCAACGATGACCAGCGAGATGCAGCGGCGAGCCTCGCCTCCGCCATCGGACGGGGCTTCGATCCGGTCTTGCTCGATGGCGTTACCGGCTCGGGAAAGACCGAGGTCTATTTCGAAGCGATCGCCAAATGTCTCAGTGAGAAGAAGCAGGCACTCGTCCTGCTTCCGGAGATCGCGCTGACAGAGCCTTTTCTCAAGCGCTTCGAGGCCCGCTTCGGATGCGCGCCGGTCACCTGGCACTCGGATTTGCGTTCGTCACAGCGCCGGCGTTCGTGGCGCGGCGTCGCGAGCGGCGAGGCGGCGGTGACGGTTGGTGCTCGATCGGCCCTGTTTCTGCCCTACCCCGAGCTCGGCCTCATCGTGATCGACGAGGCGCACGAGCCGAGTTTCAAGCAGGAAGATGGAGTCCAGTACCAAGCTCGCGATTGCGCCGTCATGCGCGGCAAGTTCGAGGACATTCCGGTGATTCTGTCGACTGCAACGCCGCCGATCGAAAGCCGTCACATGGTTGAGCTCGGACGATATCGCGAGGTCTCGCTGCCGGTGCGTTTCGCGGGCGCCTCGCTACCCGAGATCCGCGCCATCGACCTCACTCAAGACCCACCGCCGCGCGGGCGCTGGCTCGCGCCTTCGCTTGTCAGCGAGCTCGAAACGAATCTCGAACGCGGCGAGCAATCGCTGCTCTTCCTCAATCGGCGCGGCTTTGCGCCGCTGACCCTGTGCCGCAATTGCGGCCACCGTTTCCAATGCCCGAACTGCACAGCCTGGATGGTCGAGCACCGGCTCATGCATCGGCTAGCTTGCCATCATTGCGGCCATGTCATGCCGCCGCCGAGGGCCTGTCCCGAATGCGGTGAGGAAGACAGCCTCGTTGCCTGCGGGCCCGGCGTCGAACGGATCGCCGACGAGGTCGCCACTTTATTTCCGGATGCAAGGACGTCGATCGTCACTTCGGACACGATCTGGTCCCCGCTTCGCGCGGCCGAGTTTGTCGGCGCGATGGAGGCTGGCGCCATCGATATTGTCATCGGCACTCAGCTGGTAACGAAAGGCTACCATTTCCCGAACCTGACGTTGGTCGGCGTCGTCGATGCCGATCTTGGCCTTTCGGGCGGCGATCTTCGAGCGGGCGAGCGAAGCTTCCAGCAGATCCAACAGGTCGGCCGGTCGCGCCGGTCGCGGCGACAAGCCTGGACGCGTTCTCGTCCAGACCCATGCCCCCGACGCACCGGTGATCGCCGCCCTCGTCTCGGGCGACGCTCCGGGCTTCTACGCCGCCGAGACCGAGGCTCGACGCGAAGCCGCGATGCCGCCGTTCGGGCGCCTCGCGGCAATCATCGTATCGGCCGAGGATGCAAATGAAGCCAAGTGCGGTGCGCGCAGGATCGGCAACGCTGCGCCCGAGGTCGAAGGCATGGCTGTGTTCGGTCCTGCGCCAGCGCCGCTCGCCATGCTTCGTGGCCGCCATCGCCAGCGCCTGCTGGTCCACGCTCGGCGCACCCTCGACGTCCAGGACGTGATCCGCGATTGGCTGGCGAAGATCGACTGGAGCGCGAAGGTTCGGGTCGGCGTCGACGTCGACCTTTACAGTTTCCTTTAGCGCTGAAGCACGAGGCGGCGACGGACCCAGTACGGCTGGAACGATCAGGCCGCGCTTCGCCGAGCCACCGACGATCCATCATCGGAACGTCGTCGCGAGGGTGATCGTGATCAGCGAGGCTTCCGAGACCGAATTGGCCACCGGACAGAAGCGTAGGCCCAGCCATCTTGGCCTGGACCAAGCCGTGCTCATCAATGCCAGAGACGGGGACGTCGAAGATCTCGCCCTGGGTGAGGTTCCACGCCGCATGCAGGCCCATCGGAAACCAAAGGCTGCGGGTCAGCATGTAGGCACCTCCGAGCAACAGCCCGGCCTCAACCGCAATCGCAAAGGAGGAAAACCAGGTCGCGTTGGGGTTCATGATGTGGGCGAGACCCAAACAGCGCCGAAGTGAGCGATCAGCGCAGCCCAACTTCCGCCGAAATCCTCAATCCAGCGGAACAGGATTCCCCGGAAGAAAAGCTCTTCGGTGAGGCCGGGCATGATCGCAACCCCGACGATCTCGAGCACTAGGCGCGACGTGTCGCCTGCGCCCACGATCCGATAGACCCCGAAGATTGCCGCAATGGACACCGCAACCGCCATGATGAGGAAGCCGACGAACAGCCCAAGGCCAAGCTTCTTCGCGGCCCCATCAGGTCCAGGCAAGGTCGTCGCGGCGTGGGTCGCCGAGCCTCACGATGATGAATTTGTAGACAAGCAGAAGCCGGAATGATGACGAGCACACGCGTGGGCGATCGCGGTCCCGTCCGTCCCGAGCGGCGGGACGAGCTCGCCGAGGCCGATGCCAAGAGCAGTCGCAGCGATGGCAAGGCTCGCCGCGATGAGCAACGCGACCAGCGGATAATCGACGATTCGACGCCAAAGTGGCTTCTCGAGCGCTGCTTGAGCCACAACTTGCTGCTGCATTCAGTCCCCTTTTTCGGCCATTGTTCAGCCGAAACGAGGAATCATGGCAAGTGGCTATTGGGCGAGCGGCAGCTCCGGCTCTGCGACCGCGTGACCTTCAGCGGCGAGCAGGATCTTCTTGCGATCGAGACCGCCACCATAGCCTCCAAGCGACCCGTCGCTACGGATCACTCGGTGGCATGGGATCAGCACCGAGACGTGGTTGTCGCCGTTGGCCGTGCCGACGGCACGAACCGCTTTTGGGTGACCGATCGCGGCCGCGATTTCGGAATAGCTTCGGGTCTCGCCGGTCGGGATCCTCCTGAGCTCGCGCCAGACCGCCTCCTGAAAGGCGGTTCCCGCGACATCGATCGGAAGATCGGGCGCGGCGAGCGGCGTCGCGATCGCCTTGAGGGTTCCTGCGACAAACTCGCGAAGGGCACCATCGTCCTTCACGATGGTCGCGTTCGGGAACAGCCGGTGAAGCGAGGCTTCGCTGTCGTCGAAGGTCAGCCTGCAAATGCCCTTCGATCTCGCGGCGATGAAAGCAGCTCGCCAAGGGGGCTTTCGAACGTCGTCCAGCGGATTGTCTCTCCCTTGCCCCCCTCACGCCACGCCGATGAGGAAC
>CAWAWT010000081.1:0-8859 GCA_963785855.1 uncultured Alphaproteobacteria bacterium
GCGAAATCGTCGGCCGCGCTGACCTTGAGTTCCTGCACCTCGTGGCCGGCCAAGCTGGACATCCGCGACCGCAATTCCCGCATCAGGCCATCGGCGCGGTCCGTCTCAATCGCCTCATAATCGTGCCGGGCGTAGTAGTTGCGCGCCAAACCGCATCCAATGCTCCGCGACGAGCTGCTTCACCGACATTTGGCGCGCCGCGAGGATATTGAGCCAGAACAGGACGGCCCACAATCCGTCCTTCTCGCGGACGTGATCGGATCCTGTGCCTGCGCTTTCCTCGCCGCATATGGTCGCAAGTCCGGCGTCGAGCAGGCTGCCGAAGAACTTCCATCCGGTCGGGGTCTCAAAGCAGGGGATCCCGAGCCCGGCCGCAACCCGGTCCGCAGCGCCGCTGGTCGGCATTGACCGAGCAATGCCCTTAAGGCCCGATCGATAGGCGGGAACCAGCTGCAGCATTGGCGGCAAGGATGGCGAGCGAATCCGATGAGCCACGTAGATCCCCTTGCCGATGATCAAATTGCGGTCACCATCCCCGTCCGAGGCGGCGCCGAAATCCGGCGCGTCGGGCTCCATCATTCTCGCATATAAATCCCGTGCATGCGCGGGATTGGGATCGGGATGGTGACCGCCGAAATCCTCGAGCGGTAACGCATTCCAGAACTGTACTGGCGGGAGTTCGAGCCGCCGCTCTAGGATTTCCTTCGCATATGGACCAGTCACCGCGCTCATCGCGTCGAAGACTGCCGAGAATCCCTTTTTCGATCGCCCGCCGAATTGCGCTGAAGTCGAACAAGCGCTCCATCAGCTCAGCATAATCGACGACCGGATCGACAATCTCGACCGTCATTCCCCCAATCTCAGCCACTCCGACACGATCGAGATCGAGGTCGTCCGATTCGACTTTCAGCCAACGATTGATCGTTCGGGTCCGCTCGAAGATCGCATCGGTCACGCTTTCCGGGGCTGGCCCTCCGTTTGCGATATTATATTTGATCCCAAAATCACCGTCAGGACCGCCAGGATTATGGCTGGCGGACAGGATAAGCCCGCCCGAAGCGGAGTTTTTCCGGATGAGATGGCTGGCCGCCGGCGTCGACAATATGCCGCCTCGTCCGACGAGCACACGGCCATAACCGTTGGCCGCGGCAATGCGCAACGCCTGCTGAATCACTGGCCGGTTGTGAAAGCGGCCGTCGCCGCCGATGATCAACGTTGCGCCGGGCGAGGGACAAGCGACGTCGAATACGGACTGGATGAAATTCTCAGCGTAATTTGGTTGCTGGAATGTCGTAACCTTCTTGCGAAGGCCGGAGGTGCCGGGCTTTTGCCCCTCGAACGGCTTGGTCGGAACCTCAACACTCATTCTTTTTGCTTCGCAAGTTGGCGATAATGTTCCGCATAAACCTTTCCGCTGTGCGTCCACGAAAAGTCGGCCTTCATCCCGTTCCTCTGGATCGCTCGCCAGGTTCGGCGATCCCGGTAAAGATTGACGGTCCGGCTAATCGCAATTGCCAGTCCATGATAATGAACTCCGCTGAATTGCACCCCGGTTGCCGCCCCTTCTGCCAATGCGGCGACGTTGGCGTCGACGATCGTGTCCGCGAGCCCACCGGTGCGCGCCACCACGGGAACGCAGCCATAGGCGAGCCCATATAATTGAGTGAGGCCGCAAGGCTCGAAACGGCTGGGCACGAGGATCGCGTCGCCGCCGCCCTGCAGGCGATGGGACAAGGCTTCGTCGTAGCCGAAGCGAAGACCGATGCGACCGGGATGACGCGCCGCACCTTTGCGTAGGGCATCCTCGATGGCCGAATCGCCCGAACCGAGCAGCGCCAGACGACCGCCGTTGCCGACGAGATGGTCGAGCACCTCGGGCAGCACGTCCATCCCCTTCTGCCAGGTCAGCCGACTGATTATGATGAAGAGCGGACCGTCATCGCGCTCCAGGTGAAACTCGGCCTCGAGCGCGCGCTTGTTTGCGGCTCGAGACGAGACTGACCGGGCCGAATAGCTCGCTTTGAGTGCCGCGTCCTTCTCGGGACTCCAGGTCGCTGGATCAATGCCATTTAGGATTCCGACGACGCGGTCGCCGCGTGCAGCGACAAGCCCTTCGAGGCCCATTCCGAAATCCGCGCTTTTGATTTCGGCAGCATAGCTGGGACTGACGGTCGTCACGAGGTCGGCGAGCTGCAATCCCGCTTTTAGGAACCCGACCCCGCCATAGCTTTCGACCCCGTCGATCGCCCATGCGCTTCGCGGAAGCTTGAGGTTGGAAAAGACAGACTCCGGAAAGAACCCTTGAAAGGCCATGTTGTGGATCGTCATGACGGACGGAACGCTTCGGTCCCCGAAGGGCGCAAAGCGGAGATAGGCTGGCGCCAGTCCGGCCTGCCAATCATGCGCGTGGAGAAGGTCGAACCGATCCAGCTTGGCGGCACCGCCGGCAAGATCCGCCGCGGCGCGAGCGAGCGCCGCAAAGCGCCGCCAATTGTCGATCCAGTCCTTGCCGGAAGGGTCCGAATAAGGACCGCCGTCGCGCTTGAAGTGGCCGGGTGCGTCAAGAATGAGCCAAGGATGGTCATCGACCTTGGCCGACAAGAGCCGTGCAGTCTCCCCGAGCAGGGAATCCCAGCGGTGGATTTCACGAACGCGCCGGAGCGCCTGAATGACCGACGGATAACCTGGAATGAGGGTCGTCATGGAAATGCCGTGCGGCGCGACCGCTCGAGGAAGCGCGCCGGCCACGTCCGCAAGTCCGCCGGTCTTGACGAGTGGAGCAGCCTCAGACGCGACCGAAAGGACCCGAAGAGTCACGCCTTGTCCTGAAGTTGCTCGATCATCCTAGTGGTGATCAGGCAGACCCCATTATCCGTCCTTCGGAACCGGTGGGCGTCGAGCTCCGGATCCTCCCCTACCGTAAGACCCTCGGGGATTCGCACACCTGAGTCGATGATCACGCGGCGAAGCTGCGCATGGCGGCCAATGTTGCAATAAGGGAGGATCACCCCCTCATCGACGCTTGAGTAGCTGCCCATCTTTACACCCGTGAAGAGCAAGCTCCGGTTCGCCGTCGCCCCCGAAACTATGCAATCCTGCGAAACCAGCGAGGAAATGGCGCAGCCGCGCCGCCCCCGTTCGTCATGAACGAATTTTGCTGGCGAGGCGATGATCTGATCGGTCCAGATCGGCCATTCTCGATCATAGAGATTGAGCTTGGGAACGACGTCCGTGAGGTCGATGTTCGCGTCGAAATAAGCATCGAGCGTTCCGACGTCGCGCCAATATTCCCCGATCTCTTCGGCGGCTCGGATGCAGCTGTCCGCGAACCGATGAGCAACAGCTTTCCCGTGCTTGACGATGTAGGGGATGATGTCGCCGCCAAAATCGCGGCTGGACTTTGGATCGTCCGCGTCGCGACGCAGTTGGTCAAACAGGAACTGCGTCTCGAAGACGTAGATGCCCATCGATGCGAGGGAATGGTCCTTGTCACCGGGGATCGATGGCGGGTTTCGGGGCTTTTCAACGAAGTCGATGATCGTCGAGGATTCGTCGACCTTCATCACACCGAAACCGCTGGCGTCCTGGCGCGGAACTACCAATGCTCCCACGGTCACGTCGGCGCCCGAGTTGACGTGCTGCTGAAGCATCAACTCATAGTCCATCTTGTAAATATGGTCGCCGGCGAGGACGACCATGTAGCGCGGCATATAGGAGCCAATGATGTCGATATTCTGGAACACGGCGTCCGCGGTGCCTACGTACCAAAGCTCGGAGATCCGTTGTGATGCCGGCAGGATATCGAAGCTCTCGTTCCGCTCGCGGCGCAGGAAATTCCACCCGCGTTGCATATGCCGGATCAGCGAATGCGCTTTATATTGAGTGGCGACGCCGATCCGTCGGATGCCTGAATTGAGCGCGTTCGAGAGCGCGAAGTCGATGATCCGGCTCATTCCACCGAAATAGACCGCCGGCTTGGCGCGGTTGTCGGTCAGTTCGTTAAGACGAGTGCCTCTCCCTCCGGCCAGGACATAAGCCATGGCGTCTCGAGCAAGCGGTTGTCCATAGGAGTGACGCATCATTGTCTCCTCGCTGCTTCTACCCCTCGAACTGCAGCATGATCGTCGCAAGCGGCGGCAGCGTCAGATGCACTGCCCCCCCGACGGCAACCACCGCGCCTGAATTTCCCTCCCCGCTCCCACCGTAGACCAAGGCGTCGCTGTTCAATATTTCCCGCCATGTCCCGTCCTCGGGGAGCGGAACTCGATAATCATTCCGAGGTGACGGAGTGAGGTTGCTGATCACTGCCACCGACGGAGCGCCCGGCGCCTTGCGCAACCATGCAAATACCGAGTTGGCTTCGTCGTCGGCGATCAGCCATTCGAAGCCTTCAGGCTCGCAGTCCCGTTCGTGAAGCGCGGGGAGCTCTCGGTAGCAGCGATTGAGATCGCGGATGAGGTTGCGGACCCCGCCATGCGCTGGAGCGTCGCATAGCTCCCAGTCGAGCGCACGTTCCTCGCTCCATTCCCGGCGCTGAGCAAACTCCTGTCCCATGAACAGCAACTTCTTGCCCGGATAGCCCCACATCAAGCCATAATAAGCGCGCAGATTCGCAAACTTTTGCCAATCGTCACCACTCATCTTGTTGAGCAGCGAGCCTTTGCCGTGAACCACCTCATCGTGGCTGAGCGGAAGCACGAAATTCTCGGAGAAAGCGTACATCAGCCCGAAGGTGATGTCGTTGTGATGATGGCGCCTGTGGACCGGGTCACGTGCCATGAACTGCAGCGTGTCGTGCATGAAGCCCATGTTCCACTTGAAACCGAAGCCGAGGCCCGTCTCATGCGCCGGAAGGGTAACTCCAGGCCACGCGGTCGACTCCTCGGCGATGGTGATCACGCCGGGGCAACTTCCGTAAATGGCCTTGTTCATCGAGCGCAGAAATTCGACGGCTTCCCAATTTTCGTTGCCGCCCTGCTCGTTAGGAATCCACTCGCCTTTGGCGCGCGAATAGTCTCGATATAGCATCGAGGCGACCGCATCCACGCGAAGTCCATCGACATGGTAGAGCTCGGCCCAGAATAAGGCGTTGTTGACGAGAAAGCTCGAGACCTCGCGACGGCCATAATTATAGATGGCGGTGTTCCAATCCGGGTGGAAGCCGAGCCTTGGATCCTCATGTTCGTACAAGGCCGTCCCGTCGAAGCGGATGAGCCCGTGCTCGTCGGTCGGGAAATGCGCGGGGACCCAGTCGATGATAATTCCGATCCCGGCCTGGTGGGCACCATCGACGAAACGGGCGAAGCCTGCGACATCACCGAAACGAGCGCTCGGCGCGTAGAGGCCTGTCGTCTGATAGCCCCAGCTAGGATCGTAGGGATATTCGGAGACCGGCAGGAACTCGATGTGCGTGAAGCCGAGGTCGCGAGCGTAGGGGATGAGTTGATCGGCGAGCTGGTCCCAGCTTAGGAACCAGCCATGTTCGTCGCGCTGCCACGAGCCTGGATGGACCTCGTAGATAGCAATCGGCTCACGGCGCGGGTCCGCCGTGGCCCAGTAAGCGCGATGCGCGTCGTCGCCCCAATCCGACTTGGCGGGAATGGCAGTGATGGATGCAGTTTTCGGCCTCAGCTCCGAGGCAAACGCGCACGGATCGGCTTTTAGCGGCAGGATCTGTCCGTCAGCGCCGACGATCCGATATTTGTAAGCTTGCCCAGCCCCGATCTCCGGGATGAAGATTTCCCACACGCCGGTGTCGACCCGCCGCCGCATCGGATGCCTCCGATGGTCCCAATCGTTGAAGTCGCCGACCAGCGACACCAGCCGGGCATTTGGTGCCCATACCGCGAAATGCACGCCTTTCGCGCCTTCGTGATCGATCAGATGCGCGCCCAATTTGTCGAACAGGCGGTAATGAGTGCCTTCGCCAATCAAGAAATCGTCGACCGGACCCAGCACCGGACCGAAACTGTATGGATCGGTCACCCACCATTCGTGCCTTCCAGCGGTGCAGCGATATCTGACCGGCTGGCGCTCACCTTTGACCGAACCTTCGAACAAGCCGCGTTCATCAGTCCGCTTGAGTTTGCCAAGTTCATTGCCCGCAAGGTCGTGGGCAAAAGCGTTGACCGCTCCAGGAAGGACTGCCCGGGCGAGAGCGCCTTTGGGGCCTAGATGAATGCCAAGTAACGAGAAGGGATCGGCGTGAGTGCCTTCCAGAAGTGCGGCGATGGCCGACTTGGATGGCTTCAACGCACCCCCCAAATCTCCCGCGCATATTCCGCGATCGTCCGGTCGGATGAGAACCATCCAACGTTGGCAATGTTACGCACTGCGCTGGTCCGCCACTCCTTTTGGTCAAGCCAACGCCTGTCAATCGCGCGTTGAGTTTCGGCGTAACTGTCGAAATCGGCCGCTACCATGAACCAGTCACTATCGTAGAGGGTCCCGATGAGCTCGGCATAACGTCCCGGGTCGTCAGGCGAGAACACCCCCGAAGCGATCGCCTCGAGCGCCTGGGCTAGCTCGCGCGACCGACCGATGACCTCACTTGGAATGTAGCCGTTGTTGCGCTTCTCGGCGACTTCGGCCGCGGTCAGCCCGAAGATGAAGATATTCTCTTCTCCGACGCGCTCCATGATCTCGATGTTCGCTCCATCGAGCGTGCCGATGGTCAACGCCCCGTTGAGGGCGAACTTCATATTGCCGGTGCCGGATGCTTCCATGCCGGCGGTCGAGATCTGCTCCGACAGATCGGCCGCCGGAATGATCATCTCAGCGCCCGAAACATTGTAATTGGGAAAGAAGACGACCTTCAGGAGTCCTGCGACCGATGGATCGCTATTGATCCTCCGGGCGATATCGTTCGCGAGCTTAATGATGAGCTTGGCGTTGTGATAGCTCGATGCCGCTTTGCCTCCGAATATCTTGACCCGGGGCACCCAGTCGCGCTCGGGGTGGCTGCGGATCTCGTCATAAAGGGCGACGGTCTCGATGAGATTGAGAAGCTGACGCTTATACTCGTGGATGCGCTTGACCTGGACATCGAAAAGCGCGTCGGGATCGAGGCGAACGCCGGTCAGGTTCCGCAAGCAGTTGGACAATGCGACCTTGTTGGCGCGTTTGATCTCGGCGAACTTGTTCATGAGGGCCGAATCTCCAGCGAGCGCATTGAGCCCGGCCAGCTTTTCAGAATCGTCCAGCACCCCGTCACCAATGGCTTCGCAGATCGCCGCCATCAGGCCCGGATTGCACTGCTGCAGCCAGCGTCGCGGAGTAACTCCATTGGTCTTGTTGTTGATCCGCTTAGGGTAGACCTTGTGAAGATTCGGCGAAGGTCGTTGTCTTCATCAACTCGGTATGGAGCGCAGCGACGCCGTTCACGCTATGCGATCCGGCAAAGGCCAGATTGGCCATCCGCACTCTGCGATCGCCATTCTCGTCGATCACCGAGACGGACGAAAGCTCGTCGCCATCGAGTCCCGCTTTGCGCGCATCGGCGAGGACCCGCGAGTTAATGGCGTAGATGATCTGCATGTGCCGCGGAAGCAGCCGCTCGAACATTGGAAGCTGCCAGCTTTCAAGCGCCTCGGGCAGCAACGTGTGATTGGTGTAGGCAACGGTCCGTCGAGTGAGGTCCCAGGCTTCACCAAAATCGAGCCCATGAGCATCGATCAGGATCCGCATTAGCTCCGCCACCGCAACCGCGGGGTGCGTGTCGTTAAGCTGGATCGCGGCCTTGTCCGGCAGAGCGCGGATATCACCGATTTGCTGCATGTGTCGGCGGATGATGTCCTGGATCGATGCCGCGGTGAAGAAATACTCCTGGCGAAGGCGCAGCTCCTGCCCCGCCGGCGTGGAATCCGCGGGATAGAGGATGCGCACCAGGCTGTCGGCCCGGACCTGCCCGGTCAGTGCGCCCATATGGTCGCCGGCATTGAACGCATCGAGCCGAATCGGGTCGAGCGCGCTCGCCGTCCACAGCCGCAGCGTGTTGACCCTCTTGCCGCGCCAGCCCACCATTGGTGTGTCGACCGCCGACGCTTCGATTTCCTCGGCCGGCTCCCAAATGACGCCATCGCCCTTCGCCACGACCTCGCCGCCGAAGCCAATCCGATATGCGCTCTCGCGTCGGTCGAACTCCCACGGGTTACCGTGAGCAAGCCATGTTTCAGGAAGCTCGACCTGCCAACCTTCGTCGATCCGCTGGCGGAACATGCCGTTGATGTAGCGGATGCCATAACCGTAGGCAGGGATGTCGAGCGACGCGAGACTTTCCATGAAACAGGCCGCGAGCCTGCCGAGCCCGCCATTGCCGAGCGCTGCATCCGGCTCCAGGTCCTCGAGCTCGGCAAGGTCCAGCCCATTGTGGCGGAGCGCCTGCGCCATCTCGCCCGTCAGCCCCATGTTGCTGAGCGCATCGCGCATCAGCCGGCCGATCAGGAACTCGAGACTTAGATAGTAAACGCGCTTGCCGCTCTCGGCGTAGGTGCGGCGGGTCGATTCCATCCATCGGTCGATAACGTCGTCGCGGATGGTCAGGGCCGCGGCGGTGAACCAATCATGCTTTCTAGCCGCACGCTCGTCCTTGCCAACTCGGTGTCGGAGCACATCCACGAGGCGCGATGCCGTTACCGATGCCGGCCAATGTTCGTTCATCTCGGCTGATCGTCTTCCATATGATTACCGCTAGGGCAGCACGGGCAGTCGGGGCAAGGCTGTTGTGCGACGCAACAGAGCCGCGCCCGCGAAGCATGAAGCTCAAGATACGTCGCTGCCCTCGGAGCGTCTGCCTGACGTTCGCGATCGCGTTTGTGCGGATCCTAGTTGCCATCGGCCGCTCTCGAATTCGCCGATGCT
>CAWAWT010000082.1:0-6459 GCA_963785855.1 uncultured Alphaproteobacteria bacterium
TGGGTGTGGGGACATCCCAAGGTCTACATTTTCGTCCTTCCCGGCGTTCGGATTCTACTCGGAGGTCGTTCGACCTTCTCCGGCAAGCCCTCGTTCGGTTACCGTTCGATGGTCTTCGCGACACTCGCGATTTGCATCATCTCTTTCATGGTTTGGCTGCACCATTTTTTCACGATGGGAGCCGGCGCCGACGTCAATGCCGTGTTCGAAATCGCGAGCATGGTCATCGCTGTTCCGACCGGCGTGAAGATCTTCAATTGGCTGTTCACGATGTATGGCGGCCGAGTCCGATTTACCGTGCCGATGCATTATGCCATCGGGTTCATGCTGACGTTCGTGATCGGCGGCCTCACCGGAGTGCTGCTCGCGATCCCGCCAGTCGACTTCATCGTGCACAACAGCCTGTTCCTGATCGCCCACTTCCACAACGTGATCATCGGCGCGGTCGTGTTCGGAGTGATGGCGGGATATACATATTGGTTCCCCAAGGCGTTCGGATTCACGCTCGACGAGCGCTTGGGAAAGATCATTTTCTGGCTGTGGTTCTTCGGCTTCTATTTGGCCTTCATGCCGCTATACGCGCTGGGTCTGATGGGTGCGACGCGTCGGCTCCAACATTATGACGATCCGAGCTGGCAGCCTTATAATATCGTCGCTCTTGTGGGAGCGGTCCTGATCTTGTTCGCGATCGGACTGACGGTCGTCCAGCTCATCTATTCGATCCGCACCCGAGACCGCCGCCGCGACATTACGGGCGATCCGTGGGATGGCCGAACACTCGAATGGCTGACGCTGTCACCGCCACCGCACTACAATTTCGCGGTGCTTCCGGACGTTCATGGGGAAGAGGCTTATTGGACGCGCAAGCAGACCGCCATCAAGATGGACCGTCTGATCGACGAGCCCGACTACCAGCCGATCGAGATGCCGGTGAATACGCCAACGGGCGTGATCGTAGCTTTCTTCGCTTCGCTCTGCGGCTTCGCGCTCATCTGGTACATTTGGTGGTTAGTCATCTTGGGGCTGGTTGGCGCCTTCGCGGTGCTCGTCTGGTATGCCTGGCGCGACGAGCATGAGCATGTCATTTCCGTCGAGGAGGTCAGGGCGAACGCGCGCGAGCGGCGCCAAATCCGGATGGAGCACCTCCACAATCTAAGTCAGTCGACATGACGAGCGAAACCGAAGCCCCCGCCATCGGCCTCACCCACGGGGGGTCCGAAGATACAGGCCTCGGCAACCGCGGGCCGCAGTCGAAGAGCATCGTCGTTCCCTATGGCTTCTGGCTCTTCGTGCTTTCGGACATGGTGCTCTTCTCGGCGCTGTTCGCGACCTATGCATCGCTCGTTCACGCGACTGACGGCGGCCCGGTCACGAGCCAGCTATTCGACCGAACGACGGTTGCAATCGAGACTTTGGCATTGTTGATCTCAAGCTTCATCTGCGGCCTCGCGATGATCGCAGCCAAGCAGAAGAATATGCTGTGGACCCAGCTGGCGCTGCTCCTCACCGGCTTGTTTGGTCTGGTTTTTCTAGTTCTCGAGCTGACCGAGTTCGCAGGCATGATTAAAATCGGCGCGGGGCCGCAGCGCAGCGCTTTCCTGTCGTCCTTCTTCACGCTCGTCGGCTGTCACGGCGCGCACGTGACCGCCGGCCTGTTGTGGATCGGGACGATGATGGCACAAATCTGGGCCAAGGGCTTTCAGCCGCATGTCACCAGGCGGCTGCTGTGCCTTAGCGTCTTCTGGCACGCGCTCGACATCATCTGGGTCGCTATCTTCACCATCGTCTATCTGATCGGGACATTGCCATGAGCGAGAATGACGATCGCGACTTGATGAACGTCGCTCCTGGCGCGCCGCACGACATCATGCTGAGCGAGACGGTCAGCTACATTGTCGGCCTCGGGTTGGCGCTGATTCTGACGGGAGTATCTTTCTGGGTCGCTTCCACATCCTCGCTCTGGGGGCCGGGCGTTGCAACCGGCCTTGTCGTACTCGCCATCGCCCAAATGGGTGTTCACCTGGTCTTCTTCCTTCACATCACCAGCGGCCCGGACAATACCAACAACGTGCTTGCGCTCGCCTTTGGCGTTCTGATCGTGTTCCTGGTGATGATCGGGACGATCTGGATCATGGCGCATATGAATGCGAACATGGGCGTCAGTCCGGAGATGATGAACCTCCAGACCCAGCGCGGCTGATCAGAGCCGGGTCCAAGCAAGACCGATCATGATCGCGAGGACGGCGACACTCGAGCTCAACGCGATTGCTGCGGAGATGCCTTTGCGCCGCGCATAAATGAGCGTGATCCCGATCTTCACCATCATGTTCGCGATTGCGGTTCCGCTGATCGCCATCGCGGCAAGCAACGGCGAGATCGCGTCCGGCGCGAGAGTTCCGAGCGTCACGATCGCGACATCGACGTCCATGCTTCCAACGATCAGCAGGAGGACGGCGATGCCGCTCTCGCCGAAGCGTCCCTGCGCCCAGACGGCAGCGATTGCAGCGACAGCGACGAACGCGACAAAGCCGAGCGCCGGAAGAAGCGCGATGGGGTTCCCGGGCGGGCTTGGCGCATCGCTCTTTGGCGCCTCTCGGTAGAGCCAGAAGACCGCCCCCCAAGCCACAATCACGGCGGGCAAGAGCAAGATGCAGATTGCCGGGAGAACTCGGGTCGCGAGGATCGCGATCAGGATCGGTACACGAAGGTACATGACCGCGGTGGCAAATGCGATCGCCGCCGGTTCCGCGCCGGCCTTTTCGCTGCCGAGCCGCTGCGCGAGTGCCAGAGTGACGGCAGTCGAGCTGTAGGCGCCACCGATCAGGCCGGTAGCCACGGTTCCGTGCCGCTCGCCGAAGATCCGGTTGGCGACATAGCCGAGGAACGAGAAGCCGGTCACGAGAACGACCACCAGCCACAGCCGCTGCGGGTTCCAGGCGCCGAGCGGGCCGTAATGGCCGTTCGGTAGAAACGGAAGCACTGCACCGGCAATGACGGCGTAGCGAGCGAGTGCCTTTACGTCGTCTTCGTCGAGCCGATCGAGCAAGCCGTGAAGCTCCGCTTTCAGGGCCAGCAGCAGCGTGACGAGAATCGCACCCGCAATTGCGAGGCCCGGTTGTCCGAATCCGGCGACGAAGCCAAGTCCGAGCGTCGCCAATGCCGCGATCTGAGTAGTCGCCTCGGGTCGCTTCGTTAGGTCGGGGCGATTGGCATATCCGACCGCCCAGGACACCGACGGCGCCTGCGACCAAAGCGCCGCGGCAAGCGCTTTGGCCGTTCGCTCCAATTAGGCCGGCAAGGCCCGATACCAGCCCCAGCAAGGTGAACGTGCGAACTCCGGCAACGCGAGTGCCGGCACGTTCACGCCGCAATTCAAATCCGCGCTCGATCCCCGATCAGGAGGCCGCAGCGAGCGCCACCGAAACAGACAGCGCCTGCCAATACCATTCGGTGTTCAGCTCAATCTCTCCGAGTGCCAACGCAAATGGTCGGCCATGAAGCTGGAGATGAAATAATAGCTGTGGTCGTAGCCGGTCTGCGCCCGAAGGGTCAGCGGAATGCCCGCATCCGCGCAGGCACGCTCGAGAAGCTCTGGCCGAAGTTCCTGCTCGAGAAACTGGTCGGTCGTGCCAACGTCGACGAGTAACTCCTTCACCCGCGCGCCGTCCTCGATCAGGGCGACTGCGTCGTGCCTTCGCCAGGTTGAGCGATCGGCGCCGAGATAAGCGGTGAGGGCCTTTTGACCCCATGGCACCTGGCTCGGCGCGACGATCGGAGCGAACGCGGAAACACTTCGGAATCGCTCGGGATAATTGAGCCCGACCGTCAGCGCTCCGTGGCCTCCCATCGAATGGCCGGTAATCCCCTGCCGCTCCATGTCGACGGGAAATTCGCTTTCGATCAGCGTGGGAAGTTCTTCGGTGACGTAAGTCCACATGCGGTAGCTGCGCGACGACAGGGTTCCTGCGTCGCATCGACGTAGAAGCCCTCGCCTCTCCCGAACACATATCCTTCGCCGTCGGGAACCTCATCTCCACGCGGGCTCGTGTCGGGTGCGATGAAGATCATGCCCTCATTCTCGCAGGCTGAGCGATACTCGCCTTTCTCGGTGACGTTGGCGTGCGTGGAGGTCAGGCCCGAAAGATATCAATAAGACGGGAGTTTGCACCCGGTTGCCCTGCGGTCGCAGGAAAATCGAAAAGGTCATGTCCGTCGACGTTGCCGACGAAGCATGTTTGACGCGAGTTGCCGCCCGCCGTCGACTGTTCTCGCTGACGGATTCACCGTCACTCGGTCGGCAAGCGGTGTAGGCCACAGCAGCTTGTTGCCGTCGGGATCGCGCAATAAGCGAGATAAAGCGGTCCGAACGTGCCTTGGCGAGTGCCCGGCGGGTCTTCGCCGACGTGCCGCCAGCTGCTACGCCGGCGTCGTGCCAGGCTTTGACGCGTTCGGGACTGTCGATCGAAAAGCCGATCGTTGAACCGTTGCCGTTGGTTGCCGCCTCGCCGTTCAGCGGCTTGCGCACCATGAACAATGCCCCATTGTGCGCGTAATTGACGCCTTTCTCATCTTGCCTTCCGGACTTTGCTCCGACCGCGTCGAACAGGGCGTCGTAAAAGCGCTTGGATCGCTCAGGTCGTTCGATCCGACCATGATGTGACTGAACATTTCGCCTCCTTAGTAAAGCACGACGGAACGGACGCTCGTCCCTGCGTGCATCAGATCGAAGCCCTTGTTGATATCCTCAAGGCTAAGCGTGTGAGTGATCATCGGGTCGATGGCGATCTTCCCGTCCATCTACCGATCGACGATCTTCGGCACGTCGGTGCGGCCCTTGGCGCCGCCGAAGGCGGTGCCGCGCCAGTTGCGGCCAGTTACGAGCTGGAACGGGCGCGTCGCGATTGCCTTGCCTGCTTCGGCGACGCCGATGATGATCGATGAACCCCAGCCTCGGTGGCAGCATCGAGCGCCGTTCGCATGACCTCGGTATTGCCGGTCGCATCAAACGTAGATCGGCTCCGCCGTCGGTCAGCTCGACAATCCTGGCGACGATGTCCTCGCGCGACATGCCTTTGGAATTGAGGAAGTCGGTCATCCCGAACTTCGGCCCATCCTCGCGGTCCGGGTTGATGTCGACGCCGACGATCCGTCCAGCGCCCACCAGCCTCGCGCCCTGGATGACGTTAAGGCCGATGCCGCCAGCCCGAACACCGCGACGTTCGCGCCGGGCTCGACCTTGGCAGTCTTCACTACGCGCCAACGCCGGTCGTAACGCCGCAGCCGATATAGCAGCTGGTCTTGAACGGGCGTCCTTGCGGACTTGGCAAGAGCGATCTCGGCACACCGTGAAGTTCGAGAGGTCGACATCCATGTAGTGAAAGATGGCTTCGCCCTTGTAGCTGAAGCGGGTGGTCCGTCGGGCATCAGGCCCTTGCCCTGTTCGCCGGATCGCGGTGCAGAGGTGGTCTTGCCCGAAAGACACGATTTCACTGCCGGCATTCGGCGTGTACAGCGGAATCACGTGATCCCCGGGAGTTACGCTGGTGACCCCGGCCCCGACCTCCCGAACGACGCCCGCGCCTTCGTGGCCGAGGATCGAGGAAGATGCCTTCGCTGTCGAGACCGTCGAGCGTGTGGCGTCAGTGTGGCAGATGCCGGTCGCCATGATCTCGACCAGAACCTCGCCAGCCTTCGGCCTTCAAGGTCGACCTCGACAATCTCCAGCGGTTTTTTGCTTCGAAGGCGACTGCCGCGCGGATCTTCATTCGGGATCTCCATCGAGGAAATTGCGTATCCAGCCGCCGACCACCGCATTGTCGTTCGGAGCATCGAGCGAGGCTATCGCAAGGTCGGGATCGGGCACGCTGTCATAGCGCTTCTCGATCAGAGCCTTGGCGAAAGCCGGGTAGACTTCTGGATGGAACTGGAAGGAAATCGCCGGACGGTCGGTCCAGGCGAGCGCAGCGTAGGGCGTGAAGTCGAAACGGCGATCACCTCGGTGTTGGGGGCTGAAGCACGACCTGGTCCTGGTGGAGGCGGGAATTGCGATCGTCCCGTCGGTGTCGATCCATGGCTTCGGATGCGTGATCTTGTAGCGATGAAGGCCAGCGCTCCAGCCCTTGGCGGACTTCTGGACATGACCTCCGAGCGCCTCCGCCATCGCCTGGTGACCGAAGCAGCGCCGATCATTTTCGCGCCATCGGTCGCGCGGATGAAGTCCATCAGCGGCTTGATCCAGGGTCGCTGCTCGTAGACCCCCGCGGGAGAGCCAGTGATCAGAAGCGTCGTTGCCCTGCAGCTCCGGCAGCTCTCCATCCTGGACGTCGAACGTTTCGATCTCGAAGCCTGGCCCGAGCAGGCGCTCGAACATCATCGGGTAATCACCGAACTCGCCGGCAAGCTTGCCGGGCGGACGGCCGGTCTCGAGGATCGCGAGCTTCATTGCGCCGCCTTGCCACC
>CAWAWT010000083.1:0-14419 GCA_963785855.1 uncultured Alphaproteobacteria bacterium
GTCAACCGTAGCCGCGCTTCAGCAGATGCTTGGCACCGGCGGTCATCGCGGCGGGACTCGCAAGGTCGAAGTCGAATGCGTTGGCCAACCGCGCGGTGATGTTGAACGCGAGACTGACGGCCAAGGCGTCTTCGATCTGGGGCAGGGGACGCCGGCATCAACACGTCGCACGTCATCCGCACCGACGGCTGCCCTCGCGGGCAAGCTTGCCGAGCATCCCGCAGTGCGGCCCGCCTCGCCATTGCCGATCGTCGTCTACAACGTTCCCTCGCGGACGGTCACCGACATTTCGGTCGATACGTTGGCCAAGATTGCCAGGCATCCGAAGATTGTCGCGGTCAAAGACGCAACCGGAGATCTGGCGCGAGTGTCGGCGCAGCGCCTCGCTTGCGGCGCGGATTTTTGCCAGCTCTCCGGCAATGACGACATGGCGCTTGGCTTCAACGCGATGGGCGGGGTGGGTTGTATCTCCGTAACCGCGAATGTTGCACCACGGCTTTGCGCTGATTTCCAGGAAGCGATGCGGAAGGGTCGCTGGGACGAAGCCGTGAAACTCCAGGATCGGCTCTACCCGTTGCACGCTGCGCTGTTTACCGACGCATCGCCGGCGCCGACCAAATATGCGCTCACTCGGGTCAGGAACAACTTCCCTCGCGAGCTTCGTTTGCCTCTCGTGGAAGCGTCCGACGCCTCAAAAAGGGCTATAGATGATGCATTGACGCACGCAGGCCTTATCTAAGCCCAATGGCCAAGCCGCCTTTACAGCCATTCGACAAACAGAAAGTCGTCGCCGAGAACCGGCGTGCGCGCTTTGATTATTTCGTTGAGGAGCGGTTCGAGGCCGGAATCCAGCTCGCTGGGACAGAGGTAAAATCGCTCCGCAGCGGCGAAGGCTCGATCGCGGAAAGCTATGCAACCGTCGAAGGCGACGAAGTATGGCTGATCAACAGTCATATCCCTGAGTACAGCCATGGAAACCGCTTGAACCATGAGCCGCGGCGGCAGCGCAAGCTATTGCTCAAGAACCGCGAAATCTCGAAGCTCCAGGGTGCGGTGACACGACAGGGACTGACGCTCGTCCCGCTTTCGTTATATTTCAACGGGAACGGGCGAGCGAAGGTCGAGCTGGCGCTCGCGCGGGGCAAGAAGGTGCACGATAAGCGCGAAACGATGAAGGAGCGCGACTGGAAACGAGAGCAACAGCGGCTACTCCGGCATGGCTGAGACCCCGTCCAGCTCAGGACGCATGCGCTGGCTGACACGCCACATACCGACGCGCGAAACGATCCACGAGCATCGCCTGCTGCGGCCCTTCGCTCCGCACCTGACGCATCCATCCTTGTGGAAGATGACCCGGCGGTCCGTCCCCCGCGGAGTCGCGCTCGGGCTGTTCGTCGGCGTGATCATTCCCTTCATGCACACGTTCATCGCAGCGCTGCTCGCAATCCCGACACGCGCCAACGTCGCCGTTGCTGCGGCTTTCACGCTCCTCGTCGATCCGCTCACGATCCCGCCGATATATTATGCGGCTTACCGCATCGGTCGATGGGAACTGCGCTACAACTCCACCTTCGTGAATCCTGCCGCCGCGGCCCGCATTTCCGGCGAGCTCAGCCGACTATTGTTCTCGATTCATCACGCTTCACGACCGATCGCGGTTGGAATCCTGACGATTGCCGTGGCCTCGGCCGCCGTTGGATATCTTTTCGCCACCCTGGTGTGGACCTTTTGGCTGCGAAGTCGCTGGCGACAGCGGCGGCAGGCCCGGAAGGATTCTTCGAGCGCCTTACGCCTGAAGCTTCTTGCACTGCAGCACTAATGCCGGGCGTGCGACCCAGACCTCGGCGGGCCAGGAACAAGCCCATTGGCTCGGACAAAGGCAGTTCCTGACTATGCAGCTCGCGAGTGGAGATCGCGTCCGCATCTGGTAGCTTGGCGCGCATCTGATAGCATGGGCCCGTAACCCATGCTGTACCCAAGAGCTGCCGCAGATTGAATCGACACCCCTGGATGGATGGGTAAGCTGGCTTGCGCCGGTGTTGATCGTCGCTGCCGCAGTTACGGTTGCCGGGCTGCTCATGGTGGCCGGGCAACCGGTGATTGCAGCCATCATGTTCGTCGCAGGTCTCGCGGTTGCAGCTTTCGCCTATCTGAAAACGCCTGCACCTCGCATCGACGACCAGGTGCTTCGCTCCGAACCGGATTATGCGCTCGTCGGGTCCGCTCTCGGTCTAAGCAACGACCCGATCGCGTTAACGAGCGGTGAGGGCTCATTGCTAATCGTGAACTCTGCATATCGCGAGCGTTTCGGAGGTGCTCCTCCTCCGCTGGAAGTCGCGGCCTCGGACGAAGCTCGGCAGGGATTGAAGCTCGCGCAAACCATGGCTTGGCGCGATGGCGCCGGCTGCGTTGCAGCGATCGAGACGAGCTCGGGAACCATGCCCGTCGAAGTCGAACGGGTCGGCGCCCACAGCGACCTACTTGCCTGGCGGTTCATAAAATCCGCCGCGCCCGATCCGATCAGTGTCGCTACCAACCGACTCCAGGGCCGCGCAGGAGAGCTGCTCAGCCAAGCCGGACTGCTCGCGGCATTCGTCGATCCTCACGGAAAAGTGATCGCGCACAACCGCTTGTTCGAGGAGCGCGCGCTCAGTCGGAGTGCCAGGGACGAAATGCCGCGGCTCGAGGAATTCGTGCAGAAACGGACGGCGGCCACTTCCGCCTGACAGCCGAAGGTGAAGGCGGACGACCATTGCGTGCGGTCCTCGTCCCGCTCGATCCACCCGCGGCTACCGATTATGGCAATTTCTATCTGTTCGACAGTCCCGACACGCTTCCGACATCAAGCTCGTCGCACCTCCAGTCACTGCTCGACATGCTTCCGATCGGGCTTGCGCTGGTGGACGGCGACGGCCGCTTCCTGACCATGAACCAGGCATTCTGTCACGCTGCCGGTATCGCCGGTTCGAAAATGCCGTCCTATCCCGGCGACCTCGTCGTCAAGGAAGACAAAGCCGCAGTCGCCGATGCGGTGCGGCGGAATGCCCGTGGTCCGGCGATGTCCGGGGATATCGCTGTGCGCCTCGTCCAGCAGCCGACCGAACCGGTGGCGCTGACGATCGCGGGCCTCCGCGGGCTGGGCGACGCAGCCGTCCTCCTGCTCCTCAAGGACAATAGCGAGGAAGCCAAGCTCAAGCGGCAGGTCGCGCAGGCGACGAAGATGCAGGTCGTCGGTCAGCTCGCCGGCGGCGTCGCTCACGACTTCAACAACATCCTCACCGCGATCATCGGACATTGTGACCTGATGCTGATGCGGCATACGCCGGGCGACATCGACTATGATGATATCCAACAGATCAAGTCGAACTCGAACCGCGCTGCGGGCCTTACTAGACAGCTTCTTGCCTTCTCGAGGCAGCAAACCTTGCGCCCGCAGGTGCTCCAGCTTCCCGATGTGGTGTCGGAGGTGTCCCATCTGCTGAAGCGCCTGCTCGGCGAGACAGTCGTGCTGGTCGTCAAGCATGGCCGCAACCTCGGACCGATCCGGGCGGATCCTGGACAGCTCGAGCAGGTCATCATCAACCTCGCGGTGAATGCACGAGACGCAATGGTCCCCAAAGGCGGGGCGCTGACGATCCAGACTTATTCGGTGAAATCGAACCAGGTCGCCGAGCTTGGGTCAGACATCCTCCCGATCGCTGACTATAGCGCTCTGTCGGTCACCGACACCGGAACCGGGATTCCAGCCAATGTGCTCGGGAAGATCTTCGAGCCTTTCTTCACGACCAAGGAGGTCGGCAAAGGCACCGGCCTTGGACTTTCGACCGTCTACGGTATCGTCAAGCAGTCGGGCGGTTTCATCTTCGCGGAATCGAAAGTCGGCGAGGGAACGAGGTTCGTCATCTATCTTCCCGTCCATTATGTTGAGGAAGCCGCGCAGCCTCGAAATGTCGGCAAGGCGAAGAAGGATGAACTGTGGGGAAGCGGGACCGTGCTGCTCGTCGAGGACGAACCGACGGTTCGAAGCGTCGCCGAACGGGCGCTGACCCGCCACGGATACAAGGTCATGACAGCGGATAATGGCGAAGAGGCGCTGGACATTGTCAATCGCGGAGACACGATCGATCTTCTGATCAGCGACGTCGTCATGCCGGGCATGGACGGGCCGACGATGGTTCGCGAGGCTCGAAAGACGCGCCCCGAGCTAAAGATCCTGTTCATGTCGGGCTATGCAGAGGAGCAGCTCAGAAAATCGATCGACATCGAAAATGTGAACTTCCTTCCCAAGCCGTTCTCGGTGACGGAGCTTGCGGAGGCCGCGCGTCGAACGATGGGGACAAAATAGGTCTTTGACCTTTCACGCTCCCAATTTATGCGATGGGGTATATGACTGACGCGCGTTCCATCTTGATTGTCGAGGACGAGCCTCTCATCGCAATGATGTTGGAGGACTTTCTTGATTCGCTCGGCCATACGGTTCGGGGGACCTGCGAAACCGTCGAGTGCGCGCTCCTGGAAGTGGAAAAGGGCGGCTTTGACCTCGCGATCCTCGACGTGAACCTGAAGGGCGAGAACGTCTGGCCAGTAGCCACGAAGCTTCGCGAGAAGAAGGTCCCGTTCGTAATCGCCACTGGCGGCCACGTGGATCCGCCCCCGCCCGAGTTCAACGATGCACCGGTTATTGAAAAGCCTTATACGGTCGACCGGGTCACGCCAGCGATCGAAGCAGCGATCGCGCAATAAGCAGCGCCGGCAAGGCGCAGCTGATCCACAATGTTCGAATTTCAGTCGCATCTGATCTTTCCAGCGCATGCTGTGCCCCCTGCTGGACCATGGCCTAGCGGAGCCCAGCGGCTGGCTCTGAAAGCCCCAGACGGGATCGAGCTTGCTGGTATCCATATTCCCGCTGATGAGCCCAGCAAGAACCCTACGCTGATCCTGGGCTTCGGCGGCAATGCTTGGAATGCGCAGGACGTCGCCGAATATCTCCATGAGCTCTTCCCCGACCAAGAGGTCGTCTCATTTCACTATCGGGGTTACGCGCCGTCGAAGGGATCTCCATCGGCGCAAGCACTCATCACCGACGCGCCTCTCATCTACGACAAGGCCGTTCGAACGGTGAAGCCCAAGCGAGTCGTCGCGGTCGGTTTCAGCATCGGCAGCGGGATCGCTGCAACGCTTTCAAAATGCCGCAAGGTCGAGGAGCTAATCCTCGTTACGCCGTTCGATTCGCTGAAGGCGGTTGCTCAGGCCATGTATCCGTGGCTTCCAATCGGCCCATTTTTTGACCATGAGATCGACGCTGCTTCAGCACTCGACGAGGCGAAGGTTCCGGTCGCGATCATCGCCGCTGAACGCGACGAAATCGTTCCGATGGAGAGAACAAACGGACTTCGCAAACGGCTTTCGAACCTGGTTTTCGACCGGACAATTGCACGCGCCGGTCACAACGACATTTATGCCCGATCCGACTTTCAGGAGGCCATGCGGGCGGCATTGCGGGCTAAATAAGGTAAGCGCGCAACCTCTTGCCTGATGTCCA
The DNA here is from genome assembly GCA_963785855.1 of uncultured Alphaproteobacteria bacterium. Classification (GTDB taxonomy): domain Bacteria; phylum Pseudomonadota; class Alphaproteobacteria; order Sphingomonadales; family Sphingomonadaceae; genus Sphingomicrobium. The sequence continues at coordinate 5,543 of CAWAWT010000083.1, forward strand.
CACTCCATCCATATTCCTGAAATAAAACAGCAATCGGGCTGGGCGGCAACATTAACGAACCGGCAGAGTTGATTGTGTCATAAAGCGGGCTAGCATGCCCACGAGAGGACGGTCGTTCGCGGCCGATACGCAAGGACGGGAATGACCAAGCTTTCAGGCGGGGATAGCAAGAGCACACTTTACTGCTCGTTTTGCGGGAAATCGCAACACGAGGTCAGGAAGCTGATCGCTGGGCCGACGGTATTCATCTGCGACGAATGCGTCGAACTGTGCAACGATATCATCCGCGAAGAATCCAAGTCCGCTCTCGTTAAGACGCGTGATGGCGTTCCGACGCCCCTGGAAATCTGCAAGGTTCTCGACGATTATGTGATCGGGCAGGACCGTGCCAAGCGCGTGCTTTCGGTCGCCGTCCACAACCATTACAAGCGTCTCTCGCATGGCTCGAAGGCCGGCAACGACGTCGAGCTCGCCAAGTCCAACATCCTTCTGATCGGGCCGACCGGCTGCGGCAAGACGCTTTTGGCGCAAACGCTCGCGCGCATCCTCGATGTTCCGTTCACAATGGCAGATGCGACGACGCTCACCGAGGCGGGTTACGTCGGTGAGGACGTAGAAAACATCATCCTGAAGCTGCTCCAGGCCTCCGACTATAATGTCGAGAAGGCTCAGCGCGGGATCGTATACATCGACGAAATCGACAAGATCAGCCGCAAATCCGACAACCCATCGATCACACGAGACGTGTCGGGCGAGGGCGTTCAGCAGGCGCTCCTGAAACTGATGGAAGGAACGACCGCGAGCGTTCCACCGCAAGGCGGGCGCAAGCATCCGCAGCAGGAGTTCCTTCAGGTCGACACGACCAACATCTTGTTCATCTGCGGCGGTGCCTTCGCGGGTCTCGAGAAGATCATCTCCGACCGCATGCAGGGCAAGTCGATGGGCTTCGGCGCCCATGTCGCCGCGCCCGATGAACGCAAGACCGGTGAAGTGCTCAAGCATTGTGAGCCCGAGGATCTGCTGAAATTCGGTCTCATCCCGGAATTCGTCGGCCGACTGCCGGTGATCGCGACGCTTCTCGATCTCGACGAAACTGCGTTGGTCAAAATTTTGGTCGAGCCGAAAAACGCTCTCGTCAAACAATATGCCAAACTGTTCGACATGGAGGACGTCCAGCTGGAGTTCACCGACGACGCGCTCCATTCGATCGCGGTTAGGGCGATCGACCGAAAGACGGGCGCGCGCGGGTTGCGGTCGATCCTCGAAGGCATATTGCTGGACACCATGTTCGACCTGCCGTCGATGGATGGAGTTGACGAGGTCCATGTCGATGGCGACGTGGTCGAAGGTCGCAAGGATCCGGTCCGTGTCTATGCTTCCAAGGACAAGACCGGCGACGCGGCTTAGAGATCGAATTCAGCCGATGAAGGGAATGAAGGCAGGCACCTTGCGCACGTAGCGCGCGTGCCTGTCTCCGAACTGATCCCGAAGCAACTTCTCCTCGATGCGGATACGGATGATCGCCCCGACGAGATAGAATGGCGCGGCGACAAGCAGCTGGCCAAAATGGCCAAACGCAATCCCGAAGCTCAGTAAATAGAGGAAGAGCGCCAAATAGATTGGGTGGCGCACCACCGCGAAGGGGCCGCTTTGCACCAACTGGTGGTCCGACCGAGTCTCGCGCGACAACGCTCCAATTTTTCCCCATCGCCCTTGTCGCCGCAATGAAGACGGCGATCGCGGATCCGCCAAGAAGCGCGACGAGCGTCGAGCAGATGAGCGAGGAGGGGGCGGACCAAGGAAGCGCGAAATGGATCGGCCCAAAGCCGGTCACTCCGAAGCCGATCGCCTGGAGCGCGATACCCAAAGTCGATAGCCCGCTTCGCTTCGCGGCCTTTTCGTCGCCGCTGCTGCCGGCGAAGGCTCGAACCAGCGCTAATCCGCCGACCGCCACAACCGGCCAGAAGAGGGCGAACTGCAGAAAGCTGATCGGGTAGGGGTAGAACATGGCAAGATCCTAGATCTCGACATTTGGACGGTCAATTCGACCGCGAAACTACTCTCCGTGAACGGCGGCAAGCAGCTGCGGACCGTAGCGCTCAATCAGATGCGCATCGCGGCCGTAATGGTCTTCCAGGAATTGGACTCCGTCGGTGGTCGGCTGGACCGTCAGATAGGTCATGTAAACCGGGATTGGCGCTGGGAGGTCGACATGCTCCTCGACCTTCGGATCCTTGCCATGCGGGACGTTGCCGACGAACAGGAATTTCGCAAGCCGCTTGTAATCCTCAAGCCGAACGCAGCCGTTGCTAATCCACAATTCATTCTTGGTGAAATGATCTTTCTCAGGAGAATCATGAAGATATATGCCGAAGTAATTAGGCAGCATGAACTTCATCATCCCCATGGAATTGGCAGGGCTGGGGAGACGGCGAAGCCGGACTTCCTTCGTGCCGGCAACAACGGCGTTCCAGTCGACGTCGTGGGGGTCGAGGACCTTTGAATCCTCTGAATAACTGGTCATCACCTGATATTCGCGGTCCGTCAGGTAGCTGACCCCCTGCGCGATAATGCGCGGGCCAATGAGGTTCTTCACAAGATCGGGCGGCACGTTCCAATAGGGGTTCACATCGGCATATTTGATGTAGGCGGCCATCATCGGTGTCGGACTTTCGGCCTTGCCGACGACGACCTTCATCTCGTCGACCTTCTGGCCGTTGAGCCACATCGACAGGCGCGCGTCGCCCGCATCCACGATCACATATTTCTGCTGCTCTTCCGGCGCGGGCAGACGCTTTGCCCGCTCCATATTGATAATGATCAGTTGCTCGTAATGATCGGCTCCACGGTTGAGCGCCTGGATCGTGCCGGTCCCAGCGATCCCATCATCCTTCAGACCGTGAATCCCTTGGAACGCCTTGACCTTGGCAGCCAGAGCGGAATCGTAGCTATTCCCTTCAGATAGACCGAGGCGGGTCCGGAGCATTGCGACGCGGTCACCGCTTTGTCCGGGCTTAAGCGTTGGCCCGCTCGGAATCTCGGACTTGCGGAAGCGAGCCCCACACCTGCTCATATCTTACAAGCCCGCGACGAAGCTCGGTGTAGATCGGATTGACCGAAGTGAAGAGATCGACGGGCGCTGAGCTCCACGCGGCGTCGCTAATCCCTGCGAGAAAGCCGCGATCGCGCGCAGCTCGCGGCACCAATAAGTCGTCGATATAGATCATATCGACGCCCTGCTCGATGGCTGGGGGCAGATCGACCGGCTCGAGCGCTGGAGACCTGCTCGACCGTGCTTGCGGAGTTTGCCACGGCTGTCCGGAAGGCGCTTGCGGCATGGGTCGAGCCATCCACGGCTCCTCGACCGCGCTGCCCGACTGCGGCGAAGCGCCCGCGGGGGGCAACGGCTGAGGTCGGGGCGCGGGCCAATATTGGGCGGTAGCACCGGCGGAGAGCGCGAGCGCGCTAAGCGTCAATAGGAAATAGCGATGTTTCACAACCCCTAGATAGCGGACGAAGCTGAACCGATACAGAATCTTCCTCCTCGAGCAGCCGTGAATCACTCACCTTGCAGCTGAAACATCTCTTATCGGCGACCGGCGAACCGAGCTGCTCGGCCGTTCGCGTCAATCCCTTCGTCAGTCGATGCGCGCGGAAAAATGAGCTTTGACCGGGACCAGGCGATCATCCGCGTTTCGATATCGCACCCCGCCACCGTCTCTTTAAGTAGTTTGCGGGCATTGGGGCGTTGATCGAACCAATGTTCCTCGCCTTTGTTGCGTGGTCGAGCGGGGCCGCCCATATATCTATCCATGACTCGTTTTCTCCCGATCCTTCCTCTTCGCGACATCGTCGTATTCCCACACCGGATTGTCCCGCTGTTCGTCGGCCGCGAGAAATCCGTGGCCGCGCTCGAGGCTGCAATGGCCGCCGATAAGGAGCTGTTCCTCGTCGCACAGCTAGATCCGGGCGAAGACGACCCCGATCGCGATGCGATGTACGATCTCGGCGTCATTGCCACGGCGATGCAGCTTCTGAAGCTCCCCGACGGCACGGTTCGCGTGTTGGTCGAGGGCGTGAAGCGAGCGCGCCTCGTCAATCTCGTTCCGCGCGATGGATTCTTGGCCGCGGAGATCGAGGAGGTCGATGAGGAGGCTCCAGAGAGCCCCGAAGCACAGGCGCTGATGCGCTCGGTGATCGATCAGTTCGAAAATTATGCCAAACTGAACAAGCGGCTGCCGCCGGAAACGGGGATCCAGCTTTCAGAAATCGACAATGCGTCGGTATTGGCGGATGCGATCGCGTCGAACCTTTCGATCAAGGTCGCCGACAAGCAGGCGCTGCTCGGAGAGCTCAATGCTGCCCGCCGGCTGGAGATGGTGTTCGCATTTATGGAAGGCGAGCTCGGAGTCCTCCAGGTCGAGAAAAAGATCCGAAGCCGCGTTAAGCGGCAGATGGAGAAGACGCAGCGCGAATATTATTTGAACGAGCAGTTGAAGGCGATCCAGCGCGAGCTCGGCAACGAAGGCGAGGAAGGCGGCGACGAGCTTCAGGAACTCGCCGAGAAGATCCGAAAGACGCGCCTTTCGAAGGAGGCCCGAGCGCGTGCCAATTCGGAGCTGAAAAAGCTTCGGGCGATGGCGCCGATGTCGGCGGAAGCGACGGTCGCGCGCAACTATCTCGACGTGTTGCTGGGACTACCTTGGGGAAAGAAGTCGAAGCTGAAGAAGGATATCGCCGAGGCCCAGGCAGTGCTCGACGAAGATCATTACGGCCTCGAAAAGGTCAAGGAGCGGATCGTCGAATATCTCGCGGTGCAGGCGCGGACCAACAAGCTCAAGGGACCGATCCTGTGCCTCGTTGGACCCCCGGGAGTCGGCAAGACCTCGCTCGGCCGCTCGATCGCGCGGGCGACTGGCCGCGAATTCGTCCGCCAGTCATTAGGCGGCGTCCGCGACGAGGCTGAAATTCGCGGGCACCGGCGGACCTACATCGGCTCGCTTCCGGGCAAGATCATCTCGAACATCAAGAAAGCCGGGACATCCAACCCGCTGTTCCTGCTCGACGAGATCGATAAGCTTGGTCAGGATTTCCGCGGGGACCCATCCTCGGCATTGTTGGAAGTGCTTGATCCCGAGCAGAACAACAAGTTCCAGGACCATTATCTCGAGCTAGACTACGACCTTTCGGACGTGATGTTCGTCACGACCGCGAATTCGCTCGACATGCCTCAACCGCTGATGGACCGCATGGAGATCATCAGGCTCGAAGGTTACACCGAGGATGAGAAGGTCGAGATCGCCAAGCGCCATCTCGTCCCCAAGCAGATGGACGCCCACGGCCTGAGACCCGAGGAGCTGAGCTTCTCGGACGACGCTCTTCGGACGATTATCCGCCATTACACGCGCGAAGCCGGAGTCCGTACGCTCGAGCGCGAGCTGGCGAAGGTCGCGCGAAAGTCGCTGCGCCAGATTCTCGAGAACAAGACCACGAGGGTTGAACTGACACCAGAGAATACCGGCGAGTTCCTCGGTGTTCGGAAGTTCCGCTACGGCATGGGCGAGGAAGAGGATCAGATCGGTGCGGTCACCGGGCTCGCATGGACGGAGGTTGGCGGCGAGCTGCTGACGATCGAAGCTGTCACTGTCCCCGGCAAGGGCCAGATCAAGACCACCGGCAAGCTCGGCGAAGTCATGCAGGAGTCGATCCAGGCCGCGATGAGTTTCGTGAAAGCGCGCGCACCTGCCTATGGCGTCAAGCCGTCAATTTTCGCGCGCAAGGACATCCACGTCCATTTGCCCGAAGGAGCGGTTCCCAAGGATGGCCCGTCGGCCGGCATTGGCATGGTTACCGCGATGATTTCAACGCTGAGCGGAACCGCGGTCCGGCGCGATGTCGCGATGACCGGCGAGGTCACGCTGCGCGGCCGTGTGCTTCCGATCGGCGGACTTAAGGAAAAGCTGCTCGCGGCGTTGCGCGGCGGGATCCGAACCGTACTCATTCCGGCGGAGAACGAGAAGGACCTCGCCGAGCTTCCGGCGACCGTCAAGGAAGTGCTCGAGATCGTGCCCGTCAGCCACATTGACGAGGTGCTTGCGCGCGCCTTGGTCGAGCCGCTTCAGCCGATAGAATGGACCGATGCGGATGAACATGCGGCAGAACCGCCGGCACATCCCGCGGCGAGCGAAAGCGGGGCGGCGGTTCGGCACTAGACTACTGAACTCGCAAGCGGAGTCTTGCCTTAAGGGCAGAGCTCGATGCGCGCGAGTCTGTGTGCGGTGAGGAGGTCCGGGGCATGAACAAACAGGAACTCATTGGTCATGTCGCCGATCGCGCCGGCCTCAGCCGGAGCGATGCGTCCCGTGCTGTCGAAACGATGCTGGAAGTCGTGACATCGGCTCTGAAGCGGGGCGACGAAGTGCGCCTTGTCGGTTTTGGAAATTTCTCGGTCACTCGCCGTAAGGCGTCGACAGGCCGCAATCCCCGCACCGGCGAGCCGATGCAGATTGCAGCAAGCTCGCAGCCGAAGTTCAGGCCCGGCAAGGTTCTCAAAGACGCCGTTCAATGATCGGGCGGCTGGACAGCCGCTTGGTCGCCACTATATCCGCCGCCTTCCACGAAAGCGTGGGCGCGTAGCTCAGCGGTAGAGCACACCCTTCACACGGGTGGGGTCACAGGTTCAATCCCTGTCGCGCCCACCAGTCTTTGCCGATGCGAAGACTGACGAAGTTATTCCTTAGATCGCAAGATATTCGGGCTGGAAGCTCGCGACGCGGCGCATTTCGGTCCAGTCGGGGAACTCGATCTCGCGCCCCTTGCGGCGAATCAGTCCCTGACGCTCCATGTCGGCGAGCACACGGTTGACGTTCACTGACGTCTGGCCCGTGATGTCGGCGATCTGCTGCTGCGTGAAGGGGTTGGTCATGTGCGCATTCCTGGCATGCATTCGCACGGCAGTTTCGCACAGCAGATGGGCGACACGCGCGGTGGAATCGCGTCGGCCGCAATTGACTAGCCACTCGTAGCCGATGGCTTCGTTGCGCTGGATCAGGCGCCAGAAAAATCGCTGCATTTCAGGATGGGCATCGACGATCGGGTCGAAGTCTTCGGACCGTCCGACCATGATTTCGCTGCGGACGATTGCCTGGATCCCGTAATCCGCAGCGCCATCGCGCGGAAGTATGCCTTCGCCCGGGAAGCGCAACGCGACGATCTGCCGGCGACCAGACGAATCCGTCTTGAACTTGGACAGATATGCCAGAGCGGATGAACATCACTTCGTTGCGGCGCGCGCCTTGCTCGCGGAACGGCCGTCGAGGCTCGACCTGGACCAGCCGATAGGGCATTTCGTCGAGCAGGTCGGCGAAATGGGGCTCAAGGCCCGCCGAGATGAGCGTCTCACGCAGGGGTACACCTCGCGTTGCCGACTTCCAACGCCAACTCGCCATCTGGCAATCTCCCCCGATGCAGGAAAAGATGCGCTTACTTAAATAGAGGCGCAAGCTTTTATACGAACGGTTATAGCAAACGCGGTTACCAAAAGTTTGCGCAAACAACGAGCGGCTGTGATCCTTGCGTTCCTCGACTGCGCCTCTTAAGTGCCGCCGCGCGGGAGCGGGAGCCTTCCCGATAGCCGTGGCGATCGTAGCTCAGCTGGTTAGAGCATCGGTTTGTGGTACCGAGGGTCGCGGGTTCAAGCCCCGTCGATCGCCCCACCTGCTCAAGGGTTTTGCCCGTCGACTGCCATGCTCTGCAAACTCAGAATTCCATAGTGCAACGGCTATTCAGACAGGGTCCTCCGCTTCGGGAACCGGAAAATGAGCAGCAAAGAGGCTATGAAGCGGGACGTAAGGCTTACGTGGGTGGACCATTTCCCTCTAGGCGGACGCCAGATCGGTTTCTTTTGGTACCCGGGGTTCAAGTCCCCTCGATCACCCCATTTCTCGCAACGAAGAGTTAGCTCAAGTTCATGACGACGCCCTGGGCCTTGCCTGATTTTGACGACCATGAAGGCATTCACTTCATCACCAATGACGAGTGCGGTCTTGACAGCGATCCACATTTGCTATTCACTCGACGCGCCTCAGCCGCAGGGCGGGCGGTTGCCGGCATTATGCCAAGGACAAGGAGGCTCAAGCACTCCGGCTCTCGCGCGGCATGAGCTATAAGAACGCGATGGCGGGACTTCCGCTGGGCGGCGGCAAGTCGGTCATCCTCGCCAACGAGGAACGAACCAAGACCCCGGACCAGCTTCACGCTTTTGGCAAGGCCGTCGAGGAGCTCGCCGGGCGCTACATCACGGCCGAGGACGTCGGCATCAGCGTTTCCGACATGATCGAGATCGCCAGATCGACCAAATATGTCGCCGGTCTGCCCAATTCGCCTGGCGACGTTGGCGGCCATCCCGGCCCGCACACTTCGCTCGGGGTCTATCCTTGGCATCAAAGCCGCCGTCAAATGGGCCTTCGGGAAGGATGGTTTGAAGGGGCTGCGCCGCGCGCTCCAGGGTGCCGGCCGCGCTCGTCGCCACAGTGTCCGCCTGCGCTGAAGGCGCGCGGCTAACGATCGCCGACGTAGACGAAGACCAAGGCGAAGAGAAACGCCGCAGCGCTCTGGCGGCAAACTGGTTGCACGACGGGTGGGCGCGCTCGAAGCGGACGTGCCTGCACTCCGTGCGCGCTCGGGGCGGTCCTCGACGCCGGAAACGATTCCAAAGCTCAAGGCGCCGATCGTTGCCGGCGGAGCGAATAATCAGCTTGCAACCCCCGAAGACGGCCATCGCCTTCACGAGCGCAAGATCTTGTACGCGCCAGACTATGTCATTAATGCCGGGGGATGACAGACGTACTCTACACCGAATATCTCGGCGGCGGCGAT
>CAWAWT010000084.1:0-3755 GCA_963785855.1 uncultured Alphaproteobacteria bacterium
ACGACACCCAGACGCGCTGTGAGCCCTGGGCGGCATCACCCGTCGTCCCCGCGGTGGCCGAGGAGCGGCCGCGCGCCTTCGTCGCCGGTGGCGGCATGATGGTTCCGGTGACTTCGACCCGCTGGCCGACTTCCCTCGTCAGATCCATGCCCTGCGGCGTACTCGCCGCTGCCGCTCCCCTGCGAAGCGCTTGGTGTGCTGCTTCCCGCCGCGTTCGCGGAGCCGCTCGTGCCGACCGCGGAACTCGACTGATCGCCGCCGCCGCTTCCCGCGTTCGCCAGGACGAATGTCGGGATCTGGCTCGCCTGTGCCCGCTGCGTCCGTGCGGTGGCGGCCGTGCCGGCTGCGGGTGTGGCGTTCGCCTGGTCGCCGGCCTGCACGCACCCGCTCAACGTCACCGGCTGAGGCTCGGGCTTGGCGGCACGTGCAGTCGTCGTCGATTTACGTGCCGTCGTGCTGCGCGTCGGCGAGCTGGCTGCGGTTGGCTGCTGCGATGTGGATGATGGTTGCTGTGCGCTGACGCAGCTGTAGACATGAAGACGGCGGCGATAACACCTGACGTCCAACTATGTTTCATAAACTACTCTCCATTGGTGGGCTGAACTGAACGACGGGTGGGAGAGCAACTCGAGGGCCATCATTGATTCTGCACCCCGGCCGGAAACCGATTGACCCCGTCTAAATCGACGCGCGGTTGTGCCGCCGCGCCGTTCAGCCAGCCAGCGCCAGAAGCCATCGGAGTTTCCATGAGGCGGTTTTCGTCGCGCCTGCCGGTCGCCGTGCGCCCCGCCGGGTCCTTCGCAGCTCTAGCATTAGTCGCACTCTTCGCACTGCTCACACCCTCGCACGCGCGCGCGACCTCCTTTCTGCCCGTCACCTTCGACGCGCTCGTCGCGCAGGCCGACGTGATCTTCGTCGGCGAAGTCGCCGACGTGCACCCCTTCACGATGGAGACGCCGGAGGGCACGATCATCAAGACGCGCGTCACCTTCCGCGTGGACGAACCGCTCGCCGGCGGCCCGGGCATCGTCCAGGTCTTCGACTTCCTCGGCGGCGAGGCCAATGGCGTCGGGATGAAGATCGCCGTCCGCCATTTTATTTGTGCTCTAATCGCGGGGCGCGAATATCATCAGCCTCAAGGTTCCTGGTCTGACCTTGGGACGACCGCCGGGGTTTGGGTCGGTATTCGCCGCCGGAACGAACAGCCACCCTGTCCTTGGATTCAATGCCATCGTCCTTGCACTGATCAGCGTTTCGATCGGCGCCAGGGGAACATAGTGGTTCGGCGTCTGCTGCTGATAAACCGTGATCGTCCCGTCACGTCCGTTCGAACTGAATACCCTCCGCCTAACGGGATCGAATGCGACCGCATCGTTGCCAAGACCGATCGGGAGCTTAGCAACGAGCCGCCCGCTGCGCGTATCCACAATCATCATGACGCTATTTGCGCACCCCATGAACGCGCGGTGCCCGCCAGTGTCTAGGGCCAGCCCGTGCGGGCTGTTGCAACCGGGCGTTGCCCAGCGGGCTGCGATCTTGTTCGTCCGAGCGTCGATCTTCAGCAGATCACCGTTTGCTTCGCCCGCAACGAAGATCGATCCACGACCGTCGCCAACCACATATTCCAGTTTCTCGCCGGCTTTGATCGTTGCCACCGAAGTATCGGACTTGGGATCGATTACCGTGATTGAGGGGCAGGTTCACCCTCGATAACGAAGATGTGGCCAGTCAAGCGATCGAGGGCGATTCCATCCGCATCATCATCCGCCGGGATTTCGCGAATTACCTTTAGCGTGTCGAGATCGAACGCGACCGCCTTCCCGGCTTCCCCGTCGTCGGTGAACCCTTGGTGAGTCGGCAGGGAAACAGCCGTGCCATGCGTTCCCCCGGCAACGCCTTGGACTTGGCCAACGATTTCGCCGCTCCGAGCATCGATCACAGCCAAACGATCGCCGTGCGCCACATAAATGCGCTGGGTCCCGTCGTCGTAAACAACATAATCCCAGCGGTCGGGAGCCCCGAGCGGAACGCTTTTCACTAGCGTGTAGTCGGGGGCTGGTGCTGCGATTGAGACGGAGGCCGCAAGAGCGGCAAGTGGAAGCGCAATCAATTTCAAAATCCGTTCCCTCAGCTGATGAAGATCAACGACATTGCAATGTAAAGTCGAGTTCGGAAACAGTTTTGTTGGACAGTGAGAGATTGCGATGACGGTCGAGCTGGCATCTATTTTTCGCCGTTCATCGATCGCTGAGGGCCGTCCGACGATCCCCGAAAGTTTCCACTTGCACCCACGCTACAAATGTAGCAGACTACAAATGTAGCGCGGTGATTCCGCCGCATTTAGGATTTAAATATGCTGAGCAAGCTACCGCCCCGCGAACGGCAAATCGTTGACATCCTCTATGAGCGCGGTCCCGTTCTCGTAGCGGAAATCTGCGAGGCGCTGCCGGATCAGCTGAGCGGTTCCGCGGTTCGCGCCATGCTGAAGCGGCTCGAGGACAAGGGCTTCGTCCGGCGCAGCGAATCGGAAAACGGCTATCTGTACAGCCCGGTTGTCGCCGACAGCGTCGCGAAGAAGTCGGCGCTAAGTGAGATCGTCCGCGTTTTTTTCAATGGATCGCCGGCTAGCGCCGCAAGCGCGCTGCTCGGCATGTCCGATAAGCTCAAGGAAAACGAGCTGGATGAGATCGAGCAGATGATCGCTCGCGCACGCCAGGCGAAAGGGGATCAGTGATGCTGACGGTCCTTATCGGAATCGCGCTCAAGTCGCTTCTGATCGCCGGTCTTACACTCGGCCTGCTTGCGGCGATGAAGCGCCGCTCCGCTTCGGAGCGCTCGTGGGTGGCTCACATCGGGCTCCTCGCGCTGGTGATCATGGCGATCGCGCCGCTGGCGCTCCCGCGTTGGACCGTCGAGGCCCCGTCCCTCTTCGCGCAAGCGCCTGTAGTTGAAGTTCCGACCTCGTCGGTGCCCGCGATCAAGGAAACTCAGGCAACGAACGCGAATGCAACGGCGAAGCCGCTTAACGCCGCTCCCGCTTCAACCCGGCCGACAATCAGCGCAGCAGCGGCCGCTTCGGCATTTTACGCTTTGCCCGCCGCCATCCTGTTATTGATCACATTCTTCGCGCTAGCTCGACTGATGGCGCTGCAGGCGCGCGCCGATGTCCTCGTCGACGGTCATTGGCTAAGCGCGCTCGCTCGCGCCCAGCGCCGCATGGGTATTCAAGCACGGCACCGCTTTGCTAACCAGCAATGAGCTTGCTTCACCGATCAGCTGGGGCCTGATGCGGCCAGTGATCGTTCTCAACACCCGTGCGGTTGAGGCGTCGGGCGAAGCCGAGGCGATCATCGCCCATGAGCTCGCGCACGTCGCCCGCATGGACTGGGTGAAGCTGCTCCTCGCGCGGATTGCGACGGCGCTTTTCTGGTTCAACCCACTTGTTTGGATACTCGCTCGCGAAGCCCACCAGCTGCGCGAGGAAACGGCCGACGACGCGGTCCTTGCTGCTGACATCGCCGACACCGATTATGCACAGCTTCTGGTCGGCGTCGCCAGGCACGAATGCCCGGGACTACTACTTGGTGCGCATGGCGTAGCACCGTCGAAGGGCTCGCTCGCGCGCCGAGTTGCCCGAGTGCTCGACGGCAAGTCGGTCCGCGGTCCGGCCGCGCGCAGTTTCGCGATGGGCGTGTTCGTCGGCGCGATCATCGTCGCCGCCCCTCTTGCAGCCTTGACCGTTGCCCCGGCTGGAA
>CAWAWT010000085.1:0-80767 GCA_963785855.1 uncultured Alphaproteobacteria bacterium
CGGCATCGATGCCTCGGCTGTGCTGTTTTCTCCTGGCTCGCCGCCGGTGGCGAAGCCGAGACCTTCTCTATCGCTGGCTGCTGCCTCATTGACGAGGTCACCCAATGGTGACGCCTCCGGTAATCATCCGGCGCAGCGAACACGATCGTGCGTGCTCGCCTGGGTGGATGCCGCAACGCGCAGTTCAAACGTTCCGCACATCGCCATCTGCCGATATGGCTTCGCTGGCTTTGCCGTCGCTACAATGATCAAATGTGCGGTCAAAGGATTGGCCGTCTGTCTCGACAACGTCGGCAAGAACAAGAAACGGAGCCAGAGGACCGCGCATGAGCTGGACACCTGAGATCGAACAACTGAAGCGTCTGCGGCGGCTGCGCAAGCGGACGGGTGGGGCCGAAAGCATTAAACGGCAGCATGCGCAGGGCCGGCTGACGGTGCGCGAGCGGGTCGACCTGCTGGTGGACGCCAACTCGTTCCAGGAGACGTCGACCTTGGCTGGAGCGGCCAAGTGGGACGACGAGGGGCGACTGCAAGCTCTCCGGCCGATGGCTTACGTACACGGGCAGGCCAACATCGACGGGCGCCCGGTGATGCTGGAAGGTGGCGACTTCACCATCCGCGGCGGGGCCTCGGATTCCGGCACTCCCTATCCGCGGGTCGAGGTGGCTCAGCTGGCCGGCGAACTGCGGGTCCCCTTCATTCGCCTGCTGGACGGCGCCGGCGGCAGCGTGCGGAACTATGACCCCGAGGCGAAGAAAGCGGGTGGCGATCCCTTGATGCCGCCCGGCCATACGGCGGCGGACGAGAAGCCGCTGGTCGATGTGATGCCCACGGGAACGCCCGGCAGTTTCGATCTGCCGAAGCGGCACGATTTCTCGGCGGTCGCGCCGACGGTTGAAGATCATCTGGCGACCAGAATGGCCAAGGGTAACCTTCTGGCCCAGGTGCCTGTCGTCGCCGCGGTGCTGGGCTCCGTTGCCGCTTTGCCAGCCGTGTACGTCGGCGATTGTCATTTCTCGATCATGACGAAGACGGCCGAGACCTTTGTCGGCGGTCCTCCGATGGTGTCGCAGGCGCTCGGGCTCAACGTCACGAAGCAGCAGTTAGGCGACTGGACGGTTCAGGCCAAAACATCCGGCGTTGTTCACAATGTTGCGGAGAGCGAGGCGGACGCCTTCGCACAGATCAAGCGATTTCTCTCCTATCTGCCGTCTAACGTCTGGCAACTGCCGCCCTGGCTCGACCCGCAGGACGATCCCAATCGACGTGACGACAACCTGATCTCGGCCATCCCGAAGCGGCGAACAGCGGCTTACGAGGTGCGCAAGATCATCGAGGCGGTCGTCGACCGCGGCTCGATGTTCGAGATCTCACCGCTCTATGGCCGCGCCATGGTGACCATGCTGGCGAGGATCGACGGGTTTCCCGTGGCCGTACTCGCCAACGACTGCCGCCGCGACGGTGGCGCGATGACGCCGGCGGCCTGTATCAAGACCGAGCGGTTCGTCGACTTCGCCGACACTTTCCATCTGCCGATCGTCTACTTTGCCGATGTGCCGGGGTTCATGGTGGGGCCCGAGTCGGAAGCGGCGGGCATTATCCGCTTCGCCAACCGCGCCTACGCAGCGGTGCGCGAGGCGACCGTACCCTACATCTCGATCGTCATGCGACGGATGTATGGGGTCAGCGTGGTCGCCAAGGGTGATGGCATGTCGGTGCGTTACGCGTGGCCCTCAGCGGAGTCAGGATCGCTGGTCGCGCAAGGTGGCGTGATGGCGGCCTATCGCCGGGAGATTGAAGCGGCGCCCGATCCCGTCGCAAGGCGCCTGGAGATCGAGGATCAATTCCAGCGAATGGCGTCGGTGCTGCGTCAGCCCGGGCTCGCGCGGCCGCTGGAGGTCATCGACCCCCGCGACACCCGGCCGGCGATCATCGACTATCTGCGCAAGAGCCACGCCGTGAACGCAACGAGATTGGGGCCAAAGTTGCGCGTCGGCATGCGGCCGTAAGGGAATAAACTCGTGCCGCTTCATTCGATTACCCGGTCGGCGCGTTGCAAAATCAACTCTGGGAAAGTGACGCCAATTGCTTTTGTGGTTTTGAGATTGATAGCAAGCTCGAACCGTGTCGGCTGTTCGACTGCCAGATCGGCTGCGTGCTCTCCGGCAAGAATCCGTTTCACGTACCTCGCACCGACGGTGAAGCCTTCGCGAACCGCCGGTCCCGGCCCCTCAGCTCGGACGGCGATGATGCTATCTGCTCAACCAACCATCCGCTGGGGCTGAAACCACCTTCGCTGTTGCTGACACCCCGTGGATTGCCGGTCCATCGCGCTCTCGCGAGACGCTGAGCCCGATCGCCTGGGTGTATTGATCAGACCCGGAAATCGTCAGAGGTTGCGTGATTGCGCGGCAGTCAAGGGATTGCGATGCCCTCGATCTGATGCTAGTACCGGTTATATTACCGGAAATCGGGATTGATGGCTAGCAAATCGCAACGCAGGGCGACACGCACTCACCGGCGCCGCGCGGCGGCGCGCGGTCTCGTGCGGGGTCGAGGTTCAGGCACCGAGGAGGGACGCGATCCTGATTCGAGCATTGGCTGAAATACTGCGCGGCAAGGCGGCGAAAGCCCAGGCGCTTCGTGCGGCTGTGTCGGCCGCTTTGACGGATCCCGAGGTGAAGAGTGCCTTTGACGTATTTGGCTCGGAGCTCCCCGACGAGGCTTTTGCCGGCGTGTTCGATCAACCACGCCCTCGGCAGGCGCGCGAGATTGATCTGTGAAATTTCTGCTCGACACGAACATCATCTCCGAAATTCGCAAGCGTGACCGAGCCCACCCCAATGTTGCGGCCTGGGTCGCTCGCACTCCGGTCGAAGAGATGGGAACAAGCGTGCTCGTGCTTGCCGAGATTCTTCGTGGTATCGAACTGAAACGGCGTAGCGATTCGGCCCAGGCCAAATCGCTGGCACGCTGGTTCTCGCAGATGCGTACTCGGCTTGGGGATCGGGTCCTGCCTATCGACAAGAGTCCGTCGCGGAGGCTTGGGCGTTGCTGGGAATTCCAAATTCGCGTGCCTCGATGGATTGAACTCTGGCAGCGACGGCCAAAGTGCATGGGCTGACACTTGTTACGCGCAATGTCGCGGATATTGCGACGACTGGTGTGTCACTGCTCGACCAGTTTGCAATTTCCTGAAGCACCAAGCTGTCGCAGCCGGTTTCGTCCGGATTTTGCACGTTCCGGCGCCGAGCGCGCAATGCTGGTAGCCGGTCGAAATCCGCGTCCTTGACTTGAATTCGTGTCCGCAGCGACTACAACCTCGGCCAACCCAACCGGAACCGAAGCCCATGGTCGAACCGCGCCGCTCTCCCTTGAAGGACAGGACCGATGTCAGCGGCTCGCATGTGCTGATCGTCGAGGCCCGCTTCTATGACGATATTCAGGACGCACTGCTGGAGGCCGCGGCCGCCGAGCTGAAAGGCGCCGGTGTCACCCACGACGTCGTCACCGTGCCTGGCTGCCTGGAAATCCCGGCCGCGGCGGCAATCGCGGTCGATGCCGCCGAGCGCGGCGGCCGTCCGTATGACGGCGTGGTTGCACTCGGCTGCGTGATCCGCGGCGAGACCATTCACTTCGAGATCGTCTCGATGGAGTCCTCGCGCGGCCTGATGGACCTCTCGATTGCCAAGAAGCTGCCGCTCGGCAACGGCATCATCACGGTCAACACCGAAGAGCAGGCGTGGGCGCGGGCGCGCGCCGACGACCAGAACAAGGGCGGCGATGCCGCGCGCGCGACCCTCATCATGATGCGGATCAAGCGCCGCCTCGAGCCGCGTCTCGACCAGCTGATCAAAGACCGCCAGCGCAATGTCAAAGGCTGACGCCCCGCAGCCGAGAAAGGCCAACCGGCGCGGTGCGGCGCGTCTCGCTGCGGTGCAGGCGCTCTATCAGATGGACATCGGCGGCGCCGGGTTGAACGACGTGTTCGCCGAATTCGAAAGCCACTGGCTCGGCAGCGAGGTCGAGGGCGAAAAATATCTGCCGGCCGAGGCGGCGTTCTTTCGCGATGTGGTTTCGGGCGTCGTGCGCGACCAGAAGGAGCTCGATCCGCTCGTCGACGAGGCGCTGGCGCGCGGCTGGCCGTTGAAGCGCGTCGACGCCATCATCCGCGCCGTGCTGCGCGCCGGGACCTACGAACTGGAGCACCGCAAGGACGTGCCCGCCCGGGTCGTCGTCACCGAATATGTCGACGTCGCCAATGCCTTCGTCGACAAGGACGAGACCGGCATGGTCAACGCCGTGCTCGACCAGATCGCCCGCAAATTCCGCGCCGACGAGTTTTCGCGGGTGGAATAGGGCCAGATTCGTATTTAGATTGAATATTTACTTATAATACATCCTAAGGGTGCGTTTTGAATCCCTTCGGCAGCATCAAATTTTTGCGTAATTCCCGTGCCTTGCGCGTCGCCGGTGGGCGTAAGATAACTCGCGAAACTGGCCGAGAAAAACCATGGCGCCATCCGGCGAAGACGACCTGATCGCACGCTATTTCCGGCCGATTGCGGAAGCGCCGGCAAGTCTCGGCCTGCTCGACGACGCCGCCGTGCTCGATGGCAGCGCCGATGATCTCGTCATCACCACCGACGCCATTGTCGAGGGCGTGCACTATCTCGTCGGCGACCCGCCCGAAACGATCGCGCGCAAGGCGTTGCGCGTGAACCTGTCCGATCTCGCCGCGAAAGGCAGTGCGCCGGTCGGCTTCCTGCTGACGCTCGCACTGCGCAAGGTCAATGAGAGTTGGCTCGCCGCGTTCGCCGGCGCGCTCGGCGAAGACGCAACGACGTTCGGCTGTCCGCTGCTCGGCGGGGATACCGTCTCGACATCAGGGCCAGTGATGATCTCCATCACGGCGTTCGGCCGCGTGCCGAAGGGCGAGATGGTGCGGCGCCACGGCGCGCGGCCGGGCGATCTCGTTGCGGTAACCGGCACGATCGGGGACGCCGCCCTGGGCCTCGATATCCTGCGCGGTGGCCGCGCCGCCGGCGCATTGCCCGCGCATCGGCGCGAGGCGGAATTTTTGATCGACCGCTATCGTGTACCGCAACCACGTCTCGCGATCGCTGCAGCGCTGCGTCTCCGCAAAGTCAGGAACGCGCGATCGTTCTGAAGCGAGACCAGCGCCTCGCGGAGCGAGCCGCAAACCGTCGGGATGTTCACCAGCTCCTGCGGCGGAAGGTCGTAAAGGTTCTTATCCATCGGATCGCCCGGGTGGATCCGGTTCTGGATTCCGTCGAGACCAGCCATCATGATCGCGGCATAGGCAGATATGGGTTCGCCATCGCGTCTGGAAAGCGAAATTCGACGCGCTTGGCCTTTTCGCCCGCGCCATAAGGGATTCGGCACGAGGCTCGAACGGTTGCGGCTCGAATAAGCGAGAAGCACGGGGGCCTCGAAGCCAGGGACCAGCCGCTTGTAGCTGTTAATCGTCGGGTTGGTGAAGGCGTTGAGGGCCCGGGCGTGCTTGATCACGCCGCCGATGAAATAGAGCGCGGTCTCACTGAGCCCCGCATAGCCATTTCCAGCGAAGAGCGGCTTGCCGCCTTTCCAGATCGACATGTGGGTGTGCATGCCCGAGCCGTTATCCTTGGCGATGGGCTTCGGCATGAAGGTCGCGGTTTTGCCGTAGGCGTGGGCCACCATATGCACGACATACTACATATTTGCATGCGATCAGCGGTTTCGACGATGCGCCATAGGTCAATCCGAGCTCGTGCTGTGAGGCGGCGACCTCGTGGTGGTGCTTGTCCATCGGAAGCCCCATCTCGATCATCGTCGCGACCATCTCGCCCCGGATGTCCATCGCGCTGTCGACTGGAGCGACCGGGAAATATCCTCCCTTGGCGCGCGGACGATGCGCCTGATTCCCGCCTTCGTACTCGCGGCCGGTGTTGGTCGGCAGCTCGATGTCGTCAATTCGATAATAGCTGGTGCTGTAACCGTCCTCGAAGCGGACATCGTCGAACATGAAGAACTCGGCCTCGGGACCCACGAACACGGTATCCCCGACGCCCGTCTGCTTGAGATAAGCCTCTGCTCGGGTCGCGGTCGAGCGCGGGTCGCGGCCGTAAAGCTCTCCCGTTGAAGGCTCTACGACGTTGCAGAACAGGATCATCATCGGCGTCGCGCTGAACGGATCGATATAAAGGCCGTCCAGATCTGGCTTCAGGATCATGTCGGATTCATTGATCGCCTTCCAACCGGCGATCGAGCTTCCATCGAACATGAAGCCATCGGTGAGCTGGTCTTCATCGATCAGACCTGACGCCATGGTCAGGTGCTGCCACTTGCCCTTGGGATCGGTGAAACGGAGGTCGACCCAGTCGATCTCCTCGTCCTTGATTCTAGAGAGGATAGTGCCTGCGTTATTTGCCATGGGAAATCTTGCCCTTGCTAGTCACCCCAGCGAATGCCGGAGTCCATATCGGATGCGCCCGAACAAACGAGCCTGGATGCCAGCAGCGCTGACATGATCGGCTGTTCAATTCGAGTTTGGACTTTCAGATTCCTGACCGCGCGGCGAGAGTCAGGAGGGAAGCGAATATTTCACCGCTCACGCAAAGCAGTATAAGTCTCTGCCGGTATCCACTCGGGGGGGACAGTTCATGCTGATCGCGCTGCTGGTGCCACTGGCGTTGGCCATCCTGCTTTATTCGTTCGTACTGCTGCGGTCCGCCATTACCCAAAGAGCCGTTCCAAAGCGCGAGGCACTCCTGATCGGCGTCATCGTGAACTTCTTTGACACGCTCGGGATCGGCTCCTTCGCACCCACCGCGGCATGGCTAAAGTTCCGGGGTTTGGTTCCTGACCGGCTGATTCCCCAGACGATGCTGACCGGGCTCACGCCTCCATCGATGGCCGAAATCGATCATCTTCCTGATCCTCCTCGGCGTATCGGTCGATCCTGTATTGCTCGTCGGCTGCATCCTTGGCTTTCTGATGGGAGCGCTTGTCGGAGTTCCTCTGGTGACAAGAGCGCGCGTGTGGATCGTGCAGCTGGTGGTCGCCGTTGCATTGATCCTCGCCGCGATCGCCTACGCCATGACGAACCTCCATCTCTTTCCGGGCGGAGGCACCGCCAGCAGCTTGCCGATGACGCTCACGATTTCGGCGATCGCCGCCAATTTCTGTTTTGGGGTCCTCGTTAATTTCGGCGTCGGCAATTTCGCTCCCACGTTGGTGATGTTCAGCCTGATGGGTCTCGATCCGCGCTTCGCTTTTCCAATCATGGCGGGTGCCGCGGCGCTGAGTGGGACGGCGGCGAGCATCCGCCATATCCAAATCGGCCAGATCGACCTCAAGATCGTGCTTGGGCTTGCCGTTGGTGGAATACCCGCGGTCTTGATCGCTGCATTCGTCGTGAAGTCGATGCCCTTAGAGCTCCTTCGCTGGCTGGTGATTGTCGTTGTTCTCTACGCTGCCGCGGTGATGCTTCGGGGCGCCCGTGGTGGTCGGCGCTCCGAAGCCATCACAGCCGAAGAGGCAGCCGCGATCGCCTGACGTGGAACCGTTTCGATGACGGTTCAGTTCTTGCGGGACCGATTTTCGACGGAGATTGTCATGCGTTCCATCCTGTTGCTTCTGATCGGCGTGCCGGTCCCGATCATTCTCCTTCTCGCCTTTTGCACGCACCACTTCTGACGCGGCCGGCGGGACCTGGCGTGATAGTTGCGCCGGGCAGCGTGCCATGCGAGTTGCCGCCGCGATGCATTCGACTTCGATCACGATCGCCATCGTCATCGCGCTGGCGCTCATCCATTTCAGTTACGTCGACTTCCGCTTTCGATACCGAGACGGAATTCGCTGGTTCTGGCTGCTAAGCCCCGCGCCGCCCCTCATGTGGGCCGCTCGAGGATCCATTGCCGCAGCCCTTCTCGTCGCATTTTCAATCCCGTTCGTGGGCATCAGCGAAACCTATGCTTACATCCTCGGCGGATTCATCCTCGTGCACATCATCTGTCTGATCCTGCTCGAGGTCTTGGAACCGCGCTAAAACTGGGTTCGGACTGCCAACGGCGCTTGCCGCAAGATTACATTCGGTCAGTTCAACTTTCGATATGTTGCTGTCCCCTTAGTCCTTCCCGATACTGCTGATGCGGGGCGAGATCGCTCCGCGATGCTCGGGATCATACCATGCCGCTCTTGTGCCGGATCGGTCGTCATGCGCCCTTACGGAGCAAGGCCTTGCTCGATATCAACGATTATCGACAGGAATCCTATTGCAAGCGATGCGGCGCTCCGATGGAGCGCGAAAGCGGGTGCGGATGGCGCCTCCGGGATCCCGACTGAGGATGTTGGCTTCGCGCGGACATCAGGCCCTTCACAGAGCCTGAACCGCTCGCTATCAGGCCCGCCATCGCACCGGGCTCCAACCGGAGCGAGCCTGCTCACATGCCTTCCTGGCATTGCAGTCACATCGCGTCACAAAGGGGAATGATGGCCACCAAGGCACGATCCGCTGAGGTTCCGCACACCGGAGGTTCGACTTACGGTGAAGACGGGCTGCGACGTCGCGACTTCCTGAACGTCGCGGCAGTGAGCTTTGCCGGCGTCGGCGCGGTCGTTGCGATTGCGCCGTTGCTTGTGCAGATGTCGCCGTCCGCGGACGTGCTGGCGTTGTCGACTACAGAAGTCGACATTTCCAAGGTTCAGCCGGGGCAGGGCATCAAGGTCAGCTGGCGCAAGCAGCCGGTGTTCGTCCGCAATCTGACGCCCAAGGAGATCGCAGAAGCGAATGCCGTGAAGCTTTCGGATCTGCGTGATCCGCAGACCCTCGCGGAGCGCACCAAGCCCGGCAAGCAGAACTGGCTCATCACGCTCGGCGTCTGCACGC
Organism: uncultured Alphaproteobacteria bacterium; assembly: GCA_963785855.1. GTDB lineage: Bacteria > Pseudomonadota > Alphaproteobacteria > Sphingomonadales > Sphingomonadaceae > Sphingomicrobium. Next base: position 8,894 of record CAWAWT010000085.1, read on the forward strand.
ACCTTGGCTGCGTTCCGCTTGGAATCGGCGAAGGCGAGAATCGCGGACCGTTCGGCGGCTATTTCTGCCCTTGCCATGGGTCCCAGTACGACACTGCCGCGCGCATTCGCGCAGGCCCTGCGCCGAAGAACCTCCAGGTGCCGGATTATAAGTTTGAAATCGCCGACGACAGTCATGATCGGCGAAAAGGGGTAAGCAGAACCGATGAGCTTTTCCTGGGCAAAGCCGTACGAACCCAAGCATCCGTTGATGCGTTGGATCGATCAGCGACTGCCGCTTCCGCGGCTCGTCTACGGTGCGGTCGGCGGCGGATATCCGGTTCCGCGCAACCTCAATTACTGGTGGAACTTCGGCGTTGCGGCCGGGCTGTTCCTGACCATCCAGATCGTGACCGGCATCGTGCTTGCGATGCATTATACCGCCTCCGCCGACGGTGCGTTCAACTCGGTCAACCAGTTGATCATGCGCGACGTCAACGCGGGTTGGCTGCTTCGCTACGCCCACATGAATGGCGCAAGCTTCTTCTTCATCGTGGTCTACATCCACATCTTCAGGGGCCTTTATTACGGATCCTACAAGGCGCCGCGCGAACTGGTTTGGATGCTGGGTCTCGTCATCTACCTTTTGATGATGGCGACGGCCTTCATGGGTTACGTCCTCCCGTGGGGCCAGATGAGCTATTGGGGGGCGCAGGTTATCACCGGATTTTTCTCGGCTTTCCCGTTGATCGGTGAGCCGATGCGGATCTGGCTTCTTGGCGGTTACGCGCCGGACCAGGCAGCGTTGTCGCGCTTCTTCTCGCTTCACTATCTGCTGCCGTTCGTGATCGCTGCGGTCGTGGTTCTGCACATCTGGGCGCTTCACATTCCCGGATCCAGCAACCCAACCGGAGTGGACGTGAAGGACGAGCGCGATACGCTGCCTTTCCATCCCTTCTACACGGCGAAGGACGGCTGGTTCTCCGGCGCGATCCTGGTGGCCTATGCCCTCGTAACCTACTTCGCGCCCGACTACCTCGGGCACGCAGACAATTATATTCCGGCCAATCCACTCGCGACTCCGGCGGAGATCGTGCCGGAATGGTATTTCTGGCCATTCTACGCGATCCTTCGCTCCTTCACGGTCGACTTCATCCTGCCGGCGAAACTGTGGGGTGTGCTGGCGATGTTCTTCTCGATTCTGCTGCTGTTCTTCCTGCCGTGGATCGACAAGTCGCCGGTTCGCTCGGGCTCCTACCGCCCGGTATTCAAGCGCTTCTTCTGGCTACTTGTGATCGACGTGCTTGTCCTTGGATGGGCCGGCGGCGGCGCGCCGACGCCGATGCGCAACGTCATTAGCCAGCTCGCGGCGGCCTATTATTTCCTCCACTTCCTCGTGATCCTGCCGCTCGTTTCGGCCTTTGAGACGCCGAATCCGTTGCCGCGCTCGATCAGCGAATCCGTGCTTCACGGAGAGGAAGCGGAAGCAGCGCCTGCGATTTCGAAGCCGCGGCGCAACAAGACAGCCACGGCCGTCGTCGAGTAAAGGGGCAGGAGACAGATGCGGTTCATTCTCGGATTCATCGGCGCGGTCTTCGCCGGAGTCCTGCTTATCTCGCTGATCAGCGGTGTGGCGACTTATATCCAAAGCCCGCCCGCGCCGCTTGCGGCCGAAGAGTTCCATCTCGCGCCAAAGCACCTTGAGCTGGCGAGCGACGGCCCGTTCGGGAGGTTCAACAAGCGGCAGCTGCAGCGTGGCTTCCAGGTCTATTCCGAGGTTTGCTCGGCCTGCCACAGCCTGAAGCTAGTTTCTTTCCGCGATCTGAAGGACCTTGGCTACGATGACGCCGAGATCAAGAAGATCGCGTCTGACTGGAAGACACAGGTCCCCTCGATCAATCCGGACACGGGCGAAGAAGCGACGCGCAAGGCGCTTCCATCCGACAACTTCCCGCCGCCCTTCGCCAACGAGACTGCCGCGCGTGCAGCCAACAATAACGCACTTGCCGCCCGACCTCTCACTGATGACGAAGGCGCGCGAGGGCGGTGCTGCATACGTCTATTCGATTCTGACTGGTTTCCAGGCTCAGCCGGCGCGAGCTTCTCAAGAAGTTCCCGGACGCGAAGACGCCGCCGAACTTGCACTACAATCCGTATTTCGCGAACCTCAACATCGCAATGCCGCCGCCACTGACGACGGCTGGACAGGTTGAGTATCAAGACGGCACCAAGCCGACCGTCGATCAGATGGCGACGGACGTGGCGGCTTTCCTGGTCTGGACCGCAGAGCCGAACCTCGAGGCGCGGCGTGCGGCCGGTTTCGCCGTCGTGATCTTTCTGCTGTTCGGCACGGTGCTCGGCTACTTCGCCTATCACCAGCTCTGGTACGAGGCCAAGCGGACCGTTCGCCGGACCGGCGCCCTCGACCCTGAAAACCAGGGCAAGAGCCGACGGGCGAAGTCTAAGGCGGGCGTCGCGGGCTGATAATTCGTAGGAACGTAGCGGGGCGCAACTCGTTTTTACCCTGGTTCGAATTGCATTCGGCAGGTGTGAAATGCGTATTCCCTATGTCTCTCTTCTAGCGGCGGGCGCGCTCGCGCTCGGTGGTTGCGCGGATTATTACGGCTACGGCGGAGGCCTTGGCTATAACGGTTACAACGGCGGCTATGGCTACGGCAGTCCCTATTACGGTGGCGGCTATTACAGCGGCTACGAATATGCCTCGCCGTACTACGGCTGGTACGACGACTTCTATTATCCTGGCACCGGCGTCTACGTTTACGACACGTATCGCCGGCCGCACACGATGACGACGAGGCAGCGTACTTATTGGTCGTCGCGTTCACCCACGACGAGCGGGAGCTCTAACTGGAGCGGTTTCGACCGCCACCGCGGTCGGCGTTATTAATCGGTCGGCCGTCGCCGGATCAGCACGATCGAGGTGAAGGTCATGACCGTTATGCCGTCCTGGTTCGTGACGGTCGTCTGAGTTCGGAACGAACCCATGTCAGGTTTGCTCCGTGAAGGCGTTTTCTCGACGATCTGGCCGCGAACGTGCAGCGTGTCTCCGGGATAGACAGGCTTCTTCCACCGGAGTTCGTCGATGCCGGGAGAACCGAGACCCGCCTGTTCATGCCCGACGACGTGACGGGCAATGACCGCCATCGTCATCGAAGCCGTATGCCAGCCGCTTGCGGCGATTTGGCCGAAATGGGTCTTGGCAGCTTCTTCATCCGACAAATGGAAAGGTTGTGGGTCGTATTTGCTCGCGAATTCGAGCATTTCGTCGCGTGTCACGTCGTATGAGCCGAATTCGGTCTCCGCTCCGACTTCCAGGTCTTCGAAGTAGATCATCGATTGTTCACTCCAGCATGTCGCAGACACTGTCCACCCTTCGTCGAAAAGCAGATTTGCTTGCAGCGATGAAGCCGGGCCAGGTGAGGGCTGACAAAGGGGAGGTGGCTAAGCATGCAATTGCGGATGATTTTGCTCGCGGGTGCGGGACTCGCTTTGGTTGCAGCTGCGCCGGCCGAGGCCCAGTCCGAGAACAGCCGCATCATCGACGAAGGGATGAACCATAGCCAGCTCCCGCTAACTGCGTCCGAGCTCATGGATGAAATCGGTCCTCGGCTGACCAACTCGCACAATCTTCGGAAGGCCGAGGAATGGGCGCTCAACAAGTTCCGTTCGTACGGTCTGACCAACGTCCACCGCGAGCCGTTCGACTTCGGCCGTGGGTGGAACTTCACGACCAGCAGCGCGCGCATGATCGAGCCGCGACCAATCGACATGGTCGAAATTCCCGTCGCCTGGACCCCCGGTACCAACGGACCGATCCGTGCGCCGATCGTCGTCGCTCCGATGAGCAAGGTCGAGCATTTTGCGGCGTGGCACGGAAAGCTGGCAGGGAAGATCGTCCTCGTCACCCTTCCCGGTACCAGCGACGAGCCGAAAGATCCGGCGTTCAAGCGATTGAGCGACAAGGACATTGCCGATGAGGATAATTACCAGCTGCCTCAATACGACCCCGACGCGCTCGACCGGCGACTGCAGCGGGTGAAGTTCGCGCAGGACCTCGACGCGTTCCTGAGGCAGGAAGGCGCACTGGCCTGGGTGCGCAAAAGCTACCGTGACGGCAAACTCGTCAGCGGCGAGGGCTATACCTACATGGCCGGCCACACGCCGTCGCTGCCGGGCTTCGAGCTGGCGGCGGAAGATTATCGACGGCTTGCGCGCCTCGCAAAGATCGGGTCCGCGCCGGTCATCGAATTGAATAGCGATGCGCAGTTCGACGATAGCACGATGAACGCAAACGACATTCTCGCCGACATTCCGGGGACCGATGCCAAGGCCGGCTATGTCATGGCCGGGGGGCATTTTGATAGCTGGATCGCCGGCGATGGCGCATCAGACAATGGCGCCGGCAGCGTCGTCGTCATGGAAGCAGCCGAATTCTCGCTCGCTCGGAGTCCGGCCACGTCGCACGATCCGCTTCGCGCTGTGGGAAGGCGAGGAGCAGGGCCTGCTCGGCAGCCGCGCCTATATCGAGCAGCATCTCGTCGAGCGCCCGACGCCGCCCGGCATGGACGGCTTCACGGCGTACATGACCTGGTCCAACCGTTACCCGCTCATCAAGAAGCCAGGCTATTCGGACCTCAAAGCTTATTTCAACATCGACAATGGATCGGGAAAGCTCCGCGGCATTTACTCGGAAGGCAATGCCGAGGCGGTGCCGATGCTCAAGCAGTGGCTCGCGCCGTTTGATTCGATGGGTGCTGGAACAGTCGTCGCAGCGAAGACCGGCGGCACCGACCACGTCTTCATGCAGGCGATCGGAATCCAGGGGTTCCAGTTTGTTCAGGATCCGCTCGACTATGAAAGCCGCGTTCATCACTCGAGCATCGACACGCTCGATCACATGCGGTTCGACGACCTTCGTCAGGCGGCCGTGGTGCTCGCGGGCGTGCTCCTGGAAGCGGCTGACAGCGACAAGGAACTGCCGCGCCCGCCGCTCCCGACACAGCCTTCGCGGACCGATCCGTTCGCCTACCAGGATCCGGACAAATAGGAGGCGATGGAGCTGGGCCGATCCTTGGCTATGGTGCGATCATGAGCGGTCCGGCTCCGCACCCATACAATCCAATCCTCATCGAGGCGGCGATCGCGCTCAACGAGAACCGCCTCGACGTCGCCGAGCGGCTGCTCAAGCCGCATCTGAAGGAGGACCCGTTCGACGCAGCCGCGATCCGGATGCTCGCCGAGCTTGCCGCGCGCATCGGCCGGATGCAGCGACGCCGAAAACCTTCTTCGGCGCGCGGTGGAGCTGGCGCCCGGATGGACGGCGCCGAAAGCGAACCTTGCGCTCGATCCTCGGCCGGACCGGCCGGCCCGGCCGAAGCGCTCGCGCTGCTCGACGACGTGTTTGCGGCGGAGCCGGACGATATCGGCCACCGCAACCTCAAGGCGGCCACGCTTGGACGGCTCGGCGACTTCGACGAGGCGATCACGATCTACGAAGGCGTACTTGAACAGGCGCCTGAACAGCCGCGACTGTGGCTGAGCTACGGCCATATGCTGAAGACCGTCGGGCGGCAGGCTGAGGGCATCGCGGCCTATCGCAAGGCGATTGCGCTTCCGGGCGGAGCTCGGCGAGGCGTGGTGGAGCCTCGCCAATCTCAAGACCGTCAAGTTCGACGAAAGCGATATTGCCGCGATGGAGAAAGCGCTTTTGGCTCGCCAGTCTCACGGATGAAGATCGGTTCCACCTCGATTTCGCGCTTGGCAAGGCAATGCACGATGCGGGAAGAGCCAACGAGGCCTTTCGTCCATTACTCGCGGCGCAAATGCGCTCAGGCTGAAATCGCAGCCCTACCGCGCCGGCGACATCAGCCGCGCCGTCGACCGCAGCATCGCAGCCTTCTACGGCGGAAGCATTGGCCGAGCGGATCGGCGGCTGCGAAGCGCCGGATCCGATCTTCATCGTCGGAATGCCGCGCGCCGGATCGACTCTCCTCGAGCAGATCCTTTCCTCGCACAGCATGGTCGAAGGAACATCGGAGCTCCCGGACATCCCAATCCTCGCGCGCGAGCAGGGCGTGTATCCGGATGCCGTCCTTGAGCATGGACGAAGTCGCAACGCCGCGAACTCGGCGAGCAATATCTGAGGCGCGCAGGGGTCCAGCGCCGAACCGTGAAGCCATTCTTCATCGACAAGCTTCCGAACAACTGGCTTTACGTGCCCTTCATCCAGCTGATCCTGCCCAATGCGAAGATCATCGATGCCAGGCGCCATCCACTCGCCTGCTGCCTTTCCAACTTCCGGCAGCATTTCGCTCGCGGCCAGGCGTTCACCTACGACCTCGAAGGACGTTGGCGCATATTATGCCGACTACGTCCGGCTGATGGCTCACCTCGACGCCGTCCTTCCCGGCCGGGTCCACCGGATCATCTACGAGCGGATGGTCGAGGACACCGAAACTCAGGTCCGCGCTCTGCTCGACTATTGCGGGCTGGAGTTCGAGCCGGCTTGCCTAGAATTCTACAAGACCGACCGCGCGGTTCGCACCGCGAGCTCCGAGCAGGTGCGTCAGCCGATTTACCGCGACGCGACCGAGGAATGGCGCGCATACGATGCCGCATCTGCAGCCGCTGAAGACTGCGCTTGGTGACGTTCTCGACACATGGGACCGCTCCGCTGCATAGGAGCAACGCTCACCCAACAATCGTGTCAGTAACCGTTCGGCAGAGTTGACTTTGCGCAAGCGCTCTGTCGCTATGCCGACAGATAGGCGAATGGGGGCATTCGATGAATGGTCGCGCGATGCGGGCGCGGACGCTCGCTCTGTTCGCTTCAACCGCCATAGCCGCACCGGCTTGGGCTCAGAATGCGCAGCCGCAAACGACCGGCCAATCGCCGGCGCCGGGCACCAACGCCACCGATGTCACAGCGCCTCCGCGGCGCGTTCAGCATGCACAGGACGGCAGTGTTCCGGACCAGACCGAGATCATCATCACCGCGCAGAAGCGCGAAGAGAATGTCCAGAACGTCCCGATCAACGTGATCGCGCTCGGCACCCGCCGGCTCGACCAGCTGAACATCTCCAATTTCGAGGATTACACGAAGCAGCTGCCATCGGTGTCGTTCCTGACGACGCAACCGGGACAGACGACCGTTTACATGCGCGGCGTCTCGGCAGCCGGCGGGACCAACGCCGAGGGCAATCACTCGGGACCGCTGCCGCAGGTCGGGACCTATCTCGACGAGCAGCCGGTCACTACGATCGGCGGAACGCTCGACGTCCACATCTACGACGTGGCGCGCATCGAGAGCCTCTCCGGCCCGCAGGGCACGCTTTACGGGGCGTCGAGCGAAGCCGGCACGATCCGCATCATCACCAACAAGCCAAAGTTGGACGTCACCGAAGGCCGCGTCGACGGCGAGATCAACAGCGTCGCCCACGGCGCGATGGGCGGCAAGCTCGAAGGCATGATCAACCTGCCGATCGCCAAGTCCATCGCCTTCCGGGGGGTCGCATTCTACGAGCGTGACGCGGGCTTTATCGACAACGTGTCCGGTTCACGGACCTACTACATTTACGAGCCCGGATCTGCCCGAATTCGACCGTTACGAACGCTGGTCTGGAAAAGAAGAATTTCAACCATGTCGACGTATATGGCGGGCGCGCGGCGCTCAAGGTTGATCTCGACGACAATTGGACGCTGACGCCGACGTTCATGTACCAGAAAACCAAGGCGAACGGGGTCTTCTTCTACGATCCCAAGATCGGCGATCTCGAAGATTGATCGCTTCCGCAAGGAACCGAGCAAGGACCGCTTCTGGCAGGCGGCGCTGACCGTCCAGGGCAAGATCTCGAATTTCGACGTGACTTACGCCGGGCGCTTACATGGACCGGCCCAAATTCGGGCGTGAATGATTACGCCGATTACACCGACGCCTACGATCGGCTGTACGCAGGGCTACAGGCGGCCGGCCTCTAGTTATTTCTATTATCTGCGATCTGGCCGGGCAATCCGCTGGCCAACCCGCAGCAGTATATCGTCTACACCAACCATTTCCGGAAGCTGAGCCAGGAGCTTCGCGTCGCCTCGCCGGCGGACAAGCCGTTCCGGGTGATCGCCGGTGCGTTTCTATCAGCGGCAGATCGAACTTCATTCACCAGGACTATCAAGGTCGACGGCCTTGCGCCCGATCTTTCGGTCAACGGTATCCCGGGCACGTTGTGGCTCACTCAGCAGAAGCGGGTCGACCGCGATTACGCACTGTTCGGCGAGGCCAGCTTGGGACGTCCTGCCGAAGGTCACGTTGACCGGCGGCGGGCGGCTGTTCAAATATGACAACAGCCTGATCGGTTTCTTCGGATTCGGTCGCAATCCGGCGTACGATTCAGGTCGACGGACAACAATTCCCGGCCTCCAAGGAAGCGGCAGGCAGCTCACGGACCGGCGTTGCAGGCTGTTTCACCGACAAGCGGGTGAGACGCTGCGCGCATGCGCAGCAGCAAGGCATACGATCGCCGCTTGTCTGCCGGCCATGTCGTTGGCAGTCCCTGCACCAACCTTGCGGTCTTCAAGAACGGCAAGGTGGTTCCAAGTGCGGCGAAGGGCCATGGCGCAACCTATCGCGCTGAACGGTCAATGGAAACCTCAGGAAAACCTGATGTTCTACTCGACCTGGTCGAAGGGCTTTCGCCCGGGCGGCATCAACCGCCGCGGCGACACGCCGCCCTACGCTCCCGATTATCTGTACAATCTGGAATCGGGCTGGAAGACGACTTTCGGGCCGTTGCGCTGGAACGGCGACATCTTCCACGAAGTCTGGAAAGGTTCCAGTTCGCCTTCCTCGGCGAGAACAGCTTCACCGAGATCCACAACGCCAAAGACGCCATCATCAACGGCCTCGAGACGGACGTCAGCTACGTCCGGGGCGGGCTGACACTGAACGCGGCGGCTACCTATACGCACGCGCAGACCAAGGGCAACATCTGCACGAAACCGGGCGATACGGACCCGAATTGTGCTACCAACTTTGGCACCGTCGACGCGCCGGACTTCGACTTCATCGCCGCTCCCAGCGGAACACGGCTACCCATCACGCCACGCTTCAAGGCGACTGGCTACTGCGCGTTACACCTGGCCGGCATGGGCCAGACGTCAAAGCGCACGTGCAGGGCTCGGATCACTTATCGCGGGTCGGCGCCATCTTCGCTTCGTACGGCGATCCAGCTGGTCGGCACTGGTGAGATCGTCAATCCCAATGTCTTCCAGGGCAAGCTTCAGTCTGCGACCCTGATCGACCTCTTTGCGGGGCTCGACTGGCCGACTTGGAGCCTCGAAGGTTTCGTCACCAACCTGTTCGACAAGCGCGATCGATCTCAGTCGACAAACGGCCTGCGCAAGCTGCACGCGCGCACTGGTCGTGCCCGGACGTCCACGAACAATCGGTCTTCGTGCGGGCTACAAATTCTAGGCGAAAGGGAAGCAGGCATGAACCGCTCTAAACCGTTTACGTGGCTTGCGGCGGCGATCTTCGCCCTGGTCGCGATCGTTCACATCATCCGGCTCGTTACGAATTTCCAGGTGATTTTCGGCACACACAGCGTGCCGATGTGGGTAAGCTACCTCGGAGTTGTCGTTCCGGCGCTACTGAGCTGGATGCTTTGCCGCGAGGCGAGGGGTGCCTCACCGAACGAACCTTGATTGGCCTTGCTTAGACGTTGAAGCGGAAGAGCATTACGTCGCCATCCTGAACGACATATTCTTTGCCTTCCGAGCGTAGCTTGCCGGCGTCGCGCGCGCCGGCCTCGCCGCCGCAGCAAATATAGTCGTCGAAGGCAATCGTTTCGGCGCGGATGAAGCCGCGCTCGAAATCGGTATGGATCTCGCCGGCGGCTTCGGGCGCCTTCGCGCTCCTGCGGACGGTCCAGGCGCGCGATTCCTTGGGCCCCGCAGTATAGAAAGTGATGAGGCCAAGCAGCGCATAGGCGGCATGGATCATTCGATTGAGACCGGTCTCCTGGAGGCCGAGATCGGATAGGAACGCCTCGCGCTCGTCGGCCGGCAGGGTTGCAATCTCGGCCTCGATGGCCGCCGAGATCACGACCGCCTGTGCGCCCTCGGCCGCGGCTTTGTCGAAGACGCGCTTCGACAGCGCATTGCCGCTCGCCGCATCGCTCTCATCAACGTTGCAGACGTAGAGGACGGGCTTGGCGGTGAGCAGTTGCGCACGCTCCAGCGCTTTTGCCTCCTCCGCATCCCTGGGCTGGGTGAGGCGAGCAGGCTTCGATGCGCGAAGGAGATCGAGCGCCGCCCCGAGGACCGATGCCTCGATCTTCGATTCCTTGTCGCCCTGCTGGGCCTTCTTGACGAGGTTCGGCACGCGTCGCTCGAGCGATTCCAGGTCGGCAATCATCAGCTCGGTCTCGACCGTCTCCGAGTCCCCGATCGGATCGACGCGGCCTTCGACGTGAGTCACGTCGCCGCCTTCGAAACAGCGCAGCACGTGGACGATCGTGTCCACTTCACGAATGTTCGCGAGGAACTGATTTCCGAGGCCCTCGCCCTTGCTCGCGCCGCGAACGAGGCCGGCGATGTCGACGAACTCGATTTGAGTCTCGATCTCGTTGGCGGACCTGGCGATTGCCGCGATCTTGTCGAGCCGCTCGTCGGGGACAGCGACGCGGCCGACGTTCGGCTCGATCGTGCAAAAGGGATAGTTCGCCGCTTGCGCGGCAGCGGTCTGGGTCAAGGCATTGAAGAGCGTGGATTTGCCGACGTTCGGCAGGCCGACGATGCCGCAGCGGAAGCCCATGATGATCCTGATTGCTAAGGGAAGTTTGCCCTTTAGGCGAAGTTGAACGAAATGCTCAACCGCTCACCCTTGCCGGTTCCAGGGAGCACCTCGTGTCGGAGCCAGCTTTCCCACAGAAGCAGAAGGCCGGGACGGGCTTCGACACTGACGAAGGTATCCGGCCGCGGGGGCGCCGCCATCATCAGCGGCAGGCGCGGATCTTCAAACCGGATCGCGCCCGAGCCCTTCGGAACCTCGACGTAAAGGGTGCCGGAGATGATGCTGTGCGGGTGGATGTGCGCGCTGTGGTGACCTGACCCGCGCAGGAGGTTGACCCACAGGCTGTCGAGGCGAGGCTTGCGCTGACTGGTGAAGGCGCACTCGTTGGCGAACTTCGCGGCGTGGCGGGTGAGAATCCGCGCCAGCTCGGCGAATGCGGGATCTCGTTTCGGCAAGTCGTTCAATGACGTATAGCTCGTGTAGCCAGCGTAGCCGTTGGCCTTCGACCAGCTCCGTCCTGCGCGATCGTCTTCGGCAAGAGCGCGTATCGACTTCGACAGCCGCTCTATCAGCTCGGGCGAGCCCAAGCCGATGCTGTAGAGCTTAGTCGCGAAGAGGTTAGAAAACATGCTGAACCCCTAGGACCGCCGCCCGTTCGACGGAAGGGTCACGCAACCTGCCGATCCATCGAACCGACCCTGCGCTTCGCAGAAAGGGCATCAAGGCGCGAACGGAACGCGTTCATCTGCGCCAGAAGGCTAATGTTCAGGGGATAATCGATGCTTTCGCGGTCGCTGCCTTCTACGCTGATTGCGGCCGTCATAGTCTGCACGTCGAATGCGGCTTGGGCGCAGCAGCGATCTGACGACAACGCAGTGACCCAGGCTGAGGATGCGTTCGGTTTCGCCGTCGGGCGCGAGAGTCTCGGCATCTACAATGCGGGCAATGCGCGCGGCTTTTCGCCGACGGCGGCGGGTAACGTCCGCATCGACGGTCTCTATTTCGATCCGCAGTATCAGACTTCCTGGCACGTTGATCGATAATGTCAGCATCAAGGTCGGGCTTGTCGGCGCAGGGTTACCCGTTCGTCGCTCCGAGCGGAAATCGTCGATTACACGCTTATCCGGCCGGGCGATAAGGCCGGCGCGTCGATCATCACCAATTTCGACAGCTTCGGCACGCTTGGAGCCGAGGTGACGGTACTCTGCCAGTCAGCTCGAAGCTGAGCCTTGGCTACGGCTTGAACGCGACGCACGTCGAGTTTGCCGACGGAACCAACAATTTCAACCACACGGAAAGCCTGATCGCCCGATGGCGACCTGCGCATGGGATCGAGATCATACCCTTCTGGTCAATCAATAATGACTATCACGATGAAGCTGGCACCTTCTTCGTGCCCGCCGGAGACTTTCTTCCCGAAGCTCCCGAAACAGCGCCATAACGAAGGCGCGAAGTGGGCCGATTATCGCTACACCGGATTCAACGCCGGCGTGCTCGCATCCGCCACAATCGCCGAGAATTGGTTGCTTCGCGCCGGCGCCTTTCGTTCCGACAATGACGTCAAACATTCATTTGCGAACCTTCTGGTCGATGAGCAGCCTGACGGAAGCGGCGATCGCGTGCTCTTTGCCGATCCGCCGACGAAGCAGATATCGGACAGCGGCGAGATCAGGATCACCCACAGTGTCCCCGACGGCCCACGACTGCATATCATCCACTTGAGTGTCCGGGAGCGCGACGCGCGGCGCGAATTTGGCGGATCGGATTTCGTCGATTTCGGCCCCGGCCGAATTGGTGAGAGCGTCCATGCGCCCGAACCGGAATTTCATTTCACCGAGACGAGCCACGATCATCTGACCCAGACCACGATCGGTGCCGCTTATGACGGCCGCTGGAAGGATGTTGGCGAAATCAGCTTCAGTGTTTCGCGTGCCTATTTCCGCAAGGCGACTTTCGTGCCCGGTGAGGCCATTGCCGTCACGAAATCGACGCCCATCCTCTATAACGCGACCGCAGCTGCAAATCTTGGGAAGACCACGACTGTCTATGCCGGTTATGCTCGCGGTCTGGAAGAAAGCGGCACTGCGCCAACGAACGCTGCGAACCGTAACGAGCCGTTGCCCGCGATCCTGACCCAGCAAAAGGATGCAGGCGTCCGCTTCGCCGTCAGCGACAAGGTTAAGGCCGTCGCCGGCATATTCGACCTCACTCGTCCTTATTTCGGCTTTAATTCCTCGAACGTCTTCAAGCAGGTGGGAACGGTAGAGAGCCGCGGCGCTGAATTCTCCTTATCTGGAAGCGTGACTTCGCGCCTCAATGTCGTCGCCGGCGGGGTGCTCCTTAGACCGCTGGTGACGGCCAGCGATGCCGCCGACGGGAATATCGGCTCGAAGCCAGTCGGAATTCCGACACATCTGGTGATCATGAACGCCAACTGGAAGACGCCGATCGCGAAAGGTCTCGAGCTGGATCTCGGGCTCGTCCACCGGGGAAGCGCCGCTGCAACCACGAACAATGCCGTGTTTCTTCCTCCCCGAGCGCGCGTGGATGTCGGGGGTCACTATCATTTCAAGCTGGCGAAGAAGGACGCCACCTTGCGGGTGCAGATGGTGAATGTTTTCGACAATCCAGGTTATGGGCTGGCCGGTTCCGGCGTCTACGTTTCCAACCCCGGTCGAAACGTGCAGGGTTATCTGACCGTCGATCTGTAAGGCGTGGACAGGGCAGGGCCGGGCGCTCTAGCCTGAACCGCAGCCGGGGAAGGGTCGACTTCATGCGCCGCAATTTGTTTGCGTCTTGGCTATCATTGACGGTCTTGCCTGCGCTAGGCGCACCATCTCAGGCTGCTATCCCGGTTGCACAGACCACAGCTGCGGAAAAGCTCCTTCTTGGGGTTAAGGCGGATCCGCTTAGCGGCAGGATCGTCGCGACCTTTCCTAAGCCCGACGCGACTGGCGTGTCTGCGCGCTACATCTATCTGACGCAACTCGGCACGGGCCTCGGCTCGGCGCCGATCGGGCTCGATCGCGCATCGGCGAGCGACACGCAAATCCTCGTTTTCCGTCGGATCGGCAAGAAGGTCGCGGCAGAAGTCGAGAATAGCAAGTTCGTCGCTTCCAATGGCGATCACGACGAGCAACATGTCGTCGACACGTCGTTCGCAACTTCGACATTGTGGATGAGTGACGTTCTAACCACGGCCAAGGACGGTTCTTACACGGTTGACCTTGCGGGCTTCCTCGCCCGTGACGACCTCAATATCGCGCGTGCCATCAAGAACGGCGGCGGCGGCGATTTCCGCTTCGTCCCCTGAGCTCAGTGCCGCCGACCCCAATTTCGTGAAGGTTTTCCCGAAGAATGCGGAATTTGCTGCCAGGCTGACTTTTCGCTCGGACGAACCGAAGACGGAGGTAAGCAATATTGTCGGCGGGGACACGTTGACGCTCGTGCTCCGCCACTCGTTGATCGCGCTGCCAGAGCCGGGCTATGTCGCGCGTACCGATCCCTACGGCTATACGATCGGCCTTCAGAAGGTGGATTTTTCAGCGCCGCTCGGAGCGCCGATCGTTAGCGACCTCGCGCGCCGGTTCCGCCTCGAGAAGGTCGATCCCGCCGCGGCGCGCTCGCCGGTCAAGAAAGCCGATCGTCTTCTACATCGACCGAAGCGCGCCCGAGCCGGTTCGAACCGCCCTCAAGGACGGAGTGAGCTGGTGGGCTGCGGCGTTCGACGCAGCCGGCTTCGAGAATGCCTTCAAGGTCGGCGTCCTGCCAGCTGACGCCGATCCGCTCGACGTCCGATACAATGTCGTCAACTGGGTCGACCGCGCGACCCGCGGTTGGTCCTACGGACAACCGATCGCCGACCCGCGAACCGGTGAGATCATCAAGGGATCGGTTCTCATCGGCTCGCTTCGGACGCGGCAGGATCTGATCATCTTCCAGGCGCTGGTCGGTGCGGGACTGACCGGTACCGGCGATCCCAACGACCCAGTGACCGCCGCACTCGCGCGTATTCGTCAGCTCGGAGCGCATGAGGTCGGCCACGCGCTCGGCCTTGCGCATAATTTCGCTGCGAGCACCCAGGGTCGCTATTCGGTCATGGATTATCCGGGGCCGCGCGTGACTCTCGATGCCAATGGAGCGCCATCGCTTCGCGACGCTTACGGGGCTGGCGTGGGGCCGTGGGATAAATTTATGGTCCGCTGGCTCTACGCGAAGACTGACGCCGAGGCGCGCCCCATCGCGGCTCAGGCTCAGGCTCTGCGGGCTCGGTTCGTCGCCGACAATGACGCTCGGCCTGCCAGCGCCGGTCAGCCGCTCGGTTCGCTGTGGGACGAAGGCCCGACCCGATCGCGGAACTTAGGCGGATCATGGATGTCCGGCAGGCAGCGATCCGACGCTTCGGCGCGAAACGCTTTGCCCGTCGGTAAGTCGCTTGCGGACCTGCGACGCGCGTTCGTGCCGATCTGGTTGATCGACCGATACCAGGTTGAGGCTGCTGCGAAGTCCGTCGGCGGTGTGAACTTTCCTTATGTCGTGAACGGCGAAAGTGCGGTGGCGCAAGTCGTGCCTGGAGGGCGGCAGTGGGAGGCGCTCTATGCTTTGCTCGATACTTTAGTGCCCGCTGAGCTTACGGTCCCGGCGCGGCTCGATGCACTTCTTTCCAGCGCCTTCGGCGGTGATAGCGATCGCCAGTCCGATATCGAGATCATCCCGACCGCCGGCGGCCCGGTCTTCGATCCGCTGAAGGCGACCGAAGTCGGCGCTGTCCAAACTCTGAACGCCCTGCTCGCGCCGCGAACGGCTCAACCGCCTCGAAGGCCAGCATTCAGCGGACGCAGAGCGTTCCCGCGCCGGGGCAATTGTTCGACCTGCTGCTCGATCGCACGCTTGCTCAGGGTGGCAATGAAGTGGGCCGGCGGATCGCGACGATGACGATATTCGGTCTTGCTCGTGTCAAGCGCGATGTGAGCCTGTCACCATCCGTCGCTGTTCAGCTTCAAGGCCGACTCGACCGCCTCGCCGACCAGCTCGATCGGCAACGCGGCGACGCATCGCAGGAGGACTGGGCGCGCGGGCTCGCTCATTTGCTCAAGGATCGTGAAACGCTCGACAAGGCGCTCGCCGATCCGGCGCGATTCCCGCAAGTCCCGCCCGGCATGCCGATCGGCATGGGCGAAGACTTATAAGCGCCCAGAATGACTTACCCCCAAACTCTTTGGAGCAGCGGGGCTAGATGGCTGAGATATTCGTCTCCTACGCGCGCAAAGACGAAGCGCAGGCGAAAAAGATTGTCGAGGCGCTTTGCGCCCGGGGCCATCGGGCGTGGCGTGACGACGAACTGCCGCCAAACCGCGCCTACGCTGAAGTCATCGAGGAACGACTGAACTCTGCCGACGCGGTCATCGTCTTGTGGTCGGAGACGCAAAAAAAATCTCAATGGGTCAGCGCCGAAGCTGACGATGCCCGCAATCGCGGAACCTTGATTCACGGCTTGACGGAACCGTTCCCCCGATCCCCTTCAACCAGATCCAGTGCGCGGACCTCAGCCAATCCAATCACCCGGAAAAATCGCCCGGCTGGACCAAGCTTGTCGGATCCCGACTTTGAGAGCTTGCATTGCGATCCGCGATTCCAGCGGATCCTTGACAGGGCGAGCAAGCGCCTAAGAGCCGCCAAGACTTCCCCGGCTATCCCTGTTGCAACCTTAGTGCGATCTCGCTCATGAATCGCGGATCGTCGCCGTCGGCGAGCCATTCGGCTTCACCTGCAATTGCGGCGAGCATGTCGGACAAGGGCTCCATTTCCGCCTTCGCATAATTGCCTAACACGTGCCGCGTGACGAGGTCTTTCCGGCCGGGGCCAGGATGACCGATGCCGATGCGTACACGGCGAAAGTCGGGTCCAAGAGCCGCGTCGACGGACCTCAAGCCGTTATGGCCGGCCAGCCCGCCCCCGACGCGGACCTTCACCTTGAAGGGTGCGAGGTCGAGCTCGTCGTGGAAGACCGTGAGCGCGTCGACTTCGACCTTGTAGAAGCGCAGCGCCTGCTGAACCGCGTCGCCGCTGTCGTTCATATAGGTCTGGGGCTTCAAGAGCAGGATCTTGTGCTTGCCGAGGCGCCCCTCCGCAACCAGGCTTCGGAACTTCTTTTGCCAAGCGCCGAAACCATGCGCCGCGGCAATGACGTCGGCGGCCATGAAACCGACATTGTGCCGATGAAGAGAATATTCCGCGCCTGGATTTCCGAGGCCGACCCACAATTGCATCGCGACTTTCTAGCGTGAGCTCTACTCAAAGAGAAACCGCCCGGCGATGAGGCCGGGCGGTTCCTTATCTCGGTGAGAATAAGCTTACTGGCCGCCTTCGGCTTCGCCCTCGGATTCCTCTCCCTCGGCAGCTTCGCCTTCTTCGAGGGTTGGGACCTCGCCTGCCGCAGCAGTCTCTTCTTCCTCGGCCTTCATCGCCGACGGAGCGACAATCGTCGCGACCGTGAAGTCGGCATCCTGATTCGCCGGCACGACGCCGTCGGGCAGGCTGACGTTGCTGATGTGGAGTGAATTTCCGATCTCGAGACCATCAAGCCGCACGTGAATCTCGTTCGGGATATTCGCGGCGTCGCAGACGAGCTCCAGCTCGTGGACGACGACGTTTAAAACGCCGCCTCGCTTCAGGCCCGGCGAAGCCTCCTCGTTGTCGAATCTCATTGGAACGGCAACGTGCACCTTGGTGTGTTCGCCGATGCGCAAAAAGTCGACGTGGATCGGCCTGCTCGATACCGGGTGAAAATCGACGGCCTTCGGCAGGGTGCGTTGGGCCTTACCCTTGAAGTCGATCATGACGACCGAGTTCATGAAGTGACCCGTCGAGAGCATCTTGGCGAGGAGCTTCTCCTCGACATGGATCGAAAGTGGGTCTTTCTTCTCGCCGTAAACCACGGCGGGTACCCGTCCATCGCGGCGCAATGCTCGGGAGGCTCCCTTGCCAGCCCGGTCGCGCGCTTCGGCGGGCAGCGTCAGCTGTTCGCTCATTTCGCTATACTCCGATTGCTAAAATACCCGCGCCACGCCTCCAGGGATGACCATGGCAGGGTAAGGCGCCCACTAGTGCAGGGCGCTTGCGAAAGCAAGTTTGCGAGGGTTCAGTAAACTCGCTGTGAGTTGATGCCCTTCTGGGCGAGGCGCACAAGGACGCTGTCCTTGCCCGCCAGATGGCCTGCGCCGACTGCGACGAAGACAGTGCCCGGTGTCTGGAGGCGCGCCGCAATCCAATCTGCCCAGCGGGAGTTTCGCTCCGTGAACATCATCCGGTACGTCTCTGGCGCCGATGAGTCGAGCTGGTCGAGCATTCGGACAAAGACGCTTTGGTCGCCGCGCTTCCACGCTGATTGCATGTCCGACATCGCGGTTGATAGTGACTCCATCGATTGGCCCACCGCCCGATCGCCCGCTTTCGCTTTCGCGGGAAGCGCCGGCGAGGCCGCTGCGCGCAGGTGATTGAACATGTTCATCTGCAGCTGCAGAGTTTCGAGGCCTTGGACTGGCTTTCCCTCGGCCTCGGCGATGTGGCGAAGGACCATGTCCGCGCCAGTATCGACCTGCATGCCCTGTGAGCGGCTGGCGTTAATCGCCATTCGCGTGGTCGTGAGAAAGGAGCTGGAGGGCGTCGCCGACGGCGCGCTGATCGCCTGCCGGATTTCTTGGGGCGCATTCGGTCCCTCGGGCAACAGGGTTTCCAGAACGAGCTCGTCGGATTGCTCGAAGGCGCTCCGTACGCCGTTCTCGAGCCAGCGGGAATCGCCATCGAGCGCGTGGAAAGTGCCGAAAAGATAGATGGTCGTGTCCGCATCATGGATCTCGAACATCGCTGGTTCCGAGGATTGAGCGGTCACCATTGCGGCGGTCGGGACAACGGGTGTTGCGGCGGCAAGCGCAGCAGCTGCGAACAAGTCGACCATCTCTCACCCTTCCAAGGCGGTGGCACTGAGTGGAGTGATCGGCCAATGCGATGGCGCAACTCACAGGCAGCATAAAAAACGCTGCTTTCCATCGACTTGGCGCACCAGACCCCCCAGCCCGATACCCTTCGATAATGGTCACCGACTGATTAAGAAATGTCTAGCGAAATCGAAAGAAGGTTAACTTTTCCACGATAGAGGGAGTTCATTGGCGTCCCTGCTGAGGACTATTGGATGCGTTGGACCCTGTAACCGTCCTTGCGAAGCATTGCGATCACCGAACCCTCGCCCGCGAGATGGCCTGCGCCGACGGCGACCATGCTGATTTCCCGGCTGTGCCATGCGCCGCTCGATCCATTTGCTCCAGTTGGCGTTGCGCACACCTACTAGCGCATGAGCAGCTGCGCTCGAGCCAGACATGTCCTGATCGAAGCACCCCTAGCGATTCATGGGGACGTCACCTCGAGACCATGACGAAAGCATTGAGCCGAATTCCTTCGACATTGCGGCTGGACTTTCGAGCGAGCCTTCGAGGAAATTGCGCTGGGCCTTCTCGGATAGAGTATCGAAAAAGCCGAGTTGCTGCTGAATTGTCTCGAATTCGTCGACCGACTTCTTGTCCCCGGCGAATTCGCGCCGAAGAACGATATCCGGCCCCTCTTTTCCCTCCACTCCAAGCTGCATGAATTGCAGGCCGAGAAGTTGGAACCGACTGCCCAAGTCTTCACATGGTCGAGCTGCGAGGGCGCTATATGAAGCTTCGCGAGGGCCGCTTCCAGCGCTGGGCGCTTCGCGGGTGGAACGCGATCGAGAATGGGCGGCAAGGCGGTTGGCGTGATCGCCAGCTGCGCGAAAGCCGAGGCGAAGTCCTGGGGGTGTTCCGGGTCTACGATCGTCTCGACTATCAGCGTTTGTGATTTTCTCACGGCTTCGTCGAATTTACCTGTACGCCATTGATATTGATCGGGAAGAAGGTGGATGGTCCCGAACAAGTAAATCGTCGTGTCGGAATCGGAGACTTTCCAGAGCGCGGGGTGCGCGATCTGAGGCGTCTTTGCAGGGCGGGGGGTGCGGCGACCAGCAGGCCAGCGAGCAGCGCGGCCGCAGCACCGCCGGAAGAAAGTCTTCAGCATGAGTCCATAGCCTTTGCGAGAGGCGTTCGCATGGGTGGCTGTCTCTCGCAAGCTGAACCTCCACTTGCCCCGTTCGGAACCATCCGCCAAAGCGCTCGCCGAGGACGGTACCACGGGGCATATTTGCTTGGGCCTTAGTTTCCAGGAGTCTGATTAGATTTGACGCTTCCACGCTATTGGGGAGATCAGGGCTGCCTCATCTTGCAGCCCTACGACATGGAGATGGGCGCGGGGACTTTCCGTCCTGCGGCGGTTGCTTCGCTCACTCGGACCGCGGCCGTGGAAGGCGGCCTATGTCCAGCCGTGCAGCCGGCCGAACCAACGGCCGCTATGGGGAGAACACGAACCGGCTGGGGCATTATTACCAGTATCAGGTAGTGCTTAAGCCGAGCCCCGGGGATCTGCAGGACCTCTATCTCGGGAGCCTCATCGAAATCGGGATCGACCCGCTCAAGCATGACATCCGCTTCGTCGAGGACGATTGGGAGAGTCCGACGTCTCGGCGCGTGGGGCCTCGGCTGGGAGGTGTGGTGCGACGGGATGGAAGTGACCCGTTCACCTGTTGCCAGCAGGTTGGCGGGTTCGGGTCGGCCGGTGACCGGTCGCTGACCTACGGGCTCGAGCGTCTGGCGATGTATATTCAGGGCGTCGACAACGTCTTCGATCTTCAGCTTCAACCAGGAGGCGTGACCTACGGTAAGGTCTTTCTCGAGAATGAGCGCGAGACTGCGCTTACGATTTTCGAGGTCGCTGACACCGAGGCGCTGTTCGATCTGTTCGCGGGCCGCTTCCGAGTGCGAACGCTGCCTAATTCGAAGCTGCCGATCCCGGCCTACGAACGGCGATAAAGGCGAGCCACGTCTTCAATACGTTGCAGGCACGGGGCGTCGATCGGCGTCGCCGAGCGTCAGGCCTATGTCGGCCGAGTGCGCGACCTCGCGAAGCCGGCGTGCGGCGCGTGGTGGCGAAACAGCGTGATCCCCGAAACCCCATGGGAACCGATCGTCAAGGAATGGACGGAAATCAGAGCGAAGTCATCGTCTGGATGGAGTACATAAGCCTCTCGAAGACCAGGCGACAAACCGCTTGCACCCTCTGCCCGACGGTCCCCCTCCTTTACTTGGGAAGCTTGCTGATCCAACATTTTCCTTTGGAGCCTTATAGAGAAATTCCGGGGCGCGGTGCACCGCTGGTGTTCGCGCAACGAGCTTGCGCGGCTTTTCGCCGAATTGATGGCCGAGGCCGGCCTGAGACCGGCGCGATCGACGTTCGGTTCGACTCCTCGACGACTGGTCCTGATCGCGCGCGACGTTGCCGACGGACCGACGCCGCGCGCCAGGAGACGAAGGGTGCCGCGAATCCGCGGCGCCTCAAGCTCTCGAAGGATTTCTGCGCAAGACAGTATCGACGCGCGAGCAGCTCGAGGAACGCGACGGCGTCTATTTTGCGACGATGAGCGGCCGGACAGGGGCGTTCGGAAATCCTTTGCGACTCGATTCGACACATCGTCGCCGCCTTCGGTGGCCCAAGTCCATGCGCTGGGCCTCGGGCTCATTGCGCTGGGTTCGGCCGCTCCACGGAATCGTCGCCATTTCGGCGAGGAGATCGTGCCGGTCGAAATCGACGGGATCGCCTTGGGCGCGACGACGGTCGGGCATCGCTTTCATCATCCCGGCACGATCACTGTCGGCGGCGCGGCGGATTATATGGAGAAGCTGCGGGCCTGCCACGTGATCGTCGATCAGGGGGAGCGCGAGCGTATCGTTCGCAGAAGGTGCCGAGGCCGCGGCAGCAAAGGCAGGACTGTCGCTGATGCCCGATGAGGGCCTGGTCATCGAGAACGCAGGTCTGAGCGATGGCCGGTGCCACTTCTCGGTGAGTTCGACGAGGATTTCCTCGATGTGCCGCGCGAGGTGATCGTGCTCACCATGCGCACCAACCAGAAATATTTCGCATGTACGGCGTCGGACGGCGGCCTCGCGCCGGCATTCGTGTGCGTCGCGAATGTCGCAGCGAATGACGGTGGGGCGGCGATCGTCGAGGGGAACCGGCGCGTGCTCGCCGCACGGCTCGCCGACGCGCGCTTCTTCTGGGAGCAAGACCTGAAGGTTATGCTCGAAGAGCAAGCGAACAAGTTGTCCGGCATCGTCTTCCACGAGAAAATAGGCACGGTCGCCGACAAGGTGGAGCGGGTCGCGAAGCTCGCCCACTGGATGGTCGAAAGCGGCGTCATCAAAGCAGACCCGACGACGTCGAGAAGGCCGCGCGTCTTGCGAAGGCCGATCTCGTCACTGGCATGGTCGGCGAGTTCCCCGAGCTGCAGGGCGTGATCGGCGGCTATCTCGCAAGGGCCCAGGGCGAGTCTCGGCGCGATCGCTGACGCAATCCGCGATCATTACAAGCCGGCGGGGCAGGGCGATGAGGTGCCATCCGCTCCTGCAACGATCGCCGTGGCGCTCTGGCGGACAAGCTCGACACGGTTTGCGCTTTTTTCGCGATCGATCAGAAGCCGACCGGCTCCAAGGATCCGTTCGCACTTCGACGGGCGGCGATTGCGTCGATCGAGTTGGTTGTTCGCAATGGCCTTCGACTCTCGCTGACCGAGGCCATTCGCGGGTCGCTTGCGATCCGTGCAGGCCAGTCGAACGAAGCGGCGTTCGCGCATCGGCTGGATCGAACCGCGGCCGAAGTGCTCGACTTCTTTGCCGATCGGCTGAAGGTCCAGCAACGCGAGGCCGGCGTCCGGCACGATCTTATCGATGCAGTATTCTCGATCGGGGGAGAGGATGATTTGGTTCGGCTGCTCGCTCGGGTGAGAGCATTGCAGAATTTTGTGGAAACGGGCGGGGGCGATGACCTCCTTATCGCCTACAAACGCGCCGCCAACATTCTGAAGAAGGAGAATTGGTCGGGTCCCCAGGTTATGAGCTCGCGCGAAGAGCAGGGCATTCCACAGACCGGTGAGGAAGATCCGCTGGTGCTTGTCGAGGAACCCGGGCTCAGGGAGGCCATAGCCCAGATGGCGTCAGGCGAAGCGGGTGCCAATCTGCCGGAGGAAAAGGCGTTGATCGCGGCACTGGATGCCGCCGAGCCGCGAGCTTCGGCGGCGATCGGTGAGGAAAGCTTCACCGCCGCGATGGCCGCCCTCGCTTCGCTACGGGAGCCGATCGACGATTTCTTCGATCATGTAACTGTGAACGATCCTGACGCGGCGAAGCGGGGGCACCGCCTCAACTTGCTGATGCGCTTTCGCGATGCTGTGAACCAGGTCGCGGATTTCTCGAGGATTGAGGGTTAAAGGGGACGGTCGTCCGGGCCGCGGTCCCTTGCCGCCGCGGCACGCAAACTGTCCCGCTCGCGCCATTCCTTCTCTCGTTCGGCATGTTCACGCTCGAGCGATTCGCGGCGGTCGACTTCGCCTTGGTAGCGGGCTTTCCATTTGCGGCGCCCACCGGAAGTCAGGAAGATCCCGATCAGAAGACCGAGCAGAAAGACGAGGGCGCAGATTGCCCAGAGATTGGGGTCAGTCGTGATGTTCATTGCGCTTCCCAAACGTTGAAGGGACCGCGACGACTACGCTTCAGCGCGCCGCCGCGTTCCACATCTGCCGCCCCGGCGAACGGAGCTTAGGTCGAATCAACTCTTTAGGAAGCTGTCGTTGATCGAGCAGCTTGCGGGCCCGAGAATGACGATGAACAGGGTCGGCAAGATGAATAGGATCAACGGCACCGTCATGATCGCGGGTAGGCGGGCCGCTTTCTCTTCGGCGCGCATCATCCGCTGGTGGCGGAACTCGGCCGAGAGCACTCGCAGAGCGGACGCCAGCGGCGTGCCATATTTCTCGGTCTGGATCATGGTCGTAACGACGCCGCGCACGGCCTCGAGATCGACGCGCTGGGCGAGATTCTCGAATGCCTGACGACGCTCGTTGAGGAAGCCCAACTCGATCGCTGTCAGTCCGAATTCGTCGCCGAGCTCGGGATAGGCCTTGCCGAGTTCTCTCGACACTCTCCCGAAGGCAGCATCGACGGTGAGACCGGCTTCGGCACAGATGACGAGGAGATCGAGCGCGTCCGGCAAACCCTTGCGGATTGCCGCGCTGCGCTTGTTAACCTTGTTCTTGAGCCAGATATCTGGAGCCTTGTAGCTGCCGACAAGCAGGCCTGAGACCGTCATGTAACGGCGAATCACCGACCATTGTGGCTCAAAGCCGAAGACGTAGAGCAGCATGACCGCGGTGACGCCGATCACCACCGGAAGCACGAAACGCGCGAAGATGATGAAGAAGGCGAGGTCCTTGGTCCGGATACCGGCCTGCATCAGCCGCTGCTGGGTCTTTTTGACCTGGTCGTCCTAAATCATCTTGAACTGAGTCGAATCGAACGGACCCGATCGGCCGCCTGGTTGCGGTTGCGCAGCGTCTTGCGCTTGTTGGTTGACGCGACGATGCCCGCCTTCAATTGCTCGCGGCGCTCGTTCAGCGCCTTGACGCGGCGGATCATCGGGTCACGCACTGTGGTCGCGGCATAAATCGCAAGGAGCACAGCGAAGGTGGCGACGGCGCTGAGCATCGTCGCGATCCAGATGATGTCGAAGCCCAGAATGTGCGGTCCGGTGGGAGCCTGCTGCATGTCGTCAGTTCCCTATCAGATCTCGAAGTTGACCATCTTGGCCATGATGAAGGCGCCGATGCCCATCCAGACCATGCCGCCGACGCCAGCGACCATCAGTCGCTGGTCGCTGAAGAAGCCGCTCATGTAGTGCGGGTTAATCATCCAAACGAGCGTGAACACCACGAACGGCAGCGAGCCGACAATGTAAGCCGAAGCCTTCGATTCCGAGCTCATTGCGCGTATTTTAAGCTTCATCTGGGCGCGCTTGCGGAGCACATCGGCGAGAATTCGACAATGTTTCGGCGAGATTACCGCCCGTCTCCCGCTGGATCGCGAGCGTGATCACGAAGAACTGGAACTCCGGTGTGCCGAGGCGATCGGCGGTTTCCTGAAGCGCGGCTTCCATCGTGCGGCCAATCTTCATTTTGTCGGCGACCATCCGGAACTCAACGCCCACGGGACCGGGGATTTCGCTGGCCACAATGCCGAGTGTTTCGGTGATCGGCAGACCCGAGCGAAGGCCGCGCACCATCAGCTCGATCGCGTCAGGGAAGTTGTTTGTGAACTTGCTGACGCGCCGCTTGATCATCTTGCCGATGACGAAGTGCGGGCCGCCGACGCCGAAGAAGATGCCAAGCAGCAGCGAGAGAATGAACGGTGCGCCGCGAAACACCAGCGCGACGGTGATGAACGACACCACTCCGAGACAGATCGCCGAATATTTGGCGAGCGAGATTTCCCGTCCCGTCATCTCCAGCCGTTTGCGAAGCAATGCCGGTTTCGGGATCAAGGTGGAGGCGTAGCTCTCCCACTTGCTCGTCCGCTCGGCAAACAGCTTGCGGATCTGAGCCTGGGCGTTGCCGGCAAGAGCGTCGCCGTGTCGCTCCTTGAGCATTTCGATGCGACGCTTGACGATCTTGCTGGCCGACGGGCCGCTCACGGCCATGTAGCCGAGCGCGATCGCCCCGACAGCACCGATCATGAGTAGCCAAAAAAGCATTCGACTTCGCCTCTCAACGCTTCACGGGGCATTTGCCGCCCCGTTCGCCTTACGCCGCAGCTTTGTCCTTCGGCTTCGACAGCATCGTCTTCAGATTTTCGACCAGCGACTTGGCCGCTGCCGGCGCTTTCGCATCCGAGGTCGTGCCTTCGCCGCTGGCATGGCTGAGGACCATGTTCGACAGGCTGCCGAACGGTCCCGCCATCTTACCGCTGGCGACTTCCGCCATCGGCTTGCCGAGCTTCGCTGCCTGAGCGGCGAGCTTGGCGTCGTAGGGGAAGACGATGTCGACTGGACGTTCGATCGACTGCTCGAAGTCCTTGCGGCTGATCTCCAGCGCACCGCCCGACGGAACGCCATTGGCGACGACGATGACCTTCGTCTGCGGGGCGTTCGCCTTCAGCCATGCCAGCACTCGGATCGTGTCGCGCGTTGCAGCGAGCGTCAGCTCGGCCACCACGACCGCGACGTGCGCGTCATGGACCAGGTGCGGATGCTGGATCAGCATGTGCCGCGGCAGGTCGAGAACGGTGGACTCGAACGCGTTACGCATCTCTTCCTGAAGAGCGAAGAATGCGCTTCCGTCAGTGACCAAAGGTTGGTTGATCGGCGCTTCGGCCGAAAGCACCGACAGGCGCTCATTTGCACGGACCATCGCGCGCTCGATGAATAGGCCGTCGATACGGCTCGGGTTCTCGATCGCGTCGGTCAGGCCGCGGCCCGGCTCGAGGTCGAGCGCAAGCGCGCCGGTGCCGAAGTGCACGTCGAGGTCGAGCAGCGACGTCGAGCGCTTGGCCTTCTCCCCGAGGAGCCACGCAAGCGAAGTTGCAAGGGTTGACGCGCCGACACCGCCACGAACGCCGATCACGGCGGTCATGATGTGGGGCTTGTCGGCCTGAGCTTCACCGCGCGGGCCGGAAAGCACCATCTGCGCATGTGCAAACGTGTCGCGCAGCTGGTCGACCGTGAATGGCTTTAGCAGGTAATCGTGGATTCCGCTCGCAACGAGGTCGCGATATAGGCGCACGTCATTGACGGTACCGGCCGCGATCACGATCGTGCCGGGCTCGCACACCTCCGCCAGCGCGTTGATGTCGTTGAGCGGGTCCGCCGATTCGCTAAGGTCGACGAAGAGGATGTTCGGGCTAGCCGAAATCGACAGGGACTGCACCGCGTTGCGGAGGCCGCCCTTGTTGACCTTCTCCGGAGACCAGCCGTGCTCGACCGCAACCGGCCGCAGCATATCTGCTGTGGCATCGTCGCAAACGAAGGCCGTGAAGGGATCACGAAGTCCCGCGCGTGATTGGAACGGGGCGTTCATCACTGACTATCCTTGCCTGTGGTGGTGGTCTCTTTCAGCGGACGCAGAGACTGGCCCGGCACGACGCCGGTGAGCGGCCAATTGCGATACATCATGATCGCCTTGGTGCTCGGTCGTCGCATCGACTGCAGAGCTGCCTTCCCGTCCGTGGATCAGATCCTCGGGATTGGCGACCATCGCAGCAATGTTCGAGTTCACGCCGCAGCCAAAGTTCGACATGTTGCGATTGTCGTAGTTTGGCTGGGCCGGAACGCTCCAGTTCGGGCAACCCGGGACTTCGGCGCGGCGGCGGCTGACCACCACACGCACCATTCCTGGCTGAACTCCGCCGGAAGTGACGGGCGCACCATCAGAAATGAGCATGCCGTATTGGCCGGCAACCCTGGCGACCTGGCCGCGAGCTGCATCCGAGTAAGGGCCGTCAACGTAGACCGAATCCCCGTAGCCGAGACCAAGTCCCTGGAACCAGCCGTTCAGTCGCTCGAGACTCGCCCGGCGCTAGTGCACCATCGGGCGCAGAAGCGTCGAAAACATAGTCCGCGCTGGTCACGACCGGCACGTTGACCGAAGCAACGCCCTTGTCCGGCAGGTCCGGCGTATTGCAGGCCGCCACCGAAGAGGCGAGTGCAATGAGAATGACTTTCGAACGCATCGTCCAATCCTTCCCTGTCAGACCGCGGATCACAGCTTGAACCCCGGAGCCGGCCGCCGGCGCCGCCGATGCCGCCGCTGGAGCGGCCTCAATCGCTGTCGGCTGAACTGCGCCGCTCTTGCCGGTGTAGCTCTGACCGAGGAAATTGCGCTGAATGTCGTCCGGCGCACGGTATCCATCGATCGGCGTAGCCAGCTGACCCGAAACCGGCCGTACGAGATACGGAGTCACGATGATGACTAGCTCGGTTTCGTTGCGCTGGAACTTTGTCGAGCGGAACAGCGCGCCCAGCACCGGGACGTCGCCGAGGAACGGCGCTTTCTCGATGTTGTTCGTGTTGCTGTTCTGAAGCAAACCCGCGATCATGAACGACTGTCCGGAACCGAGCTCAACGGTTGTTTCCGCACGGCGCGTAGTCAGCGCGGGAACGATATAACCGTTGAGGGTAACGGAGCCAGCGTCGCTCAGCTGGCTGACTTCCGGTCGGACGCGCATCGAGATGCGGCCGTCGGCAAGGACGATCGGCGTGAACGCCAATCCTACACCATATTGCTTATACTCGATCGTGACCGCTCCCAGGGACTGGGAGATCGGGATCGGGAACTCGCCGCCCGCGAGGAAGCTCGCGGTCTCGCCGGACAAAGCCGTGAGAGTCGGTTCGGCCAGAGTGGTGACGACGCCGTCGTTCTCGAGCAGGTCGAGGGTCCCGAGCATATCGAGGCCGAGGATTTTGCCGAACAATCCGAGGGTCGTTCCGCCGGCCAGCTGATTGAAGCCGACGATCGTTCCGCCTGGAAACGCACCGCTCGCGGGGTCAATCGACCCGCTGATCTGACCCGTGACCGGATCTACCGTGCCTGGCTGGGTCGTGATGCTTCCTGGCGTTCCGCGGCCGATGTGGAACAACGTGCCGCCGCTCTTGTCCTTGGACAGGAGATTGACTCCGAACTGCTTGACCAGCGAGCGATTCATCTCGGCTACGCGAACCTTCAGCATCACCTGAAGCGGTGTCGCGACCTTCAGTCGGCTCACCGGAACGATGCTGAGCGGCGCGGTGGCGCTGCTGACATCGATGCCCGGGTTCAGCGCCGCTTTCACCAGCATTTCGGCCTGAGCAGCGTCGTCGGGCGAAGCAACCGTGCCGTTGATGACCGCGACCTGTCCAACGTTCGTGACGTGGATGTCGGCGTCCGGCATCGCCTGGTGCAGGATCTCATTGATCGAGCTGATGTTCTGATTGACGTGAACATTGGCGCCGTAGACGACCGAACCGTCAGCCGCGGTCGCGATCACCGTCGCTTCGCCAGCTTTCTTGCCGAACATGTTCATCTGGCGCGGTCCGTTGACGTAAACGTCGGCCACTTCCGGATTGGACGTCCACACGCTCGAGACAGAACGCGGCAGATTGACCATCTGACCTTCGCCGACCGAGAGTAGGACTTGGCTCGAAGGGCGATAGGTGCCCGACGTATAGGCCTTCGGCTGGGCACCGGCAGGGGCCGGCATTGCGACGGTCGTGATGCCCGCGGCGAGGACCGCAAGAGCGGTGCCGAGGCGTGCTCGGCGTGTGATTGCTTGAATGTTCATTTTAGCGAGCTCCCACCGGAACAACGGTGACATTATTACCGCGAGCAACGCGGACCACAGGTCCGACCGGCTGCGCGGCTGCAGCCATGGCTTTGGCCATTTGATCGCCGTCAGAGACCGGCTTTGCAGGAACGGTACGACGCTGGAACCGCGACACGTCGCCGCCGGTCGTGAATGTCGTATTGTTGTCGACCGGGCGGTCCGCGTAAGCGAGCAGCATCTGCTTTTCTTGCGCAGGGCTTGCGTTCGCGGGGACCTTGACGTCCCCCGCTGCGACCGCGCGCTCGAGGTCGGCGCTGTTGTCGGCGATCGAGCGCAGCGATAGCGAGAGTTGACCGATGCTCTGCGCCACGGCGATCTTTTCCGCGATCCGCGGCGTAACTTCGAATGTCACGTTCGAGAAAGTTTTCACCGCGGTCTTGCCGTCGGCGTCCTTATCGGTGAAACGCTGATCGGTCGCGAGCACGCGGACGTTGCGAACGATCGTCTCGGATACCTTGAGCGGGGCGCCATCGCCGCCGCCGGCAACCTGCTGCGTCAGCACCAGGTCGACATGGTCGCCCGGGAAGACGAAGCCGGCGACGCCGGTCGTGTTGTTCACAGGAACGGTGACTGCGCGCATGCCCGGGCCAAGCGCCGCGGCGAGGAAGCCACGGTCCTGCGGGCCGACGAGCGAGCCGCGGGTAACCGGCTGGCCTGCAGCAATTGCATAGCGCACGACGGTGCCCGCCAGGTTCTTCGAATCCGGCTGCTGGTCGACGTAATAGGCGCTCTGCATGAGCTCCTTCGGCCAGGGCTGGAAAGTCAGGCTGTCGGCATCGATGATCGTGCCGACCGGAAGCGCCTTCTTCGCAACCATGACCTTGGGCCCGACCGGAACGGCTGGCGCCGCAGCGGCGTGTTGCGCGCCGGCACCGGCGAACATGTTCCTGGCCATCACCGCAGTGATCACCGCAATGACCAGCGCTCCAACGAGCAGAGCGAGCTTCTTCACATCCATGGCGCGATCGCCTCCCCCAGACGGGTCTTCAAAACAGCCTCACACATCAGGCAAATTGGTTAAGAAACCGTTGGGTGAGAATCGCGAGACCGCCAAAAGCGATCGCCACCCCGTACGGAATTTCGGGTCTTCCTTCGCGCCGCCGCAAGCGGTGCAGCACAAGGAAAACGAGCGTGACGAGCCCGCCAGCAAGCGACGTCAGCACTAGGAATTTGAGTGTTACGTATGGCGGGAACCAAAGTGCGAGCGCGGCCGCGAGCTTGACATCGCCACCCCCCATCAGTCCCGCGTAGAAAGCGCCGGCAAGCAGCAAAAAAACTGTTGCGGCGGCAGCAACCTGGGTTGCGATTCCGGGCCACGGCGAAAGCGCGATCGACGTCCAATAAGCGGGAGCGAGCAGCGCGACCGTAAGGTTGAGCCGATTCGAAATGGTGAATGTGCGGACGTCGATCACCGCAGCGAGGACGAGGATCGCGGCAAGTGCCAGGAGCAACAAGTTTGTAAACGTTGCGTTGAACATGATGTCACCACTAGACGGCGCGGCTTTCGAATTCGTAACCGGCCAGTGAGATGGCAGACTTCGACATCATTATCGTTGGCGGCGGGATCGGCGGGGCGAGCCTCGGCGCCGAGATTGCCGGCAAGCGCCGGACATTGATCGTCGAGGCAGAAGCCCAATGCGGCTATCATTCGACCGGTCGGTCAGCTGCTTTCTATCTGGAAAGCTACGGCGGTGATGAAGTTGCCAAGCTCACGCTCGCGTCCCGAGAGTTCCTAGCGGATCCGCCAAAGGATTTCTGCGAGCATGGCTTCCTCCGGACCCGTGGAGATCTGCACGTTTCACGAGACGATCTGCCCGAGCTTCCGCCGAGCGTTGAAGCGCGCGTTGTCGAGCGGGCGGAGTTGGAGCTGCTGATCCCCGGAATTCGGCCGCAATGGCGCCGGGCACTGTTTGAACCCGGCTGCGCCGACATCGATGTCGCGTCACTCCATGCCTCCTACCTGCGGCGATTTCGGCGCTTGGGCGGACAGGTGGAGACCGAATCCAAATTCGTTCGTGCAGAGCGAAAGGGCGAACGTTGGATCGTCGGCTTTGCGGATGGCACCACGCTCACTTCGTCGATTCTCGTCAACGCGGCAGGAGCCTGGGCCGACTTCGTCGCCGAGGCTGCTGGAGCGGCGCCGCTCGAAATTTCGCCCAAGCGACGCACCATGGTCCAGCTACGAATGGTACGGTCGGGTCTTCGCGACCTGCCTCTCGTCGATGGCGCCGACGGCAGCTTTTACTTCAAAGGGGAAGGCGACAATTCGGTCTGGCTCAGCCCGCACGACGAAATCGCGAGCGATCCTTGCGACGCCGCCCCAGAGGAAATCGATATCGCGATCGCGATCGACCGCTTCGAGCAGGTTGTTGACTGGCCCATCGCGCGCGTGGAGCGAAGCTGGGCGGGGCTGAGAAGCTTCGCTCCTGATCGGTTACCGGTTTATGGCTTTGATTCCGACGTCGCGGGATTTTTTTGGTGCGCCGGGCAGGGAGGATTTGGAATTCAGACCTCACCTGCGGCTTCGAAGCTGGCTGCGGCAATGCTTTTGCAAGAGAAACCGCACTTTGACGTCGCGCATATCGATCCGGCGGTGTTTTCAGCGCGTCGATTCAGCCTGCGATAAGCTTTGGGGAGACGCCTCGCGGCATCTCCCCGCACCAACTTTCTAACAGGGGAACGAGAGAGTTGGTGACCCGACATAAGTAGGAGTGATTTTTGCAAGTCCAAGTGAACTCGGGTTAATCAGAGCCGGTGGTGGCGCCTTTGGTCGTCGGCCTCGACGCAGGCGAGCGCATCGACGCGTTCGTTTTCGGGATGCCCGCTGTGACCCCTGACCCAGCGCCAGTCGATCCGATGTCGCGCGGAAGCCTCGACAAGCTCCTGCCACAGATCCGCATTCTTGACGGGTTTCTTTTCGGATGTGCGCCAGCCGTTCTTGAGCCAATTGTGGATCCAGCGCGTGATACCGTCGCGGACATAGACGCTGTCGGTGTGCAGATTGAACTCGACATGGCTTCTTAAGCGCTTGGAGCCCGCGAATCGCAGCGACGAGCTCCATTCGGTTATTCGTTGTCAGAGGTTCGCCGCCGGATAGCTCCTTTTCCTTATCGCCCATGCGAAACAGAACCGCCCAGCCTCCAGGTCCGGGATTCCCACGACAGGCGCCGTCGGTGAACATTTCTACGGTGGGCAGATCGCTCACGTCAGTCGACGAGCTCACGCGGGAGTTTGAAAATCATCCTCTCGGGGCTGTGGTCGGCGATCTCTTCGGTCACGTCGAACCGCTCCGCAAGCGCGTCCATCACCTCGCGGACCAGCACTTCCGGCGCCGAAGCTCCGGCGGTCAGGCCGACAGTATTCGGCTCACCGAGCCATTCCCAATCGATGTCGGCGGACCGCTCGATCAGCCGCGCGGGCACCCCCATTCGGTCTGCAACTTCGGCGAGGCGAAGTGAGTTGCTGCTGTTCGGTGCTCCAATGACGAGCATCCGCTCGCACTCGTTCGCGATTGCCTTCACCGCGGCCTGCCGGTTCGATGTCGCGTAGCAAATATCCTCGCTGCGAGGCGCTCGGATGGCTGGAAAGCGGCGTTTTAATGCGTCGACGATCGCCGCCGTATCGTCGACCGAAAGCGTGGTCTGGGTGAGAAAGGCGAGATTCGTCTCGGCTGGGACAGAAACGCGCTCCGCGTCATCGACCGTCTCGATTAGAGTGATTGCGCCATCGAGCACTTGGCCGAAGGTCCCAATCACCTCAGGATGACCGGCATGGCCGATGAACAAGATGTGGCGACCTTCTTCAATCAGGCGTTCCGCTTGGCGGTGGACCTTGGAGACCAAGGGGCAGGTTGCATCGACGTAGGTGAGTGATCGTCTCTGCGCTTCGGCTGGCACAGATTTTGGAACGCCGTGCGCTGAAAAAACCACGGGCCGGTCGTCGGGCACTTCGTCTAGCTCGTCGACGAAGATCGCGCCTAGACCTCGAAGCCGCTCGACCACAAAGCGATTATGCACGATCTCATGGCGAACGTAGATCGGCGCCCCGAATCGCTTCAGAGCAAGCTCGACGATTTGAATTGCGCGATCAACTCCGGCGCAGAAACCACGAGGCGCGGCGATCAAGATGCGCAGAGGGGGGCGATGGTTCAGCATTCGGACAGGCACATAAGGCTTCGCTTGCAGCCATAGAAGGGCCTTCCTATGAACGCGCCCAGTCGATGTCGCCCACGTAAGGACTTGCCTCAAGTGAAGCTCCGCCTCGCCGCCCTTGCTGCCATGATCCTGCTCAGCGCCTGCCGCCACACCGGCGACATCACTTCGGAGAACGGTGGTGGCGTTTACGCGGTGCGCAGCGATTGCCCGATCGCCGGAATTCCCGCTGGAACCGGCGACGTCACCTTGTTCGATCCGCCGGCGAGCGTCGTATCCACCGCAATCGATGTGACCGCATCGATCACGGACCTCCGCGCCATTTGTCAGGATACCGGAAGCGACATTGTGTCGACCGCGACCTTTACTGTCGTTGGTCTGCGTCGCGATGCCGGGCCGGCGCGACAAGTGGTGCTCCCATATTTCGACGTGGCGCTCCGCGGTGGCTCGGACATTGCTGCGAAGCAGGTGGGGCGGGCGGTTCTCAACTTTGATGCCGGCGATCTTCACGCTTGGGCGCGCGTCCAAACGACGATTCGCGTCAATCGTTCTGCCGCCGCGCTGCCGCAGAACGTTCGAGACATACCTGAACTCGACCTCGGAAATCAGGCGAGGCCGAAGCCGCAGTCGACCCGATGACCGAGCCGGGCGTCGCGAGGGCTGTTGCGAACGCCACCTTCGAACACCTCGTCGGTTTCGAACTGACCCAGGATCAGATCAAATATAACGCGACGCGCTAACGCGTTGACTCAGCTGCGCGACGCGGCCAAGGCACGCCGCGTCGCCGGTGGCCTGACCGCTGCCGGAAAGGCCGCACGGGAGAGTTTTCTCTGGGCGTCACGCCCAGAGAGGCGCCGAAGGAGCAACCGCCCCCGGAATCTCTCAGGCAAAAGGACCGCGCGCGCCTGACAGTCTGGAAAGTGCCCGTTTCAAGGCGGGCCGCCGAAGGTGCAAAGCTCTCAGGCGCAAGAACAGACGGGGGCGGCAGCCGAGCGTCCGGCAGACGCGTTGGCGGTCGCACCCCTTTGCCGGAGCGCTTTCGAATGAGCAGGGAAGTTCACAACGGCCCAACCGACGAGACTCAGGCGCGGGGCACGGCATATAGCGGCGACCCAAACGGCGGGCTCGGAGCCGAGCCTCCGCGGCTCGAAAAGCTTCCGCTGGATCTGTGGCATCGCCAACGCGGGGCTCGGATGGTGCCGTTCGCCGGCTACGAGATGCCGGTCCAGTATGAGGAAATCATCGCGGAGCATCTGTGGACGCGCGAAAACGCGGGCCTGTTCGACGTCAGCCATATGGGCCAGTTGCTGGTGCATGGCCGCGGCGCCGATGAAGCTCTTGAGAAGATGATGCCTGCCGATTTGCAGGCGGCCGCCGATATGAAACCCAAATATTCGGTGCTGCTCAACGACGAGGGCGGCATCGTCGACGACCTGATGGCCACGCGCCGTGGCGAAGATTTCTATGTCGTCGTGAACGGAGCGACCAAGCATGGCGACATCGCCGACATGGAGCGGCGGCTCCCCGGCGAAGTCGTCGTCGATCATATGAAACAACAGGCGCTGATCGCGCTCCAGGGGCCGCGCGCCGCAGAGGTGCTGGAGACAATCGTCCCGGGGGTGTCCAGCCTCGGCTTCATGCAGGGTGGCCCATTCCAGTGGCAGAATCGCAAACTTTGGATCAGCCGTTCCGGCTACACCGGCGAAGACGGCTTTGAGATCTCCGTGCCGGCAGTTGCAGCGGCCGATCTCGCCGACGCGATTGCTGAGCACAAAATGGTCAAGCCGATTGGGCTGGGTGCGCGAGATTCTCTGCGGCTGGAAGCCGGGCTCCCGCTCTACGGGCACGACATCGATCATCGCACAACGCCGGTAATGGCGGGGCTCAGCTTCGCGATCAACAAACGCCGCCGCATCGATGGCGGAATTCGCAGGAGCGATGCGAATCCTCGCTGAGCTCGAGAATGGACCGGTCGAAAAGCGCGTCGGATTCGAGGTCGAGGGGCGACAGCCGGTGCGTGAAGGTGCTCTAGTTCTTGACGGAGAAGGTAATGAGGTCGGCAGGATTACGAGTGGCGGGTTCTCGCCGTCGCTGCAGCGGCCGATCGCCATGGGCTATGTCGCAGCGCCATTTGCCGACAACGGCACTGAGCTAAAGCTCGAGCAACGCGGCAAATTGTTCGGCGCGAGGGTCGCGGCAATGCCGTTTGTCCCTCACCGCTATCATCGCAAGGGAGCATCCGCATGAGTCTCTATTTCACTAAGGAGCATGAGTGGATCCGAGTTCGACGGCGACACGGCCACGATTGGCATTTCCGATCATGCGCAGGAGCAGCTCGGCGATATCGTCTTCGCCGAGGTTCCGGATACTGGCAAGCATCTCGGCAAGGGTCAGGAAGCCGCCGTGGTTGAATCGGTCAAAGCGGCATCGGACGTCTATTCGCCAGTTTCGGGCGAGGTGGTCGATGGCAACAGCAAGGTCGCCGACGATCCGTCGATCGTGAACAGCGACCCCGAGGGCGAAGGTTGGTTCTTCAAGCTGAAACTCGACAATCCGTCCGAGCTCGACGGGCTGATGGACGAAAGCGCCTATCGCGAATGGGTGAAAACGCTTTGAGCCAATCGGTCGCCTCGACGAGCAAGTGGGACGTTGGTGATTATGCCCGGGTCGGCGCGTTCGTTGCCGAACTGGGCGAGGCAGCGCTTGACTTGCTGGATGCGCAGCCAGGTGAGCGGATTCTAGATATCGGTTGCGGCGAAGGGACGTTGTCTCGGAAGATCATCGAGCGGGGCGCAACCGTGCTTGGGATCGACAATTCGCCCGAGATGATTGCGGCGGCGCGCGCCAACGGTGTGGATGCGCTTCTGCTGGCTGCGGAGGACATGCAGTTCTTCGCTGAGTTCGATGCGGCATTTTCCAATGCGACGCTGCATTGGGTGCTCGAAAAAGCCCAGGCTGCGCGAGCGATCTTCCGCGCATTGAATGCTGGCGGTCGCTTTGCCGGCGAAATGGGCGGCGATGGCAATCTCGCCAAGCTGCGCGAAGCGCTCGATGAGGAGCTGGTCATTCGCGGTTACGTTCCGCCGATCGAGGCGACGAATTGGTATGCGTCACCCGAAGAGTTCGCAGCGGTTTATGAAGCGGCGGGGTTTGAGCAGATCGATGCGCGGTTGATCGAGCGTCCGACGGCGATTGGCCATGGCCTCGCCGAGTGGGTTACGACATTCCGCCGGGGCTGGCTCGACCGAGCCGAAGTGCCCGAGGAGGAGCGCGGTGAAATTGGCGCCGCGGTGGCTGATCGCGTCGGCTCGAACGTTGCCGATTATGTACGTCTGCGGTTCATCATGCGGAAGCGGGCATGATTACGGCCTTGCTACTGCTCGCGCAGGTCACACCCGCTCCAGCGGAACCGGCCCCGCTTGAGACCACGATCCCGGCAGTCCACGCGAATCCGAAAAAGTTCGGCGGGCAGCTGGTCCGCCTACACGGCTACGTGAGCTCATGCGGGATTGCGACCTGCATTGTTAGTGAACGCCCCAAGAATGCTCCCGCCGGCGAGGGCCAGGAACTCTCGCTCGCTACGGACCCGAAATTCGACGCGGTCGTCCGTCCGATCGTTCCAACTTACGTCGAATTCGACGCGCGCGTCGATGCAACCTGCCTGCAGTCGGCCTGTCCCGTCCTCAACGTCGTGACCCTTCGCGGCGTTGTCAGCCCCGAACCTCCGCCATTCGAGAAGCCATAGATGCGTTATCTTCCCTTATCTCAAGCGGATCGCAGCGAGATGCTGCAGGTGATCGGCTCCGGCTCGATCGACGAGTTGTTTCGTGACGTTCCGCACGAAGCTCGCCTCAAGGGGCCGATCCACGGCCTTCCGATGCATGCCTCCGAGCTGTCGGTCGAGCGGCACATGACGGCGCTCTCACGGAAGAACATGATTGCTTCCGACGTGCCCTTTTTCCTCGGCTGCGGGGCATACAAGCACCACATCCCGGCAAGCGTCGACCATATCATCCAGCGCGGCGAGTTCCTGACCAGCTACACGCCCTATCAGCCCGAGATCGCGCAGGGCACGCTGCAAATGATGTTCGAGTTTCAGACCCAGGTCGCTCGGCTGTTCGGCTGCGAGGTCGCCAACGCGTCGATGTACGACGGCTCGACGGCGATGTGGGAAGCAATCCTGATGGCGCACCGGATCACGCGCCGGAACCGGACGATCATTTCTTCTGGAGTTCACCCGCATTACGTGAACGTTGCAAAGACACTCGCGCAATTTAGTGAAGATGCGCTGGCCACCGCTCTTCCTGAGCTTAGCGCCGAGCCCGACAGCGAGCGTTTGATCGGAAAGATCGGACCCGAGATCAGCGCGGTCGTAGTGCAATATCCCGACATCCTGGGGAGGATCACCGACCTTGCGCCGATCGCTGAAGCAGCACATTCGGCGGGCGCGTTGCTGATCGCTGTCGTGACGGAGCCCGTCGCGCTAGGGTTGATCAAGTCTCCGGGCGAGATGGGTGCAGACATCGTTGTAGGCGAGGGCCAGTCGATCGGGGTCGGATTGCAGTTCGGCGGCCCCTACGTCGGCCTGTTCGCCTGTCGTGAGAAGCATGTCCGCCAGATGCCGGGCCGCCTCGCCGGGGAAACCGTTGATGCCGAGGGCAAACGCGGCTTTGTGCTGACGCTGTCGACGCGTGAGCAGCAT
Organism: uncultured Alphaproteobacteria bacterium; assembly: GCA_963785855.1. Classification (GTDB taxonomy): domain Bacteria; phylum Pseudomonadota; class Alphaproteobacteria; order Sphingomonadales; family Sphingomonadaceae; genus Sphingomicrobium. Next base: position 46,837 of record CAWAWT010000085.1, read on the forward strand.
ATCCGCCGCGAGAAGGCGACTTCGAACATCTGCACCAGCTCGGTTCTTTGTGCGCTCGCCTTCAGCGTCCACCTCACTTTGCTTGGCGAGAAGGGCCTGCGCCAGCTCGCTTCATTAAATCACGCCCGCGCGTGTGAGGCAGCGGATTTGCTAACTGCGATTCCGGGAATTGAATTGGTCAACCATGGCTTTTTCAACGAATTCACGCTCAAGCTCCCCGTCGAAGCACGTCCGGCCGTCCATGCGCTCGTTGAACGCGGCGTCCTTGGCGGGGTTTCGCTTGGTCAACTCTATCCGGGAGCCGAGGCGCTTAAGAACGGCCTGGTCGTGGCGGTCACGGAAACTGCGACTAGCGAGGATATTGCGGCGCTTGCAGCAGCGCTGAAGGAGGTGGTCGGATGACCGTCAATCCTTCAGGCTGGCGGCCCTCGACGCCGTCGAACGAGCAGGGCGAAACCCGCACCGTCACCAACAATCGCGCGCTCATGCTCGAAGAGCCGCTGATCTTCGAGATTGGAAGCACCGGTCAGACGGGCGTCGATTTCGCCAAATTGCCGCAACGCCCAAAACGCATTGGCGGCCTAGAGCGTGATCACGAAATTGGGCTTCCCGGTCTCAGCGAGCCCGAGACGGTGCGCCACTACACACGATTGTCGCGGCAAAATTATGCGATCGACCTTGGCCTGTTCCCGCTCGGCTCGTGCACCATGAAGCACAATCCGCGCTTGAACGAGAAGGTCGCTCGGCTTCCGGGCTTTGCCGACGTCCATCCGCTTCAGCCGCAAGAGACGGTCCAGGGTGCACTGCAGGTAATTAGCGAGCTGGCGTTCTGGCTGCTCGATCTCACCGGCATGTACGGCATCGCGATGAGCCCCAAGGCGGGCGCTCACGGCGAACTCTGCGGATTGCTCTGCATCCGAGCAGCCCTCGAAGCGCGCGGCGACAAGCGGCAAGTCGTGCTGGTGCCCGAGAGCGCGCACGGGACGAACCCGGCGACCGCCGCCTTCGCCGGCTACCGTGTCGAAAACATCCCGGCTAACGCCGCGGGACGCGTCGACCTCGAAGCGCTGAAGGCGCGCCTCGGTCCCGATGTCGCCGCAGTCATGATTACCAACCCGAACACTTGCGGATTGTTCGAGCCGGACATGAAGGCGATTAGCGATGCGGTCCATGCCGCGGGCGCCTTCGTTTATTGTGATGGTGCCAATTTCAATGCCATCGTCGGCAAAGTCCGTCCGGGCGACCTTGGTATCGACGCCATGCACATCAACCTTCACAAGACTTTTTCGACTCCCCACGGCGGCGGCGGCCCGGGTTCTGGTCCGGTGGTGCTATCCGAAGCTTTGTCCCCGTTCGGTCCGCTGCCGTTCGTGGCAAAATGTCCGGATGGAGCTTTCAAGATCGTCGAGGAGGAGACTGCTGGGGAAGAGCATCCGAGCACCTTTGGGCGAATGGTCGCCTTTCACGGCCAGATGGGCATGTTTACGCGGGCGCTCACCTACATCCTCAGCCATGGCGCTGACGGGCTGAAGCAGGTTGCCGAGGATGCGGTCCTCAACGCCAATTACTTGTTGAGCAGCTTGTCGGACGTGCTCGATGCACCGTTCGCGAAGAGTGGCCCATGCATGCACGAGGCGATCTTTTCTGACAAAGGCTTCGCCAACGACGTCAACACGCTGGATCTTGCCAAGGCGCTCATCGACGAGGGCTTTCATCCCATGACCATGTATTTCCCGTTGGTCGTGCACGGGGCGATGCTCGTTGAACCGACCGAGACCGAATCGAAGGCCAGTCTAGACCAGTTCATCGCGGCGCTCCGTTCGATCGCCGAGCGCGCCAAGGCCGGCGACCCGACCCTAAAGTCAGCACCTGTTTATGCACCGCGACGGAGGCTGGACGAGACTCTCGCGGCAAGGAAGCCAGGTACTGACTTACAAGAAGCCGGAAACGGCGACGTCAGTATAAAAGGAAGGGGCGTTGATGCAGGTGCAGGTTCATCCAGTTCAACAGAGCTGGACAAGCTTCGCTATCCCGATCTGCATCATCGTGATTGTCATGGCTTTGAGGATGCGGCGCATGGGCAAGATGCGCCCGCTCAAGCTTGAAATGCTGTGGGTCGTCCCAATTCTATACCTCGCTGTCGCCGTTTTCATGTACTGGCAGCTGCCCCCGACCGGCTGGGCCGCGATCGCGTGCGTTGCCGGACTCGTCATCGGCGCAGCGGTCGGGTGGCAGCGCGGGCAGATGATGCATATCCACGTCGATCCCGAGTCCCATGCGCTTAATCAAAGAGCGTCGCCCGCAGCGATGTTCTTCCTGATCGCGCTGGTCATCGTACGCGCTGGGGCGCGCTCGGCGCTGGGCCAAACGAGCGGTGTCAGCCCGGCAATGTTGACCGATCCGCTGATCGCGTTTGCGCTGGGGATGCTAACGCTCACTCGCCTCGAGATGTACCTGCGCGCCAAGCGCCTGCTCGAAGAGGCGCGCGGCCGCGCGTGATGGCCGAGGAGCGCTTCTACGAAGGCCTCCTGGCCGGGCAACGCCGTTCGGCTCCGGCGGTAACGCGGAATCGGGAGCCTATCGCTGACTTGCTGGCCGAATGGCTGCCACCTAGCGGCCTCGTCCTCGAGATCGCCAGCGGCACCGGAGAGCATGTCGTCCATTTCGCAGAACGCTTTCCCGCGCTGGAGTGGCAACCGAGCGATATCCATAAGGATGCGCTTGCCTCGATCGAGGCATGGCGTGCGAGTTCCAAGCTACCCAACATTCGCGAACCGGTGGTTCTGGATGCAGCATCGGCGGAGTGGCCTCTTGGCCGAAACGACGCGATGCTCAATATCAAAATGCAATCAGACAGGTGTGTTAGCCTCGAAGGCCCCAGAAAACAGCGGTTTCGACGCCGTTCTCAATCTCAATATGGTCCACATCTCGCCTTGGACGGCAGCGCTAGGATTGCTGAACGGTGCATCCAGAGTGCTGAAGCGAGGCGGAGCGCTGATCCTTTATGGGCCTTGGCTAAAAAGCGACATAACCACTGCATCCAGCAATCTGGAATTCGACCGGCAGCTACGCGAACGCGACCCCGAATGGGGGCTGCGGCATGTGGAGGATTTCGAGGCCGAAGCGGTCAAACGAAACTTCGCGCTTGAGCAGGTATGTCAAATGCCCGCCAATAACCTGATGCTATTTTTCCGCTTAGACGGTGAATGTTAAAGTCTGCGAAGAACTTGCGCACCCCTTTCGTCTAAAGTCCGACTCCGATCTCAAATGCGACATTAGCGGCTCGTTGCCAGCATCCGGCTTGCGCCATCGATAAATGGAGCGCTGTGAGCAATTTTGACCCAAGCGCCGGGCGATTGATCAGCCTGCAGCGGCCCGGCGCCGCTGATCCTGCTGTTGGCCCTGGAGCCAGTCGACCAATTCGGAAAGTACGAGAGCGCGGTTGAACGAAACGCCGTAAGCTTCTCCGTCGGTCCACTTAACAACTCCGGCAACTGGCGTCAGGCCGGGAAGGGTGACGACCACGTCCGCGCCCACGGTTAGAGCGGTTCGGGAGTCGAGGCGGACGCCTCCCTGTGAGACATTTGTGACCTTGGTCCTTGTGACGTTGCCATCTTCGCGAACCCAGGAGGCGCAATCCACCTCGATCCGCGGAAGGCGAGGCCTCGGGCCCTCACCCGGTGGCGCCAAAATTGAGAGCACGTCGATTGGCTGCTCGAACTCGACGCCGGTGAGATCCCCATCGTTCCATTTCACCGTGCCGCGAATCGGATCACCCTGCTTAAGCTCGATCGAGACCGCAGGTACCGACACCGATGTTTGAATAAGCGCGAATCATCATACCGCCGGCGGAGACGTTACGGATTAGGCAAAGCTCCCGTCGGTCCTCGATCACGATTGCGCCGACGCGCAACAGCCGCACATAGCGCTCGCCACCACGCCGGTCCGGCTGCGTCGGGGCGGACGCAGCAAGCGAATAGACTGTGGTCTCTACGAATTGTTCTTCCACGTGCGGCTCCGACGAAGCACAAAAACTCAACTATTTATTCCGCCAGGAGAAATCCGGGACGGCCCCACCTGAGCCGAAGTAGCAAGCAAGGCTTACCATATGGTTGCCGCGACGAACGGCACGCCCAAGGGTTGAATTTTTGCCGCTGCGGCGCGAGAGGCGTGGCCGGGGGAAGCGAATGTGGGTGTCGACGCTTGGCGGAGGCGCCCACGAAGAGATTTAAGGAGTTGCTCGAGAAATGGCTTTCCAGCTGCCCGACCTTCCTTATGCGAAGGACGCACTCACCCCGCACATGTCGGCCGAAACCCTGGAGTTTCACCACGGCAAGCATCACCGGGCCTATGTCAACAAGACCAATGAGCTGATTGAGGGAGACAGCTCTCTTTCCGGAGCCTCGCTGCTGCAAGTGGTCAAGGACGCTAAGCGCGCTGGCAACAACAAGCTGTTCAACAACAGCGCGCAGCTTTGGAATCATAGCTTCTTCTGGCAGTGCCTCGCGCCCGCCCAGGGGCAACAACCTTCGGGCAAGCTCGCCAAGCTCATCGAGGACGGCTTCGGCAACAGCGAAACAATGTTCCAGAAACTGCATGAGGAAGCGGTCAACCACTTCGCCAGCGGTTGGGCATGGCTAGTGCTGGATCGCGGTGCGCTCCGGATCACTTCGCTTCACGATGCCGACACGCCCGCAGTCCACGATGGCATGGTGCCGCTCTTCACGTTGGACGTGTGGGAGCACGCTTATTACATCGATTACCGCAACGAGCGGCCGAAGTTTGCGAGTGCCGTGCTCCAGAACATCGTGAACTGGGATTTCGTGGACGGGAATCTGGACGGCAACGGCCTCGAACGCGCGAACCAGCAGGGAGCCGAAGCCGCGGTTACTGCTTGAGCCGGTAGCCGGTACGAAACATCCAGGTGATTACCGACATGCAGCCGGCGATTATCGCGAGGGTAACGAGCACACTCGACCAGACGGGCACGTCCGCGACCGAATAAAAGCTCCAGCGAAAGCCGCTGATCACGTGCACGATCGGATTAAACATTGTGATCGTGCGAAAAGGATCGTGCAGTGCCTTGACCGAGTAAAAGGCGCCGCCGAGGAAGGTCAGTGGAGTGATGATCAGCATCGGGATGATCTGCAGCTGTTCGAAATTCTTCGCCCACACGCCGATTGCGAACCCGAACAGGCAGAAGCCGGCGCTGATGCCGACAAGGAATAGGATCATCGCCAAGGGGTGATCGATGTGGACTGGCACGAAGATCGTGGCAGTGGCGATCGTTACGAGCGCGAGAATAACGGATTTCGTGACGGCGGCGCCGACATAAGCGAGAACGGCCTCGAAGCTCGAAATCGGTGCTGAGAGTAATTCGTAGATTGTCCCTGTAAACTTCGGAAAATAAATGCCGAAGCTTGCATTAAAAATCGACTGCATGAACACCGAAAGAAGGGTCAGACCCGGCACGATGAAAGCGCCGAAGCTGATTCCGTCCATTGTCGACATACGGCTTCCGAGCGCTGAACCGAACACGACGAAATAGAGCGCCGTCGTGATGACGGGCGTAATCAGGCTTTGCCATAGAGTCCGTTTCCAGCGCGCCATCTCGAACCGGTAGATGGCGGCGATTCCGTGCGTGTTCACTTGGCGCCTCCGTGGACCAGCTCGACGAAAATCTCCTCGAGGCTCGACTGATGGGTCGAGAGATCCTTGTAGGCGATGCCGACGTCGGCGAGGCGGCGCATCAGCGAAGCGATGCCGGTCCGCTCGGCATGGCTGTCGAACTGGTAGCGGAGCATGTGCCCGTTATCGACGAGTTCGATGTTCCATTCGGGATAGCTCGGCAGGCAGACGGGCGAGAGGCTCGGCGAGGACGATATCGAGCGTCTTCTTTCCCATCTTTGCCATCAGGTCGCGCTTTTCGTCGACGGCGATCAGCTGACCCTTGCTGATGACGCCGACGCGGTCGGCCATTTCCTCGGCTTCCTCGATATAGTGAGTGGTAAGGATGATCGTTGTTCCATCGGCGCGGAGCTTGCGGACCAAATCCCACATGTCGCGGCGCAATTCGACGTCGACCCCGGCGGTCGGCTCGTCGAGGAACAGGATAGCCGGCTCGTGGCTGAGCGCCTTTGCGATCATCACGCGCCGCTTCATTCCGCCCGACAGGTGCATCATGATCGTCTTGCGCTTGTCGAGCAGCGAGAGGCGCCTCAGCAGGTCCTCGGTGAAAGCATCGTTGCGCGGCTTGCCGTAGAGCCCGCGCGAGAAGCTTACGGTGTTGCAGACCGGCTCGAAAGCTTCGGTCGTAAGTTCTTGCGGAACAAGGCCGATCCGTTCGCGCGCGTAGCGATAATTCGACTGCCAGTTCTTGCCATCGACCAGCACTTCACCCTCGCTCGGCGTGACGATTCCGCAGATGATGTTGATCAAGGTCGTCTTGCCGGCGCCGTTGGGACCCAACAGCGCGAAGATTTCGCCGCGGCGAATGTCGAGATCGATGGACTTCAGCGCGTCTACCCCTGTGCCATACGTCTTGCGCAGGCCGCGGATGGAGAGAATCGGATCGTTCATTCGACCGGAGCATCCCTAAGTGCTGCGTCCTTTTTCTCCGGATCGAGACCGTGGCGGAGTAACATCGGCATGTTTGCCATCGCGAAGAGGAACGATACCAATGTCACGCCCCAGACCTTGAGCGTCAGCCAGGTGTCGAAGTCGACGGCAGCCCGAAGTATTTCGTTCGCGATCGCAAGGGCGATAAAGAACAAGGCCCAATTGCGGCTGAGTTTTAACCAGCCTTCTTCGGTGAGGCCGGGAAAGACGGGCCCGAAGAGCCAGCGAAGAAGCGGCTTTCGACGCCATAGCCCGACGAAAAGCAGGCCCGCGAGCAGCACGTAATAGAACGTCGGCTTCATCTGGATGAACTTCGGGTCGCGCAGGTAAAGCGTGATCGCTCCGAAGCTCAGGATCAGGACCGTCGAGAGCCACAGCATCGGCGTGATCTTGCGAAAGGTGACCAACGCAGCCACGGCCGAAATCACGATCGCGGCCATGAATGCGCCGGTCGCGACCAGCACCCCGTGCAAACCCACTCCTGCGAGCTTGTAGGTGGCAAAGAAGACGACCAGCGGGCCGAAGTCGACCAGCAGCCGCATCACACCCTGGGGTTCGGACCTGGCGGTCATTCGGGCGGCAGTCCTGCAATCGCGCGAGCAACGGCACGGGCCTCGAAGGGACGAAGGTCGTCGGCCTTCTCACCGACACCGATCGCATGGATCGGAAGGCCGAACTGCTCAGCTGCCGCGACCAGAATGCCGCCGCGCGCCGTTCCGTCGAGCTTGGTCATGATGAGCCCAGTCACGCCCGCGCTCTCGCGGAACACTTTCACTTGGGCAAGTGCGTTCTGGCCAGTTGTCGCGTCAAGGACGAGAAGGATGTCTTGCGGCGCCTCCGGATTGAGGCGTCCGAGAACGCGCCGGATCTTGGACAGCTCCTCCATCAAGTGGCTTTTGTTCTGGAGCCGGCCCGCAGTGTCGACGATCAGCACGTCGATGCCCTGCGCGGTCGCCTGCTTGACCCCGTCGAAGACGATTCCGGCAGCATCGGCGCCTTCCTTGCCTGCGATGATCGGTGCGCCGATTCGATCGGCCCATATCTTCAACTGCTCGATCGCTGCCGCCCGAAAGGTATCGCCGGCTGCAAGCAGGACGCTATAGTCCTGCTCTTTCAGCCAATGACCGAGCTTGCCAATCGTGGTCGTCTTGCCGGAGCCGTTTACGCCGATCACCAGGATTACGTGCGGACGTGGAAAGCCCCATATTTCCAGTGGCTTGGCGACTGGGTCCAAGATCTTTTCGATCTCCTCCGCAAGGATTGTTCGAAGACCGCGCTCGTCGAGCCGCTCGAACTTCTGCTGGGCGATCGCCTCGCGGATGCGGTGCGCGGCTTCGGGGCCGAGGTCGGAGGCGATCAGTGCTTCCTCAATATCGTCGAGGGTCGCCGTGTCGAGCGCGGCCCGGCTCGTGAGGCCGGTAAGGTTGTCGGCGACCCGCTCTGCCGTCTTTTGAAATCCGCCGCGAAGGCGATCGAGCCAGCTCATGCCCAGACCGCGCTCAGTCGGCCGTCCTGGAGGCCAGTGATCCTGGCCTGGCCAGCCTCGCCGCGGCGAGTGCCTTCGATTGCAACCGGAGCGAAGTTATCGGCGTGACCCTTGCCGCCATTTTCGATCAGCACAGGCTGTTCGGTCCCAACGAGGCTGTCGAGCCAGCAGGCGCGTCGCGCGGCGGCGGCCTCGCGCATTCGCGAAGCGCTCGCCTTCACGACCTCGCGCGGAAGCTGGGGCATACGTGCTGCAGGGGTGTTCGGTCGGGGAGAGAAAGGAAAGACGTGGGCTGCGACGATGTCGCAATCATCCAGCAGTTGCAGACTATTCAAAAACATCTCTTCAGTTTCAGTCGGAAATCCCGCGATAAGGTCCGCGCCGATGGTCGCGTCCGCCCGCGAGGTCTTGATGCGCTCGACGGTGGCAACCGCGTCGGCGCGGCTGTGGCGGCGCTTCATCCGCTTCAGGATCACATCATCGCCGGCCTGGAGGGAGAGATGGAAGTGGGGCAGGAGCCTTGGCTCGCCGGCGATCAAGTCGAATAGTGGCTCATCGATTTCGATTCCGTCCAGCGAAGAAAGGCGCAGTCGGTTCAGCCGCGGCTGTGCGATGAGCAGTCGTTCGCACAATGTGCCGAGCCCGCCATTGTAATCGGTGATGTCGACGCCGGTGAGGACGATTTCCTTCGCTCCGCGGTCGATCTCGCGCTCAATCGCATCGCGGATCAGTTCAAAGGATATCGACTGGCTGGGTCCTCGCGCTTGCCAGATCGTGCAGAAAGTGCAGCGATGGTCGCATCCGGTCTGCACCGCGACGAAGCTTCGAACGTGACCCTGGAAGCCGGCTGGCGCCATGACGTCATTTGCCGCCAGGCTGTTCAGTTTGTTCGTATTTCCGACGACTCGGCTGACCTCTGGCATTGCCGCGAAGGAAGCCGGATCGGAGCTCGGCCGCACATCCGGTGACGAGGATTTTCGCGAATGGGCGCCGCCGGTGCGCGCGTCGGATCGCCTGCCGAGTTTGCCGCACGGCCTCATTTGTCACTGCGCAGCTGTTGACCACCACCCAATGCTCATTCTCTGGTGCTGTTCGAGAGATTGTCTCGCTCTCCGCGAGGTTGAGCCGGCAGCCCAGAGTGACCGTCTCGACGTTCACTGCAGAGCCTCAAGATCAAGCTCACCTTCAAACACGTGGGTCGCGCTGCCGCGCATTCGGATCGGCCCTCGCCGGTGCCCACTCGACAGTGAGGCTGCCGCCCGTCATTTCGACGGTGACCGGCGATCGGGCGCGCTTGGTCGCGATAGCTGCGACCGCGCTCGCGCAGGCACCTGTGCCGCATGCCAGCGTTTCGCCAGCGCCGCGTTCGAACGTGCGCAATTTCAATCTGTTGTGATCACAAGTTGCGACACTGACGTTGATCCGTTCCGGAAAAGCTGGGTCATTTTCGATCTTTGGGCCGAGCTGGTCCAGTCGCACCTCTCCCGCATCGGGAACGAAGAAAACGACGTGGGGATTGCCGACATTGACGGCGAACGGCTGTTCGAGAGCGTCCCAAGCCATCGGCAGCGCAGCGGTGTCCATCGGATAAGCAAGCGGAATCTCGGCCCAGCCGAAAAGCGGCTCTCCAATCGAAACCTCCACATCATCGTGGAGGACTTGCCCGGTGAGGAGGCCGCCCGCGGTCTCGATGCTATTCGCGTGGGTCAGCTGCACTACGCAGCGCGTCGCATTTCCACAGCTTTCTACCTCGCCGCCGTCGCTGTTCCAGATCCGCATTCGAAGGTCCGCGAAGTCGCTGAGCTCGAGCACGATCAGCTGGTCGCATCCAACACCGGTCCGGCGATCGGCGATTGCGCGGGCAAGCGCCGGCGTGACCTCGAACGGCTCTTTGCGCGCGTCGACGATCACGAAATCATTGCCCAAACCATGCATCTTGTGGAAGTGCCGGCGCATCGGCCGCGTGACTTAGGGAGCGTGCCGAGCTTAGTCCACCTGCGAGGGCCCAATGCAGAGAGCTGCCAACGATGTCATGCAATCAATTCTCTTCTCGGCGGTGCTCGACGGGATCGCCGCACTTAAGCGCGCTTCCGGCGGACTTCCGAACCAGCTTTTGCGCGATGTCCAGACGATCCACCCAAATGTGACCTTCGCCGATCTTCCGAAAGAGCTGCAGGAGCAGATCGCCCAAAGCACCCGGGCAGCGTTCACTCAGTTGCTGAAGGAAGGCTATGCGGTCGGTCCGCGCCAGCAAATGCAGCAGTCACGACCGATAGACCGGGTTCCCGAGCGCGACCGCCGTGGCCCACCGCGCGGCTCCTCGCCAGGTCATCGCCGCGGCGGACGGCCGCCGGAGGGCGATGGACCTGACAGACCGGGCGGCGGCCCCGGCCGCCCCTCACGCCCGCGCAAGCCGCCCAAGGGTAAGCCGAGACTGGGTTGAACTTCGGCTCCTGAGAGGGTAAGCGCCGCCGCGTCTACGGACATACATTGTTGCTTGCGCCCAAGGGTGCACGCCGGCCGACGAGGTTTCGTCCGCCGGCGTATTTTGCGTTTGAAATGGAGTTTCGAGAGAACATCTCGCTTGCGCGGTGCAAAATCTCTCAAATTGGAGTGATTGAATGTTCGACACGTTGAGCGATCGGCTTGGCAGCGTATTCGACCGGCTTCGTGGGCGCGGCGCGCTTACCGAAGGCGATGTGCGCTCGGCCATGCGCGAGGTGCGCGTCGCCCTGCTCGAGGCTGACGTCGCGCTACCTGTCGCTCGCGACTTCGTCGAACAAGTCACTGAGAAGGCGGTTGGCCAGGAAGTCTTGCGATCGGTCACGCCGGGACAGATGGTCGTCAAATACGTCCATGATGCCCTCGTCGAGACGCTGGGCTCAGAGACTGCGGAACTCAACCTCAACGTCACGCCGCCCGCCGTCGTCATGATGGTTGGCCTCCAAGGCTCGGGCAAGACGACGACAACCGCCAAGCTGGCGAAGCGGCTCAACGAGCGCGACCGAAAGAAGGTCTTGATGGCCTCGCTCGACGTCGCTCGCCCGGCTGCGCAGGAGCAGCTGGCGGTTCTCGGACGCCAAACGAACATCGACACGCTCCCGATCGTCCTTGGCGAACAGCCGGTCGAGATCGCCAGGCGGGCGATTCAGGCGGCGAAGCTTCAGGGCTATGACGTGGTCCTGCTCGATACTGCAGGACGCTTGCACGTCGACGACCAGCTGATGGCCGAGATGAAGGCCGTCGAAGCCGCGTCGGACCCTGCCGAAACCTTGCTCGTCGTTGACAGCTTGACTGGCCAGGACGCCGTCAACGTCGCCAAGGGCTTTGCTGGCGAGGTTGACCTATCGGGCGTCATTCTAACCCGAATGGACGGCGACGCGCGTGGCGGCGCAGCGCTTTCGATGCGCGCGGTCACTGGCAAGCCGATCAAGTTTGCCGGCGTTGGCGAGGCGCTCGACAAACTCGAAGCCTTCCACCCCGACCGTGTCGCCGGGCGAATACTCGGCATGGGCGACGTCGTCAGCCTGGTCGAGCGCGCCGCCGAGACAATCAAGGTCGAGGATGCTGAGAAGCTCGCGGCCAAAATGGCCAAGGGCAAGTTCGACCTCGACGATTTGTGGGCGCAGCTTCAACAGATGCAGCGGATGGGCGGCCTCGGCGCGCTCGCCGGCATGATGCCGGGTCTCAAGGGCATGAAGGGGGCGATGGACCAGGCGCAGAACAGCAAAGCTCTGGTCCATATGGAAGCGATGCTCTCATCGATGACGGCCAAGGAGCGCGCCAAGCCCGAGATCATCAATGCGAAGCGCAAGATCCGCGTCGCCAAAGGCTCGGGAACCACCGTTCAGGAGATCAACAAGCTCCTGAAGATGCACCAGGAAATGTCGACCGCGATGAAGCGGCTCAAGAAGATGGGCGGCCTCGGAAAGCTCGCGGCGATGTTCAGTAAAGGCGGTTTGGAAGGCGCGCTCGGCGGACTGGGGCCCGCAGGAGGTCTCCCTCCCGGCGCAATGCCGGGGCTTGGGGGAGGTGCCGGACTCCCCGGGCTCGGCGGCGCGTCACCATTCAACCTGCCTCCAGGTTTCGACAAATTTTCAAAGAAATAAGTGATTTAAGGAAGGATATTCAATGGCAGTTGCAATTCGTCTATCGCGCGGCGGGTCCAAGAAGCGGCCCTATTATCGGATCGTTGTGGCCGACAGCCGCAATGCTCGCGACGGCCGTTTCATCGAGAAGGTCGGCACCTACAATCCTCTACTGGCAAAGGATTCGCCTGAGCGGGTCAAGCTCGACAGCGATCGTATCCAGCATTGGCTGGGTGTCGGCGCTCAGCCTTCGGACCGCGTTCTTCGCTTCCTCGACGCCGCCGGGCTTCGCGAACGTCCAACGCGCAATAACCCGCAGAAAGCTGAGCCTGGCGAGAAAGCCAAGGAACGGCTTGAGCAGCGTGCTGCAAAGGAAGCGGAGACGGCCAAGGCCGCAGCCGCGCCTCAGGAAGAGGCGGAGGCCGTCGTTGCCGACGAGGTCGAGGATGCCACCGCCGAGCCGACCGCTGAAGCTGCAACTGTGGTTGACGAGGTGAGCGAACAGGCTCCGTCCGTCGCAGAAGAAGAGACGGCTGCGCCTGATACCGAGGAAGCGCCCGCTGAGGAAGCCGCTGCTGAAGCTCCAGCGGAAGAGGCCGCTGCCGAGCAGGCAGACGCAACCGGCGAAGGCGAGTCGGCCGAAACCCCGGCCGAAGGTGATGACGACGTCGTTCCGCCGACGAAAGATTCTCCAAAGGCCGCTGAGGGGAATGCCGAGAGCGGCGAGACCAGCGAAGAGTCTGCTGAGGGCACCACTGAGGAAACTCAGGCCTGACTATGAGCGAAAGCGGCGAGCGTAGGATCGCGCTCGCCGCAGTCGCGGGCCCGCACGGGGTCAAGGGCGAGCTTCGACTGAAGCTGTTCGGCGAAGGCGCCGAAAGTCTGTCGCGTCATCAGAAGCGTACATGTTGGAGGCGTTGAAAGACGTCTGCTTTCCGTCCGGGACAGCGGCAAGACCGCGGTTGCGCGGCTTGAAGGGGTTGCGGACCGTTCCGCTGCCGACGCCCTGCGCGGATTGTTAGTCGAGGTCGATCGATCCGCTCTGCCGCCGCTCGAAGAAGGGGAATATTATCACTCCGACCTGATCGGTCTGGCCGCAGTGAACTCGGCGGGCCACTCCATAGGCACGGTCACCGCTGTGGAAAATTATGGAGCGAGCGACTTGCTGGAGATCGAAGGGGATGGCGGCAAGCGCTCACTCATTCCCTTCAAAGAGGGCATCGCGGACTTGATCGAAGGCCGAATCGTGCTGGACCCCGAGTTCCTGGCTTAGCCAAGCGTCGGGCTTTACAACGAAGCAATCAGCTTCCGGTCTGCGCTCCCTCTTCGAGCGGATCTCGCCAGCGCGGCATGTTGGCGCACAGGTCATTGCGGATCGCGGTCGCAGCGACCCCGCCTTGGCCCATCGCATGGCTGATCTGATCGAGGCCTATTACGACGTCGCCGGCAGCATAAAGGCCAGGGACATTGGTCCTCAGGTGCGGATCGACCACAATTGCTTGCTCGCTGGAAAGTTTTGCTCCGACCATCTCAGCGAGCTGGGTGTGGGTATCCGAGCCGAGCGCCGCGTATATGGTGTCGAATGCGTGGTGGCCTTCGGCCGTCTCGACGACGATACAGTCGTTCGAGATCGCGACTGCCTGGGCGGGGCCGTCGATGCAGTTGATGCTCGCTTCCTCGAGCTTGCGCTGGTCGTCGGGCTTGAGGTTGTGAGCCTTATCCGGCGCGATGAAAGTGAGATCGGCCGTATAGCTTCTGATGAAAAGAGCCTCGGCGACGCCGCGGCTATCGCTACCGATCACTCCGACCCGCTGGTCCGACACTTCGTAACCGTCGCAGATCGGACAGTAGCGGACGAGGCCGCGCGAAAGCGCGTCATCGTGCAAATCTTCCTCCATCGGCGGACGGCGGTTGGTAACGCCGGTCGCGAGAAGCACGCTTCGCGCCGAAACTGAGCCTGAACCCCAGGTCGCGGTGAATCCACCCGTCTTCTCGTCCCGGTCGAGCTTTGTCACGAATTCGGTTTCGATCTTCGCCCCATATTTGCAGGCCTGCTCGCGCATGCGGCGGAGCAGCTCAATGCCCTCGATGCCATCGGGAAAGCCGGAGACGTTGCGCGTGCAAGGAATCCACGCTGCACGGCTCTTTCCCGCGTCGACCACCATGATGTCGAGGTGGAAGCGCGCGAGGTAGATGGCAGCAGTCAGTCCCGCGGGACCTCCGCCGATGATCAGGCAGTCGAGTATCGGCTCTTCCATTGGCAGCCCAATGGATTGTGATAGCTGCGGTTCCCGACTAGCTCGCCGCAAATGAACACAACGCTCATCCTGATCGGCTTTTCGCTCGCCGTCCTGATGGGTGCAGGTCTGACGTCTCTCTTGAGGACCGTGAAGCCGGAGTGGAGCGTGCGGCGTCGCCGGCTCACCGCCGCCTCGGTCCTGCCGGCAATCACAATTGTCGCGACGTTGCTTGGAATGCTGTTCATTTCGACCGCCGATCACGGGCAGGGCGAGCAGATGGAAGATCTCGCGCTCGCGGCCGTGGCTACGATCGGGGGAGGTTTCGTCGTCATCGCTCTGCTCGGCGGGCTCCTTGGAGCAACCCTGTCGGGACGAAGTCGCGGGTGACGGCGTTCCGTGCCTCCGTGCTGACTCTCTATCCGGACATGTTTCCCGGACCTCTCGGCGCGAGCCTGGCAGGCAGAGCGCTCGAGGACGGCATCTGGAGCCTCGAGGCGAGGAACATTCGCGACTTCGCGACCGACAAGCATCGCAGCGTCGACGACACACCGGCGGGCGGCGGCGCAGGGATGGTGCTTCGGCCCGACGTGCTCGCAGCGGCGCTCGATAGCGTTGCGGACGGCCGGCCGATGCTCGCTCTGACCCCGCGCGGACCGCCGATCACGCAGGCCCGTGTTCGCGAGCTGTCGGCGGGCGAAGGCGTTATTTTGCTGTGCGGCAGGTTCGAGGGATTTCGACGAGCGAATCTTCGAGGCCCGCCCTCTCGTACCCGTGTCCGTCGGCGACTATGTTCTCTCCGGCGGAGAGCTTGGCGCGATGGTCATCCTCGATGCTTGCGTGAGACTGCTTCCCGGGGTAATGGGCGCGGCCTCCAGCGGAGAGGAGGAGAGCTTCGAGACGGGGCTGCTCGAATATCCGCACTATACCCGACCTGTGCAATGGGAAGGGCGCACGATCCCCGAAGTGCTGCGGTCGGGGGATCATGCGAAGATCGCGGCGTGGCGACACGAACGCGCGATCGAAGATACACGGCTATGGCGGCCGGACCTGATCGAGCGCCACGGGGGCGCATCGCAGGCACCGCCCTCTGGCGCGCGGCGACGAATACGAAGGCTGACTTGAAATGAATCTGATCGAGACCCTGGAGCGCGAGGCAATCGACGCGCTGACCAAGGACAAGAACGGTCCCCGAATTCCGCCCCGGCGACACGCTGCGCGTCGGCGTCAAGGTCATCGAAGGCGACCGCACCCGCGTGCAGAACGTTCGAGGGCGTGTGCATCGCCCGCGCCAACAAGGGCGTCGGCTCGAGCTTCACCGTCCGCAAGATTAGCTTCGGCGAGGGCGTCGAGCGCGTCTTCCCGCTATATTCGCCGATCATCGAGAAGATCGAGGTCGTGCGCCGCGGCGACGTCCGCCGCGCCAAGCTCTATTACCTGCGCGGCCGCACCGGCAAGGCCGCCCGCATCGCCGAGCGCCGCGACATTCGCCGCGACGTCGCCGCCGATAGAGCTTCGGAAGGCTGATCGTCCTCAAGCTTCGCTCGCTACAGCGCGAGAGCCGAAGGGCTTGCCCTTCCAGCGGATGCAGTCCTAACACGATGGGGCGTCCCGACCGGGGCGCCCCATTTCGTTTCCGTGGGGGACCACCGTCATGAACTCGTCCAGATTTGCTCGCAGCAGCGAGCGCGCTCGCCATGTTGGCACCAATGACCGCCGCCACTGCCCAACAGCCGGTCCAGGTCGCGCCCACAGGCGCAACGGCTCACCATCGAGCGGGTGTTCGACAGTCCTTCTCTCAATGGCCCCGTCCCGCGCTCGGCGAAGCTTTCGCCCGACGGTCGGTACCTCGCTTTGCTCCGCAACCGGCCCAACGATCTTCAGCGCTATGATCTCTGGGCGTTCGACCGGCAGACCGGCAAATGGTCGATGCTGGTCGATTCCGAAAAGCTCGGCAGCGGACAGGCCATGTCCGAGGCGGAGAAGATGCAGCGCGAGCGCAAGGGCACGGTCAGCCTCAAAGGGCATCGTGACTTACGACTGGTCGCCCGACGGCAAGTCGATCCTGGTTCCGCTTGAGGGCCAGCTGTATCTCGCGGGAGTCGACGGCAACGGTCGGCAGGTCAAGGGCACCGGTAAGGGCGACCCGCTCAATCCCGTTCTCAGCGAGACCGGAAAGTATCTTTCGTTCGTCCGCGACAATCGCTTGTGGGCAGGTCAAGTCGGTAGCGAGATCAAGCCGATCACCCCGAAGGAGGGCGAGCTTGTCCATTGGGGCGAGGCGGAATTCGTCGCTCAGGAGGAATTGGACCGACTGACCGGCTATTGGTGGTCGCCCAAGGACAATCGCATCGCGGTCGAGCGCTTCGACGAATCTCCGGTCGCGATCGTCACCCGCGCGGCCATTGGGGCAGCGGGCACCAAGACCTACCAGCAACGCTATCCTGCCGCCGGCGGCGCGCAATGTCGATGTGTCGCTTTACGTGATCGACCCGAGCGGCGGCGCACAAGGTCAAGGTCGACCTCGGGCCCGAACCGCGACATCTATCTTGCCGCGCGTCGACTGGTCGCCGGATGGGAAGCGCCTCTACGTCCAGCGCGAGAATCGCGCGCAAACCGAACTCGACATGCTCGTAGGTCGATCCCGCGACCGGCAAGAGCAAGCTGTTCTTCAGCGAGAACGCGGCGCCGCGCCACTGGATCAATCTGACCGACAATTACAAATTCCTCGATGACGGAAGCCTGATCTGGTGGTCCGAGCGCGATGGCTTCGGGCATCTCTACCGTTTCGCCAACGGCACGCTGGACGCAGCTGACCAGCGGTCCCTGGGTGGTCAGAGATTTGGCCGGAGTCGACCAGCAGCTCGCACCGGCTGTTCTTCGGCGGAACCAAGGACGACCTCCTCGCGCCGCAAGTCTATTCGATCGATTATCTCAATCCGGGCGCGCCGCAGCGGCTGACGGACCTCGCCTTCGCGAATGACGCGTCGATGGACAAGAAGGGGCAGACGCTGCTTGATCAGCCGCTCGTCGCCGAGCCAGCCACCGCAGGTCTATCTCGCCGACGACGCCGGCAAGCTGCTGACCTGGGTCGAGCAGAACAAGCTCGACGCCAGTCATCCTTATGCGCCCTACCTCGCCAGCCATCGGCTGCCGACCTACGGCACCATCAAGGGTCCGGACGGAACGACGCTCTACTGGAAGATGATCACGCCGCCGCTGGAGCCCGGCAAGCGCTATCCGGTGCTTGTTCGAACATTACGGTGGCCCGCACTCGCAGAACGGTATCGAAGGCCTGGGGCGGCGCACTCGAGCAGGCGCTGGTCGACCAGGGCTACATCTATTTCGAGATCGACAATCGCGGGTCGGCCAACCGCGGCGTCGCGTTCGAAAGCGCGATCTATCGCGCGATGGGCTCGGTCGAGGTCCAGGACCAGAAGGCCGGCGCCGAATTCCTCAAGCGCTGCCCTTCGTCGATCCGAGCAAGATCGCGATCGATGGCTGGTCCTACGGCGGATACATGACTTTGAAGATGTTGGAGGCCGATCCGGACCTTTACGCCGCGGGCATCGCCGGCGCGCCGGTGACAAAGTGGGAGCTTTACGACACGTCGTACACGGAACGGTACATGGGCACTCCGCAGGCGGACGCCGCAGCTTATGCGAAGTCAGATGCGCATCGCGGACTGCGGATCGGATTTCCGATCCCGTGCTGATCATCCACGGCATGTCGGACGACAATGTCTTCTTCGAGAACAGCTCGGAGCTGATCTCGAAGCTGCAGCACGACGATGTGCCGTTCGAGATGATGCTCTATCCCGGCGAAACGCATCGATCCGGCTCGCCCAAGATGCTTGCGCACCGGTGGCACACGATCCTGAACTTCCTGCGCGAGCACGGAGTCGTCGCGCCGCACTAGCTGGAACGCTAGGCTTAAGCGGCCCTTTGGCTCTTCGGGATCGCCTCGCGATCGATCAGGCGCGTGTAGAGGTGCCAGGTCGAATAGCCGAGCCACGGCAGCACGAACGCCAGTCCGACGAAGAGCGGGAGGGAGCCGAGCACCAGCAGCGTGCCGACGACGAAACCCCAGCGCAACATCTCGCCTTTGTTGGCATGAGCCGCGCGCCATGAGGTGGAGACCGCTTCGGCGGCGCTGATGTTGCAATCGACGAGCATCGGCAGCGACGCGACGCTGAGCGCGAGGACGAACCAGCCGAAGACCGCTCCGACAATCACGCCTGAGACGATCAGCGCCCAACCGCGAGGCGTCGTGAAGACCATCGACAGGAAGTCGCGGATCGAGGTCGGAGTGGCCCAGCCGAAGATGAGCGCGTAGAGTAGTCCTGCAGCAATCAGCCACCCGACGAAAATGACGAGCAGCAGGCCCGCGACCATGCCCATGTCGTCGACCGAAGGCCGCTTGCGCACGTCAATGAAGTTGAACCAATGGACATCCTCGCCTTTCTCGCGGCGCCGCGCGAGCTCGTAGAAACCAAGTGCAGCGACTGGTCCGAGAAGCGCGACTCCAGCGACGACCGGACCGAAGAAGGGCATCAGCGGCGCGCTTGTCGTCATTACCACGGCGGCAAGGCCGATCACTGTGTAGATCAGACCGGCGAAGACAAGATCTCCACGAAGATCGCCGAAATCTTCCCATCCTTGTCTGAGCGACCACCGAAGATCTTCGTCAGTGATGGTTCGGACCGGGATTGGCCTGGTGCGCGCGGAACGCCGCGCGGACATCGTCTGGGTCGCCATGACGCCTCCTAAGAACAGGTGCCGTCCAGCGCAGGTGGCGCCGGGCGCCATTCGTGGGCCTTAGCACAGTCCGGACGAGTCTGTCAGAGCTTCATGACCTTGAAGGCGATGCTTGCGTCCGGAGTATATTGCGGCCTGGCGAATCTCGGCCTCGTAAAGAGCAGTGACGCGGCGGAAGCGGGCAGGGACTCGCGCGAGCCGAGGATGAGGAAGCGGATCGGCTTTGGTTGTTCCGTAGTGAGTTGTACAATAGCGCCATCGCAGCTCCGCCCTGAGCAGCCGAGAGAATAAATGCCGTCCGAATCCTGATCGATCGGTCGAACGAACCTGGCGACGCCTGCGGATTTGATCAGAGCATCCTCGGGCGCGAGGATTTCGACCTCGTCATTATTGTTTGCAGCAAGACGGACGGTCAGAGTCCGCTCATCGCCGTTATCGACTTCAGATAAGAGCTGGACCGCCGGAGCCACTGCTCCCGGGCGCGCCACCGCGGGTTTGATCCAGCGCAATGCGTCGCTGAGCGGCAGCTTGCCGCGCTTCCATCCGCTCCCAAATGCCTTTGGTAGCGGCGCCCCATCGTTGAGGATCGACCACCACGACTTATGAGTAGCGGCATTGGTGACCTGTTGAATGACGAAGCGTTGCTGACGGTCCGCCGAATAGGCCGGCGCCGCCGCTGCGGCTGTCCAGCCAAGGAGAACAAGAATTGCTGCGACACTTGTCGCGGCCCGCGGGCCGACCTCATCTATGAGAGGCTTGGCTTCGATCAGCGCTGGTACCAAGAGAAGGGCAGCCAATGGGGCAAACACCCAAATTGGGCCGTCGTTGAGCAACTCTTCGAGTAGCCCGAGCATCGCGCCCCAGGTGAGATACAGGATGATGATCGCAACGATGCTGCAGGCAAGCTCCGCCTGTCGCCACCAGCGATTGGCGATCATCCCGAAGCCCGCCACCGTAGGAGGGAAGAGGAAGAAGACGATTCCGCCGGGCGCGTAGAGGCCGATCACCGCCCCGATTGCGAGGAACAGCAGCCAGAATATGGCTCGAAGCTGACGAATCGACATGCTTCGTCCAATGGTCGCGACAAGCCCTGTCCCGGCGAGCAGAACACAGCCATAGGTCGCGAGGTGGATCCAGATCGGTTGCGCACGCCAGAACATGCCCGGTCTCGCAACCCCGATGAGCGCGGGCGCAGCCCACGCAATCAGCCCGGAACCGACTATCGTTCCCAAGACCACGAAGGTGCCTGATCCGCCTCGGCCGCGCTCCAGCGCCGCGGCGGCGAATCCGATGAGGAGCAATGCCAGCAGGATGACTCCATCCGTAATCGGGAGGCTGATCAGCGTTCGGTCGGCGATGTCCATGAAGATAAGGTTGCCGGACGTCCTCACCGGACTGCCGTTCGCAAGGCGCTGGACGAGTGCAAGTGTCTGGTCGCCCATGTGCTGGAGCGTTGCCGGATCGAGCGCAGCAACATCATCGCCTGGCGAATGGTAGCGCGTCTCATTGCCGATCGGTGCGAGGTTGAGAATCAGCCATCCTCTTTCGGAAAAGCTGTTGACGTCGGTATAGTTGGACATCAGCCGGTACACGTCCGTCGAGAGTGAATTGGCTGCGGGACGCTTCACCGCGGAGGCGAACAACGCGATCGCCGCTGCGTTCGGGCGGCTTGTCTCGAACATGTTGACCGGGCCGCGGACGCCGCGGGCTTCGAGATTGATCAGACTGTCGACGCTTCGACTGAGCGGATCGTCAAGGAAAGCGCGGGCGCCGACGAGCCCGAGCTCCTCGCCCTCGTTGAACAGCAGGACCACTGGCCGCTTTGGCGGCTGGTCTTTGAGGATCGCGCCGACTTCCAGGAGAGTGGCGACGCCGATCCCGTCGTCGGCGGCTCCCGGCCCAACGGGCACGCTGTCATAGTGCGCATTGAGGAGCAGGGCCTTGCCCGCTTTCGCGCCGAGCACCGCGACGACGTTTCGCACCCGCGCGCAGGCGACTCCGCGTTCCTTGAACAGCTCGTTGCACGCGAACTCGTCGCGGACGATCGGATCGAGACCCATCTGCTCGAGCGTTGCAACAAGTCGTGTGCGCACCTGATCGTTGGCCGCGCTGTCGGCGGGATGCGGTTGCTGATCGCCGAGAACGAACGCCACTCGCGCCTTGGCGCGCGTCGCGTCGAACTCGCCCGGGACATTATGCCTTCGTAACGCTGGAGGTTGCTCAAGCATTGGCGCCAACGCCATTATGCCGAGCATGACAACGAAGAGAAATAAAAGCAGGACGACGGCTTTGCGCATTCACTCCCCTTGTGCGCGTGGAGCGGCGAGCCATATCGCCTTGCGCCGCCGCTTGCGATAGGTGCGGCGCGCAAGCTGGAGAGCAACACATGGGTTATCGGGTCGCGGTTGTTGGTGCGACGGGCAATGTTGGGCGAGAGCTTCTGAACATCCTCGCTGAGCGGCGATTTCCATTTTCGGAGGTGGCCGCGGTTGCGTCCTCGCGCTCGACCGGAGCGGCGATTGAGTTCGGCGAGAGCGCAGAGACGCTGCGCGTCAGGAACCTCGAGCATTTCGACTTTAGCGAATGGGACATGGCGCTGTTCGCAGCTGGCTCGGCGGTGTCGCAAGTCTATGCGCCCAAGGCGGCGGCGGCGGGCTGCACGGTGATCGACAATAGCTCGCTGTTCCGGATGGACCCCGACGTGCCGCTGATCGTCCCCGAGGTGAACTCGGAGGCGATCGCTGGCTACGTCAAGAAGAACATCATCGCCAACCCCAATTGCTCGACCGCGCAGCTGGTGGTCGCGCTGAAGCCGCTTCACGATGCGGCGAGGATCAAGCGGGTGGTGGTGGCGACCTATCAGTCGGTCTCGGGCACTGGCAAAGCCGCGATGGACGAGCTGTTCGAACAATCGCGCAACATCTTCGTCGGCGATTCGAACGACGCCCGTCATCTATCCCAAGCAGATCGCCTTCAACGTCATTCCGCAGGTTGACGTCTTCCTCGACGACGGCTCGACCAAGGAAGAGTGGAAGATGGTGGTCGAGACGAAGAAGATCCTCGATCCCCGGATCAAGCTGACCGCGACCTGCGTCCGAGTGCCGGTGTTCGTCGGTCATTCGGAAGCGGTGAACATCGAGTTCGAAAATGAGATCAGCGCCGACGAAGCGCGCGAGATCCTGCGCGAGGCGCCCGGGGTGCTGGTTGTCGATAAGCGTGAGAATGGCGGTTACGTAACGCCGGTCGAGTGCGTCGGTGACTATGCCACCTACGTCAGCCGAATCCGCGACGATCCGACGGTCGAGAACGGCCTCAGCCTCTGGGTCGTAAGCGACAACCTGCGCAAGGGCGCGGCGCTGAACGCCGTCCAGATCGCCGAGCTCCTTGGCCGCAAGCACCTCCAAAAAGCGGCTTAATGGCTGAGATGATGACCGGCGGTTGCGCCTGCGGCCGGGTCCGCTACGCAGCCGCGGTCCACGACACCGACGCCTACCTATGTCATTGCCGGATGTGCCAACGCGCGACGGGATCGGTTTCGGTCGCGTTCAAAAATGTGAAGCAGGCGGACCTCGTGTGGCATCGTAAGCCAGACTGGTACGATAGTTCGCCGATCGCCGAGCGACCTTATTGCCGCGAGTGCGGGACATCGCTGGGATTCCGCTTCAAGGACGGCAGCGAGATGATGGATCTTACAGTTGCAAGCTTCGATGATCCATCGCGCTTTGTTCCAACGCATCACTTCGGCGCCGAGAGCATTCATCGCCCTTGGCTTAATACTGAGGGCCTGCCCGAGAAACGCACCAGGGATTATCAGAACCTCGTCGATAGGTGGGTGGAAGCGACCGGCAAGTTGCCGGGATGAGCGAACCCGACACCCACTACTGGTCCGCATCGGACGGCGTCCGGCTGGCCTTTCATCAATTGGGGAATGGCAGACCTGTCATTCTCCTCCACGGCCTGTTCTCCGACGCGAACATGAACTGGATCAGGTTCGGACATGCTGCGCGCATCGCTGCGGAGGGCTTCCGAGTGATCATGCCCGACCTTCGAGCGCACGGTCAAAGCGATCGGCCGCACGGTGAAGACCATTATCCGAAGGGGATACTTGCTCGGGACCTGCGTGAGCTCATCGCACTACTGCAGCTCACCGACCTCGATCTGGGCGGCTTTTCGCTCGGCGCGCGGACGATTGTCGAAGGAGTAGGCGAGGGGCTTCGACCCCGGCGCGCCGTGCTCGGCGGTGCTGGGCTCGATGGACTTCGCAACTGGAAGAGGCGCAAGACTTTCTTCGTCGAGGCGATCGCTATGTTCGACAAGGTTCAGCGCGGCGACCCGCACTGGCTGTCGATCCAGTTCATGAAGAGCCAGAAGGTGGACCGCATTGCCGCGGCGCAGTTGCTCGAAAGCTTCGAAGACGCATTCATGAGCTGGCTCGAGGCGTTCACGATGCCGACTCTCGTTGTCTGCGGGGATCAGGATGACGACAACGGGTCAGCCGAGGATCTTGCGAACGTGCTGCCTGAGGCGATTTTTGAGGAAATTCCGGGAACTCACATGAGCTCGGTCACCAAGCCTCAGCTCGGTGATGCAATTGCTGCGTTTCCTGGTTGCCTGAAGAAAAGGGCGCCCCGTGAGGAGCGCCCGATCTTGATTCAATCCGTCCGGCTTAAGCGGTCTTGCCGGTTTCCTTGAGCGTCATTGCCTCTTCGGAAATCTGCGTTTGGTTACGGCGGCCCTGGCGACGGCTGCCGGAACTTGCAATGAAGCCATCGACCGGATCCGTGCCGTCGGCAGCAAAGTCCCTGTCGGAAACCATGCCTTCGCGCCACTCGCTGATCTGGCCGGCGAGACTGCCGATCTGATCGGTGATCTGGTTGCGGCGCGACCACAAGAAAACGCCGGCCGCAACCGCGCCGCCGACCGCCGCCGCTGTCGCTAGCGGGTTGTCGCGAGCAGTATTTATCATCCCGCTATATTGGTTGTGACCTTCGGGATTGTTGTTCTTTCCGTTGCGGCCACGATTTCCGCCACGATTGCTTGTCGCCATTTTACGCTGCTCCTACTGATTTGACGACAACGCGCAGCGCTGCTGGGCGTTTCGAACCCTCGATGAAGGGAGCCAGATCGGCGACGTTCGGTCAGGCGGTCGCTAGCTGATCGAGCATGTTCTCCGCGCTCGATGCCCGATACTCGCCCGGCGCCTCGACATTCAGTTGCTCGACGACACCGTCGTTGATGATCATCGAATAGCGCTGCGAACGCTTGCCCATCCCGAACTTGCTGGCATCCATGGCAAGGCCCGTCGCGTCCGCGAATTGGCCGTTGCCGTCGGCGATCATCGTGATGTCCGAGCTGGCGTCGCGCTGACCCCAGGCTGCCATCACGAATGGATCGTTGACCGAGATGCAGACGATTTCATCGACGCCCTGGCCTTTCAATTCTCCGGCCTTCTCGACATAGGATGGAAGATGTCGCGCCGAGCAGGTCGGCGTGAATGCGCCCGGCACGGCGAAGAGCGCGACCCTCTTGCCGCCAAAGAACTCACCGCTCGTCGTGGGCTTGGGACCGTCGGCAGTGGCGATGGTCAGCGGAACGTCGGGCAGGCGGTCGCCCACTTGGATTGTCATTCAATGTCTCCTTCGCGTCAGGCGAAGCGGCAGATAGGCTCGCCGTGTGACGTCCTCAAGTATTGCCCGGTTTGTGCGCACGGTCCCATTGTCGCTGCTAATGGTTGAGCAACCGACGTTCCTCTCCGGCAAGTTGCTTTTGGCAATGCCGGGTATGTCCGACCCGCGCTTCGAGCGCGCGGTCGTCGCAATCTGCATCCATGACGAGAATGGAGCAATCGGGATCGGAGTCGGCCACAAGCGCGCTGGCATCAGCTTCCGGGCGTTGCTTCGCCAGCTCGATATCGACCCCGGTGAAGCGCCCGACTGCGCTGTTCATCACGGCGGACCAGTCGAGCCCGGGCGCGGTTTCGTGCTCCACTCCAAGGATTGGGGCGGCCAGGATACGATCCACGTCAACGGCGAAAAGGGAGAGCTGTTCGCAATGACCGGCACCATCGACGTCCTGAAGGCGATCGCCGAAGGCAAGGGGCCGTCTCAATGGATTGCGGCATTGGGCTATGCGGGATGGGACGAAGGCCAGCTCGATGGTGAGATGACCCGCCACGGTTGGTTCGCCGCGCGCGCGGATGCTGGCATCCTCTTTGATACACCGACCGATGAGCGCTGGGCTGCGGCTTTTAAAGCCGAAGGCATTGACCCACGCCTTCTAGGGAGCGAGACGGGCGCGGCTTGAATGCACATATAAAGCTTTCTTTATATGTATTGCTGGGCTAGAGGCGTCGGGCTCTGTTGGGCCGCCCTTGGCCCGAACCTTCGCTTTATCCTTGGAGATTTTCGACGTGGCGACGCAGGCTGACACCCGTTTTGACGACCTTGTCGTGAAGGACCTCGGACTTGCCGATTTCGGGCGCAAGGAGATCGAAATCGCTGAAACCGAGATGCCCGGCCTGATGGCATTGCGCGAGGAGTTCGGCCAAACGAAACCACTCAAAGGCGCCCGGATCACCGGCTCGCTTCACATGACGATCCAGACAGCGGTCCTGATCGAGACGCTGGTCGAGCTCGGCGCAAAGGTGCGCTGGGCGAGCTGCAATATCTTCTCGACGCAGGATCACGCCGCCGCTGCCATTGCCGCCCGTCACATTCCAGTGTTCGCAATCAAGGGCGAGACTCTCGAGGAATATTGGGACTACGTCTGCCGCATTTTTGACTGGGGCCGCGATACGACCTGCAACATGATCCTCGACGATGGCGGCGACGCCACGATGTTTGCTTTATGGGGATATCGAGTTGAGCAGGGCGAGGCGCTTTTCGCTCCGTCGAACGAAGAAGAGGAAATCTTCGCTGCGACCCTGAAGCGGTTCTTGGCAGAGCGTCCGGGCTATCTCACCAAGACTGTCGAGGCGATCAAGGGCGTCTCGGAAGAAACCACAACGGGCGTCCACCGGCTCTACGATCTCGCCAAGAACGGTAAGCTCCCGTTCCCGGCGATCAACGTCAACGACAGCGTGACCAAGTCGAAGTTCGACAACCTATACGGCTGCAAAGAATCCTTGGTCGACGCGATCCGGCGCGCGACCGACGTCATGCTCGCAGGCAAGGTTGCCTGCGTCGCCGGCTATGGCGATGTCGGCAAGGGCTCGGCGGCTTCGCTTCGCAACGGCGGAGCTCGAGTTCTCGTGACTGAGATTGATCCGATCTGCGCGCTCCAGGCAGCGATGGAGGGCTTTGAGGTCGTGACGATGGAGGAGGCGACCAAGCGCGCAGATATCTTCGTCACCGCGACCGGTAACATGGACGTGATCACGGTCGATCACATGCGAGCGATGAAGAACATGGCGATCGTTTGCAACATCGGCCACTTCGACAGTGAGATTCAAATCGGCGCGCTCGCCAACATGAAGTGGACCGAGATCAAGCCGCAGGTCGACGAGGTCGAATTCCCCGATGGGAAAAAGATCATCGTCCTGTCGAAGGGGAGGCTGGTCAATCTCGGCAACGCGACCGGACATCCAAGCTTCGTCATGAGCTCGAGCTTCACTAATCAGGTGCTCGCTCAGATCGAGCTTTGGACCGGCGCCGACAAGTACAAGAACGAGGTTTATGTGCTTCCCAAGCGCCTCGACGAGAAGGTCGCTCGGCTGCACCTCGACAAGCTCGGAGTGAAGCTGACCAAGCTCAACGACAAGCAGGCCGCCTACATCGGGGTCTCTGCGCAAGGGCCGTTCAAGCCCGAGCACTATCGTTACTGATCAGGCGTTCGCGAGCGGTCCCAGCGCCTCTCGCAACGGTCCGAGCCACTCGGCATAGGGTTTCCATGTTCCGATTCCGCTCCGGTTGAGTGGGCGCCGAACCTGCTCGGCGCTCGGAGTTCGCACCGAGCGATCGGATTCATAGAAGCGGAGCAGGGCTTCGTCCCACTCGAGACCGAGATAGTCGAGGACCTTGGTCAGCTCGCGCTCCGGCTGGTCGATCAATTCCTCATACCCGATCGTGCAAATCATCCCGGGTGCAGCAGAGCTCAGATGATCCATCAATCGGGTGTAGTCCGTGCATAGGCGTCCCTGATGGCCGAGGTCGAATGAGGCTGCGTGAGCGGCTCCAAAATGATGGACATAATTGGAGAAACAGCAATCCATGCGCATCGCGCCGGATCTCGATGAAACGGGCCTGCGGCAGGATCGCGCGAATGAAGAGGAGGTCGCTCCAGTTGGACGGCATCTTGTCTATGAAATGCAGAACGTTCGTCTGCCGGTGCGCCGCTGCCCGCCTCATATATTCGCTGCCGAGCATGCGCTTCTCGTCGGATGTGAGGCGCTCAAGATATTCGAAAACCTGAAGAGGACCATTGCGCATGTGCAATTCGAGCGAGGCGCGCATCAATGCCCTGCTATGGGGAAGCTCGCCGACAGCTTCGATTTGCGGATGGCGGCCGAGGATTTGTTCGAGGAGAGTCGAGCCGGACCGCGGCAGGCTGATGAGGAAGATGGGTATCGGTCCCGGTACGCTTTGCGGCGGCCCGAGCCGATCGGGCGGAGTCATTCGAATGAACTGATCGACCTCACGGGTGAGTTCGTCCGGATCATAGTTGATCAGCTCCGCCCGCAGCCTGTTGCCTTCGCGGTAGTGATGAAAGGCCCGTTCATATTTGCCCCGATCATGCAATCCGCGGCCGAGCGCCATATGAATCGGAACGAGATTAAGAATATCGACTGCAGCTTGGGCTTGCTTTTCCAGAGTCTCGATATCTTCGTCGGTCAATACGCTCGACTTGATGTCCGCGAGCCCCCACCAGGCCTCACCTCTGTCGGGCTCCCGAGCCACGATTTCCCGGAAGACTTCTATTGCTTTGTCGGTCTGTCCGGCGAAGCGGAGGGTATGGCCGTACATGATCCAATGGTTTGATTGGCACCGCGGATCCGAAGTCACGCGCTCGTGCACAATCAAGGACTCTTGGGTTCGGCCCAATCTGTCGAGAAGATTGGCTCGCGTAGCTGTCAAATGGAGGTCGTCATAATGTTGTTCGAGCTGTGTGAAGGCTTCCAGCGCTTCGTCGAGTCGATCGAGCCTCATGATGGTCGAGGCAAGATTTCGTTTGACCTCGTAGGATCGGGCCCCGAGCGCGATCGCTCGACGCAGGAATTGCTCAGCCTGCGCCAGCGCTCCTGAGTTCATCGCGATTTCGCCGAGTAACGCGAGGCCGCGCGGTTCGTCGCGGTGCTCACGCAAATGCTCGATCAATACCATCGAGGCTGCGTCGTTCTTCCTTTCCCGGAAAAGTTCTTCGGCCTTGGTAAGCCCGGGATAACCGGCAATTGTCGATCGGGACCGCATCACTCGTATCCGAGGAGCTGGCGAAGCCCCGGCGCGGCATAGTCGACGAGCCGCCGATGCCGTTCTGGCAGCGTTAATGGCAGCTCGAGCGCAATTCCGGTCAGATTTTCCCGCGCGGTTCCGCTGCGGCGGCGGTCAGCGCCCACGCTCACGCGTTCGCGCCAATTGGCGGGAACCGGCGAAATGCCACAAGCTTCCAAGAGCCTGGCGAAGTAGCTTTGCGATTCCTCGCTCTCGAGGTCGCCGACGTGACGCACCAGATCTTCGTAGCGCACCGCGTAAACTGATGAAGAGCCGAGCCAGGCGGCCACATTGAGATCGTACATGTCGGAGAGGCTCGGAGCCTTGCCATGAATGCCGAAAATCATCAGCGAGAGCAGGTCGTCCGCGCTCAGCCTGCCTTCCTTCAAATAGTCGACATTTCCTTCGAACTCATTGGACAGGAAGAAGCGCGCCCGTGCGAGGACCCAGTTGTAAGGGTCCCGGTAGAGGAGGATCTTGCGGACGTGCGCAAGCTCGATGGCGGAACTGTCCGAGAAGAACAAATGCCCGTAACTGAAGAATGGATATTGCGGCTGAAAGGCGTGCAGATGATCCTTGAGATTGCCCCACTGGATAAACTGTTCGCGATATTGCTGATCTAGCGGCACGAACATTCGAATGATGTTCATGAGCAGGTGCGACCCGCTCTTGGGAATGCTGTTGACGAACAGTGGCGCGGTAATCCGGCCAGGAGAAAAGCGCGCCGTCTCGACATCGAGGGTGTCGGATTTCAATTTGATATTCGGCATTTGGATCCGTGGTTACCGGTGCGAGAGCGCAAAAAAAAGGGGCGGCTTTCGCCGCCCCAGCTCGAAATGATCTGAAGTCCTAGAACTTTTTCGAAATGTTGAAGAAGACCCTCCGTCCCAGGAAATCGTACTGCGATGTGCCGACAACGGGGCCAATAAGCGACGGGAGACCGGATCCGCCAATCGTGCTTACCTGTGGCGGCCGCGTGTCGAGCAGATTCCGGATGCCGAGCGTCAGTTCCAACTGATGCGCTGGAGATCCGAAGTCCTTCGTAATTGAGACATTGTGATAGAAGTAAGCCGGGACGGTGACATTCACGCAATAATCGCCCCAGATTATCGAAGTCTGGCACAGCGAGCCGCCGTGCCGCTCCTTGAACTTCTGGTCGTTGGACGACTTGCCATAATATTCGATGCCGTAAAACACCGTCCATCCGCCATTCGGCTTCCAGGTGGCGTTCAGATCTCCGACGAGCTTCGGATCACCAATGTCGCCATTGGTGCTTGTCGGCGGGCTGCCCGGCAGCAACGTGGTCTTGTCCGTAAGCTGGTAGGTCGCACTGCCAAGAATGCTCAAAGAGCCCCAGCGCCCCAGTCCCTGCTGGAACAAAGCCGTGAAATCGAGGCCTTTGTTAATCTGCGTTGCAATGTTGATGTAGGAGTCGCGCACATTTCCGATCGCGTACGGATCCGTTCCCAAGGTACCACGATCGAACAGGCTGCAAAGCGGGTCATTGGGGAAACTCGGAGAATCATAGCATCCGAAGACGATGTTTTGAGCGCCGAGCTGCGAAACCTCACCCTTCACCTTGATGTCGAAATAATCGACCGCAAGGCTCATGTGGGTCTGCGGCAGTGAGGGGAACCGCGGCGTCAGAACGATACTTCCGGTCAGTGCCGTCGAGGTTTCGGGGTTCAGTACCCCGATTCCGCCGGAAGAGTGAACAGTGGCCGAAATCGAACCGCCGCCATAATTGGACGGAATGCCGGCTGCGGCGCAGTTGTTGGCAATCCGCTGGTCGATATTCCCCTGCGCGAGGTTGAACGCCCAGTTCACGCATGGGTCGATCGTGCGCGCGCTCGGGAAGCTGGTTTCGTCGGCCTTGAACTCTTCGAACAGCGCCGGCGCCCGGAACGAAGTGCCATAGGTGCCGCGGAAGCGGAGCCAATTGGTCACTGCCCAGTTGCCGCCAACCTTATAGGTCCAATTGCCCTTGTTCTGGTCGCTTAGTCCATCCGGAGCGCGAACGGCTTTCACGTCCGTGATTCGCGCGGCGCCGCTGAACGACAAATCGCGGAAGAACGGGACGTTCTTCAGCAGCGGCACCTCGATCTCACCAAAAGCCTCGGTGGTGATCTCGTGCCCCGCCGTGATTCCCGATGAACTTGCTCCCCAGGCGTTCCCAGCGAGCGTTATTGCACCTGGCGTATCATTGATTTCATCACGCCGGATTGTCGCACCGAGGGCCACGCCCACGGCGCCATACGGCAGGTCGAAGAGATTGCCTGTAAGCGATGCCTCGCCGGAGACCTGTTT
Source organism: uncultured Alphaproteobacteria bacterium (assembly GCA_963785855.1). Taxonomy (GTDB): domain Bacteria; phylum Pseudomonadota; class Alphaproteobacteria; order Sphingomonadales; family Sphingomonadaceae; genus Sphingomicrobium. Next base: position 77,755 of record CAWAWT010000085.1, read on the forward strand.
GTAGAGCGTCTTGCCGGTTTCCCAGGCGAACAGATAATCCGCCTGTTGCGGAGTGAACTTACCCAACAGGAAATTCGGATCGAGCCACGGCAGATCCATGCACTGCTTGCCGGAGACCGGAAGCGTTTGGCCGACGCACGAAGCCGTCTGGAAGCTCGATGCGTCGATCGCGTCCTGGAGAATCTGCTCGTTGCTGTAGAGGCCCTTGTTGTGGCTGTACTGGACATAAGCGTCGTAGGACCAGCCCTTAAGGAGCCCACCGAGGTCGCCTCTTAGGCCGGCGACGCCGCGCCAGTAATCGACCTTCTGTTTGCTGTCGGATCCGCGGTCCGTGACCGCAGTCGGGCTCAGGAAATTGAGTCCCTGCCAACCCTTCGCCCAATAAGACGCATTGTTCCCGGGATAAACTCCGTTGCCGTAGCAATCGACGAAGCCACAGTAGCTTCCACCGCCACTGAACCCGAAGGTCCAGAACTGCCGCCATCCGTTCTGGTAGGTGGTGCGGCGGTTCGCAAGGAACTCGCCATAAGCTTCGACCGCATCCGAGAAGTGGTACGATGCGTCAGCATAGAGCGTATACCGCTTGGTTGCCGGGATGATCGTCTGCTCGTTCGCGAACGGGTTGAAGTCATTTTGGACGGCGTAGGACGCTGGGTCGTAACCGGTTGGGAACCAGCCTGGCGGAGCGCTGAAGCAATTGCCTGGAATCGAACCGCATCCCGCGATTGGCGGAAGACCGAGTTGTTCGCCCGGATACTGATATTGCATAAGGTTGACGGGACCTACGTAGGTCCCGTTCCCGAGATGCAAATTGCCCTGTCCACCCAGGTAGTTATATTCGTAGTCGTAGGTCCAGACTTGGCCGACCGGCAGGTCTTCGCAGTGATATTTTCCGGTGCGCGGGTCGATAAGGTCGGCGCGATTGTGAGTGCCGTTGCGAAACACGTAGGCGGGCGGGCACGAAAGGTAGCTCCGGTCGCCGCGCGCCAGTTCATTCTGCTTGTAATAATTAGGGCGACCATGATGTGGCCGCGGTCGTTGGATTTGCCCCAAAGGACGCTGCCGCTGAATACCTCGCCACCCTTCTTGGTCGGCACATTCGCGAAGCCGTCGATCTCCAGGCCATTGAAATCAGTTTTCGTGATGAGATTGACCACGCCGGCAACGGCATCCGAACCATAAATTGATGACGCGCCGGTTTTCAGGATGTCGACGCGCTCGACAATCGACTGCGGAAGGACGTTGAGGTCGAAGGATGAAACACCGCCGCGAGTACCCGCGGGACCGGCGCGGCGGCCATTTAGAAGAACCAACGTGCGGTTCGGTCCCAGCCCGCGCAAGTCGATCGTCTCAGCACCAGGGCCGCCGTTCGTCACGAAGTTGGACGAAAGCGCCGACGTAATCTGCGTCGAGCCAGCCGCAATCGGTGACGATTGTAGCATGTCGGCGGTATCGAGCTTACCGGATTCCCTGGCGATTACCGGGTCAATTCGAGCGACCGGATCAGGGCTCGTGAACTCCGGCTGGCGAATACGCGTGCCGGTAACCACGATGTTACGCTGATCGGTGGTGACGGCAGCGTCGCCACCGCTACTCGGAGTTTTCGGCGGAGTCTTGCGCCCCCTGCTGGTTCGGCGAGGTTGGCGTCTGATTGGTTGGAGGCGGAGCGGGCTGCTCCGCCGTCCCGGCCAATGCAGGTGTATTGAAAAGAAGCGCCGTGGCGGAAGCGCCAAGAAGCAGAGTGGCGCGGTTTAGAGCGCGCGCTCGATACTTTTGCATATAGGTCCCCTGTTTAGCCCGCTGACGAAAGTTTCGCGCGCGAATTCAAAACTGGCCAAACTTTCGCTGCACCCGTGAGTGCTGTCAAACAGCGAGGACGGTTCAGGTGAACGAACTTTTCCATTGTTGCCAAAAGATGACACCTTCGCGATGACTGCTGTTCGCTCCGCCTAAACCTGTCGCCCCAAAGTCACAGGCGTGAGCGGGAAGCCAGTTGGCGCAAAGACTTCGCGCCTTTCTTTTCGGCGATGCTTCGCCCTATGAACTCACAGCGGAGGGTGCGGGGCACTTTATGGGCGTTGCTGGGGCAACAAGCGTGATCATTGCGGCGCTTGCGCTCCTTTGGATGGCGATCGCCGGAGCGCTCTCGCTGCTGGCGGCGCGACGCTTTCGTCTCGCGCAATCGGTCCTAGATGTTGCTCGCGCCAATGCCAGACTGCTGGAGCTGACGCCCGCGCGCCCGTTGCTGGTACGAGCCGACGGAAGGATCGAAGCAGATAGCCAGCTTGCTCGCGATCTCGGGCTCAGCTCCAACGCGCAATCGCTCGCCGACCTCGTTGGCGACCGCGGCGGAATCAGATGCCGAAGATCTCGAAGGTTTGCTCGAGGATATCGAGACGGCAAAGCTCTCGGGGGGCCAAATCGCACGTAAAGTGCGCGCGAGCGGGTCTGGTCGAGTGTTTGAGGTCCGGGCGGGACGGCGCCTCCGCCTGAACGTGCCGAAGCCCAGCTGCTGTCGTTCTTCGATACCAGCGTCGGGGAGGAAAGCGCTCCAAACTCGCCCTTCGCCTTCGCCAGACGGAAGCAGCGCTCCGGCTCACTGACCCATTTGATCGAGGCTGCGCCATTTCCGATGTGGTTCAGGGACCGGTCTCGAACTCGGGCTCGTAAACAGCGCGTTCGTACGACCGCGGTTGAAGCGCGCGATGCGCGAGATGTGATCGAGCGTTCGGCCGGTTAATTGACGCGCACGGCAAAGATAGCGCCGTCGCGACCGCGCGCGAGGGCTCAGGAAGGCGGTAGGATGTGTCCGGATGCAGCCGGCGATCATCCACGGTGAGCGGCGAATGCTCCAATCGTCAACGTTCCGCTGGCAACAGGCGCTGTCGCAGGATTTGCGGTGGATGTGCAGGATCTCGAAGAAGCGCGCGCGGAACTTGCACGATATCGGAATCGCAGCGCGAGCTTGCCGACAGGATGACGGCTGGGACTGCACAGTTCGTCGAGCCGGACA
>CAWAWT010000086.1:0-41096 GCA_963785855.1 uncultured Alphaproteobacteria bacterium
CCTCCTCGGTGATCGCGCCGCAGTTCATCGCGCGCAGGAAAGTAGTTCAGCAGCCCCCGTCGCCGCATCGTCGAACACGTCGCCGACGAGCGTCGCCTGCGCCGCCTTCTGCGACGAAGTTCTTCAGCCGCTCCGACGCGGCGTCGAGGCCCTCGAGGAAGAACGCGTAGACCGCGGCGTAGCGGGTGACGCAGCTGCGCCGGGTGCAGGTCCCAGCCCTGGTAGAAGCCGTTGACGAGCGAGTGGCGGACGTGCTCGGCGTGCAGGCGCCAGGCGCGGTGGACGACGCGCGGTTCTCCGCGCGCTGCGCCGCGGTGAGCGGCGCGCCGTCGCGCGGTGCGGTCCGACCGGCATGATGTTGGTCGCGCCGTCCGACAGCCAGACGCCGGTGCCGGCGAGCGCGACCTGCATCACGTGCTTGCGCGAAGTCGCACGCCGGGTGCGTCATGTGCTGGTGCGCCGCCGTGATGTTGCACGACGGCGGTGTAGTCGTAGGTGCCGAAGTGCGCGGCGACGATGCGGCCGCCGGCCTTCGCGCGATCAGGCGCGGCAGCGCGACCGTGCCGTCCGCGCGCGAAGATCGACTGCGTCGTCTCGATCATCAGCTCGAAGCGCAGCGTGCCGCGGCGCGAGGTCGGCGCCAGTACTCGAACGCGTCGCACGCCGACGCCAGCGCCGCGACCTGCTCGCGGCGTCGGTGATCTTCGGCAGCGTGACGACGAAGTTCGGCGGCAGCGCGCCGCCGGTCCGCGTCGAGCAGCGCGGTCGAGGAAGAGGTCGAGCGTGCGCGAGGCTGCGCCGCTTCAGCTCCTCGCTGAGCGGCTTGATGCGGATGCCGATGAACGGCGGCAGCGTGCCGGCCGCCAGCCCCGCCGCCACCTCGCCGGCGGCGCGTCTGCGCGTGGCCGTCTTCCTCGTCGTCCGGCCGGTTGCCGAAGCCGTCCTCGAAGTCGATGCGGAAGTCCTCGACCGGCTCGCGCTTCAGCTTCTCGACCACGCGCGGGTAGACGCGTGCGGCGAGGTCGGGTCGAGGCCGAGCGCCGCCGCGAGCGTCGCCGCGTCGGGCGCGTGCTCCTCGAGCGCCCGCAGCGCCACGGCGCCGAGCTTCTGCGCGGCGTCGGCGTTGAACAGGTGCGCGCCGCCGTAGACGGTGTGCACGGGCTGGCGGCGGGCCGAATCGCCCGGGAACTGCTCCGCGACGCGGAGTTCGCCTTGTCGAGCGCGTCGAGAAAGCGGTCATCGCGGTGTCTGGAATGGTCGTGTCGGCCATGACGCGGGAAGTATGGGCTGTCGGAGCGGTTTGCAGCAGTTCCGTCTGCGCAGATACTGCAAACCGTCCCACCCCTATCCGAACAAGTCCTCGGAACGCGTACATGATCGCGGCGGTCGCGACCGGCACCGCGATGACGATGCCGATCCCGAAGGCGAGCACTCCCGCGAGCACCATCAGCGTGGCCACCAGCGTCAGCGCGAACGTCGTCCACCACTGCTGGTGAACGACGCGTCGGCTCATTTCCATCGCCGTCCACACGTCCATCCGCTTGTCGATCACGAGCGGCAGGACGAAGATGTAGCCGACCGCCAGGTAAATACCGGGCATCACGAGCAGCAGGATCCCGAGCGCCGTCTGTCCGCCGCGACAGCAGTCCGGCGGCGCACCAGCGGCACGAAGGCGGCACGCCGGAAGCCGTCGCACGCTTTCTCCCCGCCGCCGCCTCGCCTCGGATACGCCGGATGTTCAGCGAAGTACAAACCGCCGAGCAGCGGGCTGTTCACCACCATGCCGGCGAGCCAGCCGATCCGCGGGACGAACGTCAGCGCGATGAGGATCGTCCAGACGACCGTCGCGGCGCCCGACGAGCACGACGATATTCTCGCGCACGAGCGCCCACCCGCGCGCGACGCACCGTCCGGCGTCCAGCCGTGACGTCGCGCTGCAGGTACTCCGCGCCCGCCGCGTCCCGCGATTGGTGGCGTCGATCGTGGCGTTCGAGCGGTCGGCAGCTGGCCGGCGGCGGACGGACGGCGCAGCTCAGGGATCGCGCCGAGCGGCTGCCACGCGTTTCGCCGTCGCGCCGGACGCGCGAGAGACTCGTTCACGCGTCCTTCCGCGAGCCACTGGTGAACGTCGTCGACGGTCAACGGGCCATTCATCTTGCCGTCGGTCCGATCACGTAATACATCGATCTCCTTTGACGCGGCTGTTCCGGGGCCTGAACATCTTCATTATCCATCGCGGAACGGATTGGTCTCGCGGCGCCGGTGACAATCGGTGACGTCGCCGAAAGAGGAAGGGCGACTACACTATCGGACGACAATCGATCTCGCACCTCGGTTCACGTGCACCCCAAGGACCCCATAGATGGCCTCCACGCACGCCGCGTCTGCGCGCGGATGACAAAGAGCAGCGCGCCAACCAGCGCAACGCCGTCCTCGCCGGCTTTCTCGGCTGGACGCTCGACGCCTTCGACTTCTTCGTCCTGACGTTCGTCGTCGACGACGTCGCGACGCGCGTTCGGCAAGACGCGGCCCGACATCGCGCTGACGCGATCACGCTCACGCTCGCGATGCGCCCGGTCGGCGCGATCGTCTTCGGCCTGATGGCCGACCGCTACGGCCGGCGCGATCCCGCTGATGCTGAACGTCATCTTCTACGCGGTCATCTCGGTGCTGTCGCGGCCTGGCGCCGAACTATCGGACGTTCCTGATCCTGCGGATGCTGTTCGGCATCGGGATGGGCGGCGAGTGGGGCGTCGGCGCGTCGCTGGCGCTCGAGTCGGCGTCGCCGCGGTTGCGCGGCCTGCTCTCGGGCCTGCTGCAGGAAGGCTACGCGCTCGGCAACCTGCTCGCCGGCGCTCGCGTTCCGGCTGGTGTACGTCCCGCTGCACGCGGCGCATCCGGACTACGGCGTGGCGCGTGCATGTTCTTCATCGGCGGCCTGCCGGCGCTGCTGTCGCTCTTCATCCGCGCGAAGGTGAAGGAATCCGAGGCGTGGCACGAGCACCGGACCGACTGGACGACGTACCGGCGATCGCTGTCGCAGCACTGGCCGCGCTTTCTGTACCTCGTCGCTGCTGATGACGATGATGAACTTCATGTCGCACGGCACGCAGGACATGTATCCGACGTTCCTGCAGCACGAGCGGCTACTCGCCGACGCGACACGCCGACGCTGACGATGATCGTCGATGCGTCGGCGCGATTCTCGGCGGCCTGGTGTTCGGCTACTACTCGGATCGCGCGGGCCGCCGCCGGGCGATGATCACGTCGGCGTTCTGCGCGCTCGTCGTCGTGCCGTTCTGGATCGCCGCGCCATCGACCGCGCTCATCGCGCGTCGGCGTGTTCCTGATGCAGTTCTTCGTGCAGGGCGCCTGGGGCGTCGATCCCGGCGCACATCAACGAGCTGTCGCCCGGCGCACTGCGCGGGTTCTTTCCCGGGCTTCGCGTATCAGCTCGGCGTGCTGTTCGCGTCGAGCATTCCGTACGTCGAAGTCGGCGCTCGGCGAGCACTTCACGCTACGCGCAGTCGATGGGCGGCCTCGCCGCGGTGGTCATCGTCGGTGCATCGTCGTGCGTCGCTCGGCCCGGAGGCGCACGGGTTTCTTCAGGAAGACGGCCGTAGAGCATCCATCCGAGTCCCGAACGCTCCAGCAACGCAGATGGATCTGCGCCAGCTCGAAATCCTCCAGGCGATCGCCGAGACCGGGCTCGTTCACCGCCTGCGGCCGGAAGCTGCACGTGTCGCAGTCGGCGATCAGCCGGCAGATTCTGCTGCTCGAGGAGGAGCTCGGCGAGCCGCTGTTCCTGCGCGTCGGGCGGCAGGTGCGGATGACGCCGGCCGCCGAGAGCCTCGTGCAGCTCGGGCAGCGCGTGTTTCAGGACGTCCGCGACACGGTCGGCGCGATCACCGATCGCACGCGCGAGCTGCGCGGCACGCTGCGGCTGTCCGGCGGCATGACCGTGTGCCTCTACGTCTTTCCGCCGCTGCTCAAGCATCTGCGGCGCGTGCATCCGCAGCTCGACGTGCGGCTGACGGTCGCGACGGCCGAGCGATCGGTCGAGGAGATTCGCGCCGGCCGCGTCGACGCCGGCCTGCTGACGCTGCCGGTCGAGGAGTCGGATCTCGTCACGCGTGCCGGTGCTGCGCGAGGAGCTGCTGCTCGTGACGATGCCGACGCATCCGCTGGCGCGAAGCGGCAGAAGATCGTCGCCGCAGGATCTCGACCGGCGAGCCGTTCGTCCTGTTCGAGGCCGGATCGGCGACGCGCCGCGTGATCGACGCGTTCTTCGTCACCGAGAAGATCGAGCCGACGATCGTGATGGACACCGAGAACGTCGAGATCATCAAGGCGATGGTGCAAGACCGGGCTCGGCATCGGCATCGTGCCGTATCAGGCGATCGCGCGGGAAGTGCGCGCGCGGGCAGTTCTTCTGCGCGCGCGATCGAAGGGCACGAGCTGGTGCGGGAAACCGGCTGGGTGTAGCGCGCGCCAACCGGACGCCGCGCATGATCCACGAGCTGCTCGCGGCGTTCGAGTCATCCGCGGGCGCCTCACGCTCGCGCCGCCGCGTGACGCTGCAGCTGGATCACAGTGAGCGCCGGAAGCGATCCGATGCTCGGATAACATGCAGATGGGTCCTATCGGATCATTCTATTTCCGTTGTACATGCCGCCGATGCTGCCATTCGTCGGAGGGCACATGGGCATCGAACGCGAACGCGTCATCTCGATCGGACTCGTCGGAAGCCGAATGGCAGGCGTTCATCGCCAGGCATCCCGAGCCGGTGCTCTGGCTGCGCGAGCGGATCCGCGACGAAGTGCCCCCGCGACAGCCGAGCAAGTCGGCTGATCGTCAGGTCTAGGCAATCGTCAGACTTCGAAGCGCGTGCGGCCCGGGCGGCTGTCCACCGTGACACGGCCGCCGTGCCGCTGCGACGATCGCCTTCACAATCGACAATCCCAGCCCGCTGCCGCCGGCCATTCCGCGCGGCGCGACGCGTCCGCCTTGTAGAACCGATCGAAGACGTGCGGCAGGTGCTCGCGCAATGCCGGGCCCCGCTCTTCGACCGCCAGCACGACGTGCGGCGCTTCCGGCCGGCCCCGATCGCGCGGCCCGCCGCGCGCGCCAGGCGGATCGGTCGAACCGCTGGCGCGTAGCGCAGGGCGTTGGCCGCGAGGTTCTGGAGCGCCTGCTCCAGGCGATCGCGATCGCCGGCGACGATCTCCGCCCCGGCTCGATGTCGACGTCGATCCGTGACGCCCGCCGTCTGCCGCACGCCCGCTCGTGCCGCGCCGCCACGCGCGCGAACAGCTGCTCGCACCGGGACACCTCGGAGACGGAGCGCGCCGCCGCCGCCTTCGAGCCGCGCGAGCTCCAGCAGATCGCCGATGATGTGTTCGAGACGCGCGGTCTCGTCGCCGATGATGGTCGAGATACCGCGCCCGCGTCGTCGTCGTCGAGCTCGATTTCCGGCATCGTCAGCGTCTCGAGATAGCCGCGCATCGCCGTCACCGGCGTCGTCGAGCTCGTGCGAGACGTCCGCGAGCAGCTGGCGCCGTACGCGATCGACGCCGCGAGCGCCTCGGCGCGCGCGGAGAGATCGGTCGCCATCGCGTTGAACGCGCTGCGACCGCCGCATCGTCGTCGCCGCCATTTGGCGCGCGCGGACAGGTCGCCGCCGCCCAGGCGGCGGGCCGCGTCTTCGACGTGGCGCAGACGCTTGCGCGCCGGACATTGGCACATTTTGCTGCGCGCTCGAGCGATAGAGGCGGGTCTTTTTGTCGTCGCCGCAGCGCAGGTCGGTCACCACCAGGATGGCCGCAACACGTTCGGGCATTCACTCGTGGTCGATCCTTGGGGGGATGTCCTCCTCGACATGGGCGAGGAGCCGGGCCTTGGCTTCGCCGACATCGATCTCAAGCGCATCTCTGACGTTCGCGGGCGCATACCCGCGCTTGACCATCGCCGGCCTATCCCGGAGGCGGTGACCTTGTGATCGTCTTCGATCTTCAATGCCGCGATGGCGGCGAGACATTCGAGGCCTGGTTCAGATCGAACGCGGATTATGACGAGCAGCGGCAAGCAGGTCTTGTCGAATGCCCCTTCTGCCAGTCAGGCAATATCGAAAAGGCACCGATGGCGCCGGGCGTGCCCAGGAAGGGATCGGGCGATCCGCTTGCGAGAGCTCGCTGCAATGCAGGCCGAGCTCCTCAGCAACTCGCGCTGGGTCGGTGACAAGTTCGCTGACACTGCCCGTGCGATTTACAGTGGCGACCTGGAGCCGGAGCAGGTGCACGGGAATGCAACGCTCGCTCAAGCCAAATCGCTCGTCGATGAAGGCGTGCCGGTTGCTCCTCTGCCATTGCCGGTCAGGCCGCCCGAACAGCTCAATTGAACCCGGTCAATTGATCGCGAAGCGCGCTCATCCCTATTCGTGGCATTTCGCGACCCCGTAGCTCAGCAGGATAGAGCATCAGATTCCTAATCCGAGGGCCACAGGTTCGAATCCTGTCGGGGTCGCCAGCATCGAAAAGGGTTTGGTTATGGCGACCACGCATCCGCACAGGGAGGACAAATTCGGGACGCTCCGACGGATGTTCGTCGAGCATCCGCGCTCGCTTGGAATGAGCTGGTCTGAGCACGGCCTTGGTGCGGTTGTGATTGGCGCAACTCTGATCGGTGCGGGCGCGGCCTGCCTTGTCCATGCGCTGGTTCCGGCCTGGTTTACACAGACTGCCGGCAAGACCGTAGACCGAATGCACGATCATATGACGCAGCGCAAAGCCAACGCCGCCAATCCGGAGAGCTGGCCTGATTACGAAATCTGAGTTGTTGGTTCCCGTTGCGATTGTAGGGGGCGGTGCATCGGGAACGATCCTCGCCGTCCAGCTTGCGCGTCGTAAAGTCCAATCGGTACTCATAGATGGCAGTGGCCGTGTTGGCCGCGGCGTTGCTTATTCGACGACCGAGGCCGCGCATCTCCTCAACGTTCGCGCCGAAGGCATGAGCGCGCTTGCCGGGAATCCCGACCATTTCGTGAAGCGATTCGAGGCAGAGGGCGGTGACCGGCGCGGGTTCGCTGAGCGGCGCCTGTTCGGCCGATATCTCGGCGAGCTGCTCGACAAGGCTGTTGCGAGCGGGCGGACCGCCTTGGTGGATGCATCGGCGCAGTCCGCCGGTCGTGCCAATGGACGGTGGCGGGTCGAGCTTAGCGATGGGTCTTCAATCGAAGCCGAGGCGTTAGCGCTCGCAATCGGCAACCAGGACCCCGAGCCACTTCGCGCCTTCGCAAGCGCGGGCAAACGTTTCATCGCCAATCCGTGGGGCGCGGACGCGGCCGCCGCGGTCGAGGACCTCGTCGCTTCGGGCGGCGATGCTCTTCTAGTCGGAACGAGCTTGACGATGGTCGATCTGGTGCTGTCGCTCGACGCCGCTGGGCACAAGGGGAATATCGTGGCGTTTTCGCGGCGGGGTCTCATCCCCAGAGGACATGCCGATTTCGAGCCTGCGCCGGTTAGGTTGGAGGATGTGCCAGACGGAGAGGTTCGGTCGATCTGGTGCTGGCTACGCGCTCGTTCCGCCGAGGTTGGATGGCGCGCCGCCATCGACAGCTTGCGTCCGCACAGTCAACGTTTGTGGCAGAGCCTCGACCTCGAGCAGCAGGCCCGATTCCTTCGCCACGCGCGCCCGTGGTGGGACGTGCACCGCCACCGCATCGCGCCCGAAGTCGCGGCGACCATCAAACGCCTGATCGACGAGGGTCGGCTGACCGTCATGGCGGGAAGAGTTCCTCGCCGCGAACGAGACTGGCAACGGCCTCGCAGTCGAGCTTCGACGCCGCGGCGCGCAGGCGAGCCAGCACATGCGCTTCGCTTACGGTTTCAATTGCACGGGGCCACTCCATTCGATCGAGCGGACGCGCGATCCTTTGCTCCGTTCGCTGTTCGACAGCGATCAAATCCAACCCGATCAACTTGGGATCGGCCTCGATGTGGACGAGAATTCGCGCGCGGGGGAACGCTTGTGGGCGCTTGGGCCTCTAACGAAGGGCCGGTATTGGGAAATCATAGCGGTTCCCGACATTCGGGATCAGGCGGCCGCTGTGGCCGACGATATGGCGTGGGAGCTACAGCAATGACTGCTACTGATGACAATGGCGATCCTGTGAATGGCGACCTCGTCGAGGAAGCCCCGAAGATCGACGTCCCGCAAGAGGTCAAGGACGCTGTTAGGACGCTGATCCGATGGGCGGGCGACGACCCTGATCGCGAGGGCCTTCTCGACACACCGAAGCGGGTTGCTCGTGCCTGGCGTGAATATGCGAATGGCTATGAGGAAGACCCCGCGAGCCACCTCAGCCGCACCTTCGAGGAGGTCGGCGGGTATGACGAGATCGTGCTCCTGAAGGATATTCCCTTCCAATCGCACTGCGAGCATCACCTGGCACCGATCATCGGCCGGGCGGCAATCGCCTATCTTCCAAACGACCGAGTGGTCGGCATCAGCAAGCTCGCGCGGGTTCTACACGGGTTCGCGAGGCGTCTGCAGGTGCAGGAAAGACTGACGGCGCAGGTCGCGGATGCGATCTGGCAGCATCTGCAGCCCAAGGGCGTGGCGGTCGTCATCGAAGCGAGCCACGCCTGCATGACGGCGCGGGGCGTTTCAACGCCCGGAGTGATGATGACCACGAGCCGAATGATGGGCACGTTCCGAGAGGACGAACGGAGCCGCCGCGAAGTGCTCGCACTGATGGGCTATTAACAAAAAGGGCGGCCCAGAGAGCCGCCCTTTTCCGATTTGTTGAAGTGCGTTCTAGGCGTTCGTTTCCATGCCGTGCTTCAGCTGGCTCATCTGGTCATGACCCGAACGGACCGACTGGTAGCAGCGCTCGACGGTCACTCGCGCATCGCCGGTGAGATCGTCCGAATTGAGCGCTGCCTCGAACTTCTCTTTGAGATAATCCTCGCCTCGCTCGACCTCGTTGATGATCGCCTTTTCGTCTCTACCCGTAATTGCAGCCTTCAGGTCCTCGAAGCGCTGGTGCGTCTTTCCCAAGATTGAACCGTCGTTCTCGGGGTTTCCGCCGAGCCTGCGAACCTCTCCGCTAAGATCCTCGACGACCTGCCGCCGTTCGCTCGCGCGCTGGCGGAAAATGTCCGCGAAGCGGTGGCTTTCGATGTCCTTGGCGGAATTCTCATAGCCGTTGATGCTGTCGATCGTGGTCGCGATCAGCGTGTTGAGCGCGCTGATCTCATCCGAATTGTGATCGGTCATATGCTTACTCCAAATTGTAGGGTTGTGACTGCAGAACGCTCAAGCGGTGAAGGCGATGCGTGCGCCTGAAAATTCGCGGGCGGTGGCCGTGAATTGCTGTCAGTCTGCCGCCTGCGGCAGCGCCGAGTCGCCGCATAAGGGGGAGAAGCGGCATGGCGCTCACTCGCCGCGCATTGCTCGAACATATCGGTCAGGTGGGCGGCCTCGGCGCAACTTACATGGCGATGGAAACGCTTGGCTTGGCGGTTCCCACGCCTGCCGGAGCGGAGAATTTCGAGCTCCCCCGAGGAAGCGGCGGCGGCCGGTCGGTGGCCATCCTCGGAGCTGGGATTGCGGGGCTCATTTGCGCTTACATGCTTCAACGCGCCGGGTACCGCGTCACCGTGCTGGAAGCGCGCGATCGTATCGGCGGACGTTCCTGGACCATCCGTGGCGGGGACCGGGTCGTCCAGACCGGCCGTGCCGACCAGGTCGCGTCCTTCGATCCCGGCCTCTATTTCAATGCCGGCGCGGCGCGCATCCCAAGCACCCACCGCTTGATCCTCAGTTATGCGCGTCGCTTCGGGGTCCCCCTGGAACCCTTCGTCAGACGTGAATCGCAGCGCCGGCTGGGACTTTGGCGGGAAGGTTCATGAGGAACGCAGGATGGTCGAGGATCTGCGTGGTCATCTCGCCGAGCTTCTCGCCAAGGCGATCGACCGAAAGGCACTCGAAGGGGAGGTTCCCAAGGACGAGCTCGATGCAGTGCGGCGGTTCCTCGCGCCTTATGCCAATGTTGGAGCTGACGGCGTTTACAGGCCGACTGGCCGATCCGGTTTCGCGGTCGAGGGCGGCGGATATCTCAAGCCAGCCGTTCCGCTTCCTCCCCTGGGCGTCAAGGAGCTTGCGCCGTCAGGCGCTGTCGTCCTGCCTTACATGTTCGAGCATATTCCCAATATGCAATCGACGATGCTGCAGCCGGTCGGGGCATGGATCGTATCGTTCACGCCATCTACGATCAGGTAAAGCCGCTCGTGCGTCTTCAGACTCCTGTGTCGGCGATCCGCCGCACCGGCCATCGTGCCCGGATTGAGCACGGCCCCGGCAAGCAGGCGATCGAAGCCGATTATTGCATCTGCACCCTCCCGCTACCGATTCTGGCGCGCATCCCGACAGATTTTTCGGTGGCTAAGACGGCCGCGATCACCGCCTCGCCGGCGTATCTACACAGCGTCAAGCTGGCTTTTGAGGCGCCGCGCTTCTGGGAAACCGACGATCATATTTTTGGCGGCCTCGCCTGGACCGACCGGCTCAACGAAAACGTGATGTATCCATCGCATGGGATCGGTTCGACGAGAGGCGTAATCATCGCCGCCTATTGCGCGGGATGGAATCACAACTGACACGCCCGATTCATTCGCAGGCCTGTCTCATGGTGAGCGCTTCCGCATCAGCCGCGATTCCATCGAGGCGCTGCATCCTGGTCGCTCGCATTTGTTATCCAAGGGCGTGACAGTCGCATGGGGTCTGACCCCATATTCAGAAGGCGTCGGGCCGCTGTGGCCCGATCCCGATCTCGGCGGCCAAAATCTGGATCGGGGACGAGAATATCAGGAGCTGCTCAAGCCCGAAGGCCCAATCATCTTCGCTGGCGAGCATTTGAGCTACCAGCCGATGTGGCAAGAAGGCGCCGCCACTTCAGCGCATGAAGCGCTAAAAGTCTTGGCTGCGATGGCGCAGGCGAAAGCCGCCTAGGCTGCAGCAACTCCTGGAAGATGCTCGGCAATCCTTGCCCAAGGTAGATTGAACCAGAATACCGCGAGCGGGGTCACGACAGTGATCGCGGCCATCGCAAAGCCGAGCTTTGTCGCCGGATGAACGTGGCCGAGGGTTCTTCGGTCGCGGATGAAGAGTGGAACGAACAGGAACAATCCGAGGATCAGCTGGATGGTGAAACCGATCACCGTGGGCGGAGCGATCGGAAGGCGGCCGATCGCCGGACCCATCACGACCATGATCGCGGCGCTCAGCATCAGCCGCTTGTGAGTCTGGACGTCGCGCCGGTTCTGCCAACCGCCCCAGACGAGCACCGCGAAGGGAATGATCACCGCCAAGGGAACGATCGTCCAGGTCAGCGGATCTGTGAACGGCGGCTGATTGGCTCTCGCGACCTGGCCAACCGCGGTCATGTACATAACCGGGATCATCAGGATCGCGAACAGCATTCCCGCCTTGCCGAGCTGCATGTGAACCGCATGCTTGCGCGCGCTGATGAGCTGCGTCTGCGCGACGATCAGCGCCATCCAGATCGTGAAGACAGTCCCGTGGAGAATAACCGCGGGCGGAAGCGTGGGATTGGGCCGCGGATAAGACGGCACGATGCCTCGTAGATAGAAGCTCGGTCCGAAGCCGAGCAGCACCAACGCCACAAGAAAGAGGGCCATGCGCGAATAGAATTTGCGCTCGGACGCCTTGCGATCTTCCGGCGATGCGACGACGGTTGCCATTACTACCCCCAAGCTAACGGCTGATGGACTGCATTTTGATCGAAAATTTCGGACCGATCAACGACGTTAGCGTGACGCTGGCGCAACTTGCTTCGCATCAATAGAACCATTCAACTCGGCGAAGGGGATTAGACCATGCGTCATCTAAAGATCATTGTCGCGCGTACTCGCGGTTTCGACCGCGCTCGGTTCGGCGATCGCCTCGCCGCAACGGCCGGTGCCGATCTCGACGGCCGTGGCCTCGCCCGATCGGACAGCCGACAACGTAAAGCTCGATCAAGGCCGCAAGCCGGCGCAAGTTCTTCAATTCCTCGGGCTGAGGCCGGGCATGCATGTGCTCGATCTGTTCGGTGCCAATGGATATTGGGCCGAGATCATGGCCCCGGCGGTCGGACCTAGTGGGCACGACACAGTGTGGGAAGCGGAGCAATTCTACGGGCCTGACGCGAAGAAAGCGTTCGAGGCCTTCGAGGCGAAGCATCCCAATGTCTCGCTGACAGTGTCACCGTTCGAGGCGCCCTCGCTCCCCAAAAATTACGCCGACTTCGTGATGCTCAACGACAATTATCACGACACTTATTGGCAAAGCGACAAATATAAAGTGCCAAAGATGGACCCGGGAGCCTTCCTGAAGACCGTCTATGAAGCGATGAAGCCCGGCGGAGAGATCGCCGTCATTGATCATGTCGCGGATCCCAACAAGGATACACGCGCAACGGTCGACAAATATCATCGAATTGACCCCAATGTGGTCAGGGCTGACTTCAAGCGGGCGGGCTTCGTGTTCGTGAAGAGCAGCGATTTGCTGCGCAATCGCTCGGACGATCACAATCTTCTCGTGTTCGATCCGAAGGTGCGCGGGAAGACGGATCGTTTCATCTTCGAGTTCCGGAAGCCGCGTTGAGAACTAAGGAAGGGTCAGAACCAAAAAAGAGCGCCGGGTTCCGCGCCTATTGGGCGCTGGCGGCACTCGTGCTCGGATTGACCGTTGGTTCGCTGTCACCCAGGCTTGGCGCTCACGATGCGCTGATCGGTACCGCAAGCTTTATCGGAACGCTTTGGCTCAACGCGCTGAAGATGACGGTCATCCCGCTTGTCGTGGCGCTGCTTGTCGTCGGTATCTCAAAGAGCGCCGAAGCCGCGCACGCCGGCCGGATCGCCGGCCGGTCAGTCATCTGGATCGCGATTATCTGCACCGCATCTGCAGTGTTCGGTGCGCTTATGATCCTGTTGTTGACGCATCTCTTCCCACTGCCCCGCGAAACTGCAGCTGGCCTGCAGACTGCGCTTTCTGGAATTGAGAACAAGGCTCCAGCGTCACTTCCGGGTATTGCCGAGTTCTTCAAGGGCGTGATTCCAGACAATGTCGTTTCCGCCGCCGCCAACGGAGACATCCTTCCTCTCGTCGTCTTCTCCGTGCTTTTCGCACTTGCGCTCGGGTACATTGCGGAGACAGGCCGACGAGCAGTGGTAACGCTGTTCGAAGCGATCGCGGACGCGCTGCTGGTGATCATTGAGTGGGTTTTATGGATCGCACCGCTCGGCGTGCTGGCCTTGGCACTTGTCGTCGGCTCGGCCGCGGGAGGGGCGGCGTTCGCCGGTCTTGGCCATTACATCATGCTCATTTCCGTGATCGGGATTATCGTTGCCGCTGCCGCCTATCCGATCGCAATTTTCGGCGGCGGGATTCGAGCTTCCGTTTTCACGCGTGCGATCATCGCGCCAGAAGCCGTCGCGATATCGACCCGCTCCTCGCTTGCCTGTCTGCCCGCGATGCTATCCGCGTCGCGCGTAATGGGCATTCGCGAGGAGGTCGCCGATGTTTCTTTGCCGATAGCGGTCGCGTTGTTTCGCGCGACTGGCCCCGCCATGAACGTCGCTGTTCCATTTTACATAGCGCATTGGCTGGGTCTGCATCCAAGTCTTGCGCAGATGATTGCTGCGACCGCGGTTGGGGCCGTGATGAGCTACGGCGCCGTCAGCCTGCCGGGCGAAGTGACCTATATCAGCTCTATCGCGCCGATCGCGCTTGCGCTTGGCGTTCCGATTGCACCGCTCGCGCTACTGGTTGCAGTCGAGATGGTCCCGGACATTTTTCGTACCATCGGAAATGTCACGATGGACGTCGCGCTCGCCGCGCTCGTCAACCGGTCTGCAAAATCTGCCGGAAAGATGAACGCCAGCTGACCCCCGTTCGTCGGTCGGGCGAATTATGAAACACGCCTGTCGGACCGCCGAAAAACGCCAAGCTGTCATCGATGCGTTCGCGACCTCGTCATTTTGCCGGCCCATATCGAGACTGCGACGCGGAGGAGGTTCAACCCCATCCCCAGCTCTCCTTCGCGTCGCTCTCGAATAGGGAGACGCACGATGTCCAAGCTTCTTTGCATATTTGCAGCGGTGGTCATTTCGTCGGCGCTGCTGCTTCCGACCGCCTCGCTCGCGCTGGGCGCCTAACGTCCAGCGATCGCTCGGACCCGGTCGGAGTAGAGCCGCCCGACGGGTTGCTCCGAGCCGTCGGCGAGCCGTGCGATCCACCGACCCGACTGGTTGCGAGTGAAGCCGGTTATGAAATCTTTCCGGACGATCGCTGACCGATGCAGGCGCACGAACAGGTCGGGGTTCAGCCCTTCTTCGAGCGCCGCCATCGAGTGGTGAATGAGCCAGCTCCGGCGCCCGACGTGGAGGCGCATATAGTCGCGCTCGGCCGACACCCGGTCGACGTCCTGAGCAGCGATACGAACCAGTCCTGATAGGTCCGAAGCCCAGAATTCTTCCAGCCATTTCGAGCCCTTTGCCGGCTGCGGCTGATCAGCTCGGGACCGGAGGTATGACGCCGCACGGTCGAGTGCGCGCTGCAGCCGGCCTGGCTCAACCGGCTTCATCAGATAATCGACCGCCTCGACCTCGAATGCGGCGACGGCAAAATGATCAAAGGCGGTGACGAAAACGACCGCCGGTGAGGGCTCCTGCGCGGCGAGGGCCCGGGCGACCGCGATGCCGTCCAAGCCAGGCATGGCAATGTCCAGGAGGAGCACGTCGGGGTGCAAGGCGTCGGTGAGGTTGATCGCGGAATCACCGTCGCTCGCGGTACCGACAAGCTGCGCGCCATGGGCCCGCGCAAGGAGGAGTTGCAAACGCTCCGCGGCCAGCGGCTCGTCATCGGCGATCAGAACTCGAAGCAGATCCTCGTCAGGCATTGGTTTCTACAGGCATGGTGATGGCGACCTTGTATCCGCCCTTCTTCATCGGTCCGGATCGGCAAGTCGCCCGGTTTCCGAAACGCGCATCGAGCCGTTGGGAGACGTTGGCAAGGCCGAGGCCTGTGCCCTCGTGTGTGGCGGCCGGGAGCTCATCGCGCCCCCCGTTTTTCAGTCGGTTGCTGACCTCCAGAACCATCCGTTGTTCATCCATTTGTCTAGCTTCGATCCTGATCAGGACAGCCTTGCGGCTCTTCGACACGCCATATTTGATCGCATTTTCAACTATCGGCTGAAGGATGAGGGCGGGGAGCCGCGCCTGCTCAAGTTCCGGTGGGACGTCGATCTCGACATGCAGACGGTCGGGGAAGCGTGCCTTTTCGATGTCTAGGTAGAGCCGCTGGAGGTCGATCTCTTCAGCAAGGGTGACGTTCGCTCCGGGGTCCAGCGACAAGCTCGTCCGGAAGAAGGTCGAAAGGGCCAGCAACATCGCCTCGGCGCGATCGGTCCGACCGGTCATCACCAGCGAGGACAGGGAGTTCAGCGTGTTGAACAGAAAGTGCGGGTTCACCTGGTAGCGGAGTGCACGTACCTGCGCCGCTTGCGCTGCCGCCTCGGCATCGGCGGCGCGGCGCTGTGCTCCGTGGGCTTCGGATTGAGCGAGCATCGCGATGTAGAAGGCGCTCCAGGCAACAAAGAAGAATAGCCAGCTGACCATCGCGTCGGCAGCCATCCGCACCTGCTCGTAAGCGCGAAGCTCGCTCACGCTTGGATAGGTCAGCACGACTGGCGGGGCGTCCGGACGATCTATCCGAGTCTGGTCGCCCTCCTCGGTGACCTCGTAGCCTTCCTTCGAAACATATTGGAACTCATCGTGCGGCTTGTCCTGATATCGGTCGACGGCGATCAGGAATGCGGCGAGCGCGCCGCCGGCAACGATGGACGCTACACCGGCAACCAGCACCTTACGGCGCAGTCCCGACTTACCGGCGAAAGCCTTGATTGCAGCGTACACCCCGAACGTCAGAACCACGCCCGCGACGATCGTAACTGACTTGTTTTCGAGCACGGTAATCGGGTCGCGGCCGAGAAAGGCGCGAGCGACGACGGTGAGAAGATAGAAGAACCAAAAGCCGAGGATCGATTTCAAGGCTAGCGGCCAATCGTCGAAACGGCTGCGAACTACCGGTGCGCGCGTCATGAACATCATGACCTCCATGTCGCAAAACGCTGCCCGGTAATACCGCCCGTTGCCCGTTGGCAGAAGTGCTGCCGCGTCCGGTCGAAACAAAGCGTCGGAACGCGGCGCATAGCCACTCGTTACCCGACAGGAATGGTTTCCAAGAAAGAGAGTTCTGTGAGCGACTCCAAGAAGGACAAGCCTCCTCCCACGGTCCACTCAGCGCCGCCCGAGCGCGGCCTCGAGCGGGAGCTCAAGAGGAACCCCGAAGACCCGAATCTGAAGGCCGACGTCGGAAGCGACGAATCGATGGACGCGTCGGACCCTCCGGCCGCCACTCAGCCAGGCGGAAAGGGCGAACCCGTCCCATCGTCAGGTTTTCCAGAATAAAGTTTCCGGAGGAGTTCTGTATCGTTGCCGCTGATGCGCTCTTCTGCGCGTTAAAACGAAACCCCGGGTCGTCACTCCTTGTTCACCTCTTGCACTGTACCTATTATCGTACAAATTTAAGCACAGAGGGCCACGGAGAGCTAAGTGCAAGTTATCAATTACACAGACGCCCGCGCGAAGCTCAAGGAGCTCATGGACCGCGTAGTAGAGGACATGACGCAGATCGTCATCACGCGTCAAAGGGCACAATCAGTTGTAATGATGTCGCTCGATGACTGGAACGCCATCGAAGCAACGTTGCACCTCTTGTCTTCGCCCCGCAACGCGGAGCGCCTTCATGAGTCCATTCGGCAGCTTGATGGGGGCGGAGGAACCGAGCGGGAACTGATTAAGGGGCGTAAGAAAGAGAAGGCGTGAAGCGCGTCTTTTCGGACCACTCGTGGGACGATTACCTCTACTTGCAACGCGATTTCCCAAAGGTGCTCGAGCGCCTCAATGGGCTTATTGAGGAATGCTGCCGAACGCCCTTCAAGGGAACGGGGAAGCCGGAAGCTCTAAAGGGCGATCTCAAGGGATGGTGGTCGCGGCGGATCACGAATGAGGACCGCCTGGTTTATCGGGTTGAAGGCAAGGGTGACGATCAGCGTCTTGAGATTGCCCAGTGTCGTTTCCACTACTAGCCCGCTTCTTGCATTTGTGTGGTCCTTCGTTGTCTCGCGAAGGCCTTCGTTTTCCCGCGACGTCAACAACAGGGTCAAATGATAGTCTGGCGATCGACGAAATCGCAGTCGGGGAACGAAATTGCCAGCTGAGAAGCCTTACGCTCGTCGATTTCAATGTCTGAAGGGGATAATCTCCAATAAGTTTCGTTGCCGTCACAAAAAAACCGCGCCGTTGCAATAAATCAACAATCCACAGTTTTGAGCATCGGGGTGAATTTCCACCCTAGACGCAGAGACTCGCCTCTGATTCAATCCTTAACGGGGGGTGGGACTGTGGTTAAGAATCTCGAAACCATGCCGGCCGCATGATCCCGCCTGGGCAAGAGGAGTCGGGTTCATGATTACGCGGACCAGCCAGCCGGCAAGCGGCGCGATGCTGATCTCGGAAATGAAGGAGTTTGCGAGCTTTTCGAAAGCAACGCAGCGCTACATCCGAAGGTCGCTCGATGTTGCATATGGGCGACGGGACGCAATCGAGTGCTGGGCCCGGGACGAGGGCGAAGCCGCCTCGATCCGAGCCCAGGCCCGCCTCTACAAGCAGCTCGATCATCTGCGTCTGCAGGTGCCGGACGATAGCGGTCTCGACATGATTGAGCCGTTCATCGGCATGCTGATCACCATCTCCGCTTTCGACCTCGGCCAGGACCGGTTGCCAATCTTCGCGGCCTACAGATTCCTCTACGAGCGCCTGATTGGCGCGGCCTCGAGGCCGTGGCTTCCGGCGGCTTTCTGCGCCGCGGCCGCGCTTCCGCATCTTCACCCGGACCGCCGGCGCATTTTGCTTCAGTCGATCAGCGAGAGCGCAGCGACAGCGCCTGGTTGGTCGTCTCGCGAGCCAGTGTTCTGGCCGGAGTGGGTCGAAAAGGTCGATCTCAAGGCCGCAGCCTAAAGCCTACTCGCAGCTTTGCGAGCGTAGCGAAGCGATCCAGCAGCACGCACTGGGTCGCTTCGTCGTTATTGGCGGCCGCTAGACCGGCAACTTCACCGACGGAAAGATCTCCGCCAGCTGCCTGAGACTATCGTCGGCGTTCCAATGGTGCACGAACACCGCACCAGCTTCTTCGTAGGCGGCGCGGTGCTTCTCGCGATCGTCGACCAGGACATCTCTGGGTTGCATGTGCTGGTGCTTATCGCGGGCCATGCAGGTGATGATCGGCACTCCGGGGAAATGCTCGGCGGCCCACTCGATCTTCTGCGGGGCAGCCCAAATGCCGATCGGGAGGCCGGTGAGGATTGTCGGATTTAGATGCTCGACTGCATCGAACAACCGCCGCGCATCGGGCATCTCAGGGAGAATTCCATAGAAGTTCTTGGCCTTGGCAAGTCGCTTCCAGAACGATCCTCGCCCATGCTTAGCGATGAAGGCTTTCGGGCTCATCCCGAGCACTTCGCGCGCGCCATGTTCGAAATCGGCGAGCACGCCATCGGCATCGAGAAATAGCCGGCGAGTCAAAACCGCGCCGGCTCAAGCTCGACCGGGATCGGCGCCTCGATAAAGTTCCAGCCCTGATCGCGAATCAGCTCATTGCTCTCGCGCGCCCGGCGACCGGGCCCGAGCGACCAGGTGATGTGATAGGTCGAGCCGTCAGGTCGATCGCTGGTGCCGTCGATCTCGACAACCAGGCATTCGAGGCTGCGTCCGTCGTCGGCGCGCCCAATCACTCTGGACGTCTCCGGCTTGGCAGGAAGAGGGGTCTCGGACGTCGCGCCGGCGTGCAGCGTCACATGGTCCGCGTCGACCTTCTCATATTTTGGAGGGAAGCGGCGAAGGAGAAGCTCGCGCTCGACTTGCGGAAGCTTCCAGCCGGTGATGGTTCCAGGTTCGGCCATGAGCTATCTGACGCCGCAGCGTGCGATCAGTTCCGGCGGCGGGGTTAGTTGGACGCAAACGTTCGACGACCTCGCGCGCGAAATCGATCAGGGTGTCGTCCCGGGCCCCCATGACGACGATCCGGTCGCCGGGCCGCGCCTCGGCAACCATCGCTTCGCCGATCTTCGCGCGCTCCGGGATGTGCATCGGCATCATGACCGCGACCAGCTTCACCTCCCGCGCCAGCCAGTCACTGCCGCGGGTCCGTGCGACGGTCCCGCCTTGGTAGACCGGATCGGGAAGGTACAGTCGGTCGTCGTCGTCCATGCGCGTCGGCGAATGCGCCCGCCAACTCCTCACCCATCTTGGTCAGCGGCCCGAAGCCGTGCGGCTGGAACATGATCAGTAGCCGGCCGGGGTGCGCGCGCAGCGTCGCCATGCTGGCAGCGATCTTGTCGGGGTTGTGCGCGAAATCGTCGATGACGGTCACTCCGCCGGCCTCGCCGACCGTCTCCAGCCGCCGCCGCAAGCCCTCGAAGCGGCCTAGCGCCGCGGCAGCGTCGGCGATCGAGATGCCGAGCGCCCGCGTCGCTGCGATTGCGGCCAGTGCATTGGATGCATTGTGCAGGCCCGGCACCCACAGCTCGACCAAATGCGCTCGTCGCCGACGCGACGGTGAACCTCACCCCGTTGGACGCAGCTCGACGTCGCTGCCTTGGATGTCGACGGCCGAATCGTCGAAACCATAACCGACCACTTGTCGCTCGGCAGCGTCGGCGGCAAGCGACCGGACTTCCGGATCGTCGAGGTTGACGATGGCCTTTCGCGCTGCCCCGAGGAATCCGGTGAAGAGGTTGCGAAGCTCGTCCATCTCCTTGTGATCGAGGCTGATATTGGTGAGGACCGCGAATCTCCGGCCGGTACAGCGCGATCGATCCATCGCTTTCATCGACTTCGCTGACAAAGAGCTGAGGATCGCCAACAAGGGCGCTGGCGAAGGGCGCGGACGGCGTCACGAAATTTTTCATCACAGCACCGTTCATCACCGTCGGCTGGCGATGGCAGGCGTGGAGAATCCAGCCGATCATGCCCGTGACCGTTGACTTGCCACTCGTGCCGCCGACAGCGACGCTTCGTCGAGCGGCGTTGAGGAGACTGGCGAGGAACTGCGGCCGAGTGAGGTGCGCAAGCCCGAGTTCGCGGGCCCGGACGACGTCGGGGACATTGTCCTCGACGGCGGCCGACGTCACCAAGGTCATCCCGGGCTGAAGCCCGGAACCGTCCTGCGAAAAGAGCTGGATCCCGAGCGAGCGGAGATAATCGAACTTATGCGGAGTACGGCCCGCATCGAGCGACCGGTCCGACCCGGATACCTTCGCTCCCGATGCTCGCACGATCGAGGCGAGCGGGAGCATTCCGCTGCCGCCGATGCCGCTGAAGAATACCGGTGAATTGATCATTCCAGCGCCGTAAACGGCGTGATTACCGAACGCTAGCGGCTCTTCTATCGGGCGATCGAGTATCGAGACTGCCTCTCCAGAGCCTGAAAATATCTCTTCAGAAGGCGCGGATGACGCCGATGTTGAATACGGTTCTCCCATAATCATAGATTTCGATCGGGCTGCGATTGCGCTCCCAGGTCAATGAGACGGTGGGAACAAGGCCCGCGAACTGGATTTGCCGCGCGGTAGCGCCCACGGTAACTCGATACGAGGCTTCGTTGCGGCGATCGAGGTAGAGAAGCAGCCGTTCGTCGGCGATGAGGCGGCCGTAGGTCAGCGAGCCAGTGTAAGTCAGCTGACCGGCTTTATGCCATCCGAACACCGACAATTGTCCTGAGGTCGTCGAGTAGCCGGGATCGCGGAGTGCCTGGCGGATGGCGGTGAGGGTGACGCCGCCGCCGCTCGTAGTCGAAAGCGCTTTCTCAAGCGCAAGCTGGGCCGAGTAGCTGTACCCGCTTTCGAGCGCGTTGAGGTGGTTCCAAATGCGGCTTGCGGCAGCGGCACCGCGAACCTGGGCTGTGGTCGAGATCGGATCGGCGACGTCAAGCTGGAGTGTTGCGGCGTCGGTGAACGGCCTCTGTCCGAACCAGCGACGCGACCCACCTGCGCTGGCATGCACCTGATAATTGCCGAACTTCAGCTCCGGACCGAGCGCAGCGCCGAGGGAAACGTCGTCGAATTGCGACTTGCGGTAAAGGTCTGCTGATCCGGAGAAGGTTCCGAGGAGATTTGAATAGCGACCGAGCGCGACACGCGCATAGCTCTGACCCTGGATAGCGAGGCCCTCGCTCGACTGCGCGCGTGCATCCTTGTCGAGCGTGAAATCGCCGATGACGGTGCCGAGCGTATCCGAACGCGTCGCCCGATTGACGTTGCTGTCGCTGGCGAGCGCAACTTCGATCGAGCCCCCCATCGGCTTTCGCGCCCGCAAAGCCTCCGAGAAGCGGTCCACTTGACGAGCGACGTCCGGCGGAAGCTGGCCTGCCCGCGCTGCACTCAGCTCGCGCCGGGCCGCGGAATCGTCGCCCATCGCCGCGAGCACCTTCGCAAGTTCGAGCCGGGCGGGCTGCGCATCCGGCTGCTCCTCGAGGATATTACGAAGGAGTGAGGCGGCGCCGGCTAACCTGCGTTCGGCCTCGAGCAGACGCGCAAGGCGGAAGCGCGCTTCGTTGCGGATCTGCAGGACCGGATTGGTTGCCAGCGCCTGGTAGATCGTTTCGGCCGTGTCGAGCTGGCCTGCCCGCTCCGAGTTCGCGGCAACGATGAACATGTCCGCCGGCGAAAGCTGGATCGAACGATCCTCGCTTTTCTTTTGAGTGACGCGAATCCGAGGCGCATCGGGCGCTGCCTGAACCGCAGCCGCGAGCAAGAACGCAATCACGAGCGTCGCTTTCGGAGCGCGGCCCGGCCGTCAACAAGGTGCACAAAAACCTCGCAAGATGAGGGATTTATTGGCGGCAATGGAAGTTGATGCAACTCCGTTCTGAATGCCCGCGAATGTCCCTCGCTGGAGCGGCTCGCCGACAACGCTTGTCGGTGCGGCATGATCAGACATAAGCAAGCCCAATGCGCATCGCCGTCGTTGCCCCCAGTTGTCCGTTGAAGCGCGAAGCCGCCGAGGCGGTCGTCGGGGTGGTAGCCGAGCGTGGTGATTGCGAGCTCACAATCCATCCGCAATGCTTCCTCGTCGATGGCCATTTTGCCGGCTCGGACAACGCTCGGCTGGAAGCGCTTCGTGAAGTGATGGCCGACGGATCGATCGACGCGGTGTGGTTCGCCCGCGGCGGTTACGGGTCGAATTGGATTGCCGAGGCGGCCCTGACGGACCTGCCTCGAGCGGCCCGTAGCAAGACATATCTCGGCTACAGCGATGCGGGCTTCCTTCTCGCGGGGTTTCACAAGGCCGGCCTCGAGGTCGCTTGGGGCCCCATGCCGCAGGACGTGCTTCGCGGCGGTGGTGAGGCCGCGGTGAAGAGAGCGCTCGATTGGTTGGTTCGCCGCGATGCTTCGGCGCTCGAGCCGGCTCTTAACGGCCCTGCGATGGCGTTCAACCTGACCGTTCTTTCCAATCTCCTCGGAACGCCGCTCGAGCCAGACCTCAATGGCATCGATTTATTGGTCGAGGATGTGAGCGAGCAGCTCTACCGGATCGACCGCACGATGTTCCACGTCAGCGCCAGCCCAAACGTCCGAAGGGTTGGAAGAATTCGTCTCGGACGAGTCACCGATGTCCTTGAGAACGACCCCGAATTCGCCGTCGATGAAGCGGCAATTGTCGAGCAATGGTGCGCCCGCTCTGGAATTGCTTTCGGTGGCCGCGCGGACATCGGTCACGACGCCCAGAATCGCGTCGTTCCGTTCCGATCGTAAAATCGGCGTGTTCCCCTCTGTAACAGCATTGCAAACCCGTTCGAGTTGCGCTCTATCGGAGAGGGAACAACAGGAGGGCCTGATGGCACAAGGAACTGGTCGTAAAGCGGGGGGCGGACTGGCTCGCCCGGTTACTCCGTCTGCAGATCTTGCGAAGATCACCGGGAGCTCACCGCTTCCGCGCAGCCAGGTGGTTTCGAAGGTGTGGGATCACATCCGCAAGAACAACCTGCAAAACCCGCAAAACAAAAGGGAAATCGTGGCCGACTCAACCCTCAAGCCGATCTTTGGCGGCAAGGATCGGGTTAGCATGTTCGAGATGAACAAGCATCTTTCGAACCACCTGAAGTAAGCGTCAGCGCTTCTCAGCTTCGAAAGGGGATCCGCTTTGGCGGGTCCCCTTTCTTATGTGGATAAGCCGCGACTCGGCCACAGCCTCACCCTCTCCAGAGACCATCGAGCCTTTCCTCGGTTACCGGGAAGCCGAGATGCGATGGGATGGTGATAAATTTCTCGCCGTCGCGCTCTTCCACCCAGGGCGTCACGGGCTCGATGGAATGCGACAGCGCGTCAGCTCGAACCGCCTCGAATGTTGAATGCTGCGCCAGCCGTTCGAGCGTGCGGCGCGTCGGGAAGATCAGGCGCGCCATTTGCCTTTGCTCGCGTTCCAGAATCTCGCGCGCGCTAACCCAAGCGGCAGCCGCGCATTCGCCCTCGACGATTTGCGGACGCCACTCGCCAGTCGGGCAGAGCGCGACGAAGAACATCGTGTCGAAGCGGCGTACGGCATGGAACTTCGGTACCCAGCGCGCGAAGGGCGTGAGCGCAGCCGAGTCGATCTTAAGACCGGTGCGCTCAAGCAAGTCGCCGAAAGGCGCATCGGCGACGAGCGCCTGCTGAAGCTCGATCGCGAGCGAGCTTGAGGGCAGGGGCAGCAGGCCGACCGGCACAGCAGTTTCTTCAATCGTCTCGCGGATCGCCGCCAGTGCAGCGGCATCGACCCCGAGCTCGTGGGCGAGCACTCGATCCGCCGGGTCGATCCGTCCGCCCGGAAACACCAACGCGCCGGCGGCAAACGCCATTTCCCTCGCTCGCTCGACCATGAGCAGTTCCGGCGCTGCACCTTGGGGCTCGCGGACGACAATGAGGGTCGCTGCAGGGATTGCATCGCCGGACACGCCGCCGACCTAGATGAGCTCGGTGTAAAGAAAAAGCCGCTCGGAAGGGTGGAGCGGCTCTTTCATTTTTTCGTCGCTGTAGCCGCTACATCGCGTCGATGTTTTTTTCCTGGGCTTCGCTCGGGTTGACGCTGTTATCCTCGGCAGCTGCATTCTGGTCGTTGAGCTGTTGCTGCTGCTGGTTGCCAAGCGCCTGGTTTTCGGCATTCATCGCGGCGTCGTTGGCAAGGGCGTTGAGATCGTCGGCCGCTGGCTGGTTCAGCTCGGCATTGTTAATCGCGTCCTGGTTGTTGTTGCAGCCGGCAAGCGCGAGCACCGCCATTCCTCCAAAAATAAAAGCCAGTCTTTTCATGTTCTTGGGTCCCCAGAAGGCGAAAGTCATCGCTTCCATATCAGCACTTTGATCGGAGATTCCACCCCTTTTCGCGGATTGGGCCCCAATCCGGTGTAGGCGAGATTTCTTGAGATTCGAGCCCACAGTGCCTATCTAAGTCGCGCCGGGAAACCGGCTATGTCGGTAGACTGTCAGGTGGAATAGGCACTTCGGACCCGGGGGCAGTACCCCGGCGCCTCCACCATCAACCGCGAAAGCGCGCGGCTGTTGATGGGGGCGAAATAGGATCGACGAGTGCGATAAAGGCCCGATTGCCGATCGGATTGAGCCACCGTGACGGCTCATTCACACAAGTGCCAACGATAACGAGGCGCTCGCTCTTGCCGCGTAACTGAGGTCCTAACGGACTGAAGTTACAAAGCTAAAGCGCGGTTGGACCCCACCGGGCAACAGAAGGGGATTCCAGCGGTTTGGGGAGCACCGGGCAACAGAAGCTCCCCACTTTGTTGCTCCTGAGGGGATTGGCGATGGTTCCGGTCTTTCGAGTCCGATCGCTTTTCGAGGCATTGCCCTTCTATCGCGATATCCTCGGTTTTCGCGTCCATGAGGCGTCGAGTGACGTCGCATCCTTTTATGCCGTTCTCAGCTGGAGTGGCGAGGAATTCCACCTTCAGCAGGATCCTGCCGCTGGAGGTTTTCGGCACTCGGCAATCGTCCGAGTCGAAGATGCCGATGCTGTCTTCGCCGATCTGAAGACGCGGGGCTACAATCCACCAAATCGCCTCGAAAGCCCGGTTCACTGCGGCCCCGTCGATCAGACCTGGGGCACGCGCGAGTTCTACGTCGACGACCCTTGCGGCAACACGCTCTGCTTCCAGGAGCTGGCTACCGCCGCTTGAGTTCGTCTCTGATCTCGGTCAGCAGATCGATCTCGCTCGGGCCGCTCGGTGCTTCCTCCGGCTTGCGCATGATCTTCGATGCCCAGCGGACCATCAGAAAGATGATGAATGCGAGGATCAGGAAGCTGACGACCTCGGTCACGAACGAACCCCAACCGAGAACCGGGGCGCCTGCTTTCTTTAGCGCGGCATAGTCGGTCATCGAGCCGTGATAATCGGCCGGGACGGGACCCAACATGAGAAAATAGCTGGAAAAATCGAGTCCGCCGAAAATTTTCCCAACGACCGGCATGATAATGTCGTCGGTAAGGCTGGTCACGATCTTTGCGAATGCGGCGCCGATGATCACTGCAACGGCCAGATCGAGAACGTTTCCCTTTGCGATGAATGCGCGGAATTCTTTCAGCATTTGATCCCCCCTTTTGGCGGCTGGCCGACCCTTAGCCGAATTTGCGACCAACAGCAGTAGATTGTGCTGTGTTGGAACTGTAAGACAGCATCTTGAACGCGGGCCGTCGCCGCTCTACCTATCCCGCGCAACTGACCAGTGGGAGGGGTTTATGACTATGCTTCGCCGTTTCGGTTTGCTGGCGCCGCTTGCTGCGGTTTCGCTCGCGGGCTGCGGGATCAATAGCGTTCCCACCGCCGAGGAGCAGGTCAATGCCTCCTGGGGCAATTTGCAGGCCGATTACCAACGCCGTGCCGATTTGATCCCGAACCTCGTCGCGACCGTTAAGGGCTATGCCCAGCAGGAAAAATCGGTGTTGGTCGAAGTTACCCAGGCGCGCGCCAGCGCTAACCGCATTCAATTGTCGCCGGGCGACCTCAGCGATCCGCAAAAGGTCAGCGCATTCAATGAGGCGCAAAATCGACTGACGCAGGCGATCATTCCATTGCAGCGGTTGCAGGAAGCCTATCCCGACCTCAAGTCGAACCAGAACTTCCTGGCGCTCCAGGATCAGCTCGAAGGCACTGAGAACCGGATCGAGGTCGCGCGCCGCGACTACAACGAGGAAGTGCGCAAATATAACACCTTGATCCGCACGTTCCCGACCGCGATCGGCGCCAAGGTCTTCTACGGCGCCAAGGCGAAGGTACCGTTCGAAGCGGCTGCCGCGGCGCAGCAGGCGCCGTCGGTGAACTTCAACGCCGGCTGAGGTGAGGCTTTACCTCGCCGCTTTGCTGCTGGCGTTCTTCGCGCTGGTAGCCCCCGCATCGGCGCAGACCTTCCCGGCGCTCAGCGGGCGCGTGGTCGACCAGGCGCATTTGCTCACGCCCGAGCAGATCCTCAACCTCACGAGCAAGTTGCAAGCGCTCGAGGCGCAGAGTGGTCGTCAATTCGTCGTCGCGACTGTTAGCAGCCTCGAAGGTTACCCGATCGAGGACTATGCCTATCGCCTTGGCCGGACGTGGAAACTTGGTTCGGCGAAGAACAATGACGGGGTCCTTCTCCTCATCGCTCCCAATGAGCGGAAGGTCTGGATAGCTACTGGCTATGGCGCTGGTATTTTCCTCACTGACGCCATGTCGGGGGTGATCATCCGCGAAAATATCCTCCCGCACTTCAAGCAGAGCCCGCCAGATTATGGCGGCGGTATCGAAGCGGGCGCGGACGCGATCATCAAGCAGATGAGCCTGCCGCCGGAGGAAGCCCAGAAGAATTCTCGCCCAGGCGCAGCAGTCTCAAGATCAGCGGCAGCATTCGGGCGGCAGTGCGCTGCCAGTCATTTTCTGGGTGATGGTGTTCGGCTTTGTCGCTCTGTCGCACTTCCGGCGGGGCCGCGGCCGTCGCTACCGAACGCGTTCCGGCGGCATCAGCCCGTGGGTCGTGCTGTGGGGCCTTAATGCCCTCGATCGCGGCTCGCGCGGTTCCTCGTGGGGCGGTGGCGGCGGCTCGTCCTGGGGCGGCGGTGGGGGGGGCGGCTTCGGCGGCTTCTCCGGCGGAGGGGGCTCCTTCGGCGGTGGCGGCGCAGGGGGTAGCTGGTGAAAGTGCACGTCTCAGACGCCGATCGCGAAAATATCGCCAAGGCAATCGCCAAGGCGGAAGGCACGACGGCCGGCGAGATCGTCGCGGTCGCGACGCCAATCAGCGACTTCTATCATGATGTCGCCCTGCACTGGGCTCTCGTCCCGTTGTTCGCTGTGCTGGCCTGGGCAGCCTGGAGGCCGACGGCTCTAATTTGGTGGTTCGACTTGCTGTTCGGTGGCTGGCAAGCTGATCCGACACTCAGCCAGCTGTTGACGCTGTTGATGTTCTTTGCAGCGCTGAAGTTTACCATCGCGCTGCTGATTCTCAAATGGATGCCGCTTCGACTTTTCCTCACCCCCGCGGCGACCAAGCACCGCCGCGTCCGGCGTCGCGCAGTCGCCATTTTCCGGGCGGCCGCCGAAAAGCGCACGGCCGGCAAGACGGGGATCCTGGTTTATCTCTCGATGGCCGAGCGTCGCGCCGAGATCGTGGCCGACGAGGCGATCCTGAAAGTCACGGACGACCATATTTGGGGTGAGGCGATGACTGCGCTCTTGATCGAGGTCCGCAAAGGTAAAGTCGGCGACGGCATTGTGGCTGCCGTCGAAAAAGTCGGAGTGGTGCTTTCTGAGCATTTCCCGCGCTCTCGCGACGACACGAATGAGATTCCGGACAAATTGATCGAACTATGAATCTGGACGATTTGCCTCCGCCGCAAGTGATGTGGGCGGGAAAATACGTGCGCGCGGTCAAGCGCGATAAATGGGAATATGCGAGCCGCACGGGCGGCATCAAGGCGGTCGTGATCCTCGCCGAACATGAGGGCAAGGTGATCCTCGTCGACCAGCCACGAGTGCCGACCGGCTGTCGCTGCATCGAGCTCCCCGCCGGACTTGTCGGGGATGAGGATCCGGATGCAACGCCCGAAAGTACCGCGATCAAGGAGCTCGAGGAAGAGACGGGTTTCACCGCCGAGCGAGTTGAGCGGCTCGGCGAATATTATGCGTCGCCCGGCATGCTCTCCGAGAGCTTCACGCTCGTGCGCGCCCTCGGCCTGCGCAAGATCGGCGAAGGTGGCGGCGACGAAAATGAAGATATCCGCGTCCACCTCGTTGTGCGCGCCGAGATCCCGAGCTTCATCGAGCAAAAGCGCGCCGAAGGTTTCGGTGTCGACGTCAAGCTGCTGCTGTTCCTCAATTATTGAGGACGCGGGGGACATCACCTTAGCTCGTTTCAGGCTCCATTCGTGCGACGGCGACCTTCACCAAGATGGATACTGAAACAAGTTCTGCATGACGTGGTTGAACGACCATGCCCCGCCTCGTGCATCTCTCCGATCTGCACTTTGGCGCCCACGATGAAAATCTGGTGCGCGCCGTCGAGAGCCGCGTCGACGAGCTCAACCCCGACCTTGTCGTAATTAGCGGCGACTTTACTCAGCGTGCACGGACCGAACAGTTCAAGCAAGCGTGCGAGTTCCTCGAGCGGTTACAACATTCGGGCCACGAGGTGCTCGGAGTGCCGGGCAA
Organism: uncultured Alphaproteobacteria bacterium; assembly: GCA_963785855.1. Taxonomy (GTDB): domain Bacteria; phylum Pseudomonadota; class Alphaproteobacteria; order Sphingomonadales; family Sphingomonadaceae; genus Sphingomicrobium. Next base: position 28,846 of record CAWAWT010000086.1, read on the forward strand.
CCATGACGTGCCGCTCTATGACGTTCTCAGGCGCTTCCTGTCGCCGCTCGCCCGCTATCGCCGCTTCATCGACGAAAATTTGTGCCCGTTCGTCGAGCTCCCGGGCCTCGCCATTCTCGGGATCAACACCGCTCGCTCGCTCACGTTCAAGGACGGCCGCATCAATCGCGATCAGATTGCCTTCGTCCGCGATACGTTTTCGCGCACTGCAAAGGATTCATTTCGTGTCCTGGTCACCCACCATCCGCTCTTCGCGCTCGAGGTCGAGGGCGAAACGGCGCGAGCGATCGGGCGGCAGCAACTGGCGCTCGACGCGATCCAGGAAGCGGGTGTCGACATGCTCCTCGCTGGTCACAATCATCATGCCTCGACGCACAGCGCGAGCGACCTCGTGACCCGCGCGGGTGGAGCACTCGTGGTCCAGGCGGGAACCGCGACGTCGACCCGAGTGCGGGAGCAGGAGCAGAGCTTCAATACGATTGATGTTGCAGACGCGTCGGTGACGATCATCATCAACGCGTGGCGAAGCGGCCGCTACGAGGCGCTCGACGCTCAACGCTACACTTGGAAAAAGGGGCGCTGGCAGCTCGCGCCGACCGAAGAGCCTGCACACTGATCTTGCCGCCACTGCTGGGTTGATTAGAGCGGGGTCATGCCGCTGCCTGAGAATTTCGACCTCTCCGAATTCGTCGAGCGAGTGCTTGCCGAAGATCTTGGGGTGAGTGGGGACGTGACCTCCAAAGCGACAATCCCAGCCGAAGCCCGCTTCGTGGCGGATGTGAATTGCCGCCAGCGCATCGTAATTGCCGGTGTCGAGATTGCGGCGGCCATCTTCAGGAAGCTCGATGGCGACGTCAAAGTCGAGCAGCTCGCCGCCGACGGGGACGTCGTGGTCCATGGCACGACTCTCGTTCGATTCACTGGCAACGCGCGGGCAATGCTCGCTGCCGAGCGCACCGCACTCAACACGCTGCAGCATCTTTCGGGAATCGCCACGCTCACGCGCGAATATGTGGATGCGATCGCTGGGACCGGCGCAATCCTGCTTGATACCCGAAAGACCATCCCCGGCCTCCGAGTGCTCGAGAAATATGCCTCTCGCATGGGCGGCGCTCAAAATCATCGCATGCGGCTCGATGACGGCATGCTCATCAAAGACAATCATGTTGCCGTTTGTGGTGGCGTCGCCGACGCGGTGCTTAGCGCGAAAGCCGCCTCGACCGGCCTTCCAGTTCAGGTTGAGGTTGATCGCATCGATCAGATCGAGCCCGCTCTATCCGCGGGGGCCGACAGGTTGTTGCTCGACAATATGGACCCAGCAGCTCTTCGCGAGGCCGTCCGATTGGTCGGCGGGCGCGTCCCGCTGGAGGCATCTGGCGGAGTGACGCTCGAAACCATCCGCTTCATTGCCGAAACAGGGGTCAACTTCATTTCGGTGGGACGAATCACGCAATCTGCACCAGCAGTCGACATCGGGCTCGATTATTCGGTTAGTCGTTAGCCCGACGAAACGTCGTTCATTGCGGCGACAGCAGCTAAGTCCCATTAAAGCACAACTTGGCTGCTTTGTGCGCGGCCGCGTACCAAAATCGAGGAGTGTTTCGATGAAGAAGCTCATTGCTCTCGCGCTCTCCACCGCCGTGATTGCCCTGCCGACTGCTGCGAATGCGGACGGCCGCCATCACCATGACGGGGATCGCTACGACCATTCGAATAATTACGGTGGCCGCCATTACGGTAATTACGGTTATTCCTATCCGAGCTATTCGTACCGCTACGCCTATCCGCGTTCGCGAACAGTGATCTCGGTCGGCTACGGCTACCCGTCCTACGGATACGGTGGCTACGGCTACGGATACGGCAATCCGTACGGCTACGGCTATCCCGCGTATGGCTATGGCTATCCGGCCTATAGCAATGGCTACAGCTACCCCGGGTATAGCTACGGCTATCCGGCCTATGGCTATCGCTCCAGCTATTATGGTTGCGGTAACCCTGCTGCGGGCGCCGCAGTCGGCGGCGTCGCCGGTGCGGTTCTCGGTGCGGCCGTCTCAGAGCGTGGCCATCATTATTACAACCGCTACGGTTACCGGGGCTACGACCGCGGAAACCGCGCGGCGGGCGCCCTCATCGGCGGCGTGATCGGCGCAGCCGTCGGAAGCGCTGCGACCTCGGGCTACTGCTACTAAGCAATTGCTGAACGCTTGAATGAGCGGGGCTCCGGGAACCACCCGGGGTCCCGCTCACTTTTTTTCGCGCATTGTTGACCAACGGGCATTATACGACGCCGAGGCGCGTGAGGCGCCTTGAGGAGATGGGAGTGTTCAAGGGCCTCAAGCCCATTCTCTATGGCGGCCGGGAAGTCTGGCCGCTGATCGAGGGCGGCAAAGGCGTCAGCGCGACGAACCATGCGAGTTCGGGCGCCTGGGCAGCTGCTGGCGGCATCGGCACCGTCTCGGCCGTCAATGCAGACAGCTACGATGCCCAAGGCCGCATCGTCCCTCAGGTCTACGAGGCGCTAACTCGCCGCGACCGGCATGAAGAGCTGATCAAATATGCGATCGACGGCGCGGTCGCGCAGGTCCAGCGGGCCTATGACGTCGCGAGCGGGAAGGGCGCGATCAACATCAATGTGCTGTGGGAGATGGGCGGCGCGCAGCGCGTCCTCCACGGCGTTCTCGAGCGCACCAAGGGTCTGGTGACCGGCGTCACCTGCGGTGCTGGAATGCCCTACAAACTCTCGGAGATCGCAGCCTCCTACGGCGTCAGCTATCTGCCGATTATCAGCTCGGCGCGGGCGTTTCGCGCACTTTGGAAGCGCGCCTATCACAAGGCCGCCGAGTGGCTCGCGGCTGTCGTCTACGAAGATCCTTGGCTGGCTGGCGGGCACAATGGCCTGTCCAACGCGGAAGATCCGCGCAAGCCCCAGGACCCTTACCCACGCGTCGCCGAACTTCGTGCGACGATGCGCTCCGAGGGCGTGCCAGACAGCGTTCCGATCGTCATGGCCGGCGGCGTCTGGCGACTCGATGAGTGGGAGCATTGGATCGACAATCCCGAACTCGGACAGATCGTCTTCCAGTTCGGCACTCGGCCACTCCTGACGCAGGAAAGCCCGATTCCGCCCGAGTGGAAAGCGCGTCTGATGACGCTCGAGGAAGGCGACGTGCTCCTGCACCGCTTCTCCCCGACCGGCTTCTATTCGTCCGCGGTTCGCAACCCCTTCCTCCGAAACCTCGAAGCGCGGAGCGAGCGTCAGATCGCATACACCAAGGAGCCGATCGGCGATCACCATTTTGAGCTCGACGTCGGAATCGGAACGAAGAAGAATTACTGGGTCACAAAGGGTGACCTGATCCACGCTCGCGAATGGTATGCGCGCGGCTTTACCAACGCGATGAAGAGCCCGGACGACACGCTCATCTTTGTGACGCCCGAGGAAGAAAAGCTGATCCGCAAGGATCAGGCCGAATGCATGGGTTGTCTTAGCCAATGCTCCTTCTCGTCCTGGGCCGACAATGAGAAAAACTCGACCGGTCGTCTCGCAGACCCGCGGAGCTTCTGCATCCAGAAGACGCTGCAGGAGATCGCTCATGGTGGGCCGGTGGAACAGAACCTCATGTTCGCTGGTCACGCCGCGTTCCAATTCAAGAGTGATCCCTTTTATTCAAACGGATTTATCCCGACGGTGAAGCAGCTGGTCGATCGGATTTTGACGGGGGCGTGATGTCGTTGCGGGGGGCGTTTGTCGGCCTGTTGCTGATTGTTGTAGCGGCTCCTGCGAGCGCGCAGGAAAAACAGCCGCCTTATTGGGCCTCGATCGCTTCCGGCCTGGCTCTGACCCACACCGGCCCGGGCCGAACTTATCCCAACGTCTGGCTATACCAGCGGCGCGACCTTCCAGTCCGTGTCGTCAAGAAGTACGAAACGTGGCGCCTAATTCAGGATCCGGACGGGGCGCAGGGCTGGATGCTGGTGACGATGCTGAGCGACCACCGGACCGCGATCGTGAAGCCGGGAGAGCCACGTTCGATCCGTGCCGATCCGGGTGACCGAGCGAGCGTCCGCTACCGCGTCGAGCAAGGCGTCGTCGGGCGCATCAGCAAATGCAGGGGCGATGGCTGGTGCCGGATCGAAATCGGCAAGAAGGACGGATATGTCCGCACGTCCGACCTTTGGGGTGTCGCCGATAACGAAGTGGTGGACTGAGGCGGAGGATCGCATGACTGGCAGCGGACCAGATTATCTGGCTCGATCGGAGCTCGCGGGTCGTCCACTCCCGTTCTCGTCGGCGGTCCGCGTCGGCGACATTCTCTTTCTCTCGGGCCAAATGGGTTTCGGCGCGGACGGAACTCTGGCTGAGGGCATGGCCGGCCAGGCGCGTCAAGCGCTCGAGAATATCGGGACCGTCCTAGCTGACGCTGGACTTGGCTTCAGGGACGTCTTCCACTGCACCGTGATGCTCGCCGACATGGCCCAGTGGCCCGCGTTCAACGTCGTCTACCTCGAATATTTCAGCGACCCGCTCCCAACGCGCAGCGCATTCGGCGCAAACGGCCTCGCTCTCGGCGGTCTCGTCGAGATCGAATGCCAGGCGTATGCCGGCGCAAACTAGGTTCGGCTGCCCTTACTCGGGCATCGACAATTTGGCGTAGGCGACGCGGGTCACCTTCAGCTTCCTGCCCTTGTCGTTGGTCGTGACGAACGAATGACCGATCTTCACCGGGTGCGTCGTCCAGCACATTTCGCCGTCTTTGGTCATGGCGCTCGTGAAGCACGCCTTCGCGTCCTTCATCATCGCCGTGCCGTGATCGATGTGCTTACCGCCAATGGTCTGCGTGATGTAATTGCCATCGGCGTCGATCGACTCTTTCAGCTTGCCACTCTTCTTGTCGACGTACGTCCATGTCGTGCTATCGATCTGGAAGGCTGCTTGCTTGGCCGCGTGTTTGGCCAGAGCTGGTGCCGAGGTTGCGCAAATGGCGAGCGCAGCGGCAAGACAGATGGTGAGACGCATCGGCTTTCTCCCCTGGTGTTGAGGGGAGGGCCTTAGCACCACAAGATTATAGCCGCGAGTTAAACCTTAGATAAGCTCCAAAGCGACCGCGGTCGCTTCGCCGCCACCGATGCACAAGCTCGCGACGCCGCGCTTTCCACCCTTCTGCTTCAGCGCGTTGACCAGAGTCACGAGAATGCGCGTGCCGCTGGCGCCGATCGGGTGCCCGAGAGCGGTCGCGCCGCCATGCACATTGATCTTCTCGTGCGGGATTCCGAGGTCCTTCATCGCGAACATTGCGACGCACGCAAACGCCTCATTGACTTCCCAAAGGTCGACGTCGGCAGCCTTCCAGCCGGCCTTGTTCAGCACCTTCTCGATCGCTCCGATCGGGGCGACGGTGAATTGAGCGGGCTCCTGCGCGTGCGCAGCTGTTGCGACGATTCGGGCGACGGGATCGAGGCCCTTGTCGCGCGCGTTGGACTCGCTCGTCAGAACGACCGCAGCGGCGCCGTCGGAGATCGACGAAGAGGTCGCCGCCGTGATTGTACCTTCCTTTGCGAATGCGGGTTTCAGCTGCGGAATCTTGTCCGGACGGCCGCGGCCCGGAGCCTCGTCGGTATCGACCTTGGTCTCACCGGCGCGGCTCTTGATCGTGACCGGCACGATCTCATCTTTGAAGCCGCCATTGTCGATCGCGTCCTTGGCACGACGCAGGCTCTCGATGGCGTAATCGTCCATCTGTTGGCGCGTCAGCTGATATTCGTCAGCGGTGCACTGAGCGAAGCTGCCCATTGCGCGGCCTTCCTCATAGGCATCCTCGAGCCCGTCGAGGAACATGTGGTCATAGGCGGTGTCATGGCCGATGCGCGCGCCCGACCGGTGCTTCTTCAGGAGATAGGGGGCATTCGTCATCGACTCCATGCCGCCGGCGACGATCATTTCGGCGTTGCCGGTGCGGATCGCCTCATCGCCCATGATCACGGTCTGCATTCCGGATCCGCAGACCTTGTTGACCGTCGTCGCCTGCACCGACTTGGGGAGGCCAGCCTTGATCGCTGCCTGACGGGCAGGTGCCTGGCCAAGGCCCGCAGGAAGGACGCAGCCCATGTAGATGCGGTCGATGTCGTCACCCGAGATTCCGGCCCGCTCCACTGCGGCCTTGACCGCGGTCGCGCCGAGATCGGTTGCGGTTGCATCCGCCAGTGCGCCCTGCATCGAGCCCATCGGGGTACGAGCGATAGAGAGGATGACGGTGGGGTCAGATGCGGTGGTGGCCATTGGAAATGCTCCGGAGTTGAATGTTGCAGCGCACATAAGGCTGACCGTCCAGTTGTTCAAACCGCGAACGCTCTGCTAGCGGCCGGCCGAACAGGAGAAGCGACCATGTCCGACACCGGGCTCGATTTTCAGCTGGGCGAAATGGCCGACACGATCCGCGAAACGACCGAGCGCTTCGCTCGCGACCGGATCGCTCCGATCGCCGCCGAGATCGACGAAACGGACGAGTTTCCGAAACAGCTCTGGCCCGAGATGGGTGCGCTTGGCCTCCATGGAATCACCGTCGAGGAGGATTATGGCGGGCTCGGGCTCGGATATCTCGAGCATGTCGTTGCGCAGGAAGAAGTGGCCCGGGCGTCGGCGTCGGTCGGCCTCAGCTACGGCGCTCACTCGAATCTGTGCGTCAATCAGATCCGTCGATGGGCGAACGCGGAGCAGAAACAGAAATATCTACCGAAACTGATCAGCGGTGAGCACGTCGGCGCGCTGGCAATGAGCGAAGCTGGAGCGGGCAGCGATGTCGTCAGCATGAAGCTGAAGGCCGAGAAGAGCGGCAACGGCTACCGTCTCAATGGCACCAAGTTCTGGATCACGAATGGCGGCTGTGCCGATACTTTGGTGGTCTATGCCAAGACCGGCGAGGGCAGCCGCGGAATCACCGCCTTCCTTGTCGAAAAGGAAATGGACGGTTTCTCGATCGGTCAGAAGATGGACAAGCTCGGCATGCGCGGCTCACCGACCAACGAGCTGGTCTTCGACGATTGCTTCGTTCCGCCCGAGAACATTCTTGGCGAGGAGAACAAGGGCGTCGAAGTGCTGATGAGCGGTCTCGATTATGAGCGCACTGTGCTCGCCGGAATCCAGATCGGAATCATGCAGGCCTGCCTCGACACGGTGCTGCCCTATGTCCGCGAGCGCAAGCAGTTCGGAAGGCCGATCGGTTCGTTCCAGCTAATGCAGGCCAAGGTCGCCGACATGTATGTCGCTCTGAACAGCGCCCGGGCCTACGTCTATAATGTCGCGAAGGCGTGCGACGCGGGCAAGACAACGCGCTTTGATGCAGCAGGAGCGATCCTCTACGCCTCGGAGAACGCAGTGAAGGTCGCAAACGAGGCGGTCCAGGCCCTGGGCGGCGCCGGCTATACCAAGGATTGGCCCGTTGAACGCTATTATCGCGACGCCAAGCTCCTCGATATCGGCGCCGGCACCAACGAGATCCGCCGAATGCTCATCGGCCGCGAAGTGATCGGCGCCTAGAACTCCAAACCTTGAAAATGAAATCGTCTCGCCTGCAACGGCGAGACACTAGCTGATCGCGAGCGAGATGAGACCTACTTGGGCCGCTCTGCGCGCATCCCGATGCGCGCGCAGAGCGGCCCTCGTCATCAGCCCCAGATCTTCACTCTCTTATCCGGAGTGAGATAGAGCTTTTGGCCCGGCTGCACCTTGAACGCCGGATACCAGGCGTCGATGTTGCGCACGGTCGCGGCTCGGAATTGATCAGGCGCGTGGCCATTGGTGAGAACGATCTGCCGAAGGATTTCCGGACGCATCTTCGACGCCCAGGCCTGACCGAACGCAATGAAAAACCGTTGGTCGCCCGTGAGGCCGTTGATGACCGGCGCCGGCTTGCCGTTGAGGGATGCATGATAAGCCTCATAGGCGGCGCCCAGGCCGGCCACGTCAGCGATGTCCTCGTTGATCGTGAGCTTCCCGTTCACGTGAAGACCAGGAAGAGCTTCATAGGCGTCATATTGCTTGGCGAGCATGTCGGCAAATTGCTGGAAGTGCTTGAAATCCGCCGGAGTCCACCAGTTGCGCAGGGTGCCCGATGAGTTCGAACAGAGCGCCTCCGGTATCGAAGCTGTGGCTGATCTCATGCCCGATCACTGCTCCAATGGCGCCATAGTTAAATGCGGCATCAGCTTTTGGATCGTAGAATGGCTTGACGAAGAATCGCCGCGGGGAAGTTCAGCGCGTTCTGAACCGGCAGATTGACCGCGTTGACCAGCTGTGGCGGCATCCACCATTCGTGCCGGTCCATCGGCTTTCCGATCTTGGCGATCTGGTGCCGATATTCCCACAGGCTCGCGTTCTTCTGATTGGCATAAGCATTGTCGGCGGTGATCGTCAGCCCCGAATAATCCCGCCACGTTTCGGGATAGCCGACGCCGACGACGATGTTCTGGACCTTTTTCAATGCTTCTTGCTTGGTCGAATCCGCCATCCAGCCGATCGCTTTCACTCGGCGTGAGAAGGCGGCCTTGAGATTGTCGACCATCCCTTCGATTTCGGCTTTGTCCGAAGCCGGGAAATATTTGTCGACATAAGCCTTTCCGACCGCGTCTTGGAGCGCGTTGCTGGTCGAATTGAGCGCTAAGATATCGCGCGGCCTTGGCTTCGTTACGCCTTGAAGAACAGTGCCGTTGAAGGCGAAGCTGGCGTCTCGGAACGGCTTTGGAAGCGCGTTTGCATGCTGATTGAGCGTATGGAAGGTGAGCCAGTCTTTCCAGCTCTGAAGGGGTTCGGAGCCAACCAGCGCCGCAAGGCCCGGGATCGCTGCGAAATGATATGCATCGAACTTCTGGGCATTGCCGAGTTGCGCTGCGTTGAGAAGCGCAGTCCAATCGATGCCCGGAGCTTTTTGCTCCAGCTGCGTGCGGGTCCAAACCTGCGCGCCCTTGCCCGTGTCTTCGCTGACCTCGCGGGCCTCATGCGCCTTTGCGATCTTGGTCTCGAGGTCAAGGATTTCGGCCTGCAGCGCCTCCCGCGTCGGGATAGCCGGCGTCCTGGAGAATGGTCTGGACGTAGGTTCGGTACCTATTCCGAATGTCGCTCATCTTCGGGTCGGCAGAGAGATAATAATCGCGCTCTGGAAGCCCGATGCCACCCTGCATCAGGTAAGGCAGCTGCTCGCCCGCGGTCGCAAGGCCCTGGCTGACGAAGATCCCGAATAGGTTCTCGGTATGGAAATTGCTGGCGTTGAGCGGGTCGGTATCGGCGCGCAGAGTGCCTCCGATCGCAGCGCTCAGCTGATGGGTGTCGGTAATGCGCCCGATAGCGTCCAAATCGGCCTTTGCGGGCGCCAATCCGGCGCGGTCGATGGCGTCGGTGTTGAGATAGGCATTGTAGTAATTTGCGATCATCCCATCCGTGCCGCTGGTCGGATTGGATTTCAGCAGCTCATCGAACAAGGCGCGAGTGTTCTTTTCGCGCTGCTGGTCGGCGATCCAGAACGCGCCGATGTTCGACCGGTCCGCGGGGATTTGCGTATTCTTGACCCAGCTGCCGTCGGCGTAGCTAAAGAAGTCGTCACCTGGCGCGACCGATTTGTCCATCCAGGATGGGTCGATGCCAAGGTCGGCGCCTTGCTGTTGCGACTGGCCGGCCTGGTTGCCGGCGTGGGTATTGCAGGCGCTCAATGCGAGCGCGGAAGCGAAAATCAAGAACAGCGTCTTCTTCATCGTTGTGACCTCTCTCCCAAGGGGCGCCTCTCCTGCTGCTCAAGGCGTGACTTTGCAATGGCGCAAGCAGCGGCTAGTCGAGCGGCTCGGGTTTTCGACCAACGGATGGATGGATGAGCGCGCCGCGTATCGAAAGCAGGATCGCGACCGACAGCGACGATTTTCGCGCGCGCGACGTCCATAACCGGGCGCTTGCGGCAAAGCTGCGCGCTGACGTCGCGCAAGCGGCCAAGGGGGGCACGGACAAGAGCCGCGGGCGCCACGTGTCGCGCGGCAAGCTCCTACCGCGAGACCGCGTCGAGCGCCTCCTCGATCCAGGCTCGCCGTTTCTCGAAATTGGCCAGCTCGCAGCCTGCGACTTGTACGACGGCGAGGTTCCGGGCGCCGGCATCATCGCGGGTATCGGCCGGGTTTCGGGGCGTCAGGTGATGATCGTCAGTCGTTGCATGACCGCCCAGGCGAAAAAACGATGGAGCACGCCCACCAGATGGTTGTAGCTACGGGGCCTGGCGCGTGGTCGGGATTTTAGGAAATCGTCGATCAGCGTGCTGTCGATGGCCTCCCTACTGGCGACGGCGTGCTCACACAGATAGTGGTCCAAGAGCAGTCTGAGCGCCGCCGCTTCGGTCCGGTACTTACGATTCAGGGCGCGTTTATATTGCACGAAGTGACCGAGGGGTTCCGCCAAGGCGCTGTGAAAGATGGAGGTGTTCATAACGCCTCCCCGTCGCCCATGGCCACTTCCCGCAGGGCGGTGAGTGCGACCTTCGTGTAGATCTCGGTCGACGACGGCGAGCGATGCCCCACATAGTCACCAATCGTCTTGAGTGGGAATTCGGCATCGATCAGCCGTTGAACACACGTGTGCCGGAGCGTGTGAGCTCCCGCCCGATGAACCTTCACGCCCGCTTTCTGAAGATAAAGGGCGACGCACGAGGATACAGCCCCATTGCTGATCGGCTTGCGGGGAGCGAGCGCCCGGAAAAACAGGTGGCGGTCGGGCGTGTCGGGCCGACCACGCTGGAGATAATCGATCAATGCCTCGGCCACTACCCCGGCCAATGGGTAGGCTGTTGAGTGCCCGGCTTTACGTTCCGGAAACGCGGAGCCGCTCGCGCTTCCAGTCCGAAGTCGTCGAGCGTGAGTCGCCGCGACCGTTACGGCCGCGAAGTCCGTACGTGACGAGCAAGGAGAAGGATCGCGTAATCCCGTCGTCCGTGGGCTGTCCGCGTGATGACCGTTATCAGCATCCGACGCACCTCATCCCAGGTGATCGAACGCGGCACATCCGCCAGACGGAAACAGCTCTGCGGCATCTCCACCGCCGCACTCAAATCCTCCCCGACGATCCGCTTTAGCAGAAACGCAGGAACACGCGGAGTTCACCACAAAGATCACGGCGGCCGGTGCGGGATAACTTCGGAACGATGTCGACTACAAAGGAGGCCAGGAGGGCTGTGGTGGTGCCCGCCGGCGCGTAGCCGGTTGACCATGGCGCGGCGGACCTCGTCCAGGGCGTCGGTGGCCCAGGCCACGACATGGAACGCATCCAGGCACAGCACGGCGTTCGGGGCCCGCTCGGCGACGACGTCGTGGATCCACTGGGCGCCGTCGGCGGAGACGTGGGTGAGCTGGGCGGCGCGGTCGGCGCCGAGAGTCGTCGAAGAAGCCGCCCAAGGTCTGCTGCGTGCGGTTCTTCCCGGCCCACACCAGCCGGCCGGTGTCGTGGTCGACCACGCACAGCAGGTAGCGCTGGCCCTTGCGGTAGGAGATCTCGTCGATCCCGATCCGGCGCAGCCCGGCCAGCCGGTCGGTTGCGGCCGGCCCGGTCGGCGACCACCCGGGTGACGATGTCGGCCACGCTGCGCCAGGCCACCCGCAGCAGCATCGCGACCACCGACAGGGTGGCGTGGCAGACCAGCCAGGCGGCGGTGTCCTCGAACGCGGTGGTGAACCGCGATCCCGGGCCGGGCCCAGGGCACCGCGGCGACCACCACCCCGTGCTCGCGGCACGACACCCGCGACGTGGTGGCCTGCAGGTAGACCTGGGTGGTGCCCAGGTCCAGGCCCCGCCAGCGCCGCGGCGCCGGGCTGGTGTCATAGCCCGGGCAGCGCCGCCGGCAGCGCGAGCAGCGCCGCGCCGCACCGGCCTTGACCCGCACCCGGGCCACCAGCAGCTTCCCGGCCCCGCCCGTCGGTCTCCAGGTCCACCGACTCGATCACCGTGTGCTCGACCCCGAGCACCCGCCGCCATAGCCTCGTCGTGCGCACGCTCGTCTCCGTCTTCGTCTCTGGTTGTGGAAACCCAGAAAGCTGAAGACAGGGCGGCGTGCGCCCGTCATTCCACGATCTTTACCGGCGGCCACCGAGCAACCGAGGTTCGGGGGCGCTGCGCACCAGCCGGGCAGGCCCCCGGCCTGCCCGCAAGCCCTGCCCGAAGGGGCCGCAGAGGCTCGCAGGTCCAGGGGGGCGCGCAGCGCCCTCGCGTAGCGACGCCGCAGGCGCCCTTG